>MFNV01000010.1 GCA_001782165.1 Candidatus Levybacteria bacterium RIFCSPHIGHO2_01_FULL_41_15 | reverse complement strand
ATCCCAAACTGTTTTGTATTTTGGTTATTGTGATTTTGATATTATTTAGAATTTGTAATTTTGTGCTTAGGATTTTCTCAAGGTACCACCTTGAGGCTATGGAATATTACCCCATCTTTCGATGAGCTATGTTCCACCCAGAGGTAGATTCCTACGCGTTACTCACCCGTCCGCCTCTGTCCGTAGGACAGAACTTTCAACAATTAACTTTCGACCAATTAACAAACTAACAAATTAAGAGCTTCGAAGTTTCTTAGCCAATCCTTCAAGTTGTTTTGTTATACTTTCTGCCAAAACTTTTAAATCCTCGTATGTTGCCTTCTTTATTAGCGAGTTATCATAAGCTATATCTAAACAAGCGATGGCTTCATTAATAGATCCCAGTGAATTTTCAAGAAATCTTTTAAAATCTTTATCAGAATACTTTGCAGATCCCTCTGCAATATTAAGACAAACCGATAATGCTGCCCTTCTTAACTGGTCACCTAATTCCCAATACTGTTTATTCAAATTCTTAGTTAGAAATAAACATTTTCGATAAAAAGACTTTCCATCTTTATAGACTGGGAGTTCTAGAAATCTAAAAGTTCTCACTCTTTTATGTTAAATTGTTAACGGTCAATTGGTCAACTGTTAACTGTTCGGTCCTACGGACCGAACGACTTGCATGCCTAAGGCACGCCGCCAGCGTTCATCCTGGACCAGGATCAAATCCTCAAAAAAATTTGACGAAGTCCAAATGACTTTGTCAAAACATTCCTACCACTTCTTGGCCATCAAAGATGGACAATCCGCCAAAGATCGCTCTTTGAGCCGCGCTACGAATAGTAGGTAAGGCGAAAAGTAAGATCGAGCGGATGACCTCCTTGAATTTAGCTTAAAGAAGTGTATCCAAAATGTTGCTGATTCACTTGTTAATGTGCTATTTTAAGATATTAAGACCAAAAATCCCGCCAAAGGCGGGTCACAACTCTCGTTTGAAACGAGACCAAACTTTTGGCGAAAGTCTTACATACCAAAATCTATTATAGTTGAATAAAAACCTTTGTCAAGAATCAAAGTTAATAACTACGCAGCTTCTAAGCTAAGAATTTTAAAAGGGGTCAAAGCTTCATCTGTCTCAAGCGCATTTAATGCCCTTTGAGAATCCCGTGCTAAAAGATAATAATAATTCTGGACGGGTATTTTAGGATTGCTTAACGACCTTCTCGCCTTTTTTATTGGAATTCCATGTCTTCCAATTGAATCTGCGAAAAGATGGGCATAGCGAGGAGAATATCGAAATCCTTGCATTATTACATCTTTTAAAACAGTTATGCGATTTGGCCGGTCTGAATTTTTGGGATATGTTGAACAATATCTAATGATTGCTCTGTTAGAAAGGTGATCGAATTCCTCCTGAACTTTGTGATCGTTATCCATCTCTTCTATAACCTTGAGAAACCTTTCCACTTTAAGCTTACTTCTGCACGCTCTTTCTTTTTTGGCTCGCGGTTTAGGGCTGAGAAATTCCGAGAGCGGATATTCCTCTTGAACAGCTTGAGGAGCACTTTCCCAGATTGTCGAAAGAAAACGTATGTTGTCGAGTCTTGCCAATTGCCATGTTTTATCATATGAACTCCCAAGTCTTTCAAAAGTAGAGAGGCCTAAATTGCGTGCAACCCCGATGTTTACACTTCTGTCCCAAACTCTTTGACTAACTCCCTCCGGTTTTCTAAGATAAGCACCTTGCTCTATGGCTTTTACAACAAATGCCTGTCTTCTTGCATGAAGTTCCTGAAGCGTTCTCTGTCTTTCTACCATAAACAGGAATTATACCAAATTGTTTCTCACAAATCATCCCATTCTTATTTTTCCAAGAGAAGCATTGTCCAGGGGAAAATTTAGTAGAGAAATCAACTTAATAAATTTTAAAGCCATGTCTTTTAAGCCAATTCATACAGATTCAAATGACACATCAATAACCCGTGTTCTAAAAAGCGCTGCATATCTATTTGTTAAAAAATTTTTTAGTGCAGCGGCATACTTTTCTGGAAAATAATAGTTTATTCTGGAACCATGTTGATATTGATAAACTGGTACTCTACATTCAGGTGTCAAAAAATCGGAGTAATGGAATCCCGATCTTCTCTTACTAATAAGCACTTTCATCTCTTTAAATAAACTTTCTACACTTCTAAAATCTCCGCTGTGTTGCAACTGGTGTGTGCTTGGTATAGGATCATTGCCTTTTCCGCAGATTATTTTGACCGGATTTTCTTTATATTTTTGAAGACTCGGATCTTCATCCAAAACACCTAAGGCTCTCTCCCTGTGTCTCTCAAGCAAAACGTAATAATGCACCTGAACTTCCCCTGTTTTTGGTACTCTGCATTCTACCGGTCTACTAGAAATCCCGGATAAACGAAGACTATCGAAAAAAAGACGCGTTGCTTCAGAGCTATAATGGAAGACCCCCGATGTTAAATCTCCAACTGTAATAAAAAGCCCATCTCTTTTTGCATTATACCCAAGTTTCCGTTTAACTAAGTTTGCTAAAATAATATTAGGTGGTAATTCATCCAGTATTTGTTGTATCTTTTTATCATCTTCCTCTTTTGTAAGCTGTTCTATTTTTTCTTGATCTTCATGAGACGGGATAAAACGACTTACATCAATACCCCATCTCCTAATTACGCCTAAAGATTTCCGTATTGAACTTTCTGAAATCCCGGTATTTCTTTGTATTTCTTCTACGTCTTTTGCTCCTTTACGAACTTGCTCTCTTACTCTCAAACTTATCCCTCCCATTGCCTGTGATCTTCTTTCTCCAATGATTTCGGACTCGGGTCTCTTTGACAAAAGATCTTCAAGAGGATGGGAGAATCGCAATCCTTCAGATGAATTACCCAATAAACCTTCTATAAATTTTCTCACGGCTTTTGATGCTATTTCCTTTGTTCTTTCGTACTGAAGCCCCAGTACCTCCAAATATTCATCTCCAAAATTATAAGCAACGCCAATGTTCACCGCCCTTTCCCAATGGTGTTGAGAAATATCTTCCGGCCGTTTTTCATGAGCTCTTTCTTGAATAGCCTTTTGAATAAAATCTTGCCTTTGGGCATGAAGCTCTTCTCTGGTTTTTTCTCTTTCCACCATAGGAGCGAATTATAACACAACAGAGGCTAAACCGTCTTTTCCAAAAGAAGCAGTGTCCAGGGAAGAAGAATAAATAACAATTACTCGTCTATGATGTAGCTAACTTCAATAGCAGCTAAGCCTTTTCTTTGAGGAATTCCCGGAAACTTCGAAGAACTAGAAACAATTGGATCTTCGAGAGGCTTTAAGTAGAAAACTATATTTCTATATGTATCGGGAATGGGATTAAAGGAAATAGGAAGAATGGCTTTAGAGGTTTCATTATCAAAAAATGAAACAAAAACATAAGAGGAGGAGAATTTTCCTATCGAAGCTATTAAGTCTTTTATTTCAACTAAATTCAACCCTAACTTTTTCCCGTACTCTTCAAGGGTTTTTGGTACTTCTTCGGATTTGACTGTTTTACCATAATTAAGTTGAGGTAATTTCCTTAGAGCAGAAGTATAGTTAAAATTTATATTGGAATACAGCTGATTTTCAACTTTTAATCCCCCGTCCCCAGTTAAAAAACCCTCATAAGAACCACCCTTGTAGGGAGCATTAGATCCATAAATTTGCGTACCTATCTTAATTTTTATATATGTACCGGGTTTTCCGTAAAGATATAAAGGGCTATCCATACATACGCCATCCGTTCTGGCAAGCGCAAATTGTGTTTTAAAGCAGGAATTATATTCAGAATTGGGCGTGCTGCTCCTTTGATCTGGACTAAAGTTTGTTCCCAACATAGAATTGCATTGTTCAGTAGCAATGTTTTTACATGCCGGCTTACTTTGTTGGGTTATCCTCTTTGGCCCCAGTTCGGATTTAAGAGTAATTGTTTTAAGCTGAAGTGTGCTTACGTTTTCTTTGCTACTTGATCCAAGATTTCCCGTAGCTTGAGAGTCATTAAAAAAAGCGGAAGGCAAAAGACCAATGTACTGAATCGGATTTTTTCCTATATTAACCCTAGCTCTTTCTTTTGTGTTTGTATTATATATTCCTATTTCATTTAGAGTCTGGCTATATTTTTCTCCAAGATTTCCAACAGTTGAGACTGATGTATTGTTTACTCCCACCAAAATATTATTGTCCCCCAATGTAGAAAGCACAGAATCTTGCGATGTTGCAATTTCGCCCCTTAACTTTTGTGTCGACGAAGTTATGGGATCGTAAAGATAAAAACCATTCTGTTCCAAGCTTTTTGATAAAGTGAAATAAATTATTTTTCCACTGTAAGAATCCCACGAAACAAAAGGATACCGGTTAGTATTCAGGATACCCGTAAGTTTTGTTCTTTGTCTACCCAAAGTATCAAAAATTTCTATAGTATTAGGATTAAGAAGAGCTTGCCTGAATCCTTCTCTATCCGCAAGGGAAACATTTCCAGGACCCTTGCTTCCATCATATCCGGCAAAGACAAGTTTCTTACCGTCGGGAGACAAAATTGGCTGAGATGAAAGGGTTCCCGAAGACATAGAAGGAATTTCTTCTTTGACAGTTCCCGAAAAATCTGAAACGCTTATTCCGTTTGCCCATCCTGCCTGACTATTTGCTTCAAATTTATCCATATAAATTTCGCCTCTGTCTGTTATTGCCAGAGGATAATGCATAAATGACCCATTGCTGATCGGCTCATCATAAATAATATTTTTTCTTTGCGGGCTGTTGATATCAACGGCATAAACTCTTGACTTTCCTCCAATTAGCCCCTGGGAATTCTCTGGAACACTTATTTCCCATGTTGCAATATATCTCTTATTAGGAGAGACGACATAATCGTCAATTCCATAATTTGTGTCCGCCAAAACAGTAGAAGAAACAGATTTATTCCCAAAATTAAAAGTGGAAATCTCTCTTCCGTAATCTCTTGCATCAGTTTTATTTATAAAAATCATAGATTCCGAAGAGGTTACTGTTACTTTTTTGATATTTAAATCTAGGGTTGCTAAAGCATAAACTTTACCGGAATTAAGATCCACAGCTTCGATATAGGAATTTTTATCTGTCCCGTACCCATATACTAAAGTTCTTGGAGCAATGCTTGTAAAAGCGGGGGAACTTTTGGTTGTACTTGTATTTTCATTCTGCTTAGCTGTTTTTTGGACTGTATTTATTGAAACCCCAATCCCTCCAATAATAAGTATTGCAACAAAAAGAAACAAAAAAAAGTTTGTATGATTTTTCCTGGGATCAAGCGAGGAAATAAAATTTTCTTTATTTTCCAGTTCTTCGTCCATAATAAAATTCTACTTATTATAAGTAGCAAAAGTCAAGAGATCTTTATTCATTTCTCCAAAAATAGGATTGTCCAGGGGAAAGGATGGCGTTTTGTTTTAATTCTTAATTCTGAATTATGAATTATAAATTGCGCAAATCCTTTTGCGCTCCAGTGCTGAATATGTTCGATATCATTACCCCACCGGCTTAAATTTTTGCCACGTGAGAAATTTGCAATCATGAAAAACGGTTCATTGGGAACTGATAGAAGAAGATATTTTTTTGAGACACGAACAAGCTCTTTTAAACCTCTTCTCGGATCTCCTAAATGCTCTAAGACCTCTGTAGCTATTACCAAATCGAATGAATCATTTTTGTATTCTAAGTTGTATATATTTCCTTGTTTCAGAGCCAAATATGGATGCAGTTTTTTGCCAATTTCAATTGAATTTTTCTGAAAATCAATGCCTTCAAGTTTTTCTCCGATTTTATTCTCATAAAATTTGTTTAGGGTAAACCCCTCTCCACATCCCACATCCAAAATAGATTTAATATCAAGGTTTTTAATTAAGGAGATAAAATTATTATAAAAATTATTTATCAAAAACTTTTGGATTAGGTTCTTACTTGTATGCTTTTTGTAATTACTTGTAAACTCCATGATATTATTTAATCGAAACCTTCCCTATTGTTTCATATAAAACTATCCCCAAGGATACGATGACATTTAAGGATTTATTGACTCCCCACATTGGAATCTCTGCGATGTAATCTGCCGTTTTGAGAACTTCTTTTGAAACCCCTTCTGATTCGTGACCAACAATAAGAGCAATAGGAAATTTATAATCTACTTTATTATATGGAACGCTTTTTTTACTCTGCTCAATCGCAATAACCTGTAAATTGTCAATTGTCGATCGTAAATGGTCAATGGCAGACTTCGCCGAAGGCAAATACTGCCAGCTCACCCATTCTGTCGTATTTATAGACGCTTTTTTTATGCGGGTATGAGGCGGTGTTTCTGTTTGCCCGCAAAGAAAAATTTTTTTTGCCGCAACAGCATCCGCAAGACGAAAAATGCCGCCGACATTGTAAGTATCTAAGACATTATCAACAATTATATAAATCGGCTTTTTCTTAATTTTTTTTAGATCCTCACTTGTCGGAAAACATATCCTAAGTTCTCTTGCCGCAAGCTTTACCCCGCACCACGAATCATGCGGCAGTACAATCGATGACTCGTCTCTCTTTGTTGGCGCAGGGTTTACCATGGAGATAATTATACTAAAGAAAGGATGGCAGAGCTATTGGGAAGTTTGAGTATTAATATTGATTCCTGTTTTTTCTACCTCCTTTATTTGTTCATAATTAGAGGCTGTTTCCTGAGCTTTTTTTACTATCTCTCTTACGTTCTCTAAGGCTCGGTCCTGAAGCTGAAGAAGTCTTTCCTGCTTTTTCTTCTCAAGCTCAAAAAGTCTCTGGTTGTTTTTTCTTAAAATCTCATTCTTTTTTTCTATCGCTTTTCTTAAGGCTTCTTCCCGATTCCTAAGAGATCTTCTGCTTGCCTCGCTTGCCTCCCTTCTAAGCTCCTCAATCTGATAAAGCAGTTCTTGTGACGAGGAAGAAGCAATCTTTATTTTTTTATTGATTTGTCTTGTAAGATTATCTCTTATTTCATTTTCAATCATGTGTTTTGGCAGATTATCCTCTACCTTAACTTTTGATTTTAAGATTGAAGTTTGTGCTCCAAGAACCATTGCATAAAGTTCTCCCGTTGATTCCTCCTCAAGGATATCCATGGCATCTTGTTTTCTTTTAATATCCTCGTTAATTGTTTTTGCCAGCTCTGAAACGTCCTTGCCTCTAAATCTCGCAGCTTCCAGATGGTCAGAGGCCTTTTCAAGATTTCGAGCAACTCCTTCGATAGCAATTTCGATCCCTTCCCGATTATTCTCTAAAAGCATGAATCTAAGCTCTGCAAGCCTTTCCCCTGCAATAGCATTGTAAATCCTAGTTTTCCCTTCAGGAGTAAAAGCAAAAAGCAATCTCACATTTTGCTTAAGTTTGTCTAAGAAAAATAAGGGGCTGTCCGGAAGAATAAGACCCGGACCTTCTGCGGTGGGAGGTATTTGTGGAGCTTCAGAAGAAACCGACACCCCCAAAACCTGCTTTTGATGGTAGGCATAAACCGGAGTTGCCGAAACCAGAATAAAACTAAGAAACGCTACAGGAAAAAATGCAATTTTTCTTCCCACAGCTTATTATGATCAGAAGTTTTAAAGGTTGTCAAGTCGGTTGATACTTTATATCTAATACTTTATACTTTTAAGATGACCCATTCGACAGAAGTTCAGTGTCATGGTGACCATTCGGCCTCGAGTTCATGGCCGAGAGGGGTATTCGAACCATGACTGCAACAGGACACGCTATAATTGGAACGGTAATAGCAACAAAAATCGGAAATCCAGCCCTCGCAATTCCCCTTGCCTTTATCTCCCATATAATAGGAGATTTATTTCCTCATTGGGACGAAGGTACCAACGGAAAGACAAAAAGCAAAGAAAGAATAATCAAGGAGGCCCTAATCGATGTTATTCTTGGATTTGCTCTTTCATATCTATTAATTTTTCTTTTGTTTCCTCAAACTAATATTTTGTATGCATTTTTGATAATAGTTACTTCCCAGTTATTAGACTGGCTGACAGCCCCCTGGTATTTTTTTGGCATTAAACCTTTTAAGGTCTTTTATAAATTTCAGAAAATGTTTGATAATAGGATGCCTGCACCTTGGGGAATAATAAACCAAGTCGCCATCCTTGCCCTCCTTGTTCTCCTCGCAAAAATATTTTAAATTCTGTAATTACAGAAACTACATCATTAAGTAATACACGAATAATGACTGCACTATTGACATAAATACTAATATACTAGTATATTAGTATTTATGACCAGAATTTCTAAATTTCATCTTAGTCAAAATCAACTTCAAGAAATAAAAGAGCATTTTGCTTTCCTTGTATCATCTTTAACCAATGCGAATGAGATTGAAAATTTTTTTGAGGAATTTCTGACAAAAGAGGAAAAAATCATGTTAACAAAGCGGTTGGTTCTTTTTATGATGCTTAAAAGAGGCTTCCTTCCTGACTCTATTCAATCTGCTCTTCATGTTAGCTATGAAACTGTCCGAACGTACCAGAACCAGCTCAAATACAAAAACTCTTCTTTTCACCAAACCATAGAAAAGCTTTTGAAAAGAGAAAATGTAATCAATTTTTTCAAGAAGATAGGAAAAATATTAAAACCAGTTGATCTTGCTCTAAAATCAAAAACAAATATGAAAGCAAGGGCAAAGTTTGCCTCTGGGAATTGGGATTAATCACCAATTACTATTATACTAGTATATTAGTAATGAAGTGTTGCTTGACAACAGTTGCTCACAATGAAATACTGATTGGGTGGAAAATCAAAGTGTAAAACCAAACATACAAAATAATGCCTTGGATAATAGTTCTCAAAATAACGTCTCTGCACAAATTCCTCAAGCTCCAACAAATTTTACTCCTCCAACAGCTTCAGTTTCCAAAAAATCTTTTCTGCCAAAAGGACTGATCCTAGCTTTAGTTTTCTTAATTTTAATCCTTGCCGCCGGCGGTACATATCTTGCCCTAAATTCCAAAAGTAAACAAGCTTCTAAAGTTACTCCAACTCCCTTACCCACCGAAGCTTCAGCGAAGGCGGGAACCTCAGCCGATGAAACCGCAAATTGGAAAACATATGAAGATTCTACATATGGGTTCTCATTAAAGTATCCTTCCGATTGGAGAATCATAGAGGAAGAGAGTATTTTAACATTTTCTGATACCAAAACACCAGTCGGTGAAAAACCTGCTCTTATCTCCGTTCATATATTCGAAACAGCAAAAATTGCCCCGCAGTGGCAGAAAAACTATACACCCTTTACCTATAAAGAGTTCGTAAAGGGCGATAAAACCTTTATCCTTATGGCAACCACGTATCAAATAGGTTCCTCGGCGTCGAAAGAAACAGAGGAATCTGCGAAAAATGTTCTAGAAAAAATAATTCCCACTTTCAAATTCCTCGATTCGACTGAACCAGTAGCATGTACTCAAGAGGTAAAACTGTGTCCGGATGGATCATATGTGGGGAGAGAAGGACCAGACTGCGAATTCGCATCCTGCCCGGCGCAGTAAAATTTTACTTCTTATTTTTCTTAATATCCTCCAACTTCCACGCGGCAAAGTTACAATTTGGGTAATTTGAACATCCATAGAATTTGCGGCCTTTTCTCGTTTTTCTTGATATAACCTGTCCTCCTTTGTCTTTTCCGCACTTTGGACAGGGAATTCCCACTTCTTCAAGATAAGGTTTTGTAAAATCGCACTTTGGAAATGTACTACACGATAAAAACTTGCCAAATCTTCCAATCCTAATTACAAGTTTTGAACCGCACTTAGGACAACGCTCATCTGTTTCTTCTGTTTCTATCTTGACCCTCTGTGCACCCTTAACACCTTCAAGTTTCTGCGCAAGCTCACTATAAAATTTTTCTATAACAGGAACCCATTCTTTCTTCTCATTTGCTATTGCATCCAGCTCATCCTCCATTGAAGCAGTAAAAGGAATATCATCTATTGAAGAAAAGTTTTCTACCAAAAAATCCGAAACTGCAATCCCCACATACGTTGGGACAAATCTTCCCTCCTGTCTTTCTATATATCTTCGAGATTCAATAGTTGAAATAATTGTTGCGTAGGTAGATGGTCTTCCAATTCCCTTTTCTTCCAAAGTTGCAACCAAAGAAGCGTCATTGTATCTTGAAGGAGGGGTAGTCTCGTGCTCTTTCCAAAGAATTTCTTTGAAATTTATTTCCTCGTTTACTTTAAAATCCGGGAGTATTATATCGTTTAAAGCCTGCGGTGTAATCTTAAGAAAACCATCAAATAGCAGAACTGACCCATTCGCTTTAAGTCTGTATTTTTTGTCTCCTGAATCAACAAGAACATTTGTTTGTTCAATAATCGCATCGCTCATTTGAGAAGCCAATGCCCTTCTCCAAATCAACTCATACAATTTTCCGTAGTCTCTTCCCAGTTGATTGTTAATTGTTGATGGTTGATTGTTCAAGCCGGTTGGCCTGATCGCCTCATGCGCTTCTTGTGCCAATTTTTGTTTGGTTTTGTAGAATCTCGGTTTCTCCGGAAGATATTTATCTCCGAATTCTTTTTTTACATAATTTCTCAAAGCAAAAGTCGCGCTTTGCGAAATTACTACGGAATCTGTTCGGTGATAAGTTATAAATCCCTCTTCGTAGAGTTTTTGCGCCAAACTCATAGTTCGTCTTCCCGAAAAAAACAATCGTCTTGATGCTTCCTGTTGAAGTGTTGATGTAGTAAAAGGCGGATAGGGACTTCTTCTAATTTCTTTTTTAAGAATATCTAAAACTTCAAAATTTTTTCTTTCCAAGTCTTCGACTATTCTCTGCGTTTTGCCTAAATTATCGAGGGTTGTTTTTGTAATCTTATACTGCCCGTCATAAAGATTTAGAGTCTCTTGAAACTCAACCTTTTCTCCGTCTATCTCTATTAATTCAAACTCCGTCTCCTCTTTGTTATTTGTGATTTGCCGTGCGTCGCCAGAGGCTATGCCGGCGGCGTGGGATTTGAGATTTACCATTACCGCAGTGATGGTGTAGTATTTTTCTTTTTTAAATTTTTCTATTTCCCGCTCCCTTTCTACAATAAGTCTTAGGGCAACAGACTGAACTCTCCCTGCTGACAATCCTCTTCTTACTTTTTGCCAAAGCACGGGAGAAATTTTATAACCCACTAATCTATCAAGAACTCTTCTTGCAGTTTGAGCATCAACAAGTGCCTGATCTATGTCTCTAGGGTTTTTCAAAGCCTCCTCGATGGCTTCTTTAGTAATCTCATGAAAAACAATCCTCTTAAACTTGGAGCTTGAGATATTAGGATATTGAGATATTAAGAGATTTTTATTTTTTTTACTTAATATCTTAGTATCTTTTTCACTTAATATCTGTTTTATATGCGAAGCGATCGCTTCCCCTTCTCTATCAGGATCAGTTGCGATTATTATAGACTCTGCCTTCCTACTTCCTTCTTTAAGATCTGAAATTGCCATTCTCTTTTCGGAAACCAGCTCATATTGAGGCTCAAAAGTTTTTTCATTTACTCCCAATTTACTTTTGGGAAGATCCATAATATGCCCCATCGAAGCCTTTATCTCATAATCTTTGCCCAAAAATCGCCCTATTGTTCTTGCCTTTGTCGGCGATTCAACAATAACTAAATTCTTCATAATAACTTTTCCAGTTTAATTAAAAGGATAGTATACTTGTCAAGGAGCAAAAACTTTTTTTTGCGACGAAGACCACCAAAATTGCAACATGAGACGTGTATGAATAATACTGAAAAGCCGAATGTTAAAATTGGTGTGGTCAAGGGGTAAAATTAAAACTTTACCCCGAAGGGGCTAAGAAGATGTTATTGAAAATTTGGGGTTCTTTGGGTTAAATGCATTAATATTTCTACTCGCATCTAAAATCTCAATTCCCAAGATTTTTCCTTCTTTATCTTCGTCTACTAAAATAGCATCAGAGATTTTACGCGTACTGTCGTATTTCCCTTTTGCAAATTCAATATAAACTGCATCTACTTTGGTATCGTATTTAAATTTCATACTACTCCTTAATAAAATATCCTGTAATTATTGTTATTTTTGAGCCTTCTGTTTTTGTAACTATCTCAATTAGTCTACCACGAATTTTCTTACTGCGCAATTTTCTGTCTCGGAAACTTGAATTTATTTCATCCGGGTTTATCACTACATTTTTTGCTAATTTTTGAGAAATTTTTCGTCTTTCTAATTGTCTCTTTGCATGTTCCGAGAATACAATAGGCATGAGGAAATTATATCACGATGACAAAAAGAGCAAAAAAATTAATAATCCGCAAACGCGAAGCTAAAGACTGGTAATTCTCCTATTGACAGAATATATATATATATATAAGTTAATCTATTTTTATGGAACCAAACCTGACGCCCAAGGAAGGACACGAGTCTCAGAAAAATCCTGAACCGCAAGATTCTCCCGAACATTTGTTTGTCAAAGATCAACTTGCAGGAATTAGCTTTCTAAACCCGAAGACTCAAGAAAAAACAAGTCTAAGAGATAGTCTCGGAAAACTCTTCCCAAGATATGAGGCAATAGTCCTTGCTCAATTTGATTTATTAAAAGCAACTGAAGGGCCTCCGACAAAATATAAAGAAGATGCAAAAAAGCGGGCAGAACAGATTTACCGAGATTGGAAAACTGAACAGAGAAGAGAAGCTGAGTTTTCGGACAAGCCCTTTAGGAAAAACTGGTGGGATGAAGATGACATTGCATCAATGCAATCACGTGAAAGAGGCAGGCCGCGGACTGGGATCCGAGGATGACTATTCAGACGAATCTCACCCCTAATTGTTTATTGAATAAAAACTTCCGGAGTTTTTTATAAGTCCCTTTATCTCCATTATGGAAAGTAAACTTCCGACTTTGGAAGAATCAAGCTTGGACCGTTTCACTATTTCATCAAAATATAACGGCTCATTCTGAAGAATTGTCAAAATCTTCCC
Source organism: Candidatus Levybacteria bacterium RIFCSPHIGHO2_01_FULL_41_15 (assembly GCA_001782165.1). Taxonomy (GTDB): domain Bacteria; phylum Patescibacteriota; class Microgenomatia; order Levybacterales; family UBA12049; genus 2-01-FULL-38-13. The sequence goes on along the minus strand of MFNV01000010.1, from coordinate 38,536 downwards.
CTCCTCCCTTGTTTCCCCTTTTATTACTTTTGATTTTTTTAATCTTAAGTCCGAAGTCTTAAGTCCTAAGTCTTTTAATATATCTTCTGCCGAGGTTACAAGCTTTGCTCCCTTTTCGATAAGTTTATATGGGCCTTTAGAGAAATCGGATGTTATTGGTCCGGGCACTGCAAAAACCTTCCTGTTTTGAGAAAAGGCAAGATTACCTGTTATCAAAGAGCCTGAATCCTCTGCGCCTTCTGTAACCAAAACGCCCAAAGACAAACCTGAAATTATCCTGTTTCGAGATGGGAAAAGACCCTTTGAGGGCATATATGATAAGGGGACTTCCGAGATTATTGCACCATTTCCCTTTATAATCTTATCGTATAAACCTTGATTAGTTGTTGGCGTACAGCAGTCAACGCCGCAACCTAAAACCGCTATTGTCTTTCCGCCGGATTCCAAAGCGGTTTGATGAGAGACAGAGTCAATACCAAGAGCAAGACCCGATACTATCGTAAATCCGGAGGCTGAAAGATCCCTCGTGAATATTTCGGTAACTTCTCTTCCATAGTTTGTGAGTTTTCGCGTACCGACGATCGCAATAGTTCTTTCAAGCTCATTTTTAAGTTTGTCAAACTTTAATCCTCGGCCAAACAGAACAAAAGGCGGATTCTTAATCTGCAAAAGAGAGGAAGGATAAAATGGGTCATTTGAAGTTATAAACCAAACATCTGCCTTTTTAAGTTTGAGAAGATAATTTTCGACGGAAAAATCTTTACGAAAATTATCAAATTTTTCTGAAGTTATATCCCCGATAACCTTTTTCAAAGAATCCAAAGGCGCTTTCCACGCTTTCTCTGCCGTTCCAAACTCATTAAGTAGTTTTTTAAACTTCAAAGGTCCTATCCCCGGAAAAAGCGAAAATGACAGCCAGTAAAACCTTTCATCTTTCATAATCAATTTAATAATAGGAGTTGAAAATTAAATAGTAAAGTGCTATTATCTAGACTTATTTCAAGATTTAAATACATAACATGAGACTTTCGGAAATTCTAAGCAGGCGCTTATCTGAAACCAGCCGCTCACCTTTATGTACCCGTAAGCCTGAAGAGGTAACTTTTCCCTGGGCAAAAAAGTGGTTTAGGAAAGGGAGAGAAAACGGCATCAGTAATTATGACCTCCATAATGCTTCGGTAAAGGGTTTTGTCGTAATAGGAGATATAATTAGGTTAAGTAGAGAATCTCATCCTGATGATAATGGAAAGAGTACCTCTGAATTAGTTTTTGTTGGACCTGCTACTCCTTTTATAGATCCGAAAACCGGGTCCGTTTCTCATCTGTTTTTTGATCCAACTCTACCAAACGGCTTAAGTCTTACTGTCGTAAGGGATATTACTTCTTGGAAAACGATTGGCAAGTTACATCAAAAAGATCAGCTCAGCCGTCTTGCGAGAGTGGTAAGAGAATACGAGGCGCAGCAAAAATAGACATAAGGCGCTTTTAATAATCATCCCACAGTTAATTATTTTCCCTGAAAGTATGCCTCAAGAATTTTCTTGGCAATCGGTGCTGCGATATTTGACCCTTCTCCTGACTCCTCAACAAGAACAGTAACTACTATCTCAGGATCGTAGGCAGGTGCAAAAAGAGTAATCCATGCATGAGGAAGAGTTCCCTCTCCTCCATGCTGGGCAGTCCCGGTTTTACAGGCAACACTTACTTTTCTGTAGTCTTCAAAGTTTGCCGAAGTTGTAGCCTCCGGAACTTCTAGAAAGTTCTTTCCATCAATTCTTAATTTTGAATTCTGAACTCTAAATTCGAACAGCGGCCAGGCAACTCCTCCGGGTGAGCAAGACTGCCTCATCCCCTCTCTTATAAGATTTAAAGCCTCTGTTCCTATTAAATTTTTTTTAGAAGGAGCAAAACTGCCTTTAATAAGATGAGGTCTGTAAAAATCTCCTCCATTTGAGAAAACCTGTGTCCAGTAATTTACCTGAAGAGGTGTTGTCAGAATATATCCCTGCCCGATACTGTAATTATAAGTGTCTCCAAGATACCAAGGTTCTCCTATGTAACTTTTTTTCCATGATGGGCTTGGGATTAATCCTTCTTCTTCTCCTGAAAGATCTATTCCAAGTTTTTTCCCAAGCCCAAAATGCTCTGCCATTTCTGAGATTTTATCAACACCTATTTTTTCCCCAAGTTTGTAGAAAAAGACGTCGTTTGATCTTTTTATTCCTTTCACAATATTTACCTCTCCGTCTGTTTTCCCATACTGGGTAAAGTACCAGTTCGAAAAAGAGAATGCGCCCACATTTATTACTCCGGTGTCCACAATTTCAAAATTCTGATTTATGATTTTATTTTCAAGACCCGAGGCTGCGACAACCAGTTTGAAGGTTGAGCCGGGCGGATAAACTCCTGATATTGCCCTGTTGAGAAGCGATTGATTTACAGTATCGGACAGAACCTCTTCGACACTTCGATAGCTTGAGGAGGAAAAGGGCTTGTAACTTTTGCCTAAAGTAAAAAGGTTGGGGTCAAACGACGGTTTAGAAAGTAAAACCAAGATTTCTCCTTTTGGAGTTGATACAATCGCAGCTCCTTTTTTGACTTCTTTCATTGCCTCAAACGCTACCTTCTGAAGTCTTAAGTCCAGAGTGACAACTATGTCCTCCCCTGGAATTGGATCAGTTTGTCCCAGCCTTCTTACTGTTTCACCAAGATTGTTCACTTCAATAAGCTCTTTTCCGTCTATTCCCCTCAGGATAGATTGATACGCTTCTTCAATTCCCATTTTTCCTATAAGATCGCCTGCTTTGTAACTTTCGTACTTGGGATTTTTAAGCTCATCTTCTGAGATTTGCCCGATGTACCCTAAAACATGGGAAAAAACATCTTTATACGGGTACGATCTGAGAGAATCAATTTCAAGATCTTTTTCGCCTCCTGCTATAAGAGATAGAGCCTCATCTTTTTCTAAAACTCTCGTTTTGCCGGCAACATTTTCTCTAAATCCCGGAACATTATAGGTAAGAGGATTTCCTTTACTGTCAAGAATTATTCCTCTCGGGGCATAAATAGTAATGGTTTTTATTCTGTTTGTATCAGAAAGATCTTGATAATACGATCCTTTAAGGACCTGAAGAGAAAAAAGCTTAACAACAATACCCAAGACCATAATAATTAAAAAAAGAGGTATAAAAAATTCTCTCGTCCTAAGATATTTTTCGTACAAATCTCCTCTCTTTTTTTGTTTTTCGGAACTTATAAAATCGGGAAATGCAACTCCGGGCTTAACCTTCATAAGAAAGAGATGAAAATTTATGGCTCAAATCAAATCTGTTAAGTTTGATAAGAATAAAAAGGAAGAAAACGGCAATAAGACCTGAGAATAGTGAGTGTACAAAGAGATTTTGGTAGCCAAAAAGAAGGGAATTTAAAAAATCTCCCAAAAATGTCACGGCAAAAACAAAAGGATAAGTTTGAATATCGAATTTCCGGTCATAAACAAAAACAATCATAAGAGAGATAAGAAAAAATATGCTTGTTCCTCCAACAGGATTATGAAGCATAATGTCAAGAAAAATTCCCGAAAAAAATGCCGTCCCAAGAACCCAGAGCTTTCTTAAGATAACAGCGCTTAAAAGATGGAAAATAAAAACCAGAGGAATAGTCGTGAGAGCTACTTGAAGAACTAAAAATAAGGCAAGTATTATTAAAATAATCATTTCATTCTAAGCGTACAACAAAGACCATTTCGAGACTAGAGAAATCCAAAAGGCTCAAAACCTTTCCTTTCTTGAAAAGTTCGCTTGGATTTTTCTCTAAAGAAATTACTTTTCCAACTACAAGATCGGGCGGATACCCACGTCCATCCAAACTCAGGTCTCCCTTTGAGACAATAATATCTCCTTGCCTTATTTCATCTGATTGAATTACATTATCCAGGATCATTTCCCTACCCCCCTCCCCTTTCACAACTCCCATAGCAGAAGTTCCTAAATCTCTGACTGTAAGGCTTAAGGAACGCTTGGTGACAAGGTCAACTTTTGAAAAATAGAAAGAGGCCTGGATTACTTTTCCGACAATATTATCTTTATAAATCACTGCAAAACCTTCCCCGACCCCATCCTTTGTTCCTTTGTCGATAATAAAACTAACAGGATCAAAGATCCCGGGGATGAAGCTGGGAGCTCCAACGATTTTGGCGGGAATAAGAGATGTACTCTTGGGGCTTATGGTTTGAAACTGATCCCGCAAGGCCAAGTTATCTTTTTTGAGTCTTTCATGCTCCACAAGTCTTTTAATAAGATCTTTATTCTCCTCCGACAGCTTTTGAAGCTCAGAATCTCTGGATATCTTTGAAAAAAATCCAAAAGGAGCAAAGCTTAAAGTTCTTAGGGGTGAAAAGATTTTCTCCGTGATAGAAAAAGACCCCTCCAAAAATCCTGATTTTGAAAAAGAAAATACTATAAAAGATAGAATGAGAAGAATTATAAAAACGGGGATAAAATTACTTTTTTTCTTCATAAAAAGATTTTAGTCTCTTTTGAAAAAGATAACAAGCCACAAAAAACCCACGAAAGCAGACACTTGTATCAACTGCTAATTATTAGTAGACACCGTTAGTATTTGCTAGTACAAACAGCCATTAATAAATACCTTAATTATCAGTGCTAATAGCTAATTGCTAACTTCAGCTCTTGGTGTTAATTCGAAGCTTACTATTCGTAATTCTTAATTCTGAATTCTAGATTCTGAATTATTTCAGGCCGCCGATGACTTTGACTCTTTCAAGAAGCGATTCGTCTTCAAGCACTTTCCCGGTACCCTTCACCACACTGGTAAGAGGGTCTTCTGACTTTATAACAGGAATACGGGTCCTCTCAGCTATAATATCTTCTATCCCCGGAAGAAGTGATCCTCCTCCTGTTAAGAGTATCCCATGCTCGAGTATATCCGAGACAAGCTCAGGGGGTGCATCTTCCAAAGCATCGGAAATCCCTTCTATAATCTCTGAGACGACCGGGGCAAGAGCTTCTCTTACCTCAACCTCTGTAACCTTAAGACTCTTGGGAAATCCAGTCTCTATATCTCTCCCTCTCACAACCGCAACCTTCTCTCTAAGTTGCACAGGATTAAACTTCTCGCCGTGACTTTCATCTTCGTTTTTCTCATTTTCGCTTTTGATTTTTGCCTTTTGAATTTTGAATTTACTCTCTGATGCGCTTCCGATCTTAAGTTTTACCTCCTCGGTTGTTTTTTCACCCAAAAGCAAACCGTGTCTTAGCCTTATATAGTGCGATATTGCCCGGTCCATCTCATCCCCTGCGGCAAGAAAAGATTTACTCAACACAATTCCCCCAAGAGATATTACAGCAATCTCGGTCGTCCCTCCTCCAATATCCACTATCATTGATCCAGTTGGAGAAAAAACCGAAATCTCCTCCCCGATTGCCGCTGCCATAGGTTCCTCGATAAGGAACGCTTCCCTTGCGCCGGCAGACAGTGCCGCCTCCCAAACCGCTCGTCTTTGAACTTCTGTTACAGCCGAGGGGATACCTATTACTACCTTGGGCTTGGACCACGCGGCAGGCAGAATATTTCCAACCTGATGTACTGATTGGATATAGTATGATATCATTTTTGCTGTAGCATCAAAGTCGGCAATTACTCCTCCCCGAAGAGGTTTTACTATCAGAATTGTCGCAGGGGTTTTACCCAGCATTTTTTTGGCTTCTGTCCCGATCGATATTATTTTTTTTGTCTTCTTATGTATCGCAACAACCGAAGGCTCTCTTATAACAATTCCCTTACCCTTAACAAAGACAAGAGTATTTGCAGTACCCAAATCTATCCCAATATCGTATGAAAAAAGACTGAAAAGTTTATCAAACATAAATATTCAAATCACAAATTCAAAGCATCAAATCCTAAATAAATTACAATTTTATAAATTTCAATATCCAAAAACTGTTTTGAATTTAAATATTATTTGAAATTTGTAATTTTGAATTTGTAATTTTTATAAATTAGGTTAATTTATAATAGCATCTTGAAAAAGATTTTTCTATGTGGGATATTTAAGCTGTATGGCAGAATTTGCGCAAACAGCAGAAGCAGTTGCAGTTCCGCAGAAACCAAGAATTAAGATTCCAAATCCTTTCAGGGCTTTAGCATCAAGACTTAAAGGTAATAAAGGTGATAAGATTTTTCAGGAGGCAACCATTGGAGTCAAAGAAGATATTGCTGATAAACCAGAAGAAATAACAAGCCCTCTCTCGGAGTTTGATCAAGTTCGTTCTCTTTTTACAGAGTCGCAAACTCAAACTCCTCCGGAAAAACAGAATTGGTCATCCGTCCTGGATGACTTAGGAGGTGTTTCAGGAATTGCAAAATTTGGGCAAAAAAACAGAGAAACAGGACAAGACTTAAGAGCTTTGATCTTAAGACACAGAAATATCATTCCCGGAAAAGGATCCTATGGAAGCGGTGAAGTTGAATGGATTGTGCTGACAGTAGACGGACCGAGAGTTCTAAGAGATGATGGCACAAGTATTATGACAGATGCAATTGCTTCTGCCGTAAGAAACCCGGATAAATTTTCCCAAAATGCAGGCTATGACGGGCGTTTCATACGTCTGGGAGAAAAAGGCCACACAGTAAAAGTTGAAGAAGCAGCTCCTGATATCAATTTGGTCGGCGAAGTTATTAAAGCAAGTATCCAAGACGCACAGGACGAGCAATTATACGGCGGCCAAGACTCAAATTTGGGCTTGACAAGAGAGGAAAATTCTGACACATTAAAAGTAGCTATGCAAGCAGAAGAACAAGTACCAAAACCGGAAGATCTCGGAGTAGCTCCCCCATCGGATGATGTTAATAATCAAACAGGTTTGCCTTCGGAAGTTTCTGAGATAACCATGGACGTAGGCGACCAAACTCAATCGTCAGAACCAAAAACTCTGGAGGAAGCAAATAACGGATTACTGGAAATGGGATTAAAGCTTTTGAATGATCTTGAGAAACGAAGAATCGGTGCAGTTTTTGGATCAGAAAGTAAGCATGGCGCATTAACAGATGATACAAGAGCTATTGTCCTTCCCCAATCTTATAGCCTCGAAGGGGAAGTGGAAGCATCAAGATTCCTTGTCTTTACAAGAGATGGAGTAAAAGAAATAAGACCCAGAGACGTAAGTGGATTTAAAGAAGTTATCTCTAAAAGAATTGCATACCCTGTTTTTTCTAGGCCCGAATCGGAGGGATACGGACGATCAACACGCAGATTAACTTTTACAGTATCAAATAAGGATGGGGGTATTTCGTGGGTTAATTTCGGTGAAAAAGAAAAAGGTTTTGGAGAAGTATCAGATCTCGATCTGACAGATCCTCAAACGGCAGAAAGAGTGCAGGAAGTCATTCAGGAAAATGTCGCTGCCTCGGAAACTCCTGTACAAAGGGTTGTTGAGCAGACTGAGCATATGGGTAAATTGAGAAGTTTTGTACAAAGCCTTCCTCCCCGCCCCTGATTTTTGAGATTCGACTCAAAATATAGTAGTAACATATTAAATGTGTTTTGTTCTTGTTACAAACCTACGCTATAGCGTAATGCTGTACGAGACAGAATTTCACCAATCTGTTAATTAACCTTTTCAAAAACCTTATCAAGGTTGAACCTCGAAGATGCCCTCAAATAGCTTTATTCTTCTTGCCCTTCCCAACTTTCGTTCGATACTTCTTTAGTCTGATATTTTTATCTTCTGCTTTTAAAACTTCTTATTCCCCATGTTTACCAATATACTAGTATAAGAGTGCACTTGACAAAAAACATAAACCTGTAATACAATGTGTTACATGAGAACTGTTATAAACATTTCATTACCGCATCAACTAACTTCTATTGTAGAAAATGAAGTTGCCAAGGGTAAATATGCTAGCAAAAGTGAATTTTTTAGACATTTACTCCGTCTTTGGCATGAGGGAAATTTGGCAAAAGAACTTGAAAAAAGCAGACAAGAACTTAAGATGGGCAAAGGAAAACTTCTCAAATCCCTTTCCTCTCTTCGTTAATTTAGTGAATGAAAATCTACTATTCTAGTAAATTTGCTAAGGAATATAAGCGATTACCTCTTAAAATAAAACTTGCCGCCGAGAAGAGAGAAAAAATTTTTCGCAAAAACCCACACGATCCAAGACTTAAAACACATAAGCTTACGGGAAAACTAAAAGATTACTATTCATTTTCTATAGATTATCAGCATAGAATTATTTTCGAATTTGCAGAGAAAGACATTATATGGTTTCATTCGGTCGGAACCCATTCGATTTATAAATAGAAACTCCTCCCTGCATGCCGCCCCGCTTCGCAGCGAGGCGAGCAAGGCAGGTCTTGCCCAAAGATTTCCGATATGCTAATCTAAAGAAATTACAAATTCAAAATAACAAATTACAAATAAATCCCAAGCACTAAAAAATGTTTTTGAATTTAGAAATTTGAATTTAGATATTATTTGGAATTTGAGATTTTGAGCTTAGAATTTATTAAAATCATAAAATGAAGTTAATCAACATTTGCAGTCGCATTATTGAGTTTTCTTTCTACGCTCTCTTCCTTCTTGTCCCTCTTGTAGTAGTCGGAGACACATCAGAGCTTTTTGAATTCAATAAAATGTGGGTGGCTTTCGGACTTGGGATAGTAATTGCTGCCTCGTGGGCTATAAAATCTATTCTTGAGGGGCAAATTAAAATTCAGAAAACGCCCCTTGATATTCCGATTTTACTTTTTTTTGCCTCTCAAATCCTATCGACAATTTTCTCATGGGACAGGCATGTTTCGATTTGGGGCTATTACACCCGTTTCAACGGCGGGCTTCTTTCAACCATCCTTTATATTTTTCTCTATTACGCATTTGTCAACAATTTCACCCAGCTTGGTCAATCGGTAAAGGGTTTCGCAACCGGTATGGTAAAGGGTCGTAGTCAAACGTACGACAGAAACGAAAACGATACCAATACGAGCAGTCATACCGCCACCCACACCGTAAAACGTGTTTTAAATATCAGTCTCATCACCGGATTTATTGTCTCGCTCTGGGGACTTCCGTCTCACTTTGGCTATGATCCTACCTGTTTTCTTTTCCGCGGAAATCTTGATGTCTCCTGCTGGGCCGCAGATTTTCAGCCGAGAGTTCGAATCTTCTCAACCCTAGGACAACCCGACTGGCTCTCTGCCTATCTTGCAATACTTATTCCGATCTCACTTACGATGTTTGTCATCTCAATAAAAGACCATCTGAACAAACAAATTCGGATTTTAAAATACAAATTCGCGGTTCCATCAAAAGTTAAACCCATTTTTACCTTTTATTTTTTATCTTTTATATTGTTTTATATTGATCTTTTGTATACCAGATCTCGGTCAGGAATTCTTGCTGTTTGGATCACTCTTGCCTTTCTCTTTCTTTCCTTCCTATATTTACAAAGGAAAAGCATACAGTCTTCTATCCCGGCTGTTTTTTTAATAATAATTTTTGTCATCACCTTTTTCATAGGACAGCCATTCGGAATTCTTAAACCCCTGACATATGATGGCTTAAGGGGAAAATTTTCTCCCCCTCCGCCTCCTGCCAAAACAGAGGTTAACAAACCTGCTCCCCAACACTTAGGAGAGTTGGGCGGAACGGATTCATCCAGGATAAGACTTCTGGTATGGAAAGGCGCGATTGAGGCCTTTAAAAACAATCCGATCTTCGGAACCGGAGTTGAGACCTTTGCTTTTGCCTATTATAAATATAAATTTCCGGCCCACAATCTAACTTCTGAATGGAACTTTCTTTACAACAAAGCGCACAATGAATTCCTAAACCTCCTTGCGACTTCGGGAGTTCTTGGTTTTTCCTCTTATCTTTTGATGCTTGGATACTTCCTTTATATATCAATACGTAACCTAATAGATCAAAGGCAATCGTCAAATGTCCTAATTGTCCTGGGTCTTCTTGCCTCTTATATCTCGATTTCAATAACCAATTTCTTTGGTTTTTCCGTAGTAATAGTAAATATTTATCTTTTCCTAATCCCCGCCTTTGTTCTTTCTCTTTTGAAATTAATAGACAACCAAAAAGTTTTTGAAATTCCTAAAACGTTGGGACTAAAACCTCAAAGCCTGAGAGATTTTCAGGTTTCTCCTTTCCAATGGGCAGGAATTCTGGTAACCATAGTAATTTCGTTCTACCTGATCTTCAATCTTATAATTTACTGGAATGCTGATAAGGCGTACGCTTACGGAGCAAACCTGGACCGGGTTGGATATTATCAGGACGCTTTCCCCTATCTTCAAAAGGCTGTGGCACTTCGGCCGGGCGAGCCGGTCTTTAGAGACGAATATTCTATAAATAACGCCGCGAATGCGGCTGCGCTTCTTTCCCAAAAAGATGCACAGACAGGAACTCAAGCTGCCCAGCTTGCTTCAAATCTTTCCCAGGAAGCTATCTCAATAAATACGAATTTGGTCTCTTCGTATCCTAAAAATTTTGTCTTCTTAAAAACTAGAATTAGAATTTTTTACACTCTTTCACAGGTTGATCCCTCTATGCTACCTCAAGCTCTTGATGCGGCAAGAAAGGCACAAGCCCTTTCTCCAAATGATGCAAGCATTAATTATAACCTAGGCGTTATTGAGGGACAAAGCGGAAATATAGACAGCGCCATCGCCGCGCTTGAGAGAACAGTCTGGATGAAACCCGATTACAGAGACGCACGATATGCCCTAGGGCTTTTTTATAACCAAAAAGCGCAGGGCAAAAATGGGAATATTGTCGACAAAGAATTTCTTAAAAAATCAATAGATCAAATGAATTATATTTTAGATAAAATCTCATCTTCCGATGCCCAGGCAAAAGAAGCCCTCAAAACCATCGAGAAAAAGTAATTTAAAGTATGAGAAATGAGAGGGCAGAGAATTCTGGAGTCATAGGCCCAACCCCCGAGGAAATTGAATATTTCAAGCCATTACCCGACGCTGATAAAGTTTTAAGAGATGACCTTGTTGTTGTCAGAAAAGAAAGCCGTCTTGGAAGGTTTCTCAATGGGATATTTGGCCGTTTGCCCAAAAGAGCTATTCTCCCCCTTGCTCCTCTTATAGCCGCTATTGCATTTACAGGATGTCCAATCGAGCCGGACGGAGGTTCTCAAGAAAATCCAAATCCCCTACATTCTCCTTTGGAAACACCTGGAATTTCAAATCCTGAAATTGATCATAGCATAGATCTTCTTGATCTCCCTTTTCCTCCTGATCCCAACATGAGGATTCAGCAAGCATGGACAGGTCCCAATCCGACACATCATGCATTGGATATTATAAAAGGCAAGCTGAATGATTCAAGCACTTGGGAGACTTTTCCTGTTTTGGCTGCCGCAGACGGAAAAGCTTGCGCAAATCCTGAAGACAAACAGGGAGAAGCGGTTATGATACAACATATGGTAAGAGAAATTACAATTTATACTTATTACGGACATCTTCAGTCCATCAAGGAGGGCATGCCAGATTGCGGAGGGATACCAGAGGAGGTAAAAAGAGGAGATTTCATTGGAATGGCAGGCGCAACCGGAGTTTTAGACGAAGACAAAAATCCTCAACCAGAATGGATTCATGTCCATTTTAGAATCTTTGATGAAAATGACATTTCCATTGACGGATTTGATATAAGCGGGCCCCGAGAATACTATCCCAATATTAATGACCCAAGATTTACCGATGGAAAACTTTGCGGTTCGAAAAATCTTATCATCGGCTGCCCGACTGAGGGAAAAGCTTCTCCTTTGGAAACTCCCTTTGACCCCGGATGGATAGAATACAGTACTTATAAAAAATATTACTATATAGAATATCCTTCAAATATATTTTCTCCGCCAGAAAGTGAAGATTTTGAAGGATTTGATTATGATAAATTCGACAACAAAAAATCTTCGGACACAAATGACTTATTTAAAGTAGGAAGAGTTCATCTTGACAGGCCGATAGATGACTTTGATTCCTATGTAAATCTTGAGGTAAATAATTTAAAAGCAGGAGACGCAAATGTTTCTGTAGTAAGTGAGACAAAAGTATGGGATTATTTCCCTGCAAAAACTATTGAAGGCTGGATCGGACCAAGCAAAGAATACAGAATTAAAGAATTTATAGTTTATGTAAGAGTAGATGGAGTTATTTTTAATTTATCTTATGTGGGGAAAGATGAATCGCTTGATGAGTACATAGATCAAATGTTTGCTTCTTTTCTTCCCATCACCTCTGTGTATTAGATAAATCTTCAAAGTTATTGATTTTTGATATACCTTCTGATATATTTGCAGGATGTCTTTTCTGGAAAGAAGATCAACGCGGAGAAATCTTATATTTAATGGGGCAAAACTTGGAGGCGGACTACTTACAGCAGTTTTTTTGGGATGTGGCAATGATTCAAATACAAATGGGGTAAATACCCCGATCGAAACCGAAATTCAGACCTCTCGATGGACGAACTTTAGATCAGATGACTACCCTTACCAAATCTCTTATCCTTCCGATTGGCAGGCCCTACATATTTCCACAATCGAAAAAAATGCAGATAATTACGATGAATTTATCGGAAGCGGTCAAGTTCTTATAAGGGTAACTCCTATTGATTTTGGAATGACTTTAGAGCAGTACAAAAACCAAGTCGTTGATAAAATTGAAAAAACTATTAAAAAGTCAGATGACCCTTCTGCAAAAGTCTATGAGTCCCAAGGAGCTGAAGTTGACGGAGTCCCCGCATGGACATTCCGCCATAAATTTGATTTCGATGGCACCAAAAATGAAAAATTCTATTATGTTTTTATAAAAGGCGGAGAAGCTTGGAGCATTACATTCTCGGCACCACAAACCGATTTTCAAGACCTGCTTCCTGTTTTCCAGAAAATGGTAGATTCATTTAGATTTACCGATTGAAATGCCTATTGATTTTTAAATTTGCTTTTGTTATATTCCAGAAACATGAATAATCCTAGAGAGAATAGAATCGGAAGAAGACAACTTATAATGGCGTTTGGCGGATTTGTAGCAGCTGCCACGGTCGGATGCGCTTCGGAAAAGAAACCAGGAGTAACCGTCTCAAATCCCATCTTAAATCGAGGGAATGGAACCCCGACTAACCCCGGTCAAAATGAGCCCCCGACAAATCCTCCGGCTCAAACACCAGCAGAAACCCCTCCCCAAACAGAACCCGGCCCCGAACCTCAGGAGGGATGGAAAAAACAAAAATCAGTTGAAGGCTGGTCAATGAATCTTCCGCAGGACTTTGAGTATGACGACTCATACGAAGATCTTGATGCTGCAAGATTTAGAAAATTTTTATTTTTAAATCATTACACATATGTTACAGTAAGAGACAGAACCACCCCTAACCGACCTCTTAATGACTACGCCCAAGAAGCAGCAAATTCAATTCCAGATCGAGTCGGAGAATCAGAAATACTAGGAGAAGGAAGAAATATTGCAGGACAACCTACGATCGCAATCACGGCAACTATTTCAGGCGGATACGATTTAGCAGGTGACCGCAAATTATTCGCCTATGTAGTTCGAAATGGTGAAAAGGAGTATATGGTAGAACTCATAACTTTAAAGGATTATTTTGCAGAAGAAAAACAATTGTTTGAACAAATAGTTGATACCCTCTCATTTACAAATTGATTGCCTTCTATTTTGAACCCCTGCGTGCTATAATTTCTTGAATGAAAATTATTATAGCGCCGAATTCCATCCTTTCTCAAAAAGCAAAACCTGTCAAGAAGACAGACAAGAAGCTTCTTGAGGGGATGAAAAAAACTTTACTTTCAGCCAAAGATCCTGAGGGCGTGGGTCTTGCCGCACCTCAGGTCGAAATTCCGCAGTCGATTTTCATAATAAAACCGGCTCCAAAATCCTCTATTAGGGTTTTTATAAATCCTCAAATATCAGATGAGGGTGGTGAAGTTTCGAAAATGGAAACAAGAAAGAGTCCCCGCAAGCGGCTTGAAGGATGCCTTTCTCTTCCGAATATTTGGGGAGAGGTAAAGAGGAAAAATTTTATAACTCTCTCCTTTTCTGATGAAAAAGGTAAGCTCCATACAAAAGAATTTAAAGGATTCTTGGCCACAATTATTCAACATGAGATGGATCACCTCAATGGAATCCTTTTTACAGAAAGGGTTCTTGAACAAAACGGAATTCTTTATAAATCTCACAAAGACAAAAAAGGCGAGGCCGTCTTTGAAGAACTGGAAATTTGAGCAAATTGACTATTTATTATTTATAATTGATTATTTTGAATGAAACAATCTGACAATATAAAACTGGTTTTTTTCGGAAGCTCCAAGTATGTTATTCCCGTAATTGAAGTCATTAAAAAAAACTTTAATCTCTCTCTTGTCATAACTACCGAACAAAATCTATTTGATCCAGTCCCCTCTTATTGTCTTAAAAACAAAATTCCTTCTATTTCCGCTCAACAATTTAATAATTTAATAATGCAAACAACTAAAGACGCTCATGCGTCTTTTGCCGTTCTCGCTGATTTTGGCTTGATAATTCCCAAAAAAGTTTTGAAGTTTTTCCCAAAGGGAATCATAAACATTCATCCTTCTCTTCTTCCCAAACATCGGGGTCCCACTCCTGTTCAAACTGTGCTTTTAAACGGGGAGGAAGTTACGGGAGTGACGTTGATAAAACTCGATGAAAAGGTAGATCATGGATCGGTTCTTTTTCAACAAGAAGGAAAAATAACTGACAAAGACACTGCGGATAGCCTTTATAAAAGGCTTTTTAAAATTGGTGCAGATAACCTATATCAAACTATACAGCAATATATAAAGGGTGATCTAAAACCTATTCCCCAAGATGACCCACAAGCGACCTTTACAAAAATTTTAGAGAAAAAAGATGGATATATTGACTTAAATAATCCTCCTTCAGCCGATAAAATAAAAAGAATGATAAGGGCATACTTTCCATGGCCAGGAGTTTTTTTAGTGGCATACCTTGAATCCAAAAAAAAGATTATCAAACTTCTTCCTGATAGCAAAATCCAGGTTGAAGGAAAAAATCCAATGAGCTACAAGGATTTTGTGAATGGATACAAAGAGGGGAAAGAAATTTTAGTTAAACTAAAATTAATTTAAAATTTGAAATTTAAAGTTTTCAATGAAAATTGAAAAATAAAAATTAGAAATTAAAACCTAGGCTGTTACGGAAATTGCCTCCTGAGAAGATTGAACTTCCGGATTTTTTGAAATTTTTTCTTTCTTTTTAAGATCTCTTGTGCTTTTGCCTTTCAGAAGCCTTAAGCACTTGCTGCAAAGCTTCATTCTTTTTGTTACGCCACCAACTTCAACACGCACCACATGAAGATTTGGTTTGAAAATTCTCCTTGTCCTTCTTTTGGAATGGGACACATTGTGTCCGTACATTATTCCCTTACCGCAATTCTGGCATTTATTTCCGCTTATCATAAATAGAAATCGCTCTCTGCCTACAGTCTACTGTCTACGGCATTTTAAAACTGTAGTCTGTGGACCGTAGTCTGTAGTCTATCAAAAACTTGCCCACAAAACAATAATAGGTTATTCTATTATAAATCCTAAATTTTGAGTTTTGAATTTTGAAACTTATTTAGACCTGCCTGCCGGCAGGCAGAATTTCGGATTTGGAACTTCGAATTTATCCTGAAAGGAGCTTATGGATTTGACATCGGGGCTGATAATATTAGTTATTTTAATTTTTTCGGCAATCCTGCATGAAATAGCGCACGGATTTGTGGCAGAAAGACTTGGAGATCCCACTGCAAGACTTGCGGGAAGGCTTACACTTGACCCCAGAAAACACATTGACCCATTTATGAGCATTCTTCTTCCACTTATTTTAATAGTCTCAGGGTCCCCTGTTATTTTCGGAGCTGCAAAACCCGTCCCTGTTGACCCATTCAATTTAAGAGAAGGCCGAAAAGATCTTGCCCTTGTTTCACTTTCCGGACCACTGACAAATATTTTTATCGCAGTTGTCGTAAGTCTTATCATTAAAATTATGTTTCTTATTAATGGCCCGCTTTTTCTCTCTGAGAATTCCTTCTTGCCATCTGTTTATTTTATTCTTCATATGATTGCAAGATTAAATCTTCTCCTTGCCGTTTTTAATCTTCTTCCTATTCCTCCTCTTGACGGATCCAAAATTTTTGCTCTTCTTCTGCCTGAAAAGGAGGCAAACGCTTATATGTCCATCTCCGGAATTGGGATTTTTATAATATTTTTCCTTCTGGTCTTTCCTATCGGCGGATTTTCATTGGGTCAATTTATATTTTCAGTTCTTACATTCGCCGAAAAACTCCTAGGAATCTGATATAATTTTTTAAAGTAACTAGTTACTAGTGGCTAGTTACTATTAGCTAATATGGCAACTCTTGCTCTTGTCCGTCACGGTGAATCTACTTGGAATGCAAAGGGTGTATGGACCGGCTGGCAGGACCCTCCGCTTTCTATTAGGGGAATTGAAGAATCAAGGAAGGCAGGAAAAAAACTCAAGGACATTAAATTTGATCTGGCTTTCACCTCAGACCTTCTTCGCGCCCAGCAAACTCTCAAACAGATTGGATATGTGTTAAAAGAGCAAATTCTTGCTGTCGTATCTCCTGCCCTTAAGGAAAGAAACTATGGAACATATACGGGCAAAAACAAATGGTCGATCTTAAAGGAGCTGGGGGAAGAAGGATTTAAAAAACTGCGAAGAGGATGGGATGTGCCTGTCCCAAACGGAGAAACCTTAAAGGATGTTTATAACAGGACAGTTCCCTATTATGAGAAAGAGATTCTGCCTAAATTAAAAGAAGGCAAAAATGTTTTAGTTTCTGCTCACGGAAATAGTCTCCGTGCTCTTGTGAAATATTTAGACGGGTTAACAGATACTGAAGTTGAAAATCTCGAAATCCCAACCGGCGAAGTAATTGTTTATAAAGTAGGTACTGACGGAAACGTGGTAAGTAAAGAACTAAGAAGAGCCTAGCTAGAACTACTGGGCGCTTGATAATCCGAGATGCTCTTCTATTTTCTCTACTCTTTTTACAACCAGTAAATTTTCTTTATCGAGAAAATTCGATACCATCTTTATTTCTTTCTTTAGTTCCTTGTGCATTTTAGAAACTCTAATCTCTAGATTTTTTATTCTGTCTTTAAGTTCATTAATCTCGGTTTGAATTCTCATCCGAGACGTAGTAATGTCTGCTCCAAGCTCATCTTTTATTGATTGCGCTTCATTTTCTACTTCTTCTCTAACTACTTTTCGAATTTGGCTTAAGTCGGTTTTTGTAAGCATATTAAGAGAATATCACCGAGATATTGAGAATTCAAGGAGCAAATTTTAACTGGCAGGGACGCTCAGATTCGAACTGAGAAAAGCAGTTTTGGAGACTGCTGTGATACCATTTCACCACGTCCCTATACTCTCAATGTATATTTTAACTGATTTTTAATCAAATCTCTACCGTTACCAGTTTTTAAAAACTTTTTACGTCTCAAGGCATCAGATTTGTTTGAGTAAGCTTCGTAATAAATCAATTTGAGAGGTCTTCTGTTTCTTGTAGCTATTGAGGAGCCTTTAAGGTGATCATCAATTCTTTTTTTAAATCACTGGTACTACCGGTACAAAGTTTGCCGTCTTTCTCACTTTTTAAGATGTAAACGTAGTACATTCCAGTCCCCGCCGATTTGGCGGGTGGTTTGCCGTTAACCGACACCCCTAAACTAGTTTTTAGTTATGAGTTCGGAGTTATGAGTTGATAGCTATACTCATAACCCATAACTACTTTAGTCTGTCTGTTTCCTTGTGATCAGTCTTTTTTCTGCAATGCCTGCAATATTTCACAAGCTTTAATTTCTCTTCGGTGTTTAACTTATTTCTTGTCGTTACGTAATTTCTGTTTTTGCAAACAGTGCAAACCAAACCGACTATAATTCTGTGTTCTCCTTTTTTTGCCATACTTCGATTAAACTCAGTACGAGTTTTTCCTCCCTTTGTTATCCTTCCTCAGGATAAACCATTATAACTTCTATCTTGTGAAATTTCCAAATCATAATTGAAATGGTTATTTTGTTTACACTAAACGAATGTGAATGTGAGCCCAGAGAGGGAATCGAACCCTCGACTTCAATCTTACCAAGATTGCGTTCTGCCACTGAACTACCTGGGCGAGCGGCGGACATGTCTACCCTGAACTACGCCGGCGAGTGATTATGAAATATTAGCTATGAGTCTGGAGAAAAAATCCAATTACTCATAGCTCTGAATCCCATAACCCCAAACTATCTAGTGCTGGAGGAGGGAATTGCACCCCCGGAGTCCGTAAGGACGCGTGGTCTACAGCCACGTGCAATTGCTACTCTGCCACCCCAGCTCGGAGCCAATTTTTAAAAACGTTTATCCCAGAAAATTCGTGTTTTGCTTGAGCCGAGACCGGGATTCGAACCCGGGACCTGCTGTTTACAAAACAGCTGCTCTGCCACTGAGCCATCTCGGCAAGCCAATTTTACTGGATCCCGCATTTCTAAACCAGATTTTATCAAATTTGGCAAGAAAGTGCTGGGACAAAACAGTTGCTCTGCCACTGAGCTAAGGCGGCAACCAACAGTAATTTTACCAAAAAGATAAAGAAATTAATACCCTTTCAAGCACAAGAGGCAAAAGAGGACTGAATAAATTCGGTCTTTGATATCGAGGGTAGTTGACACTTCCCCATATATGATATTAGGAAGGCTATCGCACTGGGCGCACCCATTGCGAAAAACGCCTCGTCCCCCACTTTGCCAAGGCTACGCGGGGTACCTCATATTTGGTGACTTTGTAGAGGAAAATTCCCAACTATCTCTAATATCAAAGAACAACAATAGTATATGAAACTTTTCTGTGAAAAGTCAAGAAGGAAACATCCCCTTGCCACCCAAATTTAAAAGAACTATAATTTTGGGAACAATATTCGCATATGTCAGTTGAAACATTGATAAGAGGTCGGGCAAAAGAACATATAGAAGCAACCGATAGGGCTGAAAAAGAGAGCGGACACCCAACAAGATCTCCCGTTTATATTGTTGCTGCGACTTTTTGGAGAAAGGGACAAGAAGGACTTCTTAAGCTTCAGGACAGATTAGATTCTGCCAAAATCCGGGTAAATACTGAGAGAGAAGATTTTCATCTGGAATTGCCAGAGGGTGAACGAAAAGGATTTATCCTAAACTTTGCGGCGGTAATTTTTGGTATATGTATGGTAAATATTGAACAAGCGATCGTAGAAAGAGCTGTTTCAATAAGCCAGATGACTAGAGAGTATAATGCGTCGTTTAGAAACACTTTTGTACCGCAGGAGAAATCAGTGGATGAAGAAAAAGAAACAATAACAATTGAACACCAACAAAAACTAATAAGACTGGCTGATCCTCAATTTCCCCAGCCTGACAGAACACTGGCAACCATCTTCACAGACCATTATGACCTTATGCCCCAAGCCATAAAAGAGCTCCTGGAGAAAACAAAAACCCTTGAACATATAAGAACATGGATAATTCCGGCATACGAAGCGGCAACTTTAGGATTTATACAAGAAAACGCAAGAGGAATGGATACCCATGGACTCAAGTAGAAGATTAATTCCGAGCAGAAACTCCCCTTTGACTTTTTGCCTAAAATATCTGCTATAATAAAGCTGTGACGGTCAAACAAACAACCAAGAAAACTACAGAAGAAACTTTTCAGGTGAGAGGCGAGGAGCTTTTGGAAAAAGTAAAAGTTCTTATTAAAGAGGGGAATGTAAGAAGGGTAATTATAAAAGACAAAAGCGGGAAAGAGCTTATCCAGTTTCCACTAACTTTAGGCGTTGTCGGAGTTTTTCTGGCACCGGTCCTTGCGGCTGTTGGAGCAATAGCAGCACTTGTAGCCGAATGTACGATCACTGTTGAGCGTGAAAAAAAATAAAAAAAACAGATCGTCTGTAAAATTCAGGCTGTTTAAAAAAGGTGATGTCAACTCTATAAAGATCCTCATGTACGCCCTCAACAAAGAAGACACGCAGGAAATGCCTATTAACTTGCGGAAAATAAAACAACTATTCCTTCATGCGCCAGATAGAAAGTTTGTCGAGCTTTATGTCGCTGAAAGAGACGGGAAAATAATCGGCTATGCAATATATAATAAAGCATTCAGTGTCGAGTTTGACGGGATGTATGGAGAGATCGACGAGATTTATATAAAACCTGAGTATAGAAATCAAGGAATCGGAAGTAAATTTATTAAATGTATAGAGGAGATTTCAAAGAAAAACAAATTCCATGCTTTATTTCTGGTTTCAACAACAGGTAATACAAAAGCTCACAGATTGTATAAAAAACTTAAATTCAAAACTCTCCCTCAAATCGGCTTCGTAAAAATGTTCTAGAGAAACGGGGAACAGTCAATTTCAAACACATGAAACAATTTGTTTAATGCACCGGGGTTTAAGGGTGATGAATCCGTATCGCTTCTGAATAAATTCATTGCATTAGTTCTTAACGCTCCAAGTTGTGCTGCTCTGTCCCCCCGTCCCTCACTATAGATCCTATCAATATTTTGGTCATACCTATAGCCATAAAGATCTCCAATTGTCCTAAAGCTTTCTTGAAGTGCACCATCTCTTCTCTCCTTTGATATATCTGCCCAGCTTATCATAACAAGTGCATGCATTGCTCTTAAAGCTCTGTGTGCATGAGAAGCTGCCTCTGGATTTTCCAAGCGGCTTGCGTGTGCGCTTACAATCCAACCTTCTCCATCAGATCCAGTAAGATCATCTTTTATATCCGGCCCCATTATGGTTGTTGGTAAAATGGAGCCCTCATATCTTGATGAGAATTCATCAAAAAGCATCCTGAAATCATCCTCGCTCATTATTCCCAGCTCTTGGTATTGTGCAATTTTATTGACAATTACTTTAAGCTTTATCCCATCCAACACATTATACTCATCACCAGACAAAGAAGTATCCCCCACTACTTCTCCAAACTGCCTGGTAACCTCTTGTATAATTCTGCGCTCGGCGTCAGTGACTTCTCCACGTTCTGATCTTTGAGTCATGAATAAGCTTATAGCATAAAGGTCCCAAGAAGTCAAATTAGAGAAAAAGGCCGGCAACAAGAGAAAAACCGGTCCCAAGAAGAAATCCTCCCATTACATCTGATACCCAGTGTTCCCCAAGATAAACACGGCTTACTAACATAGTCAAAACTATAAGCAATATAACAAATGACATCAATATTCTTTGGTTCCTTGATAATTTTTGAGATTTCAAAATCAAAATCAATGCAAAAACTCCTATAAAAGCTGTTCTTGTTGAATGCCCTGAAGGGAATGAGGATCCTGTATCGACAGCAGAGCTTGGGAAATTAAAAGGGAAATTATATCTTAGAAAAAAAAGAGGAGGTCCCGGATGATCTATAAGAGTTTTCCCCAAAACTTCTATGCCGATTGCAAGAAAAAATAAACATAAAACATAAACTCCTCTGGCTTTCTTCAGAAGAAAGAGTAGGAAAACAAGAATAAAGGCAGTTACTTCAAAAGATCCCAGAAGACTAAAAAGAGAAAAGGGAGTGTCATATGTTCTTGGAATTATTTCCTGAAGTTTTAAAGTCGTATTAAAGTCAAAACTAGTAAAAAGATCAATGTAAGCGAGAACTGAAAAAATAAGGAATAAAATTAATGTTATTGAACCCGAAAGTAAAATTAGAAATTTAAAATTTTTGTCCTGAGTTTTTCGAATGGATGAAGTTTTCATTTAAAATTATCACCGCAAAGCGGGATCCTGCTTTGCAGGAAAAATCCCTGCTCTGAAATAAATGGTTTTTGCCATTTTAGTCCAACTTAAAACCTTTGAGGAAAGCGCGGAATTCTCCCTTTATATCTTCGTGTTCCAAACCAAATTCAACAATTGTCTTCATGTATTCAAGTTTATTCCCTGTGTCGAAATACTTTCCTCCCTTTATCTCTTTAGCAACCACCCTTCTTCCGTCTGACAGCATAAGTTTTAAGGCATCGTTGTAGTAAAGTTCATCGCCTTCTCCCAGATTTTCTCTTGCTCTTTGTATGTATTCAAAAATGTCAGGAGTGAATACAAATCCTGAGACTGTGGCAAGATCTGAAGGCGCATTTTTCTTGCCAGGCTTTTCGATTAAAGTCCTAACATCAATAAGGCCGTCTTTAATCTTTTTTCCTCCTGCAAATCCGTACTTCTCAAAATCTTCCTCTTGTCTTACTCTTATGCCCCCAAGCACAGTACACTGATATTCTTTATAGATATCTATAAGCTGCCTAAACCTTGAAGGTTCGGATTTTATAAAATCATCGCTCCAAGTATAAATGAAAGGCTCATCTCCAATTATTGACAGGACATTAAGAAGAGGCGTGCCATTGCCGTAAGGGCCTTTTTGGCGGACATAAATGAAGTTGGCAAGATTGGCTATGTTTTCGATCTGCTCAATCAAAGGCAGCTTATTTTCTCCTCCGTTCCTTAAGTTCTCAATAAGCTCAAGACTTGGCCTATCGAAGTGATCCTCAATTGTCCTCTTGTGATATCCTGTTACTATAATTATGTCCTCAATTCCGACTCCTACCAGTTCTTCAACTATATATTGGATAATAGGTTTGTCCACAATCGGAAGCATTTCCTTAGGCATGGCTTTAGTCTGAGGCAAAAATCTTGTCCCAAAACCTGCGGCCGGAATTACCGCTTTCCTTATTTTCTTACTCATAATTATTCTGTGATAAACTCTATTTTACCCTTCCCTATCTTTACATGTCAACCAACTTTTGTTAGAATAACAAAAGTAAATTCTAAGCACTAATATCTAAATCCTAAATAATATCAAAATCATAATAATCAAAATCCAAAACCTTTTGGAAATTTGATATTTGAAAATTAAGATTTATTTAGGATTTATGATTTCGAATTTAGGATTTTCCAATGTATGGCAACACCGGTTTCTTTTTTAAAAGAGGTTCAGGATGAACTTAAAAAAGTTGTTTGGCCTACTAGAGATGAGATCATAAGACTCACTTTTGTGGTTATTTTCGTAAGTGTTGTGGTCGGAATTTTCTTGGGAGGACTAGATTTCATACTGACAAAGTTAACAGAAATAATATTAAAGTAAAATTAACCTAATTGCTCTAATTGATCTAATTAACCTAAGCTTGATATTTGAAATTTTTTGAATTTGGGATTTATTTAGGATTTAGTCACCGCAAATGCGGGATCCCGCTTTGCGGGGGGATTTATTTAGATAATTAGGAATTAGAAATTAGAAATTTTGATGATATGGATACTCAAATAAAAGAGTCGGAAACAAAAAAAGAGAAAGGTCGGGTTGATGTCTCTTCAAGCGCCAAGTGGTACATCGTCCATACCTACTCCGGGCATGAAGATCGCGTGGTCAAAACCTTAAAACAAAGGCTTCAGAGTCTCGGATTTGAGGACAGAATTTTTGACATTATAGTCCCCAAGAGAAACACTATAAAAGTCTCGGGAGGCAAAAAAGAATCTGTAAAAGAAAAGATTTTTCCCGGATACATACTTGTCAAGATGATTCTTGATAATGAAAGCTGGCTCTTGGTCAGAACCACACAGGGGGTAACTTCCTTCATCGGTACGGGAAACAAGCCAACGCCGATTTCCGAGAAAGAAGTTGAAGCAATTCAGAAGTTTATGGTAATGGAGGAACCTCTTTATAAGGCTGCTTTTGTTAAAGGAGAAGCGGTAAAAATAATCGATGGCCCTTTTGCAGACTTCTTAGGAACGATTGATGAGATTGATGAAACCAAGGGAAGACTTAAAGTCTTAGTTTCAATCTTTGGCCGCGAAACACCCGTTGAGTTAGATTTTCTACAGGTAGCTAAGTTATGAGTGATGAGTGATGAGTTATGGGTTATGAGTTTAATTTTGAAAAACTTAAAGTTTATCAAATAGCTTTGATTTCTGTAACGAAGTTTATGAGATAACTAAAAAGTGGCCAAGAGAACATTCTTTTTCTCTCACTGATCAAATAAGAAGAGCATTTTTGTCGATTGTCTTAAACATAGCAGAAGGCGCTAGTAGAACAAGGTTGGAGTTTAAACGTTTTATAACAATTAGCCGCGGATCTGCTCACGAATGTGTACCCTTAATAGAAACGTCATTTAAACAAAAATTAATAAGTTAAAGCGAAAAGGATGCTTTGCTAGAAAAAATTATAACTATTTCAAAGATGTTGAGTAAATTAAAAAAATCTATATAATATACACTTATACGCTAAAAGGTGCTCATAACTAAGAACCCTGAACTCATAACTGAATTATGGCAAAGAAAATTAAAACAATTATAAAACTAAATATTCCGGGAGGAGAAGCTACTCCTGCTCCGCCTGTGGGACCTGCCCTGGGGCAGCATGGACTTCCCATCATGGAGTTTGTAAGGGCGTTTAATGAAAAGACCGAAGATCAAAAAGGAACAATTATCCCTGCTGTCATTACTGTCTATGAGGACCGCACTTTTTCCTTTATAACAAAAAAGCCTCCGGTTGCAGAGATGATCAAAAAGGCTCTTGCAAAAGAAAAAGGTTCGGGTAAGCCGGGAAGAGAAACAGCAGGAACTCTGACAAAAACGCAGGTCGAAGAAATTGCCAAGGCTAAGATGGATGATTTAAATACCGGTGACGTCGGGCAAGCAATGAAAGTGGTTGAGGGAACAGCAAGATCAATGGGAGTACAAATAGAATAAAATTGAAAATTTAAAATCACAAATCACAAATAAAACTTAATATCAAAATACAAAAAGTTTTGGATTTAGAAAATTAGAATTTTGAAATTATTTAGATTTTTGAATTTTGGATTTGAGATTTACGACTAAAAGGAGTTTATGGGTAAAGTAAGAGTTAAAACCTTCGGGTTACCGGAGGAAGAAGAAAAAGAAAAGAAAAAAACAAAAGAAAAAAAAGAAGCCAAAAAGATGGCAAAAGGAGCTCATGGAGGAGAGCGGGTAGTTGCTGTAGGGCCTAATGAGGAAGAAATTGAGAAAGTTTTAGAAACAAAACCCACTGAAGAGGGGAAGGAAGAACCCTCCTTCGCCAAGACTGCCTCCTCCACCGCGATGGCTACGAAGGCCGAGTCGAAGGGCAAGAAAGAAAAATTCATAAAGAAAAGGGTTCGTTCCAAACGATACCAGACTTCAGTTCAGGTTTTAGACAAGTCAAAAATCTATCCGCTTTCTGAAGCTCTAGAGCTTCTTTCCAAATTTCAAAAAGCCAAGTTTGATGAAACTGTTGAGCTTCATTTAAATACTGTCGGGACAGGAGTTTCGGGAACCGTTACTCTCCCTCACGGAACAGGGAAAACTACAAAAATCGCCATAGCAAGCGATGAATTAATTGAAGAAATTGAAGGAGGAAAAATAAATTTTGATATTCTTGTTGCAACTCCCGACATGATGCCCAAACTTGCAAAAGTTGCGAAAATCCTGGGCCCTCGCGGCCTTATGCCAAATCCAAAGAATGGAACTATTACCCTTAACCCAGAAAGTCTGATCAAAAAATTTGAGGCAGGGCAAATTTCATTTAAAAACGAGGCAAAAACTCCCATTATTCATTTAACTGTAGGCAAGTTTTCCTTTGGAGATAAAAAACTCAAAGAAAATATAGATACAATAATTGAGGCCATAAAACCCGAAAACATCCAGAAGGCAGTCTTGAAAAGTACAATGTCACCGGCAATTAAAATTAATATATAAATCTACAATGCCTGCCCCGCCGAAGCGCTCCGTGAGCCGTTCCGCCAGCTGGCGGATGAAAAGGTGAAAAGTAAGCTTCTGTGGGGTCCCCGGGGATAAAAATCCAAATCTAACTTACTTATTTTTAGTAAGAACTGCTGCAGATTCTTCTATTAATTTCACTCTTTTTTTCCACTCGGGCAAAGACTCAAATTCATTGAGCCATGCTAGATATCCTTCCTTCTCTATCTTTTCCCGGAACTGATCGGGTGTTTCCCATTCAAGACCTTCTACCTCAATCGTGGTTATTTTAATTTTGTGCTTTAATGCAATTTGCAAAAATTCAGCATAAATGCCGAAATCATCTCTCTTAGATTTTCCTATGATAGTCTCTGCCGTTTTTTTATCAAACCCAAAAGACCCCGACATAATATCTACATCTATGCCTGCAATTTCAGTCGCAATAGCGTTGACAGCGGTTTCCGTCGTTCTTTGAATAAGAGGATGTGACTCAAATGCTCTTCTAGTTCGCACAAAAGATACTAGTCCTCTTCTCTTTTCTATTTCTTTATCTACTTTCAAAAGCTCCTCGGAAAATCTTTCTACCCAATGGAGTGCCCTATCGAAATCAACAAAATGTATATGGGTGGGATTAAGTCTTAATCCTCCTTTTATCGCCCTTCTGTAGTTTTGTCCCAAAGATATCGACTCGGCTGTTACAGAAAATGGAATACCCGCTTCTCTTAAGGCTCCTTCTGTATCTTCTGATGTATTGTGAGAAATGGAAACGAAAATTTTTCCAGAGTAGATAGAAAAAAGCTTTTTGCCAACATTTAAGACTTGCTTCGCAAGTCTGGCATCCGGATCGTATAGTGGTGAAACTAACACAGTATTCATAGTATATATTTTTGAAACAAAAAACACACAGGTATACCAAGAAAAATTAAAAATTAAAAATTTAAAATTTAAAATTAAGGCGCAATTTGCCTTAAGATTCAAAGCTTAATTCATACTTAGTACGCCCAAAGGGCAAAAGAAAACCCCGAAGGGCAGAGGGAAAGAGTCGGCTCAACCGACCTGAAATCAAGCCTTATGCCCAATTCCGTCAACATTCCCCCCGAGAAGATTGATCTATGAAGTCGCCTGCGCGAGCGCCTCAGGGTGGCGAGCGAAAAACACGAAGAACGTGTTCATCGCAACGCTTGCACGGTAGTTCACGCCATCGTGCTCACCAGAAGCTATTCGCGAAACGAGTTCGCTTGTCGAAAGGTACTCACACTTGTAGATGAGCTCTTCACGATCCAGCTTGCTCGTGTCGATGGACTCGGGATTGACTTGGATCTCGAGAAGGTCGGTTGGCGTCACGAGCGGTCCAGTCGGGTTGCCCCAGTGCTGTCCCATGCTCTGGATTGACATGACATCGTTGACGCCGGCTTCTTCGAGCACTTCTCTCTTCGCACCCTCAGGGGCGGATTCGAAAACTGCCGATGCAACCTTACCCACGATCTTATCGCGAAAACCCATCACAGGCTGAGCGAATTTGATCGGCGGGTCTGCGGGTACGCCATAGGCGAGGTCTGCGAACGGGCGCACCTGAAAAGTGACACCAATATACCAGACACCGTCCTTAACGTAGTACGCAACCGCGTTTATGTTCGGTGCCTCTCCACAGACCACTCGATCGAAAGCGGGTGTTCCGTCCTGGTTGAGCTGAACCCGCACTTCTGCGAATCCAAAACGCGAGCTGATGCAGCGCTTTGCTACATCCACTCTCCAGCCATTCTCGCCACGTGCGGCAAGCCAGCCGGGGAAGCGTTCTTCACACTCCGCAGCCGTAATCCATGATGCCATTTCTGGCTCCTTTCAAACTGGTATTCGGCTTAGAAGAAAACTGGTGCATTTTCCTGACCAATTTCCTTTTATTCGGTTGCTCCTCCTTTCCTGTGTGTTTTTGTCAATGTACGCTTTTAAAACAAAGCAGACTGCGCAATTGCAGAAAGGTTGCTGTAAAAGCTATGAGGGATTATATTAAATTTTGAAGATTTTGTCAAGCTATAGGATATATATTGGGAGATGTGAAGTTAAATTATCAAGTTTATAGACTTATAGTCTTTTATTTCTTTTCTCTATCTACCTGGAAAACCATTGGGTCCTTCCTAAAAATCTTTCTAGGCACTCTCTTAAGAGTCAGCATAACTACAAGATCATCCGTAGGGTTTCCGACAGTATGCCAATCTTTTCCCTCTGTGTATTCAGGAATGAATATCACCTCAACTTTTCTTCTTCCTCCGCTAGCTTTCTCTATTAGAAGTTTAACGCTTTTTGTGCTCTTACACTCTATTCCGACAACCCACTCACCTTTTTTTAAAATTGCCTCTGAAATTCTTTTCCTAAGGACATCTGCATCTTTCTTTTCTTTAATTAGAACTTCACCGATGAGAGGTACTGAAAATTCTTCGACAAACTTATGTCTATGCCAATTTAAATCCATATCAAAATGGGGCGGGAGTCTTGTTATCTTAACTTCAAGAGGAAGATTGGGGTCTCTCTCATAAAAATAAAAACAATTTCTCTCTTCCCCTCCCGGGCGCAGTTCAACCGGGGTCTCAGCCAAAGGTATAAACATACTTAATTATATGCACAAAGAGGTAAATAATCCAATAAACCAATTAACAAATTCCAAATCAACCAATAATATTGGATCGAATCTTGGGTTGATTTTTTATTTATAACTGCTACAATGGGTCTGTATGAAAATAGCGGCTCCAATGACAGTAAAGATTATGATCGACAAGAGATCTAAAGATGCACCGTTTGTTGCTTATACTCCGGAGCTTGATGTTGCGTCCTGCGGTCCCACAGAAGATAAAGCTCGCCAAAATCTTCATGAAGCAATAGAAATAGTTCTTGAGGAAGCTGAAAGAAAGGGTAGACTTAAAGAACTTCTTGAGGAACTAGGATTTCAAAAGAAAAAGGGTCGTCTAATTCCACCCCGAGTAACTTTTGAGACTTTTTTGTTCCCCAAGATAAGACTTACATAATGCCCAGGATCACGCCTGTCCACTACAGAAAACTAGCAAAGGTGTTTGAGAAAAAAGGATTTATATATGTTCGGACGCGAGGCGATCATTTGGTTTATGAAAAAGAAGGTATTATTAGACCAATTATAATTCCTATATATAGAGAAACTCCAGAGTTTATAATTCTTCGCAATCTCAAAACTGCGGGCATAACTCGTAAAGAATATTTAAAACTTCTGAAAACAATTTAAATTATCAAGTAATCCAATCGACAAATTAGCAAATTCTAAATCAACCAATGTTTATTTATTTGAAATTGGTATTTATTGGCAGTATTTGTAGTATCGGTTTATTACGACTGAAAGGAGTTTATGCGGGTTAGCCTCTTTGCTGTATTCCCAAAAGCCAGAGGACTGCTTCTTTTTTGTAGCGCCGATCACCCCGGGAGTTAATTCTTATTGCGGGGAGCTTTCCTCTCTTGCCCCATCTTTTTATAGTAAGAGGTGAAACTCGAAGAATTTGTGCAACTTCCCGTACTGTAAGAAGATCTGGAAGATTATTGATTGATAGCGTTTGATTAGTCATAGTCTCGAAACTACTATTTTGAGAATCTTTCCCTATTTAATCGGGACTTTATATTTGTTAATTATCTATAAAGTAACAAAGTATAACAGTTTTGTCAAGGGGAAATTTTCAATTTCCCCGCAGACCCCTCGATAAATGCTCTTTGAGCCGTTCCGCCAGCTGGCGGATGAAAAGGTGAAAAGTAAGTTGGGTGGGCTCAATAGACAAAATTGTTATACTTTGTTAAATTGTTGAATTATTAAACATCGCCATTTCGAATTTCGAATGCGTGAGAAGTTGATGGAGTGCGTCAGGGGGAACCCGTGAATTCGGAGGGAACGGACTGAAAGGAGTTCGCTTGCTTGACAAGCGTGGAAAATTATCACCCGACAAACGAAATCAACTTCGAAAGCATGAGGAGAGACATGGTGAGAGCTTCTGGTTCTCTTGTCGGCACAAGAAAAGAAAAAATTTAAAAAGGATTTGGGTTCCTTTGCGGAAAAAGGAGAAGAAATTTATGTCCTTGACGAATTTCCGAAGGTTTGGTAAGATATCAAAATCCTAAGACCGCTGGGAGCTGAGCACTGAGCAAAGTCGAAGTGTCGAAGTTTTAAACCAAAAACCCAACGAAAGCCTGCCGGCCCGCTTCGCCGAACCCGCTTCGACGCGAGGCAAGTCGAGGCGAGCAAGCAGGTCCTCTCAGGATAAATATGCCAAGTCAGAAAAAAATTGATATTGTCGGAAGGCTCAAAGAAAAGGTCGATCGCGCCAAAAGCTTGGTCTTTGTTAATTACCAAGGTCTTAAGCACAAGCAACTAGAAGAGCTGAAAAAATCTCTTAAAATGTTAGACGCAGAGCTGGTGGTTACAAAAAACACCCTGCTTGCGCGTGCGCTTCAAATTTCATCCGCCAAGTCGGCGGATCAAATTTCAAATTCTACCGGTCCCACCGCCACCCTTTTTGCATACGGCGATGCAATTCCCCCTTTAAAGCAACTTGCAAAAAGTCTTAAAATGTTTGGTCTTCCTACGATTAAATTTGGCATTCTAGATAATCAAGCGCTTACAGGTGATCAAGTACTAAAATTAGCCATGCTTCCCTCTCGTGAAGTATTGCTTTCTCAAGTTATAAGCGTATTAAAATCTCCTATTTATGGACTTCATAGAACTCTTTCATGGAATATTAATAATTTGGTTTTAACTTTAAAAGTTGTCCAAAACAAAAAGCAACTAGCAACTAGTGGTTAGTGACTAATTTGAAGGGAGGTGTAGATATGGCAGATAAAAAAACGACCCCGATTAAATCGGGGACGAAAACAGACGATTTAATAAAAGCAGTCGGACAGATGACAGTTTTGGAGCTTTCTGATTTTGTGAAAGCACTTGAAGAGAAATTTGGAGTTTCGGCTCAGGCAATGGTTGCATCCATACCGGCAAACGGAGCAGCGCAACCGGCGGGAGATCAGGAGCCAGTGGAAGAACAAACTGTCTTTAATGTTGTAATTGCAAATTCCGGAGCAAATAAAATTTCAGTCATTAAAGCTCTAAGAGAATTGGTCCCAACATTAGGACTTAAGGAAGCAAAAGATTTGGTGGACGCTGCGCCAAAAGAGGTTATGACTCAGGTCAACAAAAAGACAGCGGAAGAAGCCAAGGAAAAACTAACGACCGCGGGAGCTACGGTTGAACTCAAGTAGTGACGAAAACATAACGATACGGGATCGTCAAATCGTCGTCAAATTCACTTTTTGAGGATGTGGAAGCGAGTAAGGATGTTGTTTACGGGATTGGAATCATCATTGTCCGCACCCAAGCCATCGTCAGCGTTATGATCTACTCTTGCCTTAAAAGTAATGGGAGTTTTTGCAGGAATTGGCGAACAGATAATTCTCATCTTGAAGTTAAATTTCTTAGTCTGGTTTTGCAAGTAGCTTGAAGTATCGTCTACCAGTAAGCCCCCAGGTGAACCAATTAGCGCCCCAGTTTTGAGGTTTGTGGCAGTGCACCCTTCGGGTAGTCCGGCCAATTCAAGACTTCCGCGGATAATCTCGGTGTGGGCGCTCTTATTCTGAAACTCTAAATGGACGTCACGGTCGGCTTTGCCATCACCGCCCAACGCCAAAGCCTTACCTCCACTGTCCAGTTTTTTGACCTTGACATCGTGAAATCCAGCCGGGACAGTTGCCGGAATGGAAAATTCAGAGGAGTTACCAGTTCCGTCTGTTGCAATAGCGGTGACATTAGGTCCGGTAACGGCGCCCGGGTAGTGCCAATTGCCATCTGAATCTGCATAAACTGTAGCCTCATAAATCCGGCCTTGGTTTCCATCATCCGAATAAATATCAATTTTGCAAAGTGCGCAGGAAGTGCCTCCCGCAGAACCGGTCTCGGTCACGACAGGAGCCGCAAGTTCTCCATTTCCGCCGTTAGAATTATTAATCCCGGTGCCATTATCATAAATAGAATTAGCGCTTAAAGTATTGCCCGTGGTATCTTGTCCGTCAACATGAATTCCCTCACCCGTATTATGAGCAATTGTATTAAACTCTTCCGTAGTTGCTCCCCCTACTGTATTATCTTGGGAGCCTAAAAGTATATATATACCTACAGAATTCGGGAGTGCTTCAGATTCTGCTGCTCTTATTCCGCTTTCTCTTGCAAGGGGACCTCCGAGCGGAGCTTTTAATCCGATCTGGTTGCCTTCAATAGAATTAAATTTTGCACTTGTGTGAATCTCAATTCCGTTCTGATTGCCTGATATTATATTACCGTCTCCATTACCGGGACCGCCTATATTATTGTGCTGGGACGAGCTTCCAAGACGAACGCCTACGCTGTTTCCTATTGCTACAGTACCAGTGCTATCAGATCCAATGTAATTTCCCATAACTCGATTGTTCTCAGATCCTGCATTATCAATTTTGACTCCAAAACTGTTGCCGGAAATAATATTTCGTCTGCTTGCAGAGTTACCGCCGATATCATTATTTTTACTGCCATTTGATATTCGTATACCATTATTGCCTTGTACCCCAGCTATTACTGCACTACCATCAGTTCTGACTCCAATGTAATTACCAATAATTGTATTGTTATCTGTGCCATCTCCCGAGATCTCAACTCCAGAAGTATTCCCGGGATAAATAATATTCCTATCAACAGCGGAAGTTCCACCAATTGTGTTGTTGTTGGACCCGTTCTCTATTAAAATCCCAAAACCATTTGCCTGCGCCACGCTACCGGTAACGTCGGTACCAATGAAATTTCCTTTAATGGTATTTCTGCCATTGTTTCCGATTCTTATAGCCATACCAAAGGTACTGGCGGTTGGAAATCGGTTAATAACAAGACCCTGTACAGTACTGTCGCCGGATGTGATATGAAGGCCATTGACTCCGCTAACATTCACTCCGCTTAATTCAACAATCGGCGTTCCGGCAAATCCGGGTTGGGTTGTGCCGTCGATTATTACCGGGTCGATAAGTGTTGGAAGAGCAGAAAGCGGAGCGATTGTTTGGGTACCTGAACCCATACTAAAGTTTATTGTGTCAGGAGTGGCAGGGTTGGTATTGGGATGGGAATTGGCTTCCGCAATAGCAGCGCGCAAGGTACATTTATTAGTCACTAAGCCTGCATCACAAAATCCATCACCGATAGTTGCATCCGGCTCATCGCAGGTTGAGTTTACGGTAAATGTTGAAGGATCTGCGTCGGGAACTGTTACAAAAGTCTCGCATGGAATGGGGGTTGGAGTTGGAGAGGGTGTTGGGGTTGGAGTAGGAGTGGGAGTTGGAGAGGGTGTTGGGGTTGGAGTAGGAGTGGGAGTGGGAGTTGGATCTGGCTCGGGACAGCCG
The DNA here is from genome assembly GCA_001782165.1 of Candidatus Levybacteria bacterium RIFCSPHIGHO2_01_FULL_41_15. Classification (GTDB taxonomy): domain Bacteria; phylum Patescibacteriota; class Microgenomatia; order Levybacterales; family UBA12049; genus 2-01-FULL-38-13. The sequence continues at coordinate 5,318 of MFNV01000010.1, read as the reverse complement.
TCGAAGTCTTCGAAGCCGTCGAAGTCTTCGGGGTCGAGCGGGCAGGCGTCGGTGGCGTCGGGGATGCCGTCGTTGTCGTCGTCGGGGTCCACGCAGTCGGCCATGGTGTCGCCGTCGGTATCGGGGAAACCCTCGTCGACCAGACCGTTGAGGTCGTTGTCGATGCCGTCGCAGATCTCGGGACTGGGCTCGACGGCAGCAAAGGCAACGGCAAGAACAGTGCTTTGTGAATAAACCGGTCCTACCATCGAAAGAAAAGGAGGCAAAATTAACAAAAGCGCTGAGAAAAGCGGAAAAAATTTACTTTGAAGCGTCGGCGATATTTTGAAAAACCGTCTCATGCAAGTTTATTCTAGCAGATTAGATTAGTCTGTCAAGTATGCCTTGAATTGCTCAATTGTTTTATTGTTATATTGCTCATTCTATTGTTTTAGCTTAATGCTCCTGTATTCAATTCTTCTTTTAAGAAGGTTCTCTGAAAATCCGCCCTTCTCCTGATGCTTTTTTAGCAAGGCCTCGACTAATTTATCTAAAAGATAGTTTGCTTGGTTTATTAGAGTCAGCATTAAATTAACTGCCTTCTCCTTATCATGTGGGAGATTGGGGAAATTGGGGGAATCCGGGAGAGTAGGATTTTTCTTTATTATTTCCCATATCTGCCCTATCTCCCTTATTTCCCTTACACATCTTTGCTTATCCCAAATATCTATAGAGTTTTGTCTAGCAAAAGATAAATAATCTTTCAAAAGCTCCTCAAGGCTTCCTCGCGAAATACCAGCCAATTTTATATAAAGCTCCAGGCTCTTTTGTTTATTTCCCTCTGCAATGTTTGTCATCCCCGAACGGGCAGCCTGCTCCATTTGATCTTTGGTTCTTGAGCGACCGTTAATCCATCTTTTTACAAATTCAACCGTGTAGTCATAAATTGGTACAGTTATTTTATAAGCCAGCAGATATTCATATCCCGCCTTGGTCTTTAAATTCTTATTTTTCATTTTCAACTCCAGATATTTCATAACAATTTAGCAATTTAGCAATCTAGCAATTAATTCTACATACTGATAATTCTTGAGAAAATCTTAATTAGCTCCTCGCTTTCATCCTCAAGCTCCGAAATTATACGTAGTTGCGCATTTGACTCTTTTAGAACCCTAATCCAATACTTCGTTTCTCGCGCCTCTTTCTGTGCTTCAACCATCACTGAAACGAATTCCTCCCCTTCTCCTACCTGCCTTGCCATCTCATAAATACTCTCAAGGCGTCTTATTATCCTTACTATCTGATTGGATAAAATGAAATTATCAGAGCTTTCAGGCAGTTGCCTTTTAAGCTCCAAGGCAAAAAGCAGAAGATTTAAAATCCTTTTTTCGATGTAAAGAGATAATTCTATACTCATATTAACAATTGTTAGATTGTTGTATTGTTCTATTGCTTCAATTTACTAAAAGTAAATTTAATTAACTGATGAATCTCTTTAGGTAAAAATTCTAGCTCAGAAAAAATCTTCTTATATTGACTTTCACTTATAAGTTTTCTAATTTTTGACTTTTCATTCCAGTCCAAACTTTCCCGAACAGAACCCAATGAATAGTAATAGAATTTAATTTTATCTTTCTTGTTAAATCTTCCAAACCCCTCTGCGATGTTAGCCGATATTGAATCTATTGATCTTACAAATTGAATTCCTACAGTCTCTTTTTCAAAGAATTTCCAAGAGGAAATAATGTCCCAAACATAATTAGACAGAAGGAAGGCTTTTTTATAAGAAGTTATGTCATTCAACTCCAGATATTTCATAGCAATTTAGCAATCGAACAATTTAACAATTATGGATTGTGGACTTCGTCCACAATCCACCAGTCAAATTTAATATCGCTTGTGTAAGATGTTTCGATTGTGACTGTAAATCCTGTCCCCGCGCTCTTTTGCGAAACTATCAAGCTTCTGTTCCCTGTCTTGGTTGTAGGCGTTATAAATACTTTGGACTTATTGGTAACCGCAGTCGTCTCAATTATGACACTGGTCTGTCCTGCGAGCAGGGTTGCGGAACCCAACGATGCCGCGTCTGACGCGGCCGTATCTATATTGACTTTCTTAACTGTGAGCTCGCCCTCTGTCTTAATGTTTCCTTTATTATCAATTGTAACTTTGCCGGCAAGTATATTTATTCCGCCCAACTGATTGTTTTGAAGGTTGAGATCTCCAATGCTATTTATAGTCGCCCCCCCGTCTCCGTTGTTAGCCGAACTGTCCAAACCGTGAATCGAGAGAAGCCCTGCCGTTATATTTCCTGTTACTCCAAGATCCGAGAGTGTTGTTCTCCCCAAAACCATAAGGTTTCCCGAAATCGTAGCCGACTGTATATCAAGGTTTTGAAGATTTGAGACAAACTCTGCCGAGTCAGACGCGATAGGCACGTTTGACGTGTCGCCCAAAACGCTTTGCAAGAATGCGGACTGGGTCGAACTGTTTATAATATCCGAGCGCAAACTTTCAATTTGCGCTTCAACACTTGCCACTCTGTTCTTAAGATCTATAAAGTTCTGATCACTCGCCAAATCAAAACTCCCAGATGATGACGAGGCTGACGATACGGGATCGTTAGACATAATTGTTGGCGCTTCGGGCACCGAAGGTAGCCCCAGCGCCAGCGCCGCCGCCTCTGAGCTCAAAGGATTGGTATTTGCTAAGGTTCCATCCGCAGTAATATAAACCGATGGGTCAGACCAGGAAACATTCACAAAGGCAATTATCCGACCAATGTCGTCCTGAGCTCCGTCGAAGGATTGCAAAGCTTTTCCAACAACTTGTCCTGCTCTGGTAGACTTCATCGCGACTCCGGGAACCGAAGAGGATGTCAGTACATCTCCTATATTAATAGGTCCGTTTTCGGTTGAAACTTTAACCGGTACTCGGCCAACTAGGGCAACGGGAACGGAAATTTCTTCTTCTTCAAAGACTCCATCAGATAATAATGAGAAGCGGGAAGGATTAGTCGATACTATTCCTATAAGTTTATTGTCGTATGGATAGCTGGATTTTTTTACCCAAGCTTTACTTCCATGACCTACATCAGTCTGGACTTCTTGGGGAGCCTTATTTTGGTCCATAACTACTAAATCTCCGGGCTCTAAATCTCCGGAAGAACCATAATATTCAGCAATATCCCCTTGACCGGCATTGGAGCAATCTCCAATGCTCGCATCACTTAAGGCCAGTGCATCGCCATGGGACGCGTTTGAGCATAATAATTCGGTTTTAGCTCCGGCAGGGGTATAAATATGTATCTCCCCGGTATTTGCATCGCCCAAGGTTAAGGTCTGTTTTTTGGTGGTTGATATAATTCCCGTAGTATCAAATACAAAATTCCCCGCTGATGAGGCTGTTCCCCCATTTTGTATTGTAAATTTGGTAACGCCCGAGGCAGAGGCTGTAAATAGATCATTTGCGCTTGCTCCTGTCTGGTTCACAATAAGAGCGGCATTTCCTCCCATTTGGCCTCCTTGTATATCAAGGACTGCAGATGGAGTGGCTGTACCAATACCTACATTCACAGCATAAAATCCAAGTCCTCCCAAAACCAAAGAGTTAGCCTGATCAACAACAGAGAAAACTCCAATCGCTGTCATATTGTTTCTCTGGGTTGCTGAAAAGGCAGATGCATTGTACCCTATGAAAGTGTTATTGCTTCCTGTTGTATTTGCATACAATCCTGTCCCCGGTGCTCCATATCCTGCTTGAAATCCTATGGCGGTGTTGTTGGCGCCTGTTGTGTTTGAGAGGAGTGTACTACTTCCAATCGCCGCATTTTGGGCTCCTGTTGTATTGAGTGTTAGGGCTTGGAAGCCGATCGCCATGTTATGGCTGGCCGTGGTGTTTGAGAGGAGTGTAGTACTTCCAATCGCCACATTCTTGATCCCTGTTGTATTCGATTGTAAGGCTTGATTACCAATCGCTGTATTACTGCTGGCAGAGGTATTAGCCCCAAGGGCAAACTTCCCAATCGCCACATTTGCGGTCCCTGTTGTATTCGCATCTAAGGCTTGATAACCTACGGCTGTATTTACACCTGTGGTATTCCTAAATCCAGCCTCATAGCCTACAAATGTACTTCCAGTGCCTGAATTAGCATAACCAGTTCTATAGCCAAGGAAGGTTCCTGAGGTTGTTGCATCAAAGTTGATAAGGTCAAGAACTTGGATATTGTTATTGGGGTTGGTAAGACCTATTCCTACTTTTCCTGTTCCATTTGGATTAAGAAGGACATTTCCTGTGGTATTGTAGGTTGAGGAATTACCGATTGTTAATGTTTGTCTTGCTGTACTTGAAAGATACCCATCAGCTGTCAAGAAAGCTCCTCCTGCTGTTCCTGCAGAAACAGATGCTGTTGGAGTACCGGAGTTTATGTTTAAGACTGCGAATTTGGCAGAGGAGGTTGCCCTGCCGCCAACCAGTAAATCTACCGTATTATTATTTGGGAAAAGAAGCCCATTTGTGGTATCAAGTGTCCAGTTAGAGCTTCCTCCGGATCCTCCGGGACATGTAGCCCATGTAGGAGCATTGTCAGCAGCTGCAGAGACTATACACAGACCTGATGTTGTAGTAGTAAGTGCTGAGAGTTTTCCGCCAACACCTGTGTATAGAACACTGTTGTCCTCAGATGTAAAGTCAGAATAGGGAAGGAGAATATCTGTATCTGAATCAGAAAGAAGCCTTAGGTCTCCTGTACCACCTGCGGATATTGTCAGATTTGCATTACCAAGGGATGTTAGATCTGCAGTCTGGCCTCCTACCAAGGACGCTACTCCGGCATTGGAAAGAGTAAATTTAGTTGTTCCTGATGCTGAGGCGGTGATTAGATCATTTGTACTTACTCCTGTCTGGTTTACTATTAGAGCAGCATTTCCTCCCATTTGTCCTCCCTGGATATCAAGTACAGCTGATGGGGTTGCGGTGCCGATACCTACATTTACTGCATAGAATGCTGTTCCTCCGAGAACCAGAGAATTGCTTGCATTAACCAGAGAATACGCTCCTATGGCAGTTGAGTTATTAAAAGATGCATTCTGAGTCCATGGTCCTGCATTGTACCCAAGATATACATTATTGCTTCCTGTCTGGTTGTAATACTGTCCGCTGTTTGTACGACCTGCGTCGTAGCCAAGAGCGGTGTTGCTGGCGCCTGTTGTGTTTAAGGAGAGAGCACTGTAGCCAACGGCGGTGTTGTAGTCGCCTGTTGTGTTTGAGTAGAGGGCCCGGTAGCCAACGGCGGTGTTGTTGGCGCCTGTCGTGTTTGAGTAGAGGGCCTGGTAGCCAAC
>MFNV01000009.1:200074-224467 GCA_001782165.1 Candidatus Levybacteria bacterium RIFCSPHIGHO2_01_FULL_41_15 | reverse complement strand
TGCGGTTATAATTCCTACTGGGATTATGGGAGCTGTTCTTGCAGAAGCTCAAGTACCTATAGCGGCGGTGGAGGTGCCAGTCCAAGCAATTATTGCCAAGGGCTTAGCTGTGGCGGAGGAACCTACTTAGACTATTCAACCTGCAGTTGCAAATACTCTTCATCCAGCGGTTCAAGCGGTTCATCTACCGGCTCCAGTTGTTCTCCTCCTTCGGGAGGATGCGGTAGCGGTTGGTATGATTATGGTTCATGCTCTTGTAAGGTAGCTTCATCACAGGGATGTTACAACGTATCCGCGTCAAGTTGCGGAAGTGGGTTTTATTGGGATTCTGCTGCTTGCACTTGCCGCTCAACGGGCACAAGCTCATCCTCGTCAACTGGAGGAACAACCCCAACGTCTGGCGGAGGAGGAACCACCAGCGGCGGCTCTTGTCCGTCCGGATACCACTGGATGTCTGATAATGGCGGGTGGTGCATGTCCGATGGTGCAAGTGGCGGCAGTGGAAGTACCACATCAACCCCGCCTCCTACAACCACTACTACAACTTCCGAGCCAGCACCTGCTCCAGCAACTTCCGAGCCAGCACCTGCTCCATAAAATTCAACATTTTCAATATTTTTCCTTACAACTAGAAGGTTAGATCTTGAAAGAAGAAAAATGTTGCAACCGAAGATTTAGTCAGTTGTTTTCCTCAACCATGTCTCTGATTCCAGAGCTGCCATACAGCCAAACCCCGCGGCGGTTACTGCTTGGCGATAATGAGAATCATGAACATCTCCTGCGACAAAAACTCCGTCTATATTTGTCCTTGTATGATCGTGAACTTTGATATAACCTTTTTCATCCAATTCAATTCCTCTAAATCTACCCGTATTGGGTGTATGACCAATTGCTACAAAAACTCCGTCAAGATCCATTTTCGAAACCTCTCCTGTTTTATTATGCTTAAGCTCAATTCCCGTTACCTTTTCATCTCCTAAGATTTTCGTGACTTCAGTATTAAACAAAAACTTAATCTTTGGGCTTTCCATTGCTATTTTTTGCATGATAGCGCTTGCCCTAAGTTCTTCTCGTCTATGAACGACTGTAACTGAATCAGCAAAGTTGGCAAGGACTATTGCTTCCTCCATAGCGCTGTCTCCGCCACCCACTACAATTGTTTTTTTGTTTTTGAAGAAAAATGCATCGCAGGGGGCACAGGATGAAACACCTTTTCCTATTTTTTCTTTTTCTCCGGGAACATCAAGCCATTTGGTATCAGCTCCCGTTGCAATTATCACTGATTTTCCTTCAAAAGTTTTTTCACCTGCTTTTATTTTAAAAGGCTCTTTACCAAAATCCCCTTCTTCGAAATCTTCATCTACAAATTCTGTCCCGAATCTTTCTGCCTGTTTTCGCATCGCCATCATAAGATCCGGTCCCTGAATTCCCTCGGGAAACCCTGGATAATTATCAACTGTTGTGGTAAGCATAAGCTGTCCTCCCCATTTTCCGCCTGCTATAAGAAGAGTTTTAAGATTTGCACGAGTTGTATATATTGCGGCGGTCAGACCTGCAGGACCAGAACCAATAATTATTACATCGTAGATCATAATATTACCAATATTACCGTTTTAATAATACCAATAATCCAATTTCAAATAAATACCAATCAACAAATATTAAGGAAGGTAAAATTGGATAATTAGATGATTAGTTGATTTGAAATTGGTTGATTTATATCGACTTCAGCCGAGTGTTTCTTCTATGACTTTTTTATAGTTCTCCTTGCTTTGAGCGCCAATCATTGTTTTAACCGGCTGGCCGTTTTTGAAAAATAAAATACTTGGAATACTCATTACACCGTATTTTCCGGCTGTTTGGGGACTATCATCAACGTTAAGTTTCCCTACCTTAACTTTACCCTCATACTCTTTTGCAAGTTCTTCAATTATTGGAGAAACTATTCGACAAGGCGCACACCAAGGCGCCCAGAAATCTACAACAACCGGCATTTCGCTTTTAAGAACCTGTTCTTCAAAATCCTGATCCGCAAAATTCAAATCTGCCATTTCTCCTACTTAACTTACCAAACATTTACCCTGCAGTCAATCTCTAAAATTTTAAGAGGAAGCTTTTTCTTTTTCTAGGCCAAGTTTATTAAGTATAAAATCCGCTCTTCTGGCAACACTTTTAGCAACCCTTTCTTTTTCATCAGGGACTTCTCTCTCATCAACTGGCATAGCAGGAACTCTTATAACTTCATAACCGAACTCTTCATATAGTTTAGGCAAGTTTTTATGCATCCATTTAGCGAACTTAATATCTTCAACTCTTGTTGTGTCTTGTTCATAACTATTAATAGGTTCCAAATAAAAAATTTGTTTATATCTAAATCGTTTAGCAGGTCCTACAGCAAATCCTTCGGAAGCCTTGTAATACCTTGCATAAGCTATTATTTCAAGTAGACTCCTATCCATGACTAGATTAGAGGAGGGGTCAAGAGATCTTTCCAATTCTTCTCTTGCCGCAAGAAATCTGTGTTCAAGCATCATTGCGTATTCTGGAGTATTTTCCCTTCCTACTCCTCTCCTCTGATCTTCCTCGATGATGCGCCTTTCTATTTCAGGGGGTGATATAAAGCCTTGTTTTTTAAGAATACTCGAAAGGTAATCAAAAGTTGTGGTTTTCCCAGAGGAAGGAGCTCCTGTAATAACTACCCAACTTGTTTTTATTGGTTCTTTCTCCACTCTAGAAACTGTTTCTTTTCTGTTTGTACCTTCAGTCATACCTGCCTATTTTATAAATTCTTAAGTCAAAACTTTTTTACTTGATTTAAGAATGTCTACCGGCTTCCAAGGAGTCCCCAAAAGAGGCAGTAGAAATCTATCAAGTCCCCACCACCCGGCAACTCTCCAGGCGAGAATTAAGAAAAGCTCACAAAAGAAGAGTATCGGATTGGTGCTTACGGTTCCGGCCAAAAGAAAATTCATGTTCATAAGAGCACCGAAAAAAGCAGCAATGCCGGTAAATACTCCCAGAATTAATCCTACGCCCACCAAAACTTCGCCAAATGCTACTGCGTAAGAAAAACTTTGCGCATTTCCCAGTACAAAATTTTTAAGAAAATCAGCGTACCAAACCTGTACATCAGGGTGAGGTCCGGAAACTTTATCAAGCGCACGCATTATAAAGCCCGTCAGAGCAACGCCCGATTTCGGCCCCACCCACAGCGGATTTTGCACCTTCTCTATACCTGCTTGAAACCAAATCCAACCTGCATAAAGTCTTACAACAAGCCAGAGAAAAGCAAATCGAGTATCAGCAAACAACAGCTTTGATAAATGCGGTTCTGGAATATGGGTTACTCTATATTCACTATCCAATTGAATCACCCCCTCCTCTTCCATTCTGAAGAAGACTAAATTTATTTGCAAGTGTAAACTTTCTTATTTTTTCTGAAGTTGTTTCCAAAGCCAGAATGCCAAGAGCACAAGGTCTATAAAAAGTACCAGCCAGAAAATAAATGCGAGAGTTCCAAAAGCTCCAAAGCCTCCCCAGTCCATCATTCCTCTTCCCCCAAAATAACCCATCATGACAGCCTCACCTCCAGTCTCTTAAGCTCTTTTCCTTTCTCTAAATTTTCAATTAATTTTTTGCTTTGTAAAAGAACGTCATTGAGTGGAATGTTCAATTCCGTCACAAATTCTCCGCGAATAATTGATTGAAGTTTTTTGGAAAGATGCTTTTTTATCTTAAAAAGAAGTTCTTTGTGTCCCCCTATTATAATAAAGCTGACGCTTTTATCCTTCACAAATTCTTCAACCGATTCTCCGATCATCTTAAGATGTCTATTCAAATGATCCTCGATATGACGGAAGATCTTATTTTGCCTCATCCATGCCTTATTTATTTCTCTTACTCTTTGCGGAACAATTCCATTAAAGACTTCTTTATGTTCTTTTATTCTTCCCAGATGCACAGTAAAAAGACGCGCTTTCTCTCTATCTACTAAAAGAGCCATATATTTTTTGTACTCACTCAATTTCTTATAAAGGGGCGCAGAGTCAATAACTCCTATTTTAAGGGAAGGCGGGATATAAAACTCGAATTCAAATATTCCTAAAATTTTTCTGTTCCCTGCAACAAAAACAAAACTACGCTTGCCTCTCGTATCAAGGACATCCTCTATATAGGTTCGAATTTTCTCTACACCACTATTAAACTCTTTTCGTTTTTTCTTATTTATTTTTTTTAAAAGGCTATGAAGTTGAGTAATAAGGAGAGTCTTTGAAGGAGATTTTTTTTCGGGAAAGCTTAAATAGATAGTTAGAACGTCAGGCGGTTTCCCTATGTTGTTAAGATTTCTAATTAAAGGGTAAACCGCTGATTCTTCCATTCTCAATCTCTTCTTATTGTATCATGGTCAAAATACTCACTGTGGCTTTTAAGATGCGTTCCTTTATATCTGCCGATTTCTCTTTCCAAATGATCAAATCCTAAAACAAAAGCCTCTTCCGGTGTTTTTCCCAGTAGACTGACTATAAGCGGTCTCTTGGGCATGATAAGCTTTATCGTCCCATCGTAGTAAACCGGATTATCAACTGACTTATGTCCGCCAGCCGGCGGATTTATTTCATACTCTGAAATGAGTCTTTTCTCAATATGGTCAAGGCTTTTCTTTCTCTTCTTTCTTACTATTATGTCCAAAAGCGGATAGTCGGAGTCTTTCCATGGTATCACCCGAATAATTTTCTCCATTCTTTTTATTATGTCCTGATGTAATCTATTTGGAATACTGAAATTTCTTGATGCAAGTTTAATATTCATAATCATTTAATTGTAATCTTTATAATAGGCTGATCCGTGTTCCTGATCCTTCTCCTCTAACTCCTCTATGGAATATTCAGATCGTTCTCTTTCAAGAAAAAAATCCAAAAAGTGGCCTGTGTCAAATCTTATCGTCTCTTCTGACAACCAGAGAGAGTGACAGAAGCTACATACACTACAGGTTTCCCCTGTTTTTTTAATTCTTATTTGTTCGATTTTCCCTTCTTCACACTTTGGACAAATCATAGATTTCATCCCCCTCTATCGGCGCAGTGTAAAAAGTTATTATGTTTAAAAAGATTAACCTAATAAACTCATTGATTTTTGATATTAAGCTTTTCATATCAGAAGAATAATATACCAAAGATTACCAATTAGCAGTAATTTATATCACCAAGATTCTGTGATTCTTGTCAATGACGAAGTTTTTTAAAAATGCTATGTTATCCTTTTATGATAAGGGCCATAACAAGCGGGCAGTACAAGCTTATAGAAACTTGGGGTCATACCAAAATTCTTCAGCTTAATGGTAAAAGAAGCTATGCTTGGATAGTTGCGAAAAATATCGGAGAACTTTTGGTATCTACATTCAAAAAACATGCCGCTGATTATATATTGTCAGCTGGAAGTTATCGGTTGTATGAGGTGACTGATGAACCGAATCTTATTGATGGCATGCATCTGGAACTTCTAGCCGGAGAGGGATTATGGCAAGGTTATCTTCTTCCAACCGGCTTGCCTACAAGAAAAAAAGTTAGAAATAGAATAATTCCCACTAAAGAATTATTAACTAAAACAGTTGACTAGAGTAGAAGTTCCTCTTCAAGTTTTTTTATATTCCTTACAACCAGCTTATTTCTGCTAAATTCTACCAGCCCCTTTTGTTTCAAAACCTTAATTCCTCTTGAGACGGTTTCTCTTGTCATACCGGTTATTGAAGCCAAATCCTTTTCGGTTATGGCAATCGTTACCGATCCATTTTCTTCTTTGCCAAACCTTTTTATATATGTGTTAATTTCTGCGACGAGTCTCATATAGGCATTTCCTGCCATAAGATAAGTCATGCGGGTCAATAAACCATCTCTATGGACTCTCTTAAGAAGCTCAAAAAGCACATCGGGTTCTCCCTTGATAAATTCTATAAACTCATTTCTTGGTGCACGCCAAACACTTACAGATGTTGTTGCCTCATAAAAATAATAATTTTTACCTTTATTTAAGGCCCATCCTATGGGGAAAAAAGAGGTAGGTTTGAAAATATTTACCGTAAGCTCATCACCTTTTCTTGAAATTATGTATTTTTTAACAAACCCTTCTTCAAGATAAAATATACCTTGGGGTTCATCTTCGGCTCTTATTATTATTTCCCCTTTTCGATATTTCTGGTGCAGGAACTTTCTGAAAAATTTCTCAAGTTTTTTTATTACGTTAATATCCATTTAGCCTCAAGCCTCCCTCTCAAGTACACTTCTTTTTTTGACAAATAGAAGTTTTCCGCGGCGTATCAAGATACCTTTGTCTATTAATTTTTTAAGCTCTATACTTACAGTCTCCCGGGTCATTCCTACCAAATTTGCAATGTCTTTGTGGGTAAAAGAGACGGGAATTTGAATTTCTCCGCCTTCTTTTTTCACCCCGAGCCTTTTTGAATAAATAAGAAGAGCCGAAGCAATCTTGGATTTTGCATTTCCGAATGTTAAAGACTCCATTCTGCTTAAGGCAACCTGGAATCTTTCAATTATTTGAAAAATGACATCGTCCAAAACGTCCGGATTGTCATCAATAAATTGTTGGAATTTGTCCTTTGTCGCGCGTATTATTTCGCATCTACTTAGTGTTTCAAAATAATAAATGGAGGGTTTGGATGTAAATGTCCAGACAACGGGAAAAAAATCTCCGGGTTTGTAAATTACAAGAGTTAGTTCTTTCCCTTCAGAACAGAGAGAGTAGAGACGAACATATCCCTTTTTAAGGTAAAAAACTCCTTGAGGAATATCTCCTGCGCGAAGAAATGTATCCCCTTTTCTGAGAAAGAGAGACTTAAATTGAAAAAAGAAATTTTCTAATTTTTCCTGTGGTGTCAAATTAGACAATCTCTTATACCCACGGCGAGTATAACATAAAACTAAAACGTTAGCAATCTAACAGAAGAAAGGTAACAATTATTACAGACAGGAGGGTTGTTTTTGTGATATACAGCAAATGGTGAAAGCTTATGTAGAAGGTTAAATAAGAATCGGAAAACAAGGAGGTCTTATGCTGAAACATTATCAGATGATTAGAAAAATAGAAGAGGGGCCTCCTTTACCAAACGGGGAAAGAATTCTTTTAAGAAAAAGACAGCACTGGTTTATGCTCGCAATACCGGTGCTTTTTACATTTATAATAGGCTTAATCGTTATAGTTTCTCTATTTTATTTGCTGGTCCTAAAACTTAACAATGTTTCTATCTTTATCTCATCTTCCCTTGTTATTCTTCTTTTGGTCTCAAGCATTATCATTAAATTAATGGTGGACTGGCATTGCCATTTCTACATTTTGACCACCCATAGAATTCTTGAAGTTTCCTATAAACCGCTTTTTTCAAACTACATAAACAATGTAATATTAAACCAGGTCAAATCTACTGAAATTGATGTTGAAAAGTCAGGTCTTATAAATCAGATACTTGATATGGGAAACGTGTACGTTACTTTTGACAGACCGACTCACGGAGAACTTTTTTCCCTTCTTAACATACAAAGTCCCAGATCAGTGGGTTTTCTGATGTCCGAAGTTCTGGATATTGAAAAAAGAGACTTTATGAAAACTCCTTTGTGGTATAAGAGTGATGATGAAAAAAAACCGTTTAGAATAACTGAGGAGATATTTCCGGGAAAAATTTTGGGGGCAATATGATTATGATAATTAATTCTTTTTATATTTTACTTATCGTCCTTGTTTTCCTTATCGGAATTTATAATTTCCTATTCTTAATTTTCTCCCAAAAAACAGAAAAGGAGCTCATAATCATTCTTCCTGAGATGGCTAAGAAAACTTTGATGGTAAATGTGGGAATTTCCATATTTGCATTTTTTATTATCCTCTACGTTCTCCTCCAAAGAATAATTTAGATTCCTAACTGGGGATTGACAAAACAAGCTTATGATTTATACAATGGATTTTTATGGCAAGAGCCATCAAGCTTCCCTCAGTTAGTCTAGAAAAATTTTTTCAGGATTCATCCCAATATACTCCTATACTTATTGTTCTTCTTCTTGTTGCCTCCTTTTTGTTGGGAGCACTCACAACAAAAATCAGTTACCTTGAAAAAGTAGGAGTTGCCGGTACTACAAGCAATAATTCTCCTTCTACTGCCCAAGGACAGAGAAGTCCCAATCAGCCGGTTCCTCAGGGTGCAAAAGTAGATGTCAAACAGGGGCAATTGCCTCCCTTGGGAAATAAAAATGCAAAAGTAACAATTGTTGAGTTTACTGACTTTCAATGTCCTTTCTGCAAAAGATTTTTTGATGATGCCCTTGTGAGCATCAAAAAAGAATACATAGATACTGGTAAAGCCAAACTTGCCATAAGGCATTTTCCCTTAACTGCGATCCATCCCAATGCTTTTGCCGCAGGGGAGGCTTCAGAATGTGCAAATGAACAGGGAAAATTCTGGGAGTACCATGATCTTCTTTTTAAAGATCAGACAAAATGGGAGAGCCAAACGGGAAATGACGCCAAGAATACATTTATATCTTTTGCAGAAGGTCTTGGACTAAACTCAGGAGTTTTTACTTCTTGTCTTTCAAGCGGAAAATATAAGGCAAATGTTGATAAAGATCTATCAGATGGACAGACCGCGGGGGTATCAGGAACACCTACCTTCTACATAAACGGTCAGCAGCTTGTAGGAGCACAGCCTCTAGCATCGTTTAAGACTGTGATTGATCAGGAACTGTCAAAATAATTTTTCTCGATTAAACCGGGGTTAAAAATTTTTTAGGAATTTTCCCCTTTTCAACTGTATCAAAATATCTAGAATAGTATATTAACCAATCATTCTTTGATAATTTCAAAGTCTTTAAACTCCTCCGAACCCTCTTCCTTTTCGACAACAATATTTTTTACTTCAGATAAAAATGGGCCCTTCCATAAGGCCTCGACTGTTTTCTCAATCTTTTCTTTTTCCCCTGAAAAAAGTGCCTCGACTCTCCCGTCTGGAAGGTTTCTTACCCATCCTTTAAAACCAAAATTCTTGGCAGTTCTTTTGACAAACTGTCTAAAGCCTACCCCCTGGACAAATCCTGATATGAAAACATGAACAACCATAGTAATAAATTACAATATCAAAATTACAAATCACAAATAAATCCTAAGCTTTAATCACTAAATTTTTACAAAATTAGAATTTGGATTTTATTTGGAATTTGGTGTTTTGGGTTTGGAATTTCCGAGCTTTCTAAGCTCGGCGAGTTTCCACATAAAAAGAGCTCCCTTGTTTTTGGCACTTGAATCTTGGGCAAAAGATAGGGCTTTTTCCAAAATTGAACGGTGAATTGTTTTGGCAAGTTTTATATAAAGACCTCGATGTTTGTAGTCATCAAGCTGTTCGGCAAGATAAATTCCGTAGGACTGAAATTCACGGGAAATGTATTTATCCTCAAGAGGGTCAAAACTCTCAAGAATCTTTTTGATTGATTTCATTTTGTGTTAAACCTGTTCATTGTTTTATCAAGTCCATTTTCGAGTGCTTCCGCAATAGCTTTTGATCCCATTTTTATAAGTTTGCGAGCTTTCCCTGATTCTGCTCTGTTAAACTCTGAGAGAACAAAATCATCAATACTCCTTAAATTTGAAATTTTAAATTTAAAATTTGAGATTTTCTTCGTGTGGCCAATTCCCAGCCGGAATCTCCAAAACTTATCTGTTCCAAGTTTTTCCATAACAGAATTTACTCCCTTATGCCCCGCAGATCCTCCGCCAAATCTTATTTTCATACTGCCCAAAGGTAAATCAACATCATCGTGGACAACCCAAATATCAAAGGCTGAGATATTAAAATATTGAGATATTAAGGAAACAGCAAGACCCGAATTATTCATGTAGGTTTTAGGTTTTACCAGGATTACTTTTTCTACTCTTTTTCCGTGTTTATCCTGAGCGGAGCCGAAGGACCATTCAAGTTCTGAAATTTCGCTTTTAAATTTTTTATTGTCTTCCCAAACTGTTTTTCCAACATTTTCAAAATCTTTTAGAAATTTTTCAACAATCAAGAAACCTAAGTTATGTCGGGTTCTCTCATACTTTTCTCCCGGGTTTCCCAAACCAACAATAAGTTTCATTGTTTATCTATTATATCCTTAACTTCCTCATTCTCAACTTGGCCAAATTCTCTATAGAACTGGCCGATTGCATAAAGCCTCTCGGGAATAACCATCACAGTAACTGTATCAAAGTATTTCTTAATATTTAAATAAGTATCCCTTGCTATCACGGGGGCCGCCAGAATAACCTCCCTGCTTTTCTCTTTTCGCAAGAACTTCAAGGCACAAAGAACCGTGGCGCCCGTTGCCACTCCGTCGTCAACCAGAATAACTTTTTTTCCTCTAACTTCCAGAGGCTTTTTCTTTTTTATCCTGCGAAGCCTTGCTCGCCCGGCGGAGCCTTGGCGAAGCGGGGACGAAATGGGGCCTCTTAAAAATTCTTCGAGCTCTTCTCTTTCTTTAATCTTGATTTCTGAAGCCTTTTTCCTATATTTAGACCCTGAAACTGTCTTTTTTAGCAAATCCTTTTCCCAATAGATTACCTTTTTGGGTCCGACCGCCCCGATTGCAAGCTCGGGATTTCCGGGCGCCCCTATTTTTTTTATAATTATGATGTCAAGTGGAATATGAAGTTTCTTAGCGATTTCAAAAGCAACAACTACTCCTCCTCTTGTTATTCCCAAAACCAAAGCTTCCTTATCTTTCCTAAAATTAGAAAGCTTCTCTGCTAAAAGTTTGCCTGCCTCCCGTCTGTTTTCAAACATACTAAAACCCAAGACCTAGCTGACTCTTGGTATCCTTGACTTCAATTTTATCTCCAAAAATCCTAACCTTTCCATATTCCCCATCGTATCCGGGATCTATAGTTATGTCTCCCCTTCTTACTTTATCTACTCCCTCTGCGACCTTTGATCCTCCGGTCTTATCAATCTCTAAAATTTCTGCCCTGAGTAAAACTTCGATCTCGGATCCAAAAGATTCGCATAGATTTGTAAAAATTGTTCTTACTTTTTGGCTTGAGACAGTTGAGGAAAGAGCTTCTGCTATCACTTCCAAAAGCGGAACAAGCTTGACAAATGGTGGGTGAATTTTTGTTTTATCTGTATGCCATTTAATACCGGATTCGCTAATTTTTGTCTCCGCCCTTCCCAAAAGAGAATCCTCTGAAAGCTCTTGTACTCTGTACAAAACTCCCTCTGTCAATCTTCTTCTGCAGACCGGGCAAGTATTTCCATCTTTTCTGGTTTCCTCAGGCCCTCTAACAACTCCACAGTTCCTGTGACCCGAATAATGGTACTTCCCCTCCTCAGGATAAAATTCTATCGTATATATAATTCTGTTATCCGTTTTCTGTTTTCTGTTCTCGGTTTTTTGTTGCTCTGTTTTCGGTTTATCTGTAGACCGAATAACCGATAAACTGGTATCCGATAACTGACCACTGAAAACCGATAACCGAGTTATTGCTTTTCTGATATTTTCATAAGACGGTTCTCCCAGTTCAAAGACGGTCGCTTCCCGCCCCATCTTCGGACCCGAGTGGGCATCGGAAAAAGAAAGTATTGAGCGGGTCTTTAACTCGGACATCACCCAGTTCATCTCAGGATCACTGGACAAACCTGTTTCTATCCCATAAATATATTTTGAGTACTTTCCAAATGCTTCCGAAAGAGAATCAAATCCCGAAGCGCTTCCGTAAATTCCAAAATGTGGAGTCCAGACATGACACGGAACAACTAAAATATTTTCATCAATAGTAAAGAGAAGTTCGGCAAGATTCTCGCTGGATATCCCCAAAATCGGTCTTCCATCTGCAATCAAATTAAACGCTCTTTTGGTAAGCTCTTTATTTATTTTCTCGACTGTCTCAAGATTTGGCGCAAAGACCAGATTGTGAACTCGGCGAAGTTTTTCCCTTTGTTTATAGATGCTTGATAATTCTGTGGTTAATAAAAAAAGAGTTTTTCGCTCTTCGTTATTAGCTATTCGCTCTTTTAAACCATACAATCCTTCCGATACTTCCTTGAATTGACTTTTAAGTTCCCTAAACCAAAGAGGATGGGTAAAATCAGAAGCAGAAATAATATCAAGTCCCTTAAGCCTTGCCCACCGAGCCATTTCAGGCAAAATCATTTGCTGTGAAACCGCCCGCGAGTACTTGGAATGGAGATGGAGATCAGTAACAAATTGCATAATTTCTATTTTAACACTTCTGCAAAGCTGTCCCGCTAACTCGCTCCGTGAGTCGTGTATGAATAATACTGAAAAGACGAACGGCAAGAGCATGTAGGGCCCGGGAATATTTGGAGTGAAGATGAAGATCTGTTATGAATTGCATAACCCTTAACTCGGACGAAGACATTATAACATTTTAGTTTAAGTCCTAGGGATGCAGATTAAGTTCTACAAAGTACGTTGTAACATTGTTATAACAATCATTGGGGGTCGGTTATCTTAACAAGTCTTAAGCAAAAACCGCCTTCAAATTTTTGACTCCCGTTTTGAGGCAACTCTCTTCTTTTAAATTCGGTGCTTGTAAATCCTACTCTGACCATCCATTTTGCCATTCTTCTACTGGTCCTCAATCCTGCGGGGTCTTTGGGTAATAAGAGAATTACATCGATTCCTTTTTTTACATCGGGAGCAATAACATTGAAAATATCATCTAGACTCATTTGCCTGTCGGGGAAGATTAATGTGTTTCTATCTTGATTGACTTGAGGACCGTCGAGTCTTGACTGCCACCGTGAATAAGCTTCATGAAGCTTCAAAAGATCTGGATGTATAATGCCTCTCTCTACCATAATTAAGTTTAATAAAAATTAATGAACGAAGAATACTACAGAAACCTCTCCTTGTCAATTACCTTGCCCCTCGAAGCTTTATGCGAAGTGGGGGTTTTATGGTGAGAAAACTGCTGATTATAGAGTTTTTTTATTTCATCGACTGTTGTGGCGTCTTCCGCACGCTTGTCTTTTTCACGAAATTTAACTAGTCTAGGAAATCGCAAGGCATATCCTGAACCATCTTTATCTCTTCCCGCAGTATGAATCGGAGACCGAGTTATTTCATCTGCTTGGATTTCCAAAACTACTTTTGGCTCAACCCAATAAGAGGGACTTATATCTGAATTTACACGTGCGGGTTTCTGGTTAACTTTAATTTTTTTTGAAATTTCATTTACCTTTCGGAATTCATCATCAGTCAGGCCGGTTCCTAATCTTGTTATCGAGACAAATTCATCTTTCTTGTCATTATAAACTCCGACAAGAAGTCCCCCTACACCAAACTCGGTCCTCTTTCCCTTTCCCGTATAAACTCCCAGTAAAACACAATCAACTGTATCGGCAAGCTCCCCTGCCTGAGAGCGTTTGAATTTGACCCAGTGAAACCCCCGTCCTCCTGCCACATAAGGGCTGTCAAGTTTCTTAAGCATCAAGCCCTCAAGGCCCTCTGAAATCGCTTTATTGAAAAACTCCGTTATTTCTTTTGCACTTTTTAAAATCTTTTCTTCGGCAATTTTAACAACACCACCATTTTTTGAAACTATTGATTCCAAAAGTTTTCGCCTTTCTCTATAGGGCTTAAGCGTAATATCTTTTCCATTTATATAAAGGAGGTCAAAGGCGAATATAACCAAAGGAAGTTTTTTTGCCATCTCTTCAATTTTATATTTTCTTCTCCTTTTGGTAGTTTCCTGAAAGGGCAAAAATTCCGATGTAACAGGATTATAAGCAATTGCCTCACCTTCAAGAATCGCAGTTTTGGCTTTAACCTCTTTTTTTACCCCTTCAACAATGTCAGGAAAGGCGTGGGTGGTGTTTTCAAGATTTCTTGAAAAAAGCTGAACTCCTGATCTATCTAAGTGAACTTGTACCCTAAATCCATCAAATTTTGGTTCTGCC
Source organism: Candidatus Levybacteria bacterium RIFCSPHIGHO2_01_FULL_41_15 (assembly GCA_001782165.1). Taxonomy (GTDB): domain Bacteria; phylum Patescibacteriota; class Microgenomatia; order Levybacterales; family UBA12049; genus 2-01-FULL-38-13. The sequence goes on along the minus strand of MFNV01000009.1, from coordinate 210,510 downwards.
GCGAATTCGCGACCTAATCTTTTTATCGCTTCCTCAGCTGACGGAAGTCTCTCAGCGAGAGCCGGTCTTACGGGTTTTCCTACAATAATTTTTGTATTTTTAACAGCTTCTATGCCCTTTTTGAAAAATATCTCGGCAACGAAACCTAAATCGCTTGTCTTGTTATACGCATCTTCCAAAATCGGGCGAAAACTCTTATCGTGGTTTTTTGAAAGAGACAAAGCGTCAAGAACTGTCGGCCCCCCTATCCCAAGACGAAGAGTGCCTAAGGGAATATTAACTACATGCTTTACGGAAATAGGATCTAGTTTTTTCAGTAGCTCCGAAAGTGTTGAGACTTTTTTCTCAACCGTCCCCTCCCCTGAGAACTTTGCAATCTTTAAAAGCTCCTCAAAAACCTCACTGGCTGTCAATTTGTGATTTGTGATTTGTGATTTGTGATTTCGCGATAGCTCCTGGGCAGCCTTCCCCATATTTCCTAATTTTCTGTAAATCTTGATTACATCGGCTTTTTTCTTATTAAACGCTCGGGCTATCGCAACTGCTACCATATTTTCTGCCATTCCTATTTCAATCGGCTCAAAAAACGGCGCTACTCGGCCCTGAATCAAATAACAAATCTCTGCAATCTCATCCGCCCTTGCCTGTTTAAAAAGTTTAGAAAGAATATCAATTAGCTCCAGCCTCTTACTCGTCCCCTCCAACTTTTCGTAATACCCACTCAAAGTGCTAAAGTTCATAGAGTTCTTAATTATAAATTATTAGTCCGAAGTCCTTGGTTGTTTCCTGAAGTTTTAACTATTTTCGTAAGTATTCTAACTATTTCTTCTGCTTCTAACAATAACTCTTCAAATTTTCCCATGTCTTTGGGGTTTAAGTCTCTGAGCAATCTAAGCCAATAAAGCGACTCTCTTGCCTCTTTCTTGGCAATATTCATGTTGTGGATGAATTCTTTTTTTGAGTTTGAACCAAGTGCTTCTTCAATATTTGCGCCGATTGAAGTTACGGATCTTATTAATTGTCTAATCAAAATTAAATTTGCGCTATCCTTATCTAACAATTTTAAAACCCTAATAACCTTTAAAGCAAACTCATAGGACTTTTGAGCAATCAAAGATTTTTTAAATTTTTCATCCATAACTTAGAACTTATAACTTAGAACTGATAACTAATAATTATTGTTTAAGTATATATTTTGCCGCCTTTGTTTTGCCTTGCTTTCGGATTATCCCCGCCTTAAGAAGTCCTTTCAGCTCATTTAGAATCGTATCCTCCGATATCATCGGGAAAAGACTCTCAAACGCTTTGTTTTGAAGATAACCGGTCTCCTGAATATATTCGATTATTTTAAGCTGCCGATCCGAAAGCATTATGGGTTTCCCCCCCAGTTTTTCGCGAAGTTTCCCGTCAATTGAAATTCTCTCCACCTTATCCTTGATTTTGGAAAGCTCGATTGCAAGACCTTGCGTAAAATATTCAAGCCATTTGGTCAAATCTCCATCATTTTTCTCAACACTTTGAAGCGCATCGTAATATTTTTCAGCTTCTTTATCAAAGTATTCCTCAAGTGAGAAAAATTTTCTAATATCATATCCTTCTAAAAATAAAATTAGAGTTGATAAAGACCTTGCAACGCGTCCATTTCCGTCTAAAAACGGGTGAATCCTTACTAATTCGTAATGAACAATTCCGCTTTTCAAAACCGGGTGAATGTCTGATTCTTTCGTGCTGTTAATAAATGCAACTAGGTCTTTTATTTGGAATGGAATCGCAACGGAAAGAGGAGGTCTGAATGAAATCTTGCCAGTGTAGCTGTTTTTAACAACTACCTGTGTTTTTCTGTATTCTCCGCACTGCTCAGATGGAAGAATTTTTCTGACGGTAAGTTCATGAAGTTTTCTTACAAAATTCTCGTCGATTTTGCTTTGACTCTTCGGCTCTTCACCTCTTGATCCGCTTTCCATGTCTTCTATAAAAATTAAAACCTTTCTGTAATTTATAACTTCCTGTATGTCTCGCGGCCTTGCGACCACATTATCGCCCATTATTATTTTTTCTGCTTGGTCTAAATCAAGTTCATTTCCCTCGATATGAGTTCCATAGTGAACAGTTCGAAGAAGCGCATCATCCTGAAATTTCTTCTCATAATATGGCAGAAGCGGTGCTTTATCTATGACTTCACGACAAGCCTCTATAATCCCGATGTTTTTGAGAATTTTGTTGGTGATGGTAAATTTAGGAGAATACATAATAAAATAGCAACTAGTTCCTAGCGACTAGTGGCTAGTGGCTAGTTACTAATTGCTAACCTACTAATCTATACAATTATCGCATATTTCCCGAAAAAAATGAAGCGCAGGAAAGTATTTGTTATAATAAATTAATGGCAGAAGTTAAACAGACTAAAGAACAACAACGGATTCACATCGAAGTGGTAAAACAAATGGTAACACTCTCGACGAGTGGATTCGGGTTGGTTGCCGCTCTTGCATGGAATAATCTAATTCAGGAGCTAGTCAATAATTATATTAAGAGATGGCTTCCCGGGAATTCAGGAATAATTTCACTTTTAATTTATGCTCTTGTCGTAACAATTCTTGCAGTTTTTGTTACTCTTCAACTTTCCCGCCTCTCCCAAAAACTCCAAAAACAATCAGAAAAGTAGCTCTTGAAAATATAAAATACTTATATTACTATTAAATTATGGAAGATCAAGGAGATACTAAAACACCTGGTATTTCTCCTGCTGAGGGAGTAACGCCGCCAAAAGAAAATGAATTTGTTCAGATAATGAACTCTTTGGAAGCTTTAAATACGGAAGGAAGACGTGTAGTTGATGTAGTTCCTCCGGATACTGAAAGAGGCTTACCCAAGACTATTGTTATTCCAGCAATGGTTGAAGGATCACGAAGAGGCGCAATCTTTTTAACAGATAAAGGAGTTTTTATTGATCAAGATGGTCTAATATTTGGTCAATTACAAGACGTTAAATCATCATTGGATGCCTTAGCAGATCCTCTAACAAGAAAGCGTCTTCCTCAGAGACAGTGGGATGAGGACGTTTTTACAAGCTGGAGAAGAATTATTGATATTGAAGTAGAATCTAATCTAACTCTTAAAGGTGATGACAACGGAGAAAGAATGAAAAGATATTTTTCTCAAATATATGGTCAACCTGATAGAAACTTCGCTAGGGCCACTCCTGAAGAATTGCGTAGATCAGTAGATGAATCCAGAATTAGAGCTTCTATCCGTAAGGCTGATCCTGTAGCTACTCCAAATCCTAGCGACTACACAAGAGCTTTAAAATAACTGGTAGTAAATCTAGTCACCGTTCCCGCTGGCGGTTTTATTCTTTGACAATCCGAATGTTGAGTGCATGAGGAATTAAACGAGTGATTCAGGGGGAACCCGTGAATTCGGAGGGGGTGTTATCACCCGAAGAACGAGTTTAATTACAAAAGCACGAAGCGAGGCTTGTCAAGAGTTTCTGCTTCTCTTGTCGGTACAAGAGAAGAAAAGATTTTGCGGAAAAAGAACAAAGAAAAATTAAAAAATTAATTCTTTCATTACTTTTGGGATTTCGTCGGCAAGATCAGAGGCGTTGAAATATAATCCTACTCTTTTTGCCAAACTTTCTCCTGCTTTTTTGTTGATATAAGATCCTGCACAAGCTGACAAAAACGCGTCGTTTTTACAATATAGAGCTGAGACCAGTCCGGCCAAAACATCCCCTGTTCCCCCTTTGGTCATCCCCGCATTTCCCCCTGGGATTTCAACATACTCATTTGACGAAGAAATATAGTCCTTAGGTCCTTTTGTTAAAATTATAATATTGTATCTCTTGGCCATTTGAAACCCGTTCTCGGGGTTTGCCTCTACTTCAAAAAGTTTTCTAAACTCTCCCTGATGAGGAGTAATGATTGAATTCTTCGGCAAGATTTCAGGATCAATTACCTGTAAACTTCCTCCATCGATTACCCATCTTTTGTTTTTAAATTTCTTCAATAAATTTTCTGTTAGAGTTTTGGTATCATTATCTCCTTCCAGTTCTCCTTCTTTACGAGGTAAACCGGGACCGATTAAAATACAATCGGCTTCATTTATATAATCTTCAATCTTATTTCGCGGAATAACTATCCCATCCCTAAATTCCTCTTTTGCCTTTTGTACAATTTCATTATTCTCTGGAACAGAGGAATAAAAAACCATATCAACAATTCTTGATGCGACTTTTAAAGACCACAAAGAGGCGGCATGAAAAAGCTTTGATCCTCCGATTAAAAGAAGTTTCCCATTCTGCCCCTTATGAGAATCAGACGGCGGTCTATACAATTTTTTTAAAATTTTAGGATTGAATTCATTCATTTTAACTTCTTCCCTTCAATTCTATCACGTCGGCATTTTTAAGAATTTTTTGATTGATAAATTCCTTGTGTGTGGTAGTTATAAATGTCTGTTGTTTGCCAACCATCTCAAACACAAGTTTTATATGCTCCGTGTCAAGCTCCGAAAATATATCATCCAAAATAAGAATAGGCTTTTGTCCAATTATTTTTTCTATAAAGAGGAGCTCGATTAATTTTAATTGAAGGATAGTTAATCTCTGTTGCCCTCTTGATCCAAATGATTTTATGTCGTGCAAGGAATTGCCCGAAAGCATCGAAAAACTTATATCATCTCTGTGAGGACCAACCAAAGTTACTCCTGCTCCAACTTCTGCGTCCTTGTACTGCAGAAGCCGTGCGGCAGATATCATGCTCTTATCATAAAAGGCAACAAAGTCAAAAATTTCTTTTGAGGAATTATTGATAAACTGAATAAATTCTTCTCTTTTTTTTGTAATAACTTCCCCGTTATCTATTAAAAGATTGTCCCAGTACTCGAAAAGTTTTTCTTGTCTTTCGCCGGATTCTCTTACCCGGTCTAAAAGCGCGTTCCTTTGCCGAAGAGCTTTTGTATAAACAATTGTCGCATTTCTATAGTCTCTATCAACCTGTTCCAAAAGATTATCCAATAAATTTCTTCGAAGATTCGGCCCGCCGATTATAATATCCAAATCCTCAGGAGAGAAAAGGACCAGAGTTAAGTTTCCTGCAAAATCTATTATTCTTTTTGAGACTCCGTTTACCCTATACTTTTTTGCAATTCCTAAATCTGAACCACCGTCTTTCTTTGCTAGAGTTATTTCAAGTTTCCCATCTGTCTCCTGAGATTCTATTAAACCTGAAATTGCACAGGAATCTTCACCAAATTCTATAAGCTCCTTGTCTTTTTCTGCCTTGAAACTCTTCCCTGTTGAAAGAAGATATATAGCTTCCGCAAAATTGGTTTTGCCTGAAGTATTTGGCCCGACAATAATAATTGTATCTTTATCAAAGTTAAACTGCGCCTTTTCGTAGTTTCTGAAGTTTTGGAGAACTAAAGACTTTAAAATCATTGTAAATATTAAATAGTAAACTGTAAATACACATTATAAATTTTAAAATTGGAATGTAGGTTTGATATTTGAAATTTTCAATTTACTATTTAATTACCGTTCCGATAAATTTCTTGCCGTCAAAATAATTCTTAAGATTTTCGAAATCATCCCCCTTAAGAACCACCACCGTTACCCCAAGTTCCTGCGCTTTTTTTGCGGCAACAGGGTCAAACGGAGCATTTGTTCCGGGAACCCATTCATCCCCCACTATTTTTCGGAATCTTTCCCAGGAGATCTTGTCAAAAGATTTGGCATCGCTATGTTTGTTAGGATCCTTATCGTAAACTTTGGCAATATTTGTTAAGTTTACAACAGTTTTGACATTGTAGTCTTCGCAAAGAAGTATGGCATCATAATCCGTGGACCAGCCCGGCTTCCATCCTGCGGCTACAATTACAGGTTCTGTAACTTTTCTTATAATTTCGTAGTGTTTTATAAGATATGGGTGGGCAATGCTTCGAAAGATTGTTCTTAAAAGATGGGCATTAAGTCTTGTTGCATGGATTCCAAGCCAATCCAAGTCATCCCGTGTCAGTTCATGTCTTACAACCTCTCTTCCTGCATCACCGTAATGCCTTGCTATTGAACCTCCTCCTGCGACTAAAAAAAACTGGCGATTTTTGTTTTTCGCCAGTTGCTTTTTTATAAAAGCGTGGAGTTTCTTGAGAAACTCCTTATTGATCCCTCCGTTTGGGACAATAAGGGATCCTCCTATGGACATTACAATTCTCTCTTTTTTGTTATTGTTACTGCCCATAATTATGCTGAGCCCGTCGAACGCATAAAAAACTAGTACTTCGACTGCGCTCAGTACTAGAAATTAATCTTACCACCTATCGCCCCAAAAAACAAGAAGGTTTAAAAGCCAAGTATTTAGATCTTTTGACGTGGGAAATGAGAATTTTTGATATTGAATATTTGAACAAGAAATTTTGATATGATAAATGTTGATGATTAAAAGTTTTTTTGACCTTGAAGTATATAAAGAAGCATTCCAACTTTCAATTGAAATTGAAGAACTTCTTAAGAATTATCCGCCTTTAGAGAAATTTTTGCTTATGGATCAGATTAAGCGCGCATCTCGATCAATTCCAGCTCTTATTGCAGAAGGGTATGCAAGAAGAGAGTCTTTAAAGGATTTTCAAAAATATCTGCGTGAGTGCGTTGGAGAAGCAAATGAAATGATGAATCACCTACTCCTCTCAGAACATAAAGGCTACATCAAGAAACAAGGATACGCTAAAGAATTAATAGAAAGATATAATCAACTTGGGAAAAAGCTAACGAACCTTAAAAATAATTGGCAAAACTTCAGATAATCAAGTTATCAAAAATTCAAGCTCAAGGACATCCCACTTCCCATTTCAAGTATTCAATCTCAGTGTTGACACTGAGAACAGTAGTAAGTGCCGCGGCCGGCAGGATATTTTTGTAAACCTAGCTTGATGGTTTCCACTTCCGGTAATTCTGGCATGTGAAAAATACTAAACCCAATTTACTAATTTGTCAAACTATCTTCGGAGGATAAAATTGTGGGTAAGATATGTCAATGCTATTATCAATCCTCCCATAAATACAAGCGTGGCAAGAAGACTTACTCGATCTGCTAAGAATCCTGTGATGAGAACAGGAACAGGGATAGCAATTGCGATAAGAACATCTAGAAATGAGAAAATTCTGCCATGCATTTGTTCCTTGGCATTAATCTGAAGAATGGTACGCGCCTGGACCGCAATCATGACAATAAGTATTCCAATAAAAAATGCAGAAACAACAGCCACTATCCTCGTTGTAAGAGTACCAAACAACGCAGGTGAGAGGCCTATTAAGATAAGAATTGCCCCTGTAGCTATCAGCGAAAGGAGAATAGATTTCCTTCTTCCCAAATTAACCTCTACCCTTCCAAGAAGGGCAATACCAATCACAAGACCCACAACTAAAGGCCCCATGAGTACATAAGTTATAGAAGTCAGGGGAAGAGTGAGAAACCTTCTGACATATTCAAGAAGAACAACGCTTAGAACTCCAACCATAAGCTCTATGAAAACTAAAAGAAGAAGTGGAAGAGAAACTCTTTTATTTGTTCGGACCTCTGAAACAGTTTGTAAAAAAAGGTGAAAAGTTTTTCTGAAAATATGTCCCTGCGGAACGTCGGGTTTTTTCATTTTTATATCCTTGAGACCGGACACAAGTATAAAACCTAAAAGTAAAAATGGAATGGCAAGAAAAAATGGTACAATCTCTCCTTGTGTTTTTAAGCCGCCAAACGTCTGGATAATAGGCCCTGCCATAGAATAACCTAGTAAAACTGACCCTAGAAGTGTAAATAGAAAGAAACTGTTGGCATGGTTTAAAATTTTTCTTTCAACAACAAGAGGTATTGTTGCAGCCTCGGCAGGAATAAAAAACCGGGCGACAGAAGACGTAAGGAAAGCAAGAGTAAGAATAAAAAAGATATTATTTACTGAGAAGCTGTATAACAAGAAGAGGATGGCAAGAAAAATGTCAGTTATAAGAATCAATCTTTTTCTGTTTGTAATATCGACAATTGGCCCTGCAATAAGACCAAAGATAATAGCAGGGACTGTAAGAGCGGTATAAAACTGGGCCTGCACAAAAGGAGAGTGAGTTCTATCCGCCAAAATCAAAAGGGCGGTAAAATTAACCATATTGAAGGCCACCTGAAGTAGAATCTGATTACCCCAAAGCCGCATGAACTGGTGATTTTTAAGAATTTCCATAAACTTTTTCTACAAAATCTTTTATTTCTTTCTTAAATCTTTCTTTTGAGAATTTCTTTGCCTGAAAGATACAATCTTCAGGCTTAATTATTAGATTGTTAAATTGTTTTATTGCTCGGCTCAAACTTTCAACAGTTAATTCATCGAAGAATAACCCTGTTCTGTTTTGCAGAACCGATTCCAAAACCCCTCCTGACCGATATGCAATAACAGGTATTCCCACTGCCATTACTTCAACCGGAGTTATCCCAAAATCCTCATCTTCGGAAGCAAAAATAAAAGCCTTTGCACTCCTCATGAGTTCGAGCTTCTCCTCATCTGAAACTTCTCCTAAAAATTCAATTCGTGATTCGTGATTCGTGATTCGTGATTCATTTAGTTTGAGACCGCCAAAACTTCGTCCAAAAACTTTTAAAGACAGCTTATTTTTTTCAAAAGTTTTAATTATTAAATCAATGTTTTTAGGACGCGCGATTCTTCCACCAGCTAAAAAATAACCACTCTTTTGATTTTTAACTTTCAATTTTGAATTTTGAATTTTTAATTTTGAATTGATATCTACTGGAGGGTATATTACCATTGAATCTTTTCGGTAAAATTTCTTAATTCTTCCCGCCACATTCTGTGAATTTGCAATAAAAAAATCAACATTTTGCGAACTCTTGTAATCTACGAGTCTTAAAAAATGATTAACCAACTCACCTAATATCCTAAAAACCCAATTATTCTTCCATTCTCTTGCCGTCGCATACCCATAAAGATATCTTGGCGGAGTGTGGCAATAGCAGATGTGGACTGGAGATTTTCCATTTTCCATTCTCCATTTTCCATTTGGGGAATAAGCTCCTGTTGCAGAGACGATCACCAAGTCATATTTGGAAAGATTGAAAGTCTTGAACACAAAAGAAGCTACAATGCGAATTGGGCTAATTAATTTATTTTTAAATGGTAAAAATTGTAAAAATGATGTTTTTATATTCCATTTTTCAAACCTTCCTCTATGGGGACCAAGAAATTCAGGAAGGTAAACCGTGGTATAAACCGGCGCATCCGGCCAAATTTCGTGCAAAGCCTCAAGAACCCTCTCTGCCCCTCCGTATTCTTTAATATAGTCATGAACAAGCGCTACGCGCAGATTGTTAGATTGTTTCATTGTTAAATTGTTTTTCACAAAGCAATGTAGTAACAGAGCAATGCAGTAATTTCATATGAGCTTCATCTGTTTATCAGATATTTTTTCTATTTCTCCGTCAGCTTTGAAAACGTCATTAAGCCTTTTTGGGAGAGTTTTAAAATCATAAGCTTCTAAAGCTTTTCTAAATGCTTCTATATTGAGATTTTTCATATCGCAATCCGAAAAATCATATTTAAAAGGGGCATTCGTCAGAATTGTCGCAAGCTGATGCGCAAGTTCTGCATTTTTCCTACCTGCCATAAGTTTCTCTGCAAGTTTTGAGTTTTTAGCTCTAAGTTTTGAGATATTTTTATAAATATTTTCAACAGAGCCATATTCATTAATTAAGTTTGAAGCTGTTTTTGGCCCAATTCCCGAAACTCCGGGGTAATTATCTGAATTATCCCCCACCAAGGCCTTAAGCTCTACAAATTGTGAAGGGTTTATTCCATATTTTTCTTTAACCTTCCCTTCATCAAAGAGTGTCATTTCCGAAATTCCCTTAACTGGAGCAAGAATTTTTGTTTTATGATTTACAAGCTGAAGCATGTCCCGATCCCCGGTCAAAATGTAAACCAGATGTCCTGTCTCTTTTGCCTTTTCGGCAATCGTTCCGATGATATCATCCGCTTCAAGCCCCTCAACCGCATAAACAGGAATTTTTGCCTTCTCAAGAATCCCCTGGATTATCCCAAACTGAGGAGAAAGGTCGCTTTCCATGGCAGGACGCTGGGATTGGTACTGTGTAAATAGCTGCTTTCGGAAATTCGGACTTGGGCTGTCAAAAGCAATTGCAATATGTTCTGGTTTTAATTCCTGAATGATTTTAAGAATCATTGAAAAAAATCCCTGGACAGCACCGGTCGGAGTGCCGTCTTTGCGTGTTAATGGCGGCATCACATGATATGCTCTATGCACTATTGCGTTGCCATCGATGAGGATAAATTTTTCACCCGGAGAGTCCATGAAGGTATTTTATCACTACACACTCAGAACTGAAAGAAGGACTATGCCTATAAGTGTTGTGATTATCCCCAAG
>MFNV01000009.1:0-200055 GCA_001782165.1 Candidatus Levybacteria bacterium RIFCSPHIGHO2_01_FULL_41_15 | reverse complement strand
GTGATTATCCCCAAGATTTGCTGCCTTGTAATCTTGTCTTTGAAAAATATAAAAGCCAGAATAATGAATAATATTGGATTGGCTCCTGCTATCGGCGCAACTACGGAAACCAACCCTTTACTAATTCCAATATTGTAACTAAACTCAGCAGCTCTTACCATAACCATTGATATTACAAGTGGTATAAATGCATTATTCACGGTTGGCAGTTCCAACTTGATCTTTCTGACTTTTATAAAAAGAAACAGTAAAGGAAATAGCAAAAAAGTTAAATAATTTGGCCAAAACCATCCTATCTGCTGAACTGGAATCTTTATTAACGCAATCCAAGTTCCCCAAGCTATCATTGGCACAAAAGCAAGCATAACTCCCTTGTCAGAAAAAGTTTTTTTATTTCTAAGTTCTTTAAAATTGATACTTGCTAAAATTAAACCAATAAAAATAACAATTATCGACAACAGTTGAGAACCAGTTAGCCTCTCATTTAGGAAAATTACAGATATTATAACTGTGACAGCCGGAAATGAAGTTGCAATAGTTCCTACAAGAGCGCGGCTACTAAGTTTTAACGCCTCGTAGTAAACTATGGTTCCAAAAAACAGACCTATTATACCAATAATAAAGATAAATAAGAGAAGTTCGATTGTTACTCCCGAGAGATCGGATAAGGCAAATGGGGTGTAAAAGGTTAATATAAAAGCGCTTAATACAAAACCCCAGAGTGCAAAAGAATAGGACTCAAGTCTTCTGGCAACAACAGCTTCAAAGAAAACTCCTATTCCCCAAGTGAAAAAGGAGATGAAAGCAAAGGCAATTGCCATTTATAGATTATAACAAAATTAGATTCCGGGGGTTGAGGAGAGGAGTTTTCGGTACACGTAGGCTTGAGCCATCATTGTTGTGGGAATTGTTACAAAAAGCCCAACAAAAAATACTAAAAATCCGGCAATATTAATAAGAATCAAAAAGACACCAAAAACAAACAGATCCCATCTTATTCCTTTGGTAATCACGGAGCTTTTCTCCAATGAATCTATAATTCCATTTTGCTTATCTACCAGGATAAAGCTGTAGAATTGAAACTTTACTGCCCAAATAATGCCCGGTATTACAAGGAGTAAAAAACCTGCGGCAACGATAAGTCCATAGAGAATCGATGCTCCCAAAAATCTCAGGACAAGATGATAAAAAGAATAAAGATGGGAAAAATTTAACGGCTTTCCGTCATGAAGATCCAGAACTATCTTTATGATTCCGATTTGGATAACAATTGATACAAAAACAACGAAAAGATTAATAATTAAACCAAGGAGAGGATTTATCTTAACAAAAGAGCCAACCACAGCATTCAATACAATATTAATAAGAATCAGAACAGCCGCAAGTTTTAGAAAGACGGAAAGGTTTGATTTAAAAAAATTAAAACCGAATTTTATCGCCTCGCTCTTTGAAAATTTATGAATTTTTGCCACTCGCCTCAGTATTTCAGGAAGAAGAAAGAATGTCAATCCACAATTGATAAGAGTTGGAAAGAATTAGAATCTTGCAGGAACCAAGGCCACATTAATTGTTCTCTTTGGGCCGACCAATTTCAGGAATTCCTCCCCTTCAATTGTTTCTTTTTTCAAAAGCTCTCCTGCTAGAAGATCAAGTTTCTTTCTAAGCTTCTTAAGAATTGCTATTGCCTGCTTATAGGCTACGTCTGTAATTTTTTGAACCTGCTCATCTATCTTTGCGGCCATTTCCTCTGAAATATTTGATTGTTCCCCGAAAAATCTTTTCTTTTCTCCGTTTAAATTTATAGGACCAAGCGCGCTCATCCCAAATTCAACCACCATTGTTCTTGCTACCTCCGTTGCCTTGGCAATATCATCTGATGCACCTGTTGTCATTTCATTGAAGATAAGCTTTTCTGCAGCCCGCCCTCCAAGCATTACACTTATCTGCTCCAGAAGCCTTGTTTTGGTTTCATGCACATGCTCTGTCGGTTCCATCATAGTATGCCCCAGAGACAAACCCCGGCTGACTATTGAAATTCTATGTAGCGGATCCATGTGCGGCATCTGCCAGGAGACAAGCGCATGTCCTGCCTCATGGTATGCAGTCATTTCTCTGTCTTCTTCTGACTGAAGCCTTCTCTTTTCAGGACCAAGCTTTACCTTAGTTGCCGCCTCTTCCAAATCTTTCATATCGATTGCTTTCTTATTAAGTCTTGCTGCAAGGATCGCAGCTTCATTTAACATGTTCTCAAGATCGGCTCCCGAAAATCCCACAGTTCTCTTGGCAACTTTTTCCCAGTTTACGTTTTTTACGAAGGGCTTTCCCCTTGCATGGATTGAAAGAATCGCCCTCCTTCCTTCAACATCGGGCATGTCCAGCATTACTCTCCGATCAAATCTTCCAGGCCTTACAAGTGCCGGATCCAAAACATCGGGTCTGTTTGTTGCCGCTATAACAACCAGTTGTTCAGTAGGAGAAAATCCATCCATTTCAACTAAGATCTGATTTAGGGTCTGTTCTCTTTCATCATGCCCGCCCATAAAACCTACTCCTCTTTGTCTTCCTATTGCATCGACTTCGTCTATAAAAATTATTGCAGGCTGATTTTTCTTGGCAGTATTAAATAAATCTCGAACTCGGGATGCTCCGACACCCACCAACATCTCCATAAATTCTGATCCTGCCATTGAGAAAAATGGCACGTTTGCCTCTCCTGCTGTTGCTCGGGCAAGAAGAGTTTTTCCAGTACCCGACGGCCCTACCATGAGTACCCCTTTTGGCGTACGCGCTCCCATAGCTTTATACTTTCCCGGGTTTTTGAGAAAATCAACTATTTCTGTAAGCTCCTGTTTTGCTTCATCAACTCCTGCAACATCTGAGAATCTTATTCTTGGGGTGTCTTTTGAAAATAATTTTGCTCTGGATTGTCCGAAGGAAAAAATGCTTTCCTGCGCTCCCCGAGCTTGACGGAAAATAAAATAAAAGAAGGCAACCATAAGAACAATCGGAAGAATGGATGTTAATATATTTATCCAGCTATTGACGCCTGTTTCATCTTTTACTGCCACATTTGTCTTATCCAAAGAAACGCCTGCATCTTTGAAGAGCTGATAAACATTTGAACCCGGCTCTTTAAACGTTTGTACTGTTTCTTTATCTTTTTTGACTGTAAGTTTGTTATCTACAACTGTTATCTCTTTAATTTTTCCTGCCTTGACATCTGATATAACTTGGGAAAGAGGGACTGTTCTTGTCTGTTCCATAGGCTGAGTTACTGAAAGAAATAGAAAAGCTGCAAAAAGAGCAAGAAAACCGTAAAGGAAAAGGTTTTTCCAGGATGTCTTAAATTTGACTTTTAATTTTTGTTTTTTCCCCGCCTTGCTCGCCTCGCGGCGGAGCGAGTCGGCAGACAGGTTGTTTTTTTTACCGTTGGCCATCTGGGAGAGTATACCATACTAAAATGTTTTTGCCAATCCTAAAGTGAAGCTAGTTATCAAGAGGGATTGATCTTCAAATTCTGAATTCTGAACTCTAAATTCTAGATTCTAACCGAGTCCCATTTTCACCCGAACTTCCCTTAGAGTCTTTGAAGACTTACTTCTCGCATAAGAAGCACCTTCATCCAGAATTTGTCTTAAGAATTTTACATCTTCTCTTATAGAATTGTATTTTTCTCGAATTGGGTCTAATTTTTTGTTTAATAAATCTGCCAGTCCCTTCTTAAATTCGGCGTAGGATTTTCCCTTATATTCTTTTTCAATCTCCTGTATGGAACTTTCTGAAAATACAGAATGAATTGTCAACAAGTTTGAAATCGCAAGCTTATCTTCTCTTTTTACTATCTCTGTCCCTGAGTCTGTCACCGCCTTTGCTACCTTTTCAGAAACTATTTCTACACCGTCTAGAAGATTTATTGTCCCCATTGGGTCATTATCGGACTTACTCATCTTTGAAGTTGGGTTTTGAAGACTCATTATTCTTGAGGTCTCGTTCTGAATCAAAGCTTCAGGAACTTTAACAGTTTGCCCAAAATCTCTGTTAAATTTTTCTGCCAGATCTCGTGTAATTTCTATATGTTGTTTTTGATCTTCTCCCACCGGCACTTCATCGGTTTGATATAAAAGGATGTCGGCAGCCATTAAGACCGGGTAATCGAAAAGCCCTGCATTAGTTCCTTCTTGCTGTTTTTTACTTTTATCCTTAAACTGGGTCATTCTCTCAAGCTGTCCAAAAGGTGTTATGCAGTTAAGAAGCCATGCAAGATATGGATGATCAGGGTTTTCAGACTGGACAAAGATATGAGCCTTCTTTGGATCAATGCCGCATGCGATATATAAAGCAGCAGTATCTAAAACTTTTTCTCTTAAAGTTTCAGGATCTTGGGGAACAGTAATTGCATGAAGGTCAACAATGCAAAAAAATGCTTCCGATTCATTCTGAAGCTTAACCCATTGCGCAATTGCCCCAACATAATTCCCGATATGCAAATTCCCCGATGGCTGAATCCCGGAGAATATAACTTTCTTCATTTAATTTATTTTAACAGAATATCTAAAAAAATTTTATTTTTTGGTCCTAGTACCAAATTGAATTAGACCGGGTGCGGACAGTTGTCTTTTATAAGTCAGTATACCACCCGGATGAATTGTTCCAGGATGAATTAAATCATCATGAAGTTTTTTTTGACTTTCCTCTGTCCAAACTACACCATTCTGTTCCTTTCTGACACCTTCTAAAAACTCCTCATCCGTTAATCTTGCAACATATGGCATACTAAATGCGTATCTAGTTTGGTTTGCGATATCAGAATCATAACTATTCCCCCTATCCTCAGGAGCCATCTCTACGAACGCGAAATTAGTGTCAACTACTGCTTTGAACTGTCGCATATTTTCTCGCATTAAATGGGCTTTTTGTCTTGGAGTTAAAGCAAATAATTGCGGGTTTTTTGCACGTGCATTTTTATATGCAGTAAGAATATTGATGAGAATCCCCTCTCTTGATTGAGGATCATAAAAAACCATCATGTTTCCCTCCAATCTTTTGCCTTTGAGTTCTTCAAGATTTAACGCTGATTGAATCTGATCTAAGGTATTAGTCTTTCTAAGTTCTTCGAGAATAGCTATAAATGCGTCGGTGGCCATTCTTGGATCTACTCCAATATAGACACGGGTTAAAACATCACGACCAACTGCAGGAACGTTATCTCCTATAGCAAATATTTTTCCTTTTTCCTCTCTTACGTTCGGGTAATCTTTGCTATCTAGAAGCTGTTTTGCTTTTTCTATCTGTCCGTCAATTTTTGATCTCCATTCATTTTCATCAATTGGAGTTCTTGATGCATTCTCCCATTTTCTTATTTGTTTTAAGACTAACTTGCATCTTTCTGCAAATGGAATTCTGATATGAGCATCTCTGGTTTCTTTCCAGGTATTTGATAAGCCGCGTTCCTGAATGCCAATCTGCGCCTCTGGAGTTGTTGAATCCATATTAACTTAAACTTCTCTTTTAAATTATATCAAGAAAATTTTAGGGGCGTTTGGAGCGAGTTTTTTTAGAAGATACAAAATATAAAACTGCAAAAGCAATAATAATAAGCGCAATAGCGATTTGCGACTGAACCATTATGCTGTCGAGGTTAAGATTCATAATTTCTCTCTACTTCTTTCTCTGCCCATGCGGCAGCGTACCACATTAGTATAACAGCAAGAATATTACTGGTCAACACAAAAAGCTCTCTAGTTGCAAAAGCTCCAATAATCCAGACTACTACGAAGTTTGAACAAACTGCAGAAAATACTTTCAAATGAGACTTGCCGACTCTAAAAGGAAATTGCATTTATTTATAATAGCACAGTCAAGCCAGTCTTCTAACCTCTTTTTTAAACTGGTCTCCGCGGTCTTTATAGTTTTTAAACATATCAAAGCTTGCGCAAGCAGGAGACAATAAAACTACATCCCCCGGTTTAGCTAGCTTGTAAGCTTTCTGAACTATCGAGTGCATATCCCTTAATCCCTCGACAATCGTGATTAGTAATTCGTTATTCGTTATTCGTTTTTTAATCCGGGGCCATTCCACTCCTATCCCTATTATCGCTTTTACATTTTTAGAATCGCGTATGACGCGGCCAAGTTCTGAAAAATCACTATTCTTGCTTGATCCTCCCAAAATTAAAATTTCTGGATCCTTAAAGGCTTGAATCGCCGCAATTGTTGTCTCAGGAATTGTAGAGAAGGAGTCATCATAAAAACGGACTCCATTTATATTTGAAACAAGTTCCAACCGGTGCTCAAGTCCTTTAAAAGTTTTCAAAACTTTTACAATATTTTCCTTAGAAACTCCACAAAGCAAAGCCGCCATAACCGCCGCGCAGACATTTTCAAGATTATGTTCTCCCGGCAATAATATATCCCTTATATCGATTATCGTTTCACGTTTAACGTTGTCGCTACCAGTATTATTTGACGTTTTACGTCTTACGTTACCCATACGAGTTGCGACACCCACACCATTTAACAATGACAAAAATATTTTTCCGTCTTCTACAAAACATCCTTCCTCAACCTTGTTGTCTCTTGAAATATAAAACATCTTTGCATCTGTGTGAATGTCTGATTCTCTACTTGCCGGATAATCTTTGTTAAGGATTACATAATCATCTTTGGTCTGAAACTTTAGAATATTTCTTTTTGCATCTACATATTCTTTAGTATCTTTGTGATAATCGAGGTGCTCACTTGTCATCATTAGCATTACTGCTATATGAGGGCTTTGGGTGAAATCCTGAAGTTGAAAACTGGAGAGTTCAAGGACTACAACAGACCCGCCTTGACGCGAGGCAGACTGTTCACTTAATTTATCCAAAAAATCCAAAGGAGGCTTTCCAATATTTCCACCTAGATATGCATTAATACCATGCTTTTGAAGCATTTCATAAATCAGTGCCGATGTTGTTCCTTTGCCCTTAGTCCCCGTTACTCCAATGATAGGACAAGGGCATAAATCAAAAAAAAGCTTGGTCTGAGATGTAATGATTGAATTTTGACTTTTGAGTTTTGAATTTTGAATTTTATCAATATTTACTCCCGGGCTTCTGACAATCAAATCAAACTTATTAAGATTGTCGAGGTAGTTTTTCCCGCTTATTATCTTAATATCCTTTTCTCTTAATATCTTTAAAAACTCCTGATCTAGGTCTTTTTCTTCCTTTTGATCGAGAACGAAAACACTTGCTCCCCTTTTTGCTAAAAAAAGTGCGCTTGATAACCCCTCAAGTCCAAGCCCAATTACTGCAATTTTCTTACCCTTAAAATTGATCATGCTAGAGTGAAAATTATACCACAAAGAGGGAATTTTAAGGGTTGCTGTGTTGCGGGGTCAGGAGTTGCGCCTGACCTGTGAGATTATGAGCCTCACGTGCACTGTACACTACCCCGCATGTATGATTATTATACAATTTGACCAATCTTAAATCAACTGATAAAATAATTGAACTCGCCAACGTAGCTCAGGGGCAGAGCGGACGTTTCATAAGCGTCATGTCGCTGGTTCGAATCCAGCCGTTGGCACATTCAGTTTCTGAGAATAGTAATCAATGAAGTTTTCTTTGTGCGGCAAACTTTTTGAATGCTTTCTCAATTCTTCTTTCATGAGAATCGTTCCATTTTGAATTGGGTCGTAGGACCCATGCAGGAAGGAGAAGATGTGCATTCCTTTTTGTAAGTTCCTGAAGTACTGATGGCATAACTTCAACAAAAACTAGGGGGACTCTTTGATTCTCCCATTCAATTCCCTCTTCTACGCTTTTTATAAATGGTATTACTACAGTTCCTGATTGTACGGCTCCTTTAATTGCACCTTCTGTTATCTTTTCCTCTATTCCTTCAAAAACCAAACTGTCTGCCACTTCCGCTCTGGCAACCTCAGTAATTTCACTTCCCGAATTAATGTCGCCAGTTAAATATGGGTCGTTGTCATAGGAGTTGTGATCTCTCCAGAAAAATAGGTGTGGCTCTCCTCGACTCATTGCCCATGTCACAATTACAATGTGCTTTTGAACTCGGGGCTCAACTTTCGGGGCATGTTCTAGAGCAGAACCATGATTTAATAGTTCTGATTTAATCATGGCAGGATTCTATTACTTCTCCCCGCATATGTCAATATCAAAAAAATAAATCCCACCATTTTCTCCAGTTTGGGCGGGCGTCTGTTTTTTTCGACGAGGACTGGGTAGAAGATAAATCATGCGGGATCAGAACATTTTCTTCTCCCGGTTTAACAAGTAAAAGCTTATTGCGCGCCTCCTCTTCTATAAACTGCGGATTTTTTGCTTGCGACAGTTTTTTCCGAAGCTCTAAGTTCTGTCTTCTTTCCATTTCAAGATCCATTTGACCGACAGTTATTAAATCTTGCTTTTTCCACAAATCATATATAGATCTCACCAACCCGTTTATTATAAATATCGATATTACTATAGCCAGTAAATAGAGAGCTTTCTTCATGTCTTTTAGCCTTTTGCTTCTTGACGAAATGCGGTTTTCCTGATATTATAGGATATCAAAATTTGGAGAAAAGAGGATTTTGTGGCTAATTTATGAAAACTATAAAGCTTAGAGACGCGCATAATGCGTTTAAGAAATTCTTAAAAGACAAGAAACATTCCAGCTCTACAATTGTAGCATACGGGAAAGACATTGAGCAGCTTGTTTTTTTTCTTGAAGAGCTTTCGAAAAATCACATCCATGAAGTAACCAAAGAGGACATTGAAGCCTTTTTGGCCAAAATGCAGAAAGATGGATATACTCCTAAATCCATTTCAAGAAAGATCAACTCGACCCGCACTTTTTATAGATTTCTAAAGGTGAATGAATATGTAACAGACGATCCTTCTCTTCTTATTGCCCATCCCAAGTACCAGCTTGCACCACCCAGGATTCTTACCCCTACTGAGTATAGAGCCTTAAGAGATGCGGCAAGAAATGATCCCAGAATGTCTGCCATAATTGAACTTCTTCTTCAGACCGGAATAAGAATTGGGGAACTTGCCAATTTAAGGGTACCGGATGTCAAGAAAGACTCCCTTCATATTGCACCATATGAGAAGCATGAAGAAAGAGAAGTTCCCCTTAACAAAAGGGGCCAGGAAGCTCTTCAAAAATATATGGAGGTAAGGCCCAAAACTAAGGACGACCATCTGTTTGTTACAAAATCCGGAAGACCATTTCTAGTCCGAAATATAAGAACATCAATGGAAAGATACTTCAGGCTCGCTGAGATTAAAAATGCCAAGGTGAATGATCTAAGACATACATTTGTCGCTCATCATCTAAAACAAGGTGCTTCCTTAATCCTTCTGTCAAAAATCTTAGGGCACAAAAGACTTTCAACAACCGAGAGATACCTTGATTTTGTAGGAGAAAGAGGGAAAGAAACTACTTCTCTTTCAGACCTCTAAAAAAGCTCAACGCGAACAAAATTTTCCGCATATTTACAACTCTTTACAATTCCGAAATACCTTGCTCTTTCCTCGACTCTTTTTATAACATGCTTCATATCATCAAACTGACTCTTGTGCATGGCGATAGCTTCAATTTTTTTAGCAAAGGTGTCTGTAATATCTACCAATAGATTGGTTTTATCAAAACCAATAAACCATATTTCTTCTACGTGATGGGGGGAAAGTCCTTCCTCTTCATGCTCTGGGAAAGTCAGTCTGTCGCGTGCCAAGGGATAACATGCATCCATTGTTGCAACGCTTGCGGATCTGTGATCTGTGTGGTTTATAAAGTTAAATTTTTCAGAATAATAAAATGTAGGATCCATTGTCACAACTATGCTGGGCTTTATCATTTTAATAATCTTTGCTATGTCTTTTTTGAGTGTAAAATCTGAATCAAGCTGAGTGTCGGTATGATTTAGAAAAAAAATTTTTTTGAGGCCCAAAACTTTTCCCGCTTCTGCCTGCTCTTTTTTTCTAATTCTTGAGAGTTTTTTATGGGTCATCTTAGGATCTGTCGATCCCCTACTTCCATCTGTACAGATAAGATAATAGCAATTTGCTCCTTCCTCTGCCCATTTAGCAATTGTTCCCGATGCACCAAAATCTATGTCATCCGGATGCGCTCCAACCGCCAAAACAACCTTCTTTTTCATATAAGAAGATTATAGAAGAATTTCCCCAAGTTCTCAAGAATTGGAGACTATTTTCTATGAATACTCTATAAATTTATCAATATTCTGAAGAACTAAAAGCAATAGAAACCATTCTCACGCATGGATCGTCTCTTTCTTTTGAAACATCGATTGAAAGCATTACTGCAGGAACAATAGTAGATAAATAGTGCTCTCCCGCTAAGCACCTTCTTGAACTACATTCTGTATCGCTTAAAATATGGTTCTCTTGAAGATGAAAGTACCTTGAAAATCCATTATCTCTAAGATGATTGAGTCTCTTAAAAAGATTATCCTTATCAAAAATCGTGATTCCTGCTTCGGGCATTAAAGCATCAATTACTTTTTGAATGCCAATTCTGGTTTTATCTGTATGCGATTCAACGACAACAATGCTACTACCTATTTCGTCTTCATCGCCCCACCAATACTCTTCTTTATCAAATCTTGAAGAATATTGATAAAGACAAACAGGCATCCATCCAGGTCTCTTCTTTGGATCTTTTTTTATTTTCTGTGCTAAAACCAATTCGTAAAGATGACTAAATGTTCTTTTAACAAATTCCCGTTCGTCTTCAGAATGTACATCTACTAGTCCGCTTACAGTATTACGGGCAATATTTAATCTCTCTATCTGTAGGTTATAAATTTCTGGGGAAATTTTAAACACATCTTCATATTCTGATAGGGAAAAATAGATCGGAAATCCATTGCCTGAACCCCTTTGCTCCATCTCTGTCATAACTGTTGGCGCATTATATAGGAAACTCATAAACTTCTCAAGAATGTTATCGGTTCCTTGCTGTTAATCTTGGGGTTTGATAAAATACCATTGATTGCGTCCGTAGCTCAGCGGCAGAGCGCTACTCTTATAAAGTAGATGTCCTTGGTTCGAATCCAAGCGGACGCACTTTATAATTTTGCTCTTTTTGCAACTTCTGCCTCAACTACTGCCATATCCCTTCCATATTTAAGTCTTGAAAGTTCTCTAATAAGCTCTGAGACTCGAGGATTCATAAGTCTTTTCTCATCACTCATATCCCGGGTTAAATCCATAGAAAAAGGCGTAACAGGTTCTCCTCTCACGATAGTTTTTACATAAGTGTTGAACCTTTCGACATTGATAAGATCCGCTTCCGAAAAGGTGGGCTGAAATTCATGCTGAAGATAATTCGCATCCGTTACTCCTACTCTAAACGCAAGAACAGACCCTACATTTCCAAATATTGCATTCTTAACTTCCTCTTCCATCTGCCCTATAAACTGGTTTGCAACTATCAAGTTTAATCTATATTTTCGTGCCTCGGATAGGATCTGTGCAAAATCAGGGGTTGCAAAATTCTGAAACTCGTCAACATAAAGAAAGAAATCACGGCGTGAATCAATCGGCATATCTTGTCTTGACATCGCCGCAACCAGAATCTTAGGGACCAAGACTAGACCTAAGAAGTTTGAATTCTCCTCACCTATTTTTCCTTTTGAAAGATTTATAAGAAGGATCTTGCCCTCATCCATGACACGTCTGAAGTCAAACGAGCTTTGCGACTGGCCGATGATATTTCTTATCATTTTGTTTGTAACAAATCTTCCGAATTTTGAAACGATATAATCCAAGACTTCTGATTTATGGAAATCAGAAGTCTGGGCAATTTGATCCGTCCAGTAGCGTCTCACAATCGGATCCTGGACTTTTGGCAAAAGTTCCTGAACATAAGAAGCATCGGTTAAAGCCCTTACCACCTCAACAAAAGTTGCTCCCCCCTCATACATTACAGTAAGCATTGCATTTCGAATGGCGTGTTCAAAACGTGGGCCGATTATTCCTGTTTGGTGAGGATCAAAAAGCTTATACATAAGACCTATTATTGATGAGACGATAAAATGTTTTTGTTCTTCAGTCTTGGCATCAAGCATGTTAAAACCCATCGGCCTTTGGGTATCTGACGGATCAAACAAAATCACGTCCTCTGATCTTTGGGGAGGAATAAGTTTAAGCACATCATCGATAAGGTCCCCATGAGGATCAATAACCGAAAGCCCCTCGCCGTTTTTAATATCTTGCATAATCATGGTTTTGAGAAACTCAGATTTGCCTGTTCCGGTTTTTCCTATCACATACATATGGCGTCTTCTATCATCAAGACTAATGTAAACGGGTCTTTCAATACCTCTGTATTTACTTTTGCCAAGATAAAGTCCTGACTGCGGAATCTGGGAAGGCGCAGGAGCTCTTTTTGCAGTTACCCGATGGATATGAGGGGTCTCTATCGTTTTGTTTGGAAAGTGTAAAATCGTAGCAAGCTCTTCGCTGGTTAAGACTCCTGTCTGTCTCCAAATCGGCATATATCTATAAATAAAATCATGCATAAAAAACCCCTTGAATCTATGTTTGTTTTTGGTAAATGAATTTAACCCATCAAACTGGCTGAAGGTTGAAACAATGTTGTTAAGATGTGCATCAGCCGCTTCTTTACTTGTTGAGGAAACAACTATTCTTATAACTACATCAAACCCGGGCTTGCCGATCTTATTTTCAATTCCTTCAAGTTCCTTGGGATCTGCCGCATATGTTGCTTTCTCAGGATCTGATTCGCTCTTTTTTGTTTTTGATATATATGTCCTTCCCATTTTTTTCCATTTGGAATCCGAGGGACTTACCATATACTGAATTGCGGCTCCCTCTCCTTCTCCCATTTTGGCAAGAACTGAAGTTATAGAGGATAAGGGATCTGTAGGAAGATCTTTATATACCTTGATTGGAAGATAATCAAAAGTTTTAGTTCTAAGACTTACAAAAGCTACTTTCCCCTCTTTTGAAAAAATATTGTATTCATTGCCGATTGAATACCCTTCTTTAGTAAAAGTTGAAGCTTCTACCTCCTTAATTTCTGCTTCAGGATATGCTCCGTTTATCTGTTTTTCCACAAAATCGCGAAGATTATTAGGAGTGTTCACATAGAATCTTATATCCTCTGGAAGCCCGACAATTTCAAAAGAGATGTGCGGCTGAGGGTTTAAAAAGGAAAATCTTCCGCTCTTTCTAAGCGACGCAAAGCTTGTAAACATTTGTTCCGCTGCATCAATTTTTATCTCATTATCGCGAGACATTGAAACCTCAAGAAGAGTCGAATTTAATGATTCCTTTTCCCTTTCCCTATTTCTATACCAAAGTATTAAAGCATAACCCGCAAGGACAAGGGCCAAAATCGAAACAATAGCAATCCCTATCCCTATAAAAAGTTGGGTCATGAAAGAAATTATATTTTCAGGCGAAAATGTTTCCAAAGTCATATTAAGCCTCCGCAGGTCCCGGGGGTGCTTTATGGACCTTTAATCTTTTGATTTGTCTTAGTATCAAATCTGCAAGCCAGACAATAGCATTAAATTTATTAGAGGTTTTTTGCAAAACAATTAATGATTCTTTTTCAGAAAGAGGAGCTGAAATCAAAGGAGAAGAAGGAGGAGTAGCTGTTTCCAAAGGCCTCTGATCAGAGATTTTTATTCCCGCTTCCTGCTGTTCTGTGGTCAAAACAGGTCTTTCGGAAACATTTTCAACTCCCAGTTCTGCTGCCTCAGGAGGGATGACAGGTTCTGTTTCTGATGATCTCATCAAAGAAGCACCGGAGGGTTCCTGTTCTTTTTGAACACCACCCACAGGAGCTAAAGGATTTGCATCCTGTTGTCCTGTAGATGTTTGTCCGGTTGTTTTTTGATCTTTATTCAAATCCATATCAGATTCATGATACCATGAAATGTAAGGCGTGTCATTATATTTGCCTAACAAGTTCTTTATGCAACAAGAACAAAAGAAGATCTATCAACATCACAGCAGGAAACCTTATCGCTGCCGCAATGCTGACAGTTGGAAAGGAGTTCGTTTTCGGGTCTTATATTGGTCTTTCCACATTCCGGACAACTAAAAATTCTTGATCCATACTTATCTTCAAGAAAAACATTATTAAATGTGTTGCTGCTCTCTCCGTTTGCGCTAGCCCCACAGCTTCCGCCAACAATTGGTGGAGTAGTATTTCCATATCTTTCAAAAATTACCCGAGGTTGGTTTTCAAAAACTAACTGAGGGTTTCTATCCTTTCCCAAAATGTAATCTTTCTTCGCTAATAGAAAATTTTCAATTGCATATCTTGCTTTTTGTAAATTTTCGTCTGATGCTTTTTCTCTAACAAGCTGTATAAATCCTCCTATCAAAGGCATTATTAAAGGGGTAAGCTTATTACGCCACTGGATATTAAACTTTTCAGTTTCTCCTATAAAAGAAATTATGTCATCAAGTGTTTGAAAAGCGTCGGACTGATTTATGATAGATGGATTTGCTAATAAATCTACATCTGTATTGTAGTTTTGGGCGTTCTTATCAAAGTATATTAAATTGCTTTTCTGTTCTTCTATACTCTGCTCGTTTCTGTAAGGGATTACTCTTAAACTTTTTCCTTCTCCTGGATCTTCCACAACTTGGATAAGGAATGTAAAACTATGCGTTCCATACCCGTCCTCCTTAGATCCTGGACGACTAACCCACATTGCCATTGTTCCTACTGGTGCATTGACGAGTTTATCCTGCAATTTTTGAAATCCCAGGCATTCTGCAACCTCTCTATGTACAGAAAGTCCTCTTTCTTGCCTATAGGCAATTGCTTTTTTGTAAACATTTAATATGGGGCCTGGATCGGCATGGGGGGATTCTAGATAAGTTTCTCCGGCATTATTTGTTTTAACTGAATAACGAATCTCATCAAATTTAACTCCCAACCTATATTCCCCTAAATATCTAATTATATTATCCCTAATATTTCCCTCTCTTCTTCGAGTAATTTCGTCTTTTGAATAACCACTAGGAATTGGCGCATGATAATTTCGTGGATCAAAACCTACTGTATATGCTTCTATTCTCATAAAAAACTTGTTACTTACTGGTCCAAATAACTTCTTTTTGTTTTTCTTTTTGATTTATAAAACGCGACACAGTTAAAAAAAGATCTGAGAGTCTGTTTATATAAACGATGACGTCGCTTTGAACTTTTTCCTTTTTTGAAAGCTCAACTATTCTTCTTTCAGTTCGCCGGCAAACTGTTCTTGCAATATGCAAAGTTGAACCCGCCACTCCTCCTCCGGGAAGAATAAAGTTAAAAAGCGGCGGCAATTCTTTGGTCATTTTATCAATTGTTTTCTCAAATTCCTTTACCCTTTTTGAAAGATTCAATGCTTGGCGGGGATTTGCCAGTGCAGCGCCTATTTCAAATAAATCTTTTTGAATCTCAATCAATTCATTTGTAATTTGTGATTTTGAATTTTGAATTTGCGAGATCACGAGCCCTATTACGCTATTTAACTCGTCAACAGTACCAATTGCCTCTATCCGAAGGCTTGCTTTTGAAACTCTTTTTCCAGAAAAAAGTCCTGTTTGTCCTTTGTCTCCTGTTTTGGTATAAATCGGCATGGTAGTAAAACAAAAAATTAAATGTAAAAAATAAAAAAATAAAGATTTATATAAAAATCCTTCTGGTTTCCCTAGAAGGATAAAATTTTCCTGCTCGGGAAATTTAGTATGTAATGGTTTTCTGACTTTAACAGTAGCGGCACTGCCACCGATTTTCACGGCGATTGCCCATTACACAATTATTTAATTTAGCATTCGGCATAACCGCAGCTATAACATTTGCGGCAGCCTTCTTCGTACGCTAAGCTTCCTCCTCCACACTCAGGGCAAATATCATAAAGCCCTGTTCCGGAATCAGAAAATTCTTGATTAACTCCTGAGGCTTTACCTACCAGGGCAAGTTGCTGCATCTTAATTACCTCTTCCTCTTTTTCCTCGTCCTTTCTTACTTCGATTTCCCCATTTGCTATTTCCCTATCCCTGCCAAGTCCTTCGGCAGTAAGATGAGGATCAGAGGGCAGGCGGACTCTTCCGTCTACTCCATTTGCCAAAACTCCACTCAATTGTCCATTCTGTTCAATTTCTGCCTTGCTCGCCTCGCTGCGAAGCGGGCCCAAAGACAGGTTTTTATCCTCTACAAGACCATTAACTGCAAAACCAAAATGCATTGCAAGAATTTTTGAGACCGCATCGGGCAAAGATCTTACCCTATCTTTTCCAAATCCGACACTTCTTGCTCCTCCAATCCCCGCAAGCTGAGCAACTATCTGTCTTATTCTTTCTCTTGGAGAGAGTCCGCCTGAGAGTCTTAAATTTACGGAAATTAATCTACCCAAGGCATCTGCCATTGCGGAAATATCTGATCCGGTTTTTCCTATAGTAATGAACACTTCAAACGGTTCTCTATTTTCATCATGATTTATAGTTATGTAAGTCTTGCCTAAAGGAGTTTCTACCCTGTAAGTTACTCCTTCAAGCTGTATGGGTCGTGGAGCAGTTGGTCTTTGTGATTTATCAACCTTTTCTTTATCTTTCTTTTCATCCACTCTTGATAAAACTCCTTCTCTTGACCCCTCTCTCATGTATGTTACTCCTTTAAGTCCTAAGTCATATGCTGCCATGTACAGGGTTTTTACATCCTCGACTGTATGGGAGCTTGGTGCATTCACTGTTTTTGAAATTGATGCATCAATATATTTTTGGGCAACTGCCTGAACTTGGGCATGCTCAAGAGGAGTCAGATCATTTGCCGAAACGAAGTAATCAGGCCTGTCCTGAGCGGAGTCGAAGGATTTTTCTTTGCCAGCGTTTTCTTTTTTCCATTCCTCAAAGAGTGGATGATACATAACATGCTCGCCTGTCCTGTCCCTTCTTATAAATGTAAATTCATACACGGGTTCGATTCCCGAGGTCACTCCCGCAAGAAGAGAAGTAGTACCTGTTGGAGCAATTGTAAGAAGAACGGCATTTCTTATCCCGTACCGACTTATCTTTTTTCGGATAGCGGCGGGCAATTCTTTTATATGATACCCCTTAAGATATTTAGTTTTATCAAATTTAGGGAAAGGGCCTTTCTCTTTGGCAATTTCTGAGGATGCCTCATAGGCGCTGTTTCTAAGGGTCTCGAATATTTTATCAATAATTTTAAGAGATTCATCCAAACCATAACGAACTTTCATCTTTATAAGAGCGTCTCCAAGTCCCATTATCCCAAGACCTGTCCTTCTTATATCTTTGGCACATTTTTTGTTCTCTTTGAAAAAGTAATAAGTCTTATCAATAACATTGTCTAAAAATCTTATCGCAACCTTTACATCTTCTCCTAACTGTTTGTAATCAAACTGGCTATCCACTTTTACATAAGATGCCAAATTCATTGCCCCAAGGTTGCATACCGCCCATGGTCCCAAAGGCTGCTCTCCGCAAGGGTTTGTCGCAACAAGCCTTTCAAAATACCAAGTGTTGCTTCTTTTGTTGCTCCGCTCAAGAAAATGCAACCCCGGCTCAGCAGATCCCCAGGCGGCTTCACAAATAAGATTCCATAGATACCTTGCCTTTACGGTTTTGTAGATTTTCACTTTGCCGCCCATTTTTTTCCATTGATCTATCTCTCCGTTCCATTTTTCATCATATCTTAGGTCATCAAGGTCAGGATAAACCAAATCCCAATCTGCATCTTTTTTGACTGCTTCCATAAAGGCGTCTGAAATACATACCGAAAGGTTTGCCCCATTTATCCTGGAAAGGTCCTGTTTTACGGTAATAAACTCTTCGATATCAGGATGCCAATCCCAAAGCATGAGCATTGTCGCACCGCGTCGGGTTCCTCCCTGCTGAACCACATCATGAGTTGCATAGGAAAAGAGTCCTGCCCACGTAACAGGGCCTGAGGATGTTCCGTTTACTTTCTTAACTCTTGCTCCCCGAGGTCTTAAAGAAGAAAGACTAAGACCTACTCCACCTGATCTTGATTGAATTTCAACAAGCTGTTTTAAGGATTCTAAGATTCCTTCTCTTGAATCCTTTGGAGACGGTATTACAAAACAATTAAAGTAGGTTACTTGATAGTCTGTTCCTCCTCCTGATAAGATTCTTCCTCCGGGAACAAATTTAAAATCCTTCATTACATCGTAGAATTTTTTCTCCCAATGCTTTCTGTCTTTGGTCTTCTCATTGCCTGCAATGCCATGGGCAACTCTTGTCCACATTTGCTCTGGGGTTTGTTCAAGAAGTTCGCCCTTTTCGCCCTTTAAAGCATATCTGTCCAAAAACACTTTATTTCTTATTCCATCAAGTTTCATAAATAATATTCAGCTAGAAACTGCACGTGGCTGTATCTAAGAAATTTGTGTAAATCCACTTTTGCAATTTGATCTGCGTTTTTGTAGTTAGGCTTTTTGGCAAGGTCATATTTAATTTCTATTTTATAAAAATTAGATTTACTATTTGTACAGCTTTTATCTTTGGTTTGATATTGCTCTGTGGTGGGCTTAGCTAGAAAGGTTGACCCCGACAATTCTCCTAGATTATGTCCATCTCCTTTATGAAAGCCCTCTGAAATAGTCCTTAACGAGACCGAAGTGCATGAATTAATATTAGAATTTGAATAAACAGAGGTAGTCCCGCTAACCGTAGTAGGATAAAAATCTTGACCCATATTGCCTTGAGCAACTGCTGTTCCGAAATTATCTATCGGTCCTTCAACTATAGTTGCTGGATAAATAGCTGCGCCAGAATTCATTGCATTAGGATAAACAGTTAAAGGTTTTAGTTCACTCATATCGAAAGGTTCATGCTCGTAATCTGGGGTATTAACTAAATTATTAGCAAAATCTTTATTCATATTTAATTTGGTAATTTTGTGTCCTTAATGCTATATTTTCTTTGATCTAAAACCTTCAGTGTTGTTGATCCAACTTCTTTCTTCTTCTCATTTAATATGAATTTATAGTCCCCCTCCTCTTTAAAAGCTAGGCCCATAAGCTCTACTACCAAATTATTTTTGCCATTAGGCCCGGTAGAAGTATCAAGATCAAAGCTGCTTTTTTCACCTGCAAATCCCTCGGATGGTTCTATTTTTAGATTTAATTTATAAGAGGTGTTTGGTGTACCAGAAATAGTTGCAACAAAAAACGCACGCGCTAAACCGCCGGGAAATTGTTGAACTCTTAATTCATCAAAAATTCCATTAATATTTAGTTTTCCTTCTCTCGAAATACTTGCGTAATCGCAAAGTGCGATAATTTCTGTTTTTAATTGTTTCATTTTATTAATCTTTTGACTTCTTTTTCGAAGTCTTCAACATCTACAAATCTCTTAAATACACTTGAAAATCTTATATAAGCAACCTTGTCAATTTTTTTAAGTCTTGCTGCAACCATCTGTCCTATTTTTTTGCTATCTACCTCAACCGAATCGGCATTTCTCAATTCTCTTTCCGTCTCCGTAACTATTCTTTCGATGTCCTCCATCGATACTTTTGTTTTCTCACATGACCTTATTATTCCTGACCTTAATTTGTCTCTGTTAAACTGTTCCCGTCTGCCGTCTTTTTTAATTACTACCAAGCTTATATTCTCTACTCTTTCATATGTCGTGAATCTCTTGTCACAAGTCAAACAAGATCTTCTTCTTCTGATAGTCTCAAGATCCTCGCTGTCCCTTGTTTCTACAACTTCAGTTTCTTTGGATCCGCAGTATGGACACTTCATAAATAAATTCTTGCATTAGATAAATTCATTTTAATTTGCTTCACATCAACTTGCACGTTCGGACAGGGGTCTTGGCAAATTATCAATGTACTTAATCCGTCTCTGGCGGAACCTGTCTGCCGACAGACAGAAACACTACTAATAGTGCTAAGAAGGATGGTATTACACTAAATCTGCCGTGTCAACTATCAATAACAATATCAAATAGTGTCAAGCCTTTTTTTAGCCTCGGGTTTTGCAAAAGGCAAAATTTGGAGTTTAAAACGGGTAAAAAAATTCTGCTAATTTTTGAAAGGATAAAAAAGCAAATTTAGAGGAACTGACAAAATTTACTCGTTATATTTTGTTTATCTTATTATGGAGATCTAAGCTTATTTAGCCTATTTTGAAAATTTTCAATCCTTTCTTCTGTGGCGGAGAGGCCCTTTTGAATATCCCCCTTTGATTTTCTTATCAGCTCTCTTAGTACCTCCTGATGTTTATACGAAGCCAGTTGATATTTCTGTATCAAACTATCCAAGGGGTAGTTTTGCTTTTTTAAAAGTTCAAGCTGGGAAATTCCCTGCTCAAAGTAATTTGCTCCTTTTGAAATGGTAGAGTGTGCAAGCTTTTGTTTACTCTCCCCTTTTGCAAACAAGTATACTCCCGCATTTAAACGTTTGTCTGCCGAAAGCAGATTAAACTCGGCTTTCTTTGCAGGATCTGACATAAGAAATGAAACAATTCTGTCTCGCAGGGCCTTAAAAGGATAAAGAGGACTATCTGGAAGAATTCCGGGATAAGGAAGAGTATACTCAACTTTTTTGCTTTTTCCTGAGGAGGTTGCGGAAGAATCCTGAGCAAAAGAGGAATTCGGATTTAAGACAAAAAGAAAAATTAAAACCGCAAATAATAATTTTTTCATAACTTATCTTACGGCAATTACATTTAGCCAATCGCTCTCAGAGGGCTTAAATGGTTCTCTAAAAAGCCTCCCAAGAAATTTCCCTCCATAAAATGAAATTTTACCAAACCCCTTCTTTTTAAGCAAATTTCTTACACTATTTTTATTAAGATTAACAATTGGTGCGGAGTTCATTGTCCTAAACTTCCATCTTCTCTCGTCATGATCAAAGATTGCGGTATTAAGGGTAAGGTAACCATTCTTGTCTTTCGGATCATAAAATCTGAAGAATGCGTGTTCCGAAGGAACTCCATGCTTAGAACGTCCGAAGGTAACATCAAAAACCCTG
Organism: Candidatus Levybacteria bacterium RIFCSPHIGHO2_01_FULL_41_15; assembly: GCA_001782165.1. Taxonomy (GTDB): domain Bacteria; phylum Patescibacteriota; class Microgenomatia; order Levybacterales; family UBA12049; genus 2-01-FULL-38-13. The sequence goes on along the minus strand of MFNV01000009.1, from coordinate 179,046 downwards.
TTTTTGACTTTGAAAATTCTCTCAAGATTTGTAATCTGAAGAACAATAACAGACCCGTGAGATAAAAGAGAGTTGGAAATCGCATCTAGGACTTTTTTGTACTGTGGGACAAGATGAAGAAACGCGTTTCCCATAAAAATTGCTGCTCTGTACTTTTTTTCTTCCTGCGAAAGTATTTTTGAATAGTCCCCGAAAATAAAGTTTAATCTCTTTTTAACATCCTGCGGTAGTTTATCTGCCTTTTTCTTGGCCTCTCTGGCCATTAATTGGCTGCTTTCAATTCCCAAAACATTAAATCCTTCTTTTGCCAGAGCAATATCATGTTCGCCTGTGCCGAAACCAATATCTATCACATCTTTTACTTTATGTTTCCTAAAAAGAGCCGATAAATCCGGGATTTCGTTTTGGAGTCTTTGTTTCCAGTCAGTTATTATATCGTAGTGTTTTGCCTGCCAGTCGTGATACTCTTCTTCATCTGTTAAGGGCAGCCTATCTCCTACTGATGCTCTAAAGATATCCCCTTTAGTTATCATTCCAATTAAGTTCCCACTTTTATCCACAACCGGAAGTCTTCCGACTTTATGAATAAACATTAAGGACTGGGCTTTAAGAAGAGGGGTGTCAGGGGTAACAGTTGTCGGATTTCTGCTCATTATCTTTTCTGCCGTGAGAGCAAATATTTGATCGACTTTCTCCTCCATTTCCTCAAAATTTCCTTCACGAAAAGGGTCCTCCGTATATTCCCTCATTGAGGGGTAAAACTTGGAGAGAATGTCTTTTTCTGAAATAAAGCCTATTACTTTTCTTCCTCTACAGACAGGTACTCCGTTGATGCCTCGGCCAAAAATAAGTCTTGAAACCTCTCTAATTTTTGTATCCGTAGCCACCCAATCCAAGGTTGTTGACATCACATCAGCTACTTTCATATCCTATCTTCCTCTGCTTAGCAGCAGGTCTCTGGCTTAAAATTTCATCAAATATTTCTCTTAAAACCGGATGCTTAACATACAAATCAGCTGTAGCAAAGAACTCATCCAGATTTTTCCCTTGCTCCTCTTCATACTCCAAAGCCTGTAGAGCCATTTCTAATTTATCAATTTGCCAGAAAAGTCTTGCCTCTTTTGTAGAACGGAGAATCATTTCTTCAAAAATCTTTATATATTTTTTTCCTTCTTCGATGCCGCTAAAAAGTTTTATAACTCCTCTTATTTCTTGCTCCTCTTTCTTTCCTCTTGCTTTTAAATCCACCACGCCCCATCTTATCCATACTAGATCTCCTGTAACTGCTTCTCCCAAATCATGGATTAGGGCCATTTTCATAAGCTTATCTTTTTCAACTTCCAGTTTTTCTGCAAGAATCATAGATAATACTCCGACTCTAAAGGAATGTTCCGCAGCACTTTCGGGGTTTTTGATTTTTTCTCTAATCCACCCGGTACGAGGAAGTTTTTTCGATTTTCCGACAGTTTTAAAGAAGTCCAAATATTTACTCATTGCCAAAGCGCCTTTACTTTAACACTAAGTTTGGTAAATATCAATAGGTTTTACGAGGTCTGGGAAGTCTCTTTGGGAAGAAACTTAAGCAACTCTACTCTGCGCCAGGGAGGGATATTTCCTGTTCCTACTATCCATGTATCTCTTGCAACAAACCTTCTCTCATCATTATCCCAACTTACGCAAATACTTTTTTGCTGTCCGATAAGATCATATCCAGCACCCTTAAACAACATCCATGCTGCATCTGCTCCTTTTGCATTATTTATAATTCCTGCACGAATACCTGTATAGACGTACTGCTTTTCTTTATCTGTTACTGTATAAATAAGTGCATGAGCTGTTCTTAAAAGCCTCTTGCCAATACCTTTCCCCCGAGCTTCCTCGGAAACAGCTAATCTTTCTACAGAAGCCACAGTAATACCCCGCCCTGTGGCAAACCCCACCTGAATAGTTCCAACTAGTCTATTTGAGGACTTATCTATTGCTACAATAGTTGTGATACTGGGGTTGTTTTCGAAAGATCCTCTAATCTCATCCGGCACTGCAATAAGAATAGGTGTATTAGGTGGAGATGGATGATGTCTTCTATATCTTTTAAGATCAACTTCTGGAGGAGTTTTCGCAGGACCGACCCCTGCAAGATGCTCTATTACAGAAGGCTGATTCCAAATCTCTACGATACCCTTAGCATCTTTCTCTAGATCAGCAAATCTTACCTCAATATTGCCGTTTCTAAGTTTTTCCCCTTTGGCGTTGACACCGTTGGGCACTCCATGCTTTCCTTCGACTCTTAATTCTAGACCTCCCATATATATAATAAACTCGATATATTTAAACAATACTTATACCTGAGTTTCTAGTAAATGGACATAATCTTATATTATTCGATTTTAAAAGTCAATAGGGCGTAGGGGTAAGAAGAAAATAATAAATTTATCTGTATCCGATAGCATCTAATGCGATCCTTAGTGTTTCGTCCTTATTGTGAGAATATGTGTTAATGACTAAATCATAGTATTTTTTGTCCCAGTAAACCCAAGCCTCATCGCCCTGCGCATAAAGTCTTCTCCATTTATCCAAATTTCTTTTTTCCCGCTCGTTAATTTCAAATTTTGCATTCTTAACTGATATACCATCTCTATTTACGAGTCTATCTACACGGATTTCTTTTTTATCACGCCCTTTTTCATCATCACAAACAAGAAGGATTTTAAAAACTCCATCTATCCTCTTTGCATCAAATCCTGCAAGATGGCTTTGGACAATCCGGTGCTCTTCTTCTTTTAAAATTTTCCTTACCATTTCCTCGTATTCAAGGTCGAAATGATCCGGTCTTTTGTCTGTCTCAATTATGCTGGCTCCTACTTCCTGTTGAGTACGTCTCATTATCGCTCCTCCCTCAATCATCTCCCAACCCAGAATTTTTGAAAGTTTTTTAGCAAGAGTTGTTGCACCAGACCCAATTCTCCCCGAGATTGTGATATTTTTAATATTTAGCAGACCAACCATTGTGAATTTCTAATTATTCTAATTAAACTAATTAATTTAATCAAATTCTAAATCTAAAATTCTCACCGCAATTGCGGGATCCCGGCTGGAAACTACCAGCGGGACAAATCACAAATAAATACAAAATAAAAAATTCTAATACCAAAACTGTTTTGGATTTTGGACATTTGGACTTAATTAAATTATTATTTAGGATTTGGTGCTTTGTATTTGTGATTTTCCAACGAGTAGTACTTCTTCAACGAGTCGATTGCAATATCCGTATTCATTGTCGTACCAGGCAATTACCTTAAGCATGTTTCCTCCTACTACCTGCGTCAGAGATAAATCTACAATTGCGGAATGGGGATTCCCAATAATATCAGATGATACAATAGGATCTTCTGTCACCTCTAGTATACCTTTATATATGGGATCCGTTGATGCCTTTCTAAAAATCTCATTTACTTCTTCTTTTGAAGTCTCCCTTTTTAAAAGAAAAGTGAAATCCGATAAAGACCCAACCGCAACAGGAACTCTTATTGCAAGTCCGCTGAATAATCCTTGAAGTTCTGGCAGAGCTTGCGAAGCGGCAATTGTGGCACCGGTTGATGTTGGCACTATATTTTCTGCTGCCGCTCGGGCGCGTCTATAATCTTTATGTCCGCCATCCTGAAGTCTCTGATCAGATGTATATCCGTGGATTGTCGTCATCATAGCCTTCTCGACGCCAAAATTATCAACAATTACTTTTGCAACCGGTGTTATGCAATTAGTTGTGCAAGAAGCGTTATTTATAAGTTTTTCGCCTTTGTAATCTTTGGAATTTACTGAAATTACATATGTGGGAACGTCACCATCTTTGGCAGGAGCTGATAAAACTACTGATTTTGCACCTGCATCAAGATGATGCTTAAGTTTTTCCTCTTTTGTAAAAGCTCCTGTTGATTCAATAACTACATCAACATTTAAGTCTTTCCATGGCAAAAGACTTGGATCCTTCTGGGAAAAAACCGGAATTTCTTTATCATTAATAATTAAATAACCGATGCAATCTTTTAGTATTCCTGTTTTTTCTGAATCATTCAACTCTGAACTCTGAACTCTGAACTCTGAACTTAATGGTCCATATGAAGAATCGTACTTTAGCAGGTACATCCACCCTTTTATATCAGTTGAAGAGCCTGCATTTATCGCAACAACATCGATCTCCGAAAGATATTTCTCAAGAATTACTCTATGAGCTACTCTCCCTATTCTTCCATATCCATTTATAGCAACGCGAATCATACAATTAGTATAGGAGACAGGAAAAATTACATCAAGAGGCAGAAAGAAGAAACTTAAGCAGCAACATTTATTATATTTCCACGAATTAAAGCCCTATGTGGATAGAAAGAATCAATAGTCCTGCCTCGGGCTATTGGCTTATCGTGGTACATTTCAAGAACGGGTACTAATTCTCCGTCCTCAATTATAAGACGCGAACTTGCTGCCCTAAACGATCGGACAATAGAATGAGGTTCAGGATGCTCTCTATAATGCAATAGATAGAAAAGGACAACTTCACGCCACGTGGGATCTCCCTCATCTTCTTTAAGACTTGCCATTCCCTCTTCTATTGAATTGAGGGCATGAGTCTCGCTTCTAAGATAAATAATATAAGGTTTTCTAGTAGGAGGGTGTTTTAGGTCTACAACATTTAGTGCTTCAAAATAATAGTCATAAATTCCCGCAAGTCTATGCAAGGTTTGTAGCGGAATTCTAGGGTCAATAGGAAGAGTAATATCAAATCTAGCACTATATTCCTCTGGCTTTTGGGCTGGTTTTGGGAAAGAGGCGCAGTAATCCTCCTCTGACATATCCAACTCTCTATGAAAGCCAAACTCCTCTACAAATCTTGCTATCTGTTCTTTTAAAACTCTTTCCTCTCTTTTGATTCTTATATCAGAGATGGAAACTATTTCTGCTTTTGCGGGAGGGGGGACTTGGGGGCTAAACCTCCTGTATCTATCAAAGAAATGAAGAACCCGGGCGCCTTCAACGCTCATAGGATGTCTGCCAAGACTATATAAAAACTATTATATAAATATAGTATGCCCATTATAAATTCCTGTCAAGAATATTATGTTATAACAACGTTATAACATTGGTATAATGACAAGAATTTTCATAACTATAAGCTGTTGTCAATAGCTTGGGATAAATATAAACTAAAATCAAATGTTTATTAGGAATTTTGAGAAGATTGCGACAAGACCACAGAGGAAGATTGTCTTGGAGCTTGTAGAAACTGCTCTTTCATCAATTCAGCCGGAAAATGTTATTAATAATAGTATTAAATTAGAAAACAATATTTTAGGAATTAGTGATAAGTCATTTGACTTAGGAGGCTTTGAGAGAATATTTTTAATAGGTTTTGGGAAAGGGTCGGCGAAAAACTCAAGACTAATTAAGGAAAAGTTAGGGAACAGACTGGTTGAGAGTTATGTTATAGACACAAACTCTGAAGATTTTAAAAAAATAAAATTTACCCAAGGCACCCATCCCCTCCCCTCACAAACTAATGTTGATTTTACCGACAGTTTGATAAAGAGATTTACTGAAATTAATCCTACAAGAAAAGACTTGGTAATAGTAGTAATAACAGGAGGAGGTTCTGCCCTATTTGAAAAACCATACCGTGTTGATCTTGAAAAACTAATACAAATTAATGATGCCCTTCTTAAATCAGGTGCAAATATCAAAGAAATGAATACAGTAAGAAAACATTTATCAAGTGTAAAAGGAGGAGGACTTGCTAAGCATCTTTACCCCGCAACCATTGTAAGTATAATCGCATCTGATGTCCCCGGCAATGATCTTTCTGTCATATCTTCAGGACCAACTGTTAAAGACCCGACAACTATTGATGACGCTCTTTCAATCTCAACAAGCTTAACAAGGTCGGACCTTGTTACCAAGGACTATTTAACAGAAACTCCTAAGGAGGATAAATATTTTGAAAAAATTTCAAATATTTTAATTTTAAGCAATTTAACAGCTCTTGAGGCAATGAAGAAAAAAGCGGAAGAGCTAGGTTTTAAAGCAGAAATTCTAAGCGATAAATTCCAGGGTGAAGCAAGAAATACAGGGTCGGACCTTGTAAGTAAAACTACTCCAAGCTCTATTCTTCTTATTGGGGGCGAGACAACTGTAAAGGTAACAGGTTCTGGAAAAGGCGGTAGAAATCAGGAAGTAGTTCTCGGCGCACTTTCAAATATAGATGACAAAACTGTAATTTGCTCTTTTGACTCAGATGGTTGGGATAACTCTCCTTTTGCCGGAGCTATCGGAGACATTGAGACCTTAGAAAAAGCAAAAAAATTAAACTTAAATCCGCAAGAATTTTTGGACAATAACAATAGTTTAGAATTTTTCCAAAAAACAGGAGACGGAATTGAAACCGGCCGCCTTCCCTCAAACGTCTCGGACCTCATGATTGTTTTAAAAGACTAGTTTTATTTTGCCATTCCACAGTTATTAATTGACAATCTGGCGTCGAGTGCATGAAGGATTAAATGAGCGCAACTGTGGGATTCCCTAACGGGAGGGTTCCCACGTTAAGTGAGTTTTAATCTGAAAGCACGAGAGGAGGCTTGTCGAGAGTTTTTGGTACTTTTGCCGGTACAAAAGTACAGAATAGGCTTTCTCGGCAGAAAAGAAGATGAAACTGTTTGCAAAGCCTAATAAATAAACTGTAATATAGAATTAGGATGATTCCCGAACTTCACGAAAAAAAACTTAAAGAACTTGAATTAAAAGCAGTCCGGACCCGGGAGCTTATAATAGAAACTCTCTTGGAAGCAGGCTCCGGACATTCTGCAGGCCCTTTAGGAATGGCGGATATCTTCACAGCCTTTTATTTTCATATTCTAAATCACGATCCGAAAAATCCCGACTGGGAAGATCGTGACAGACTAATTCTCTCAAACGGACATATTTGTCCGGTTCGCTATGTCACCATGGCACTTGCTGGTTATTTTCCATTGGAGGAATTAAAAACCTTAAGAAAAATAAATTCCCGTCTTCAGGGACATCCTCATAGAACCTCACTTCCCGGAGTCGAGACGACATCAGGTCCTTTGGGAGAAGGTATTTCTCAGTCAATCGGTATGGCACTTGCCGCAAGTCTTGATAATAAAAAGTATCATATTTATTGCATAACATCAGACGGCGAACATCAGGAAGGAAACGCTTGGGAGGCGGCAATGTTTGCAGGAAAACATAGGTTAAATAATTTAACAGTTGTAATAGACAGAAATAACATCCAGATCGATGGCTTCACAGAAGATGTAATGCCTCTTGAACCTTTAAGGCAAAAGTATGAAACATTTAATTGGAAAGTCCTAGAAGTTGATGGAAATAATATCAGAGCTTTTATAGATTCCGTAAAAGAAGCTCGGGCTGTCTTTGAAAAACCAACAGTTATTATTGCCCACACAATTCCGGGAAAAGGTGTTGATTTTATGGAAAAAGACTTTCACTGGCACGGAAAACCGCCGAACAAAGAGGAGGCAAAAAAAGCCCTCGACGAACTTAGGACTTTACAGGGAAAAATAAGAAGCGAACACCAATAGAATTTAGAATCTAGAATGCAGAATTAAGAATTAAGAGAATCCTAAACTTTAAATTTAAATTCTGAACTCTAAATTATGAATTTTGAATTGTTATGTTAAATCTATACCTTAAGCTAAGCCCAAAAATATTTGATGAAAATGTAGAGCAGAAGGCAACAAGGACAGGTTATGGGGAGGGTTTGGTTGAACTTGGAGAAAAAAATCCAAATGTTGTGGTTTTAACAGCAGACTTGTCAGAATCAACACAGACAGAAAAATTTGAGAAAAAATTTCCTGATAGATTTTTTGAATGTGGAGTCGCCGAGCAAAACATGGCGGCTATTGCAGCAGGGCTTGGAATAAGCGGCAAAATTCCTTTCATATCTTCTTACGCAACTTTTTCTCCCGGCAAAAACTGGGAAACGATTCGCACTACTATTATATATAACCAGTCTAATGTAAAAATCGCAGGACATCACTCCGGAGTCGTGACTGGTCCTGACGGAGCAACTCATCAGGCAACAGAGGATATTGCAATAACTCGCGCCTGGCCGGGTCTTACAATTTTTGTTCCCTGTGATGCAATTGAGGCAAAAAAAGCAACAATTAAATCTGCCGAAATTGAAGGTCCTGTTTATTTGAGATTTACGAGAGATAAGACACCTGTAATTACCACCGACGAAACTCATTTTGAAGTAGGAAAAATCCAAACATTTTGGGACTCTGAGAATCCTCAAACAGTTATTTTTGCAACAGGGCATATTCTTTATAATGCTCTCTTGGCGGCAAAAGAACTCGAAAAAGAAAATGTCCATGTTCTAGTCGCAAATGTTTCAACAGTTAAACCAATCGATGAAAAATCGATTATTGAGCTTTCAAAAAAAACCGGAACTATCGTAACAGTTGAAGATCATCAAGTTATGGGAGGCTTGGGAGGTGCAATCGCAGAAGTTCTGGCAAAAAATAATCCTACTCCTATGGAATTTGTCGGCCTTCAGGATACTTTTGCAGAATCCGGAACTCCAAAAGAACTCATGGCAAAATACAAAATGGACGCACCCTCAATAATTGAGGCTGTGAAAAAAGTGATAGCAAGGAAATAAAATTACAAATTCAAAGCACCAAATCCTAAATAATATCTAAATTCTAATCTCAAAATTCAAGATCGTTTTCGATTTTGGAAATTGTAGCTTTGAATTTATTTGTTATTTGAGATTTTGGATTTGGAATTTATGGATCAAGAATTACTCGATAAACTTAAGACATTGATTAAAGGTGACGTTATAACCGATAATCAAACCCTCTCCGACTACTCCCACGATGCTTCGCTTTTTGAAGTAAAGCCTCAAGCTGTAGTTTTCCCAAAAGATGACGAAGATGTGAAAGCTCTGGTTAAGTTTGTTAATGATAATAAAAAAAATAATCCCACTCTTTCCCTTACCGCACGCGCCGCAGGGACAGACATGGGAGGCGGATCAATTAATGAATCTATTATCGTTGCTTTTGGCAAATACTTTAATAAAACCCCGGCCGTAAACGGAAATATAGCGACAACTCAACCGGGAGTTTTTTACAGGGATTTTGAAAAGGAGACTCTTAAATATAATCTAATTTTCCCCTCATATCCTGCATCTAGGGAATTATGCGCAATGGGAGGAATCTTCAACAACAATGCGGGAGGAGAAAAATCCCTTAAGTATGGAAAGACCGAAAATTATGTAAGAAGATTAAAAGTTGTTCTATCTGATGGAAACGAATACGAGTTTAGGCCGCTAAATGAAAAGGAACTCGAGCAAAAATTAAAACAAAAAGATTACGAAGGAGAAATCTATAAAAAAATCTATGAACTAATAACTAATAACTACGAACTGTTATTGAAAGCAAAGCCACAGGTTTCAAAAAACTCCGCAGGCTACTATCTTTGGAATGTATGGGACAAAGACAAAAAAATATTTGATCTTACTAGACTTTTTGTCGGAGCGCAAGGAACTCTGGGAATGTTTTTAGAAGGAGACTTGGGACTTGTACCCATTCATAAGCATCGTGATATGTTAATAATTTTTCTTCATGACATGTCTGCCCTTGGACAGATTATAAAAGAGGTTCTTGATCTTGAGCCGGAAAGTTTTGAATCGTATGATGACAATACATTAAAACTCGCGCTTAAATATTTTCCGGAATTTACAAAACAATTAGGTTTTCTAGGATCAATTGAAGCAGGCATTGCATTTTTGCCAGCTTTTTTTGATTTGTTTACCGGAAGAAGTCTTCCCAAACTGGTTCTTCAAGTTGATTTTACAAGCGACGATCTTTCGGAGGTTAAGGGAAAAGTGGCGACACTTCGGGAAAAACTCAAACCGCTTCATCCCACAACCCAGACAGCTTTGGAAGGACAGGAGAAAAGATATTGGCTTGTCCGGCGCGAGAGTTTCAATCTGCTTCGCAAGAAAATTCGAGATAAACACACAGCACCTTTTATAGATGACTTTGTTATTAAACCTGAATATATTACAGAAGTAGTACCCCAAGTGACTGATATCCTGAAAAAACATCCGGAATTCATCTTCACTGTCGCAGGGCATGTGGGAGATGGAAACTTTCATATCATTCCTCTGGTTGATATTAATAATCCAAATGTCCGAGAAGCAATTCCCCAGATTTCAAACCAGGTTTATAAAATTGTCGCAAAGTATAAGGGGTCAACAACCGGAGAGCACAATGATGGATTGATACGAACTCCGTATCTTAAGCAAATGTATGGAGAAGAAATTGTAAAGCTTTTTGAGGAAACAAAAAAAATCTTCGACCCCCAAAATATCTTCAACCCCCGCAAAAAAGTCTCCGGCGACCTAAACTACGCCATGAACCACCTTAGGACAAGCTGGTAATCATATCTTGATTTCCTCTTTTTTTTATCCTATAATACTCGGATTATGCCGAACAGAAAACTAGAAGGTGGAAGATCTCTTCCGACATTTGATATTCCTGTAAATGTTCACTTGTCACAAAGGCTTTCATTAGGCGAAAAAGATACTTATCTTAAAGCGTACAGGTATTTTATCACTGGTTTAGATCTGGTTCGATTCACATTAATGAGTCTTAGACCCCTTGCATGCTTTGAGGCTGTGGATTTGTGGAGGAGATTTGAGCCAGTATATGCGCCTTTGAAATTTGGGGATGTATGGGTTCAGTTCGATAGAAAGGTAACTGATTCTTATGGATTTAAGCAGACTGGTCAAAATGTGTTAGGAATTAAAGATCCCAAAAGCGAAGGACTTATGGCTATAGATGTTGCGGCATATTTATTTGGATTCTCTCACGACGAGCTTCCTGTAGCAATCGGGGATGTAAGATTTGTAGAAGGTGCGTTTACTGAGATGTACGGGACCAAATATCCGAGCATTCAAGTTTCTGTCGGACACATCGAAGATAAACTTAGAGATTAACTTTTTTCAATCAGAGCTTCGATCCCCGGTAAATTTTCTCCTGAAAGAAATTCGAGCATGGCGCCGCCGCCTGTTGAAACAAAAGAAAATTTGTTTAATAATCCCACCTTTTTAAGGTATCCAATGGTATCCCCTCCTCCGACTACAGAATAAGCTCCTACGTCGATGATTCCTTTCGCAAGTTTGTAAGATGCTATTTCATAATTGCCCTCTTTTCCTTCAGTAACCCCGATTGGACCATTCCAAACTACAGTTTGGGAAAGATTAACTATCTGTACAAAATTCTCAACGTCTTTTGGGGTAACATCAGTTTGCTCATTATTCAAATCCGCAACCAAAAGAGCTGATTTTCGGTTTTCCACTTTTTCGTGTTGAACTTTAAGCAAAACTCGAGTCTCTTCCGCAATTTTTCCCCCGACCAAAACATAGTCTGCGAACTTATGCATCTTCGAAACTAAGGGAAGTTTTGTTTCTATTTTTGCGCCACCTATTATCACAACCAATGGTCTTTTTGGGTTTTCCAAAAGATAAGAGAGGGTTTCTATTTCTCGTGCAAGTTGTAAACCGGCAAAATGAGGCAGAAGTTTTGCAGTTCCAACAATTGATGCATGGGCACGATGTGAAGATGCAAAAGCATCATTAACATAAATATCCGCAAGGCTTGCAAGTTTTTTTGCAAAAACTTGCCCTGAGTCATTCAACCCTGAGCTCATGGTCAAAGGACTTGTCGAAGGGTTTGCCTCCTCTCCCGGATCAAACCTTAGATTTTCGAGCAAAAATAAACTGTCTGTAATTCTCCAACCCCTTAGCCCTTCAAAATTTTCAATTTTCAATTTTAAATTCTCAATTTTAAATTCTTTTCCAAACCACTGTGCAACAGGTTTTAAAGAAAATTTGTTTTCTTCAATTTTGAATTTTGACTTTTGACTTTTGAATTTATGATCAGGTCTCCCAAGATGACCTCCAATAATTACAGTTGCTCCATTTTCAAGAAGAAAGTTCAGCGTCTCAAGGCTATCCTTAAGCCTTGTATCATCTGCAATTGTTAAGTGTTGCGTGAGTGGAACATCTAAATCCAATCGGAGAAATACTCTCTTACCTTTTACATCTGCATTTCTTAAATTCGGAAGTTTAATCATTTGACAGTTATTAGTTAGTTTGCTAGTTCGCTCTTCGTTTTTTTACGAATAACCAATAACCAAACTTCGAACTAACTTCTTTAGTTCGCGAACTCCTGACAGAACATTTCTCCATAAATTCCTCCATCGATTACTCCGACTCCAATTCTACCAAAATTCGGAGATAAAATATTTGCTTTATGCCCAGGACTTTGCATTAATCCCTGCATTGCAACAGTAACGTTTGGGGCAAGCGCTAAATTTTCCCCCGCATAATTAAAGATTACATCAGCCTCTGCCATTCTATCAAAAGGCGATAATCCTTCCGGGGTGTAGTGCGAAAAATATCCCCTTTCAAACATGTCTTTGCAGTGGTTTCTCCCAACCTCTCTTAAGAGATTATCCGCCAAAACAGGTCTTAAACCCCTCGATGTTCTTTCTTTGTTTACTAAATTAAGCATTTCTGTCTCTGCTTTTCCATCAATCGAAAGTTTTTGGGTTCTGAATCTTAAATCAACTTTCTCATTTCCCCTCGGTTCAACTGTCAGAAAGTTCAGTGTTTCATTTACCGCTCCCCCAAAAATATTATTGAATTCTTTTTCAAAACCCTGAGTCCGTGAAACCAATAAGCTTCCGATTCTTGAGTCTGAAACTGAATGTTTAAGAAAAGGGGATACGGGAAGGGCAATTACTACTGTAAGAAGAAACGCAAAAAGAATAAGACCTGAAAGAAGGCCAAAAAAAGTGCCGAGTGCCTTATCTGAATTTTTAAAAAAACTCCCTTTTAAGGTAAATCTGTCAAAGTATTTTCCGTAAACAATTTTTCTTAAGGCAATCCCAAGGATTATTTCCAAAAAAGAGGCTGCTATTAAAAAACCCAATGCATTTGAAAATCCCGAAGATATAGAAAAAGTTGTTTTAAGAAAATTTCCTACTATTGAATAGGTTTTAAGTCCGAAAACAAATGAAATTACAAAACTAATAAGATCAAGGGCAGCTGCCGCAAAACCCAAGGAATATCCCTCAACTGCGTAAAATATAAGCCCGACAATGATGGCAAAATCAACCCAGTTTAGATTAAGACCCGAAAGAGAAAAGGTGTTTAAGAAAGATTCTAAAAAATTTGCAAAATTCATACAGAGAACAATTGTATTGGTATTATTTTAAATGGTATCATATAGGCTATGCCAGAAGATAAGTATACCAAGAAAGTTAAAGATTTTGTTAAGAAACTTATTAAAAAAAGATATGCCCTCCCGATTATTTTTATCTTTTTGGGGTTCGTTATGTTTTACATATCTATATTAAAAGACCTCCCTTCTCCAACCCGCCTTTCGGTAAACAGCGCATCTTACTCGTCCCAAATTTATGACAGGAACGGGGAGCTTCTCTTTACAATTTACGGAAAGAAAAACCAAACCTTTGTGCCTCTTTCTTCTATTCCCAAACACATGCAAGAAGCCACAATAGCAATAGAGGATAAGGATTTCTATGAGCATGGGCCTATTGATATAAAAGGGATTGTCAGATCGGCAATTTCTATAATTTTTTATGGCAGGCTCCAAGGAGGATCAACCATCACTCAGCAGCTTGTGAAAAACAGCCTTCTTACTCAGGAAAGAACTATCAAAAGGAAAGTCAAGGAAGTTCTTCTTTCTTTTGCAACAGAAGCTCTTTATCCTAAGAACAAAATACTTGAAATGTATCTTAACCAAACCCCATATGGAGGGACCGCCTGGGGAGTTGAAGCGGCTTCGCAAACATATTTTGGAAAGCGTGCAAAAGATCTTACTCTCTCAGAGAGTTCTCTTCTTGCTGCGCTCCCTGAGGCTCCGACCACTTATTCTCCTTTTGGAGCCCATCCTGAACTTGCCAAAAAAAGACAGGAGGAAGTTTTAAGAAGGACGTATGAGCAGAAACATATCAGCAAAAGGGAGTTTGATAAAGCTTTAAGAGAACCTCTGAAATATAAAAATCTGTCAAATACTATAAAAGCTCCTCACTTTGTTCTCTATGTCAAGGATCTTCTGGTCAAAAAGTATGGGGAAAAGACTGTTGAGGAGGGAGGGCTTAAGGTTACAACAAGTCTTGACCTAAAGATTCAGGCAATGGCACAAGCAACTATTTCTGCGGAAGTGAAAAGAATAAAATATGCAAATGCGAATAACGGGGCAGGTTTGGTTACAAGACCAGGAACAGGAGAAATACTCGCAATGGTTGGAAGCCGAGATTATTTTGATACCGAAAATGACGGAAATGTTAATGTAACTTTGGCGGAAAGACAGCCTGGATCAAGTATTAAACCAATAAATTACGCAACAGGACTTATAAAGGGGTACACTGCCGCAACTCCTTTTATTGATCAGAGGATATGTTTCCCTAATCCGGGACAGCGTCCTTATTGTCCTGTTAATTATGACGGAAGATTTCATGGTGTAATGCAAATGAGATTTGCTCTTGCAAATTCTATAAATATACCTGCCGTTAAAATGCTTAAGCTCAACGGACTTGAGACAATGATAGAAACAGCATCTGCTATGGGAATTAGTACATTTGAAAGTCCTGACAGATATGGTCTTTCTCTAACGTTGGGGGGGGGAGAAGTTACCATGGTTGATATGGCACAGGCTTTTGGAGTTTTTGCAAACGGAGGATACAAAATTCCTTTGCATCCAATTCTTAAGGTCGTTGATGGGAAAGGGAAAGTTCTTGAGGAATATAAACCTCCTTCTTCGCCAATCTTTGGCAAAAAGGTAATTCCTGAAGGGGTAGCATTTATAATATCCGACATTCTCTCCGACAATAGGGCAAGAGAAATGGCATTTGGTGCAAATTCACCTCTTAGGATCGGTAACCTTCCCGTTGCTGTAAAAACTGGAACCACAAATGATTTCAAAGACAACTGGACAATAGGTTTTACTCCTTCCTATGTTGTTGCCATATGGGTTGGAAATAATGACGGGAGCCCCATGGGCGGCCTTGTATCAGGAATAACTGGAGCAGCGCCAATCTGGCATGATATAATGGAAAATCTTCTTAAGGGAAAACCTCCTGAACCATTCCAAAGACCGGGAGGAATAATACAAAAAGCAGTATGTGAAGATACCGGCTCTATTCCAGGGAAGGGAAACTCTTGTAAGACCCGGTTTGAGTATTTCATCCTTGGAACGGAGTTTAAGGGAGGCATAAGTATCACCAATCAAGATGTATGGGTAAATAAAGATACTCAGGAGATGGCAAAGGAGGGAGACGCCAATACAGAAGTTAAAAAACAAACTATTATTAAAGACCCAACCGGAGACGCTTATTGCCTGAGTTGCGCACATCCATCTCCTTCTCCGTCCCCCAGTCCTTAAAATGCCTCTTTAAAATAGCTATCGCCTATAGTATAATTCCTCTGCTTTTCTCTGCTCTTAGGATATGAAAGTCTTATCAAGCATCGTCATTCTGATTGTAAAAATTCTTATCAGGATAGGAGATATAACTCTATTCCTTTTTGAAAAAATTATAAAATTTATAAGAAAAACTTCGGAATGGGTTCCTTCAGGATCTTCTGCTCTTCTGTCTTCCGTTAAAGACTCTCTTAGAGTTTTTGGCAATCGATTTTCATTCTTTATAAGAACATTAAGATTTTACCCAAAAACAAAGACCAAGAAAATCTCAATTTTCCCTGTTCCATTGTCTGTAAAAATGAAATTTTTCCTTGTTGGATTCTTATTCTCGTCTATCTTTATATTCATCCCTCTTCTTTCTTTCATTTTTATCCAGGACCTTCCCAATCCAAAAATTCTCGCTTTGTCAGATAATGCACTAACAACTAAAATTTATGACAGGAACGGAAATCTTTTGTACCAGATTTATGCAACAGAAAACAGAACCCAAATTCCGCTATCAGATACGCCCAAATATCTTAGGGAGGCAACGATTGCAATCGAGGATAATGATTTTTATTCAAATCCCGGATTTAATATAGAAGCAATTGCACGGTCCTTACTCTCAAACCTTTCGGGAAAACCTCTTCAGGGAGGATCAACCATCACACAACAGCTTATTAAATCAAAACTTCTTAATCCTGAAAAAAGTATTACCAGAAAAATAAAGGAGATAATATTGGCTTTCTGGGCTGAAAAAATTTACAAAAAGGAAGAAATTTTTGAGATGTATCTTAATCAGATTCCTTATGGAGGGACCGCCTGGGGAGTTGAAGCGGCTTCGCAAACATATTTTGGAAAGCGTGCAAAAGATCTTAATTTGTCCGAGTCAGCCTTTTTAGCCGGCCTTCCCAATGCTCCAACTGTTTACTCTCCTTATGGAAACAATCCGAATCTTTGGAAAAAAAGAAGAGAAGAGGTACTCAAAAAAATGGTTGAGCAGAAATTCATAAGTAAGAAGCAAGCAGATGAAGCAAATAAAATTGAATTTAATTTTCAAAGAACTTTAGATCCTATTCGTGCTCCCCACTTCGTGATGTATATTAAAGATCTTCTAATTAAGAAGTACGGACTGCCCATTGTAGAAAAAGGTGGCCTCATGGTCAGGACATCTCTTGACTTAAAAATACAGGGAATGGCAGAAAAAATTACAAAGGAGGAGATTGAAAAATCTTTATATCTTGCCCTCACAAACGGTGCGTCTCTGGTAACTGCACCCTTGACGGGAGATGTCTTGGCAATGGTAGGAAGCAAGGACTACTCGGACCTAGAAGGCGGAAACTATAATGTAACGCTTGCTTTAAGACAGCCTGGATCAAGTATTAAAGCAGTCACTTATTCAGCCGCTCTTCAAAAAGGCTTTACAGCAGCAACAATTGTAGAAGACGCTCCTATAACTTTTACCCAAAATGGTGGCCCCTCCTACTCACCGGTTAATTATGACGGGAGATTCCATGGACCTTTGACAATAAGACAGGCTCTTTCGAATTCTGTAAATATTCCTGCTGTTAAAATCTTAAATGCAATAGGAATCCCGGCTATGCTTGAGCTGGGAAAGAAAATGGGAATAACTACATGGAAAGATCCAAAAGACTATGGACTCTCAATAACACTCGGCGGAGCAGAAGTCCGAATGATTGATATGGCAACTGTTTATGGGGTACTTGCAAATCAGGGGTATAGAGTTGATCTAAATCCTATCTTGGAGGTAACCGACTCCAAGGGTCACGCTCTTGAGAAAAAAGGGAATGAAAAAATAAAAGTATTGGACGAGGGAGTAACATTTATGATTTCAGATATTTTATCGGACAATAAGGCAAGAGAAATGGAATTTGGCACAAATTCTCCTCTTGTCATTAAGGGTCGAACGGTTTCAGTAAAGACAGGAACCTCTGATAATAAGAGAGACAATTGGACAATCGGATACACTCCTTCCTATCTGGTGGCTGTCTGGGTGGGAAACAACGACAATAGTCCGATGAATCAGAGTTTAGCATCGGGAATTACAGGTGCCGCTCCGATTTGGCATAGGATAATGGAAAATCTTTTGTCTTCCAAGAAGGATGAAAAGTATTCTATCCCATCTGATATTGTCCAGAAACAGTGTCTTAGTCGTAATGAATATTTCATAAAAGGGACGGAAAATTTTGTAAACTGTGCTTTCAAAAGACCATCCCCATCACCACAAAAGACGCCTTAATTATTATTCTTGCATCGATCTTTTTGCCCATGCTAAAAAAACAAGGATCATCCCGCCTGCTATAAAAGCTCCATAAACTGGCCAGCTCAAACTTTCAACAAGATAAGTTCCTATTCCATACACAATAGCAATGATTCCTGAAACCTCCAAAAGTTTTTCTTTTCCTCCTTTTCCATCAGTCATATTATCACCTCCCAATCAATAAGAGCCTTAAGCTTTCTATAATTTTCCGAGGGATCCCCATTAAAAAGAAACGATGTGGTGACAAAACGATTCACGCCACATTCTTTGGCTTGAATAATTGTTGGATCATTAATTCCACCATCAACCTCAATAGGAATAGACGTCTTTCCTCTAATTTTTCTCACTTTTTCCAAATTCTCTGGAACAAATTGTTGGCCAGAGGCTCCTGCCTTAATAGTCATAAAAAGTATTACATCTAAATCATCAAATGGAGCTTCTATTTTTTCTATCTCGGTTGGACCATCAATTGCAAGTCCTACTTCTCCTAATAATTGAGCCTTAGCAACAAACTTTATCTGATCGGACATCTTCTCAATCTGTCCGATAAATCTCACAAATCCAGCATCAGCCCAAGGCTTTAAAAAGTTTATTGGCTCCTCGACCATCATATGAAGTTCAAATTGAATATCTTTTGTGTATTTTTTAAAAGGGCCGGGATCCATGAAGGTAGAGTTTGGAGCAAATTTCCCGTCAATAATATCTATATGTATTGCTTTTGCAAAAGGAAGAACAAGTTGAATTTTTTTCTCAATTTCTTCCCAATCCTTTTCAAGAATCCCTGGAATTATGAGATTAAAACTTTTTTGCATTTTCTATTTCGTCAATTTCCTTGAGTCTTCTAATCTTTTTCTCTTCTTTGGAAAAAGGGGTCGCAAGAAAAATTTTGACAATCTCTTTTGCTTCTTCTGACATAAAGTCGGAGGGAATTGAAAGCACATTGATGTCATCATCTTTTCGCGCTTGCGCGACCTGTTTTAGGTTTAAGGCGAGGCCGCTTCTGATATGTTTAAATTTATTTGCGACAATATCAACTCCGACTCCGGATCCACAAATTACAATTCCCCTTGATTCAAGCCCCTTATTAATATCAGAGGAAACAGAATTTGCGACTTTTTCTGCAAAGAGAGGGTAATCGTCATTTGGATCGTAAGAAAATGCGCCTAAGTCATCTGTTGAAAATTTATTTTCTGAAAGCCAATTCTTAATTTTTCCTTTAAGATTAAACCCCCTATGGTCAGCTCCCAAATAAACCTTCATAAGATCCCTTTTTGTCTTAAAAATAAATCACAGTAATATTCATAATTTTTGCTTATCCGGTCTACCGCGTCATCCTCTGTTGTTTTTCCGTTTGTAAAATCGGCCAAGGGATTCCAAAATATTGTTCTTCCTACCGCAAAACCTATGACTCCTTCAACTTTTGCTCCATTTACTATCCACTTTTCAACTTCTTCTTTTTCAGCTCCACGTCCTAAGACCACAACGCCAACACCTTTCCGCCCATTAGTTCTTGCTTGATTGACAAGCGCTTTATAATCTTCTTCTGTTTCCATTCCCTCCATTTTCCAAACGTCTGGTTCAATTGCCTCTTCTTGAAGCTCTTTTACGACCTCGACTGCAAGATGAGGTCTTAATTCTTTATCGTATCTTTTTTTATTTCCATTGACTCTTAAGAGCTGATTTTCCAGAGCCTCAATTAACACCTCGAGTAAAAACTTATAATCGTTACTATGACAAAAATCACTCAACTTCTTAAGGCTTGCTCTCTGTCTATTTTTTAAATCTTGCTTATCTTCTGGGTTATAACGCACTAATGCCTTGGCAAAAACAGGATTGTATTTTTTAATATGTTCACCAAATTGATCACCATATTCAAAAACAAATTCATCTTGCCCACTTTTTTCTGTTGTCAGTAAAGTAACATAACTTTCTTTTATCGCATTTTTTAATATTTCATCTCCGAATTGTTCATCCACCAAAATTGCTGCAAGTCCTTTTGGAATCTTTTCTGAAACTGCCTTTTTAAATCCTGCATAGATTATTTGTTTTTCCTCTTTAATTTTTTCGATAATCTCAGGAGTCAAGCCTTGTTCCTCAACTCCGAACATCCCTTTTTCAAATGAAGACCTATGATCAAAGGGAAGAATAAAAAGAAATTTATTATATCCAAGATCTTTAGTCATATTAAATACTATCTTTTTTTAACAAACCTTCCTGGGCCCCGATTTTACCTATAACCGAACTTGCATTCTTAGAACCCCACTTCATGGCATCTTCTCCTGACAAACTTGCCAAAACTGCGCTTAAAAATCCGCTTGCAAAAGCATCCCCAGCACCAGTTCTCTCGAGAACGGAGGCCTCCGAAGGTTCACCAAAATGGACAGTCCCTAGACTGTCAATCATAAAAGCTCCTCTTGCTCCGTCTGTTATAACGACCGTCTTTGCACCTTTACTTTTAACTTGAGACAAAAGATGGGGGACAAAACTTTCATCATTTGTAATTTCAAACCCGCAGATTCTTGCCGCCTCTTCTTTATTTACAAAAAGAATTTCAGAAAGTGCAATTGTCTCTTCTATTTGACTTAAATCATCATCCAATTGAGTCGTACCGGGATTAAAGGCAAGCTTAACATTATTTTTCTTTACAAAATCTAAAGTTTTCTCGTAAGCTTTCTGCCATTTATTTTCCATCGATGTAAGATATATCCATTTAGTATTAACTCCTTCAAAAGAAAAATCATGTTCTCTTACTATATTTTCCTCAAAAATCGTTCTATCGCCTTGAACATTTAAGATTACAGAAAAAGAAGAAGGCTGATGAGGCGTTTGCTTAAGAAAAGAGGTAGAAACTCCCTCTTTCTTTAGAGTATTTATGATTTTCTGAGAGAACTCGTCAGCGCCAATCTCGGCAATTATAGCTGCCTTAAAACCCATTCTTGAGAGTCCAATCGCAACATTATTTGCGTTTCCTCCGGTAAGAAAGTAAGAACTGTCTACGATAGCCTTATCTCCTGACTTAATACAAATCTCATGCGTCTCCCTGTCTAGGCGAAAATGTTTGTTTGACTCCTTTGAAAAAAGAAAGATATCGAGGGTCGCTTTTCCGACTGTTACCACATCGAAGAAGTCCATAAAAATATACTACAGGAAAGGGGCTAGAGGGTCAATCGGGGTCAATTACTTGCCGATAATAACCAGGGCGTCGGCAGAGGAAGTTGCAGAGAGATCAGAAGAACTTGCTCCAATATTATAGTCAGAACTCAAATCAGTTTTAAGAAGAGGAAGATACGATGCTTTCGAACTTTTTACTTGGATCGTAGCATTTGAGTAGTCGAAATTATCCGCATTTCCCGTAGAAGCTATACTATAACCTAAATTTTTCAGAAGATCCGCTGCTTTTCCCGCAACTCCCTCCACACCGCTTCCATTTTGCACCTCAACAGATAACTTGCTTCTATCAAGACCTGTTGCAGGATCGATTGGTGATACAGAAGCCTTCGGGGTGGGAGTGGAAGTACTCTTAGGTTTTGGGGTAGGAGTCGCTTCCTCCTCCGAAGGGACAGGAGTATCAGTGGGGATTAAAAACTCGGTTGGGGTGGGGGTAGGAGCTATATTTTTTTCCTTATCTCCCCCAATAAGCCTTGTCCCTGCAAAAATAATTATTAAAAGAAGAGCAAATCCGGCTAGCAAAAACAGGAATCTTTTGGGGTTTCGGGCAGATTTATTTATCGCTGGGGTCGGAAATGGATTCTCTTCCATAAATCTTAAGCCGAATATTATCACATAAGTTTCAATTTAGCAAGGTTCAATTTGATATAATAACAATTGCATGAAAAAGATCCTCTCTTGTTTTCTCATTTTTTATTTGCTATTTGGGGTTTTTTTTGTTTTTGCTCCCAAAACATTATCTGATGAGCTTTCCGATATTACCCGTCAAATTCAGGACTTAACTTCTGCCCTCAACGACTCAATCAAAGCTACACAGCCTCTTGAATCACAGCTTACAAATCTTCAGAACCAGGTTCTCGGGATCAAAACTAGACTGACCATTATTGAAAATGACATCGAAAATAAAGAAAAAAGTATAAATGAGGGGTATAAAAATCTTGAAAAACAAGAGAAAATTTTAAACCAGACGATTAGGGATTTCTATATTAAATCTTATTATAATACTCCTTTTTTGGTTTTTCTTTCCTCTTCCTCTGTCTCTGATATTACCCAGATTCTTGCATATCAGAAAGCGGCAACAGATCAAGATAAGGCTATTATTACAAACATTGCTTTATCTATTAATGACCTTGAGACAAAAAAGAAGAATCTTGAGAAGGAGAAAAAACAGCTAGCAATGCTAAAGGCAGACCTTGACCTTCAATCTGAAAAACTTGACCAAGTCGTCAAAGGAGCAAAGTCTTATCAGGCAAGTCTATCAAGCCAGATAGCCCAGCTTTCCCAAAGACAACAGGAAATTTTAGGCCAAAGACTTTCTGCCTTAGGAATTCCAAGATCTGCAGGAACCGGAGCGCCAGCCTGCGTTGATGACAGAGGTAAAGATCCGGGTTTTGGGCCAAGGTTTGCCTTTTTTACCTACGGAGTCCCAAACAGAACTGGACTCAACCAGTATGGGGCAAATGGAAGAGCAAACGCAGCACAGAATGCGGAACAGATTTTATTAGCTTACTATACAAATTATGAACTTAAAAAAGATTATGATACCGCAATTACAATAAACGTTGAGGGTTATGGCGGGTATAACATTGAAGACTACGTTAAAAGGATTTATGAGATGCCCAATAGTTTCCACCCAGAAGCCTTAAAGGCTCAAGCAATAGCTGCAAGATCGTATGCACTTTCGTATACCAATAACGGCGCGAATTCTATTTGTACAACCGAAAAATGTCAGGTCTTTAAACCCGATCCTAAAGGAGGAGCTTGGGAACAGGCTGTAAATGATACAAGAGGTTGGGTTATGATTCAAGGCGGATCACCAATTAAGGCATGGTATTCATCGACTCATGGAGGATATATCTTAGCAACAAGTGAACTACCCGGATGGTCCGAAACTTCCTGGACAAAACATGCAACCGACACAACAACGGGAAATGCAGGAAGCTTTAGCGATCTTAATGGAAGCGCATATGATCGTGATTCTCCGTGGTTCTATTGCGATTGGGGATCAAGAACACAATACAATAAAACAGCTTGGCTAAAAGAGGAGGAAATTGCAGATATTGTAAACATAATTCTTTTAGCGCGGGCAGATTCTTCGACAAAGGAAAAACTTTACCAGACAGACAAGCCTCATCCTTATGGAGGAGAAATTTGGAATGAGGATCGTGTAAAAAGTGAGCTTCAATCAAGAAATATAACTCCTTATGGCAGGATATCAAGCGTTTCTATTGGAGCAGACTTTGGGTCAGGAAGAACAACATCAATAAATCTGTCCGGGGATGCCGGGACAGTTACCTTCCAAGGAGCAGAATTTAAAGACTGGTTCAATTTGAGAGCTCCTGCAAATATCCAAATTGTCGGTCCGTTATATAATGTAGAGCGGAACTAATCTAAGTTTCGTAAATTTTTAAATTTTCACTTTTAATTTTTAATTTATTATCATGCCTGACATTTTTATTGCAAATAGCAAAGTCAAAACGCAGACACATATAGATAAAAAGTCCGATGGAATAAGGAAGATTAATCGGCTACATTTGAGATTCACAAGGGACCCAGAAAAAATAACTTTTCAGCATCAGAAACAGGATGAAAAGATAATTCTTCTCTTAAGACGGCATTTCATAACCAATTTAAGTTGGTTATTAATATCTGCAGTTCTCATTATTGCCTTTCCTATCTTTATATCTGTCTCAAACGATTTTGCCAATCTTTTCCCATTTTTGCCCAATGGACTTCTATTTTTTTCAGCCCTTTTTTATTATCTTATTATTCTCTCCTATATATTAATCAGTTTTATGGACTGGTTTTATAATATAACTCTTATTACTGATAGGGGGGTTGTTGACATTGATTATTCAAACATTGTTTATCACGATGTAGCAATGACAAATTTGAATTTAATCGAGGACGTAAATTATACCAAAGTAGGTTTCATAAGATCGCTTTTAAACTACGGCGATCTCTTCGTTCAAACGGCAGGAGGAAAAGAGAATCTTGAGGCATTGGCCGTGCCTAATCCCGCAGAAGCCGCAAGAATCATTGGCGAGAGTATAGGAAAAGGGGGCACAAGTGGATAACATTGTTCAACTTCCAAATCTTGCCTTTTTCATAAAGATTTCAGGTCTTATTCTTATTTTCGGTTATATTATCTTTACGGTTGTTATATTAATTCAAACAATAACAATGAATAAAATAATTCACATTCCTCCCTCCTCGCAAGTATTGACAGGCGTTACAGTTATCAATCTTCTTTTGGCGATTTCGCTTTTTATTGCAGCAGTTGTTATACTATAAATTATGGCCGATGAGATAAGTATCTCTGTTGCAAAGGTCGTTGCCAACCCAACCGCGTCCTCCTGGTCGCAGGCCTACAATGCAGGCAAACTATTTGCAGTTTTGTCTCTTGAAAAAAAATCTCCCGAAGAAAAAAGAGAGGATTATTTAAGTACGCAGGGTAAAGAAATAATTGAGGGTCTTGAACAGGAATTTTTTACTCTTGAAACAAAGGATCTCCCTTCTATAAAAACTGCCTTCGAAGCGACAACTAAGAAAATCCCAGAGGATCTATCTATCTCATTTGTAGTTGCCTCCATTGTCAAAAATGTAATTTATATTTTTTCCCAAGGTCCCTGCCGAGTAAATATCAAAAGAGCAGATGAATTGGGAACACTTCTTGAAGAAGACGAGGAAGGCAAAATTTCTGCGATATCGGGAATGATAAAAAACGAAGATTTATTGATACTTCAGACACGAGGATTTAAGGATCTTGTTTCCTCAAAAATTCTTATTTCATCTTTGGACCACCAATCTGCCTCCGATATTGCTGAAACTATTGCTCCTATTATCCATGGGGAGGAAGGACAAGGAGGTGCTTCTGCAATAATTTTTGAGCTTAAATTTGCTGAAGAGGAGCCCTTGATCTTGGAAAAAATAACGGATGGCACCTCTTTATCTTCCCAAAAGAGATTTTCAATTAATCTTAAAAACTTTCTGGCGTCTATCAGAAGCAGGATTAATATATCAAGCTTCAGGAAAATTCCCCATACAAGAAGGTTATTTTTGACTATAACAATTGTTGTTGCCCTAGTTTTAATATCAACAATTTATCTTTCTATTAAAAGCAGAAACGATGCCAAAGTACGAGCTCTTTTTGAAAGCGTCTATCCAAACGCTTCTAAGAAATATGATGAAGGACAAAGTCTTTTATCTCTTAACAAAAATCTTGCAAGAGACAGCTTCAAGGAGGCTTACAATACTTTAAATGAAAATAAATCAAAATTTCCAAAAGACTCAAAAGAGGAAAAACAAATTCTTTCTCTTTTTGATAAAACCTCTAAGGCACTTTTGCAAGCATCGGGAATAGAATCAGCAGAGGCCAAAGAAGTAAATGAATCCTCAAGTCCCCTGCTCTCCTCAGAGCTTAAAAACCCCAGCTCTTCTTACTTTGTAAAGAGTGACGAGAAAATTTATTTTCTTAAAAAAGATGGGGTAGTTTCGGAAGATCTTAATGGAGAAAACCAGGAAATATTAATAAAAATCTCAGAGCTTCCCAAAAATATTGGGGGCTTTGGTGTATATTTTGGGAATTTCTATATTCTTGATAAAGATAGTGGTCAAATTTATAAGTTCGTTGAATCTGAGGAGGAATATTCCAAAACTAATTATTTCCCAAAAGATTCATCTCCTAATCTTTCGAAAGCTCAAAGTATTGCAATTGACGGCTCGATTTGGATTCTTTCTTCTGATGGATCAATAAGTAAATACACGAAGGGCAAATCAGACAACCTGAATATTTCAGGACTCGATAAGCCCCTCTCAAATCCTTCAAGAATTTTTACAGATGCTGATTCTGATAATGTTTATATACTTGATAACGGAAACTTGCGGATTGTAGTGTCTGATAAAAACGGCGGCTACAAGTCGCAATATCAAACAAATCTCTTAAAAAATGCAAAAGATTTTGAAGTAAAAGAAGCTGGCAAAAAAATCTATATATTATCTGGCAATAAAATCTACCAAATAGATTTAAAGTAAATTTACTTTTACTTTCTTATCCTCTATTATTGAACTGAGCAAAGCGAAGTAACTTGTCCTGAGCTCGCCGAAGGATGAAAATAGTAAATAAAAAAGCATTTTTTGATTATCAAGTTCTTGAAAAAGTTGAGGCCGGTATAAATCTGATAGGCGCAGAAGTAAAAGCTGTAAGACTTGGGATGGCAGATTTAAAAGGAAGTTTTGTTAAAATAATTGGAAGCGAGGCGTATTTAATAAATGCGAAAATTTTCCCCTATCAATACGCAAGACCGGAGGGGTATGATGAAAGAAGAACAAGAAAACTACTTCTTCACAAAAAAGAGATAATAGCTCTAAAAGGCAGAACTGAAGGTTCCAATCTATCCATTATCCCTCTTTCGATTTACACAACCAAAAATTTTATAAAAGTAGCGCTTGGTTTGGGAAAAGGAAAGAAAGAATTTGAGAAAAAAGAAGCAAAGAAGAAGAAGGATATAGAGCGCGATGTCGAGCGGGAGTTAGCCTAATCTTCTTCAATCATTTAATACTCTTAGTCTTCCTATGCCAACCGGGTTGGGTATAATAACTTCTGGTATAGCAAATAATCCCCCACCCCGAGCTCTATATTCTTGAAGCGTTACTGCTGTCTTCCAGTATTGCCTTGCATTCCAAACTACTTCCCTTAATTTATGCCGTTGAAGAGCTCCTCTTGTCTCATCATAATACCATTGATCAACAACCAAAACTTTACTGGGGTCAACCATCACTTCTAAATTTGTTGTTTGCCATCTAAAAGGCACAATGCGGATTGCTGGTTCAAGATCAGCGTAAATAGCATCGGTTCTTGAGAATCCCGGCCAAAGTTTAAAAACGAACCTATCAATTATCCCATCGACTATTCTTCTCTCTTCCTTATACATTTTTGCGCTTCTGCTCTTGTCTCTAGAGGCAGATAATCCAGTTTGCATTATGGAAGGTAAGGCGTCCTTGTCAGTTATGTGATAAACTGGGACCAATCTTCCCCTCAATTCTTCAGCATGAGGATAGTCGTTCGCATGCAACTTTCTTTGGAGCTCAGTTGTTACCATTGCGGAATTGTATCAAAAATAGAAGTTAAAAGCAATTATTATAGGTTAATTTGTGGATATGATGAAATATTTAAATTAGATGTTTGTTTCGAAAAGCAAAACCCGAGCTGGATTTTAAGTATTTTTCAAACTCAAGAGCTTTAGTTTTTGATTCAAAAGCAGAATAAAAAATTAGTTTTACTGGACGGAAGTTCTTTGTTGATGGAATTAACCCTTGTCTGTGGTACTTTAGTCTTTTTTTAAGATCCGTAGAGTAACCATGATAATATGATCTGTCGTTGAGTCTTAGAATGTAAACGTAATACACAGATAAATTGTACCACTTCACTGAAGTTTCGCGGCACACACTTCGCATGCATTAAAAGAATGGGAACAAAAGATTAAAGTGTGGTTTACCACGCGGAGCCCCTATGAAATCGTGGGCGTAGTGTGGAGATGTCGAGCTGTGAGCTCGAGTCCAAGAAAGCCGAACCAAAAACATCTACAAGCTTATCCGATTTTTAAGTCTCGCTTTATTTTCTCCAAATCGGAAGGAAACAAACAAAGCAAAGGTTGAAATTTTCGGATAAAAAGCCAACCAACTTTTTATTTATATCTCAACTTTATTTATGCCCATAAAATCTCGTTGAGAAAAGATTTAATGAACAGTACGAAATTACTTAATTATAAGCAAATGCGTACGCTAACTTTTGATCGTTAGCATTTATTTTTTGACCCTGTTTTATCACCGCCGATGGCGGGATCCCGACTGAAAACTATCAGCGGGACGACTGTCATCAAAGTCGGCTTGCAGTTTTTAATGTGCTTTCCTGTCGATGCAATGCATCCCCAAGTAGGCGTATTATATCTCAACCCCTCGCTAAAGTCAAACCGAAGACCTTTTTTACTCCGCTTCTTTTTAAAGTATTTGCCGCCTCCAAAAGGGTTGAGCCAGTGGTAAATACATCATCCACTAGAAAAACCTCTCTGCCTTTAAGTTTATTTTTGAACTCAGGGGCAATCACAAAAGCATTTTTTAAATTTTTTTTCCTCTCCTCCTTGTCTAAATTTACTTGTGTTTTTGTGTTTTTTATGCGCTCTAAAACTTTACAAACAGGGATATTTAATTTCTTTGAAATTTGCTCAGCTAAAATAGAAGCATGGTTGTATCCCCTTTTTCTTTCTCTTAAATGATAGAGCGGAATTGGCACCAAAACTACTTTTTGAGAATTTAAAACTTTGTGAAACTCCTCTTTTTGGATAAGTCCTTCGTAAAAAATGTCCGTCAAAAGTTTTTCCAAATCCGAAACATAGGGGTTATATTTGAAGTTATAGATCAGTTTTTTGGCTGTCCCCTTATAGGAAATACTTGAAAAAACTCCGTCAATCGTATATCTTTTCCTGCACCTTGGGTGAGTCAGGTTATTAAAAGTAGGGAGGTTACAAACAGCGCAAATCTTCTCCACATCAAAAGACAGAAAGGAAAAACAGTCAGAGCAAATATAATCGCCCAATTTTTTACAATTTACGCAATATTTTGGGAAAAAGATATCTAAGAAATCCACAATATCAGTGTAGCAAAAATTAGAGTTTTGATGGTATAATACTGCTAACAGCTAGTGGCTAATTGCTAACGGCTGATTTTGGAGAGGTCGCATAGTTTGGTCCATTGCGGGGGATTGCTAATCCCCTGAGCCGCAAGGCTCGCGTGGGTTCGAATCCCACCCTCTCCGCATTTGGTGGGATGCGGGAGTGGTTTATCCGGATGGTCTTGAAAACCATTGTGGCAGCAATGCCGCCGTGAGTTCGAATCTCACTCCCACCGCCCTTCGACAAGCTCAGGACTTTATGTTCTGAGATTGGCGAAGTGTAAATGGGATGAGAAGTTTACACTGAGCGGAGCCGAAGTGAATCTCACTCCCACCGCCAGTTGGTAAACATAAGAAATCGACTAGAAAAAATCTTAAACTCCAACAGAAAATAATACTCCTCTGCCATGATCCCCGGGATCAAATCATTGAAGCAATATCTTTGGCATGTTAGAATGGTTTTATGAAAGTTGTTGAAAAAAAAATCAGTATTCTAGAAATTAAAAGAATGGCCAAAAGAATGTTTGGTATTTTGGTCAAGGCAGTTATTGATGTTAAAAAAGAAATAATGGTGATCAACGCCGAACTGCATGCCGACGAAGAGCAATATTTATTGCAGCGTGGATCTAAGCAGGAAGATTTATGGGGTATTAATCTCTATCCAGAAAAAAAGGGCGATGATTTTATCGAATTTGATTCAATGATCAATCTTAAGCCATCACAAGACAATTACTCTCGTGGTGTTGATGATCCGAAAATTCAAAAAAAAATAATTCAAATAATAAATAAGTTAGTTCAAAGATGAATCTTATCTATCATAAAAATTTATCCAAAAAACACTGGTTTAATATGAGGCTCGTAGAACAAATGGCTAATATAGGTAGTGAAGTTGAGCGGACTATAATCTGGAAGAATAAAGGTAATAAACAATATCAAAAATTGGCATTCGAGCGGGCATTGGAGCTAATTGATCTAACTCTAAAAGACCCAAAAAACCGCATGCGGCTCAAAGAACTATGCCGTATGCGAGAGGTTCTTGTTGACTGGTATTTAGACAATCAATATCTTTCCACTGATAGCTCTTTTAAAAAATACTTTTACGCCTTCAATTACGCTGCCAGAATCTAGTTCTATTCGCCATTGACTAATTCCTCCTAATCCTATAAATTAAACTTATGGCTGCCCAAAAAGAGGAAAAATTATTTCCCAAAGAAGCCAGAGACCTGCCTGCCGGCAAGGCAGACCTTCCCAAAGAGCCTTTAGAACTTCAGGCGGAAACGCAATATCCCCATATAAAAACCCTTTTGTCCTGGACCGCTCCCGGAAGACCGTACAAGAAAAGAACTAAGCAATACTTTCTAACTAGCCTTCTTATAATGCTTCTTGTCCAAGTTATTTTATTTTTATTCTCCCAATATCTTTTGATGCTTGTAGTCCTGTCTCTTGTTTTTGTTGCCTTTGCACTTGCCATTGTCCCCCCTCATAATTTTCATTATCGGATCTCAACAGAGGGCATAACAATTGAAGATCATTTCTTTTTATGGCAGGAGCTTTATGATTTTTATTTTAAAAGGGTGGAAGGAATAGAAGTTCTTCATGTGAGAACGCATGCTTTTATTCCGGGTGTTTTGACTGTTCCGCTTGGCAACCTTGACGTAGAGCACGTAAGATCTGTTCTCCTACCGTATCTTCCCTATAGAGAGGTGATAAAACCTACTTTTATGGAAAATGCAGGAAATTTTCTTTCCAAAAATTTTCCTCTTGAGAACACAAAAGTTGCTTCATAATCTAAAATTAGATAGAATAAAAACCACTTTGTGCCCGTAGTTCAACGGATAGTAGCATCCCGCCTCTGGCGGGACGGTTAGAGGATGCCCTCGTAGCTCAGTTGGATAGAGCGCGACGTTGCGGACGTCGAGGTCGAAGGTTCGAATCCTTTCGAGGGTGCAATTTAATAAAATTGGAGGGTTGGCCGAGCGGTTTAAGGCGCGAGTTTCGAAAACTCGTGGGAGTAATCCCTCACAGGTTCGAATCCTGTACCCTCCGCATGAAGTTTGAATTTTCTGCAGGCGGAGTTGTCGGCAGGAAAGAACTAAAAATGTTATAATAAGTATATGGGAAAAATGCAAAAAATAAAAACTACTACCTATAAATTTCCGGTTATCATTGAAAAGGATGAGGATGGATTTTTTGTGGCAGACTGCCCAGATCTTGCAGGATGTCATACGCAAGGAAAAACACTTGAACAGGCAATTACTAATATTCGCGACGCAATCAAACTGCATTTAAAGGTTCTTCGCAAAGAACATCAGGATATTCCAAAAGTTGAACCCGTAAGTATGACTTCGCTTGAAGTATCTATCTAATGCCAAAACTTCCTCAAGTCAAAGCAAGAGAATTAGTTAAGGTAGTGTTAAGACTTGGATTTACTTTTCGCGATCAAAGCGGAAGCCACGCAATTTATATGCATCCTGACGGAAGAAGAACTACTATTCCAATCCATCCTGCGCAAGTGATCGGTATCGGATTATTAACAAAAATAATAAAGAGAGATCTACGGGTGGGCAGAGATGAGTTTATTAAATTATTGAAAGACTAATGTATCATGAAGTTTGAATTTTCTGCAGGTGGAGCGGACGAGCGAAGCCCTGTACCAGACTGGTACGGGGCGAAGCGACGGAGCTCGCTTGCGAAGCGTCAGCGAAGACAAGCGTGGACTAAACCAATATTAACAGAGGGGTAAGAAATGAAATTCGAGTTCTCTGCCGGTGGAATAGTATATAAAAAATCTAAAGATAAGATATTTATTCTTGTCGCTCAGCATTCAGGCCATCACGGATGGGTATTTCCTAAAGGGGTAATCGGTGACCATAAAAAGAAAGAAAGTAAAGAAGAAACTGCAATAAGAGAAGTTAAGGAAGAAACAGGGATAAATGGGAAAATAATTAAAGCTTTACAGCCTGTTACATACTGGTATAATTTTCAAGGTCAAAAGATTAAAAAAACTGTTTATTATTTTCTTATGGAGCACGGGTCAGGAGACACCAAAGAGCATGACTGGGAAATGCAGAACGTTGAATGGATCCCTCTTGAAAAAGTTGAAGAAAGACTTACATATAAATCTGACAGGCAAGTTTGGCAAAACGCAAGAAAATTGATCTGATGATATAATAAGGACTGCTAAATTGTCCAATCGTTTGAAATTTGTAATTTTGGGTTTAGGATTTATTTAGGATTCAAGATTTCGAATTTTGGAATTTAATTTTGGAGGAGTCGCCTAGTGGCCTATGGCGCTTGCTTGGAGAGCAGGTTTACGGGCAACCGTATCAGGAGTTCGAATCTCCTCTCCTCCGCACTTCTCCAACAATCTAACAATCCAGCAATTTGCTTCCCTTTCTTGACAATTCTTAATTAATATATCAAACTCAAATAAGATGAGACTTCCTGCCTTGCCCCGCGACTTGTCCGCCAAAGCCTTAGCGACGGTGGAAGTTTTAACGAAGTGGGGCCCGTATCTTATTTTGGTTTTTTTATTTTTTATTTTTTCATTCTTAATTTTTAAATCCCCAACTTTTGCTCAGACAGTAAGCATTCCGAACTCCAATCTACCCAATTACCAAAATAACCAAACCAATCCCTACGCTGCCCCCAACACAAATCCTGATGTCCCAAAAAACCTTCATACTTATACCCAAAGTGTGATGATAGAAGTAATGTCCGCTCTTGTCTGCCAGCTTTCGGGAATTGATCCGACAAATGTCTCACAAAAATGCCTCGGTGTTGATCCTAAGACCGGAAGTATCGGCTTTGTTGAAGGCGGTGGAGGAGCAGTGGGTTTTATGGGAGGCATGATCGGTATGCTCTATACGGCTCCTGTTCACGCGGCAGACTATATGAAAGATCTTGCTCAAAATTTTGGGATAGCAAAAAGTACTTATGCCCAGAATACAGGACTTGGCGTCTCCAGAGTCTCTCCTCTTATTCCTCTTTGGAGTAAATTCAGAGACATTGTATATCTTCTGTTTGTCCTTGTCTTTGTGATTATAGGAGTTGCAATAATGCTTAGGGTAAAAATAGATCCGCGAACTGTCATGACTTTGCAGAACCAAATACCCAAATTAATTATAGGGATACTTCTTGTGACATTCTCTCTTGCAATTGCAGCTTTTCTTATTGACCTTATGTATGTCGCCCTATATTTGATCCTAAATATCTTTGAACACGATGTTCCGCGGCTATATACTTCTCCTTTTAGTGTTGCGCATGATACATTTAATATTTTTACAGTTGCGTTTAATGCTTCTTATAGTGTGGGTAATATAATAGCCAGTCTCACCCCAGGTCTTTTTACTACTTATTTAGGCAGTATTATAACCGCAGTACTTGGTTTCATACTTGCCGGGCCTATTGGTGCGGTTGCGGGGAGTACTTGTGCGATTTTTGAAAGTCTTCCTGTTGTGGGAGGTTTTTTAAGCGGAGCCCTCAATTTTATAACTTCTGGTTTTGGGTTATTTGGAGGAGGAGCGTGCGACCTTACAAACTATGCTGGGAAGATCGTAATCGGAGGGTTGGCCGGTATAATTGCATTTCTGGTGATTCTTATTGCAATTCTCTGGGCGCTGTTTAGACTCTGGTTTATCCTTCTTCAGGCCTATATAATGATTCTCATAGACATAGTATTTGCGCCTTTCTGGATTGTCGCAGGACTTTTCCCGGGAAGTACAATCAGCTTTACCTCCTGGCTCAGAAGTCTTATTTCAAACCTTGCGGCTTTCCCGGCAACTCTTGTTCTTTTCCTTCTGGGAGAGACTTTTATGCATCTTTTTGATGCAGGAGGGGGAGACATGTTCGTGCCGCCTTTTATAGGAAACCCCAATGGAGAGCGTTTCGGCGCAATAATTGCCCTTGGAATCATATTGACTGCGCCAAGAATTGTAACAACATTAAGAGAAGCTCTCAAGGCACCCAAAATCGACCTCTCCTCAATCGGTGCCGCAGTTGGAGCGGGAGCAGGTTACCCAATTTCTGTAGCTAAGGGTGTAGGTCAAACTATAGCCGGTTCTGAGGAATATAGATTGGCAGGTTATGATCAAGCAACAGGAAGGGTAAGTTACGGCAAAGTCGGAAAACTACGAGCATTCGGTCGAAGATTCGGCGTAGGATAATTTTATTTTTTTTGTAAAGAGTTTAGTAAATCTTGTGGCACAAAAAGTTTAAGAAATGATATACCTGCCTCCGGACCTAGTAACATAATTATTAATCTTGCCATTCTAAGAAAAGTTGCTCTTCTGGTCGATTTTGTTTTCTTCTTAACTTTATCTAGATCAGATATATTTCCTTCAGAAATATCATCAGAGATTGAGCCATCTTGAGACATTCCTTCAAGAGTTATTTCTCTCTCTTTAGCATCCCACGATATGTGGGAATTTCTATAATACCTTTCCATTTCTGACGTAGCTTGCCTAAGAAGTTTTTGAAAATCGCCTATCCATTCTGAAGAAGGCGTAGTAGATGCCATCTTAATATAAGCTATTATAAATGGGCGAATTATTTCCTGTGCGCTTTTTCTGCCTATTACCATTCCTATTCCTTCAACTGCTTTTGCTGTATGTTCTCGTAAACCTGCGGTTGGGTTTTCTATTAGACCGTTCATTTCTGTCCATGCCTTGGAAAATGATTCCTGATCACTTAAAAGTATCCTTAGCAAATCTTCATCCTCAAGTCCTCCAGTCCCATCCTCTGTTTTAGACCATGCTACTTCAGGCGCATCGACAATCGCAAACGCAAAGGGAAGTTTTGCCCTACCAAGCTTCTCTGACTCTTCTATACCAGCTGTTATTATTTTTTTCAGTAATTTCTTCTCATCTATCTCTAGCTTCAGCTCTCCCATCCCCATATATTCCAAAATTGTATCAAAATCTCCTTCTGTCCAAACATCTTTTTTTACAGTTTCTAAAACCTTACTGAATTTTTCATTTTCGCCCTTTAAATCATCATTTGTTAACCCTTTCCTGTACCTTACTGAATCATTGTTTATTCTTTTATTCTCAGCGGCATATAGTTTATATCGCATCTGCTCCCATATTTTCTCATCTTCTTTGCCGATGGCTCTGGGAACCACAGATGCTATTGTTGATGGAGTAAGAAGACTAATTTTTTGCCAGATATCCGCTTTTAGGACGTCATCAAAATTTCCGTATCGAGCAAGATTAGATAAATATAATCTTTGACCCATTACTACATTTCTAACGTCTTTTGAAAAATTTGGTCTTTCCTTCTCATCAACGCCCCTTCCACCCAGAATCTGATCCTTAGGATCTCCTGATTTTCCACCGTGTAGAACAGCAAACTCATTCAAGTAATCCAGTAAGTTAACGTGTTCTCCGTCTATGTTCATCGTAATGGCTCCCAAAAACATCATTTCCGCTCTCCATGCCTGAGTCTGAGAATCCATAGCTCCGCAACTATCCATAAGGATGGTTCTTTCATCAAGTCCAAAGAGAGAATAAAGCTTTGATTTTTTTTCTTTCTCATCAAACCACGGGCTATCTTTCTTTTGTTCTTCAAATATTCTCTCCATGTATCTTCTTGAACCTCCTGCTCCAGCAAAAAACCTTGGGGAAGTCATTTTGAATGGAAATAAAGATCTTGCTATATATTCATAGGGAACAGATCCAAATCGTCCAGTAAGCAACGCGTCGTGAGGAAGATCCCCTGCAGCAGCATACGCGGCCAGTCTTTGGCTTCCTGCAAAGAGAATTTTACCTATTTTTAAAGCCCTTTCAATCTCCCAATCTGATAATTTCCTATTACCTATCTTCATTTCTTCTCTCGAATGATCTTTTATCATCTCTTCTACCTCACTGTCTATTGCCCTTATATCCTTTTCTGAAAACCAGGTTTTTACTTGTCTTATTCTGTATGAACTTATTCTTTCATACTCTCTTATAACTGCACTTACACCTGCAATTCTATTATGCATAAAATTAAGTCCCCCGGTACGCAAACTTTCTGTTACATATTTTTTGTATTGCTCCCCGTATTTAAGATTTCTATTCAATTCATGAGCAACTTCTCTTACATAAGCAAGGTTTCCGAAATATGGAAAATCTTCAGCCAAATTTGCCCTTGCTACTTCAAGTAGCTCTTGTAAGTTGGATGAAACATATATATTGCCCGAATCAGCATGATATGGCCTATCGGGAGTTTTATCTGTCATGCCTATAATTTTTTCAAGTAAACGCTCGAATATAAGCTTCTTTGATGTAGAAGAAAAATCATTATCTTTTCCGGTAACAAATCTAGCAAAATGGCCTATCTTTCCGCTCCTGTCTGCAGGACTCATGTACTTTCTTATAAATTCTTCTAGCTGAGGGAGCTGATCAAAGTCTGGGTTATCCGAAATCAATACCCTTCTTACTTCTTCATCTGACAATAACTTATTTAATGCCTTTATATATTCTTTAATTTCCCCACGATCCTCACCACCGTCACTCTCCCCAGGTTCTTCTGCAGTTACTACCTCTGGGGGTTCTTCGGGAGGCTCTCCTCCGCCTGCGCCTGCAGCTGGAATTTCTTCTTGTGGATATTCTATTTCATCAAGAGGAACACTGGTTTCGCTTCCTTCAATATTGACATAATCTTTACCGTCTGGACCTTTACCTGCATACTCTGTAACAACAATAGGCTGATCATTATCTTTGTTTTTCCATTTCGCAGGGCCGGTCTTTATATTTGGCGCCTGTTCACCAGAATCTTCCCCATTGCCATTTGCTTCTCCGGATGTAGTGATTGGTGGTTTTTCTGGCGGAGATCCTCCACCAGCTCCAGAGGCAGGTTCGAGCTGTTTTGGCGGCTGTTCTCTTTGTCCGGGTTCTGACATAAAAATATCTCCCTTCACTTCAAGTGTAGGGCGATTAGCTCTGCCTGTCAAATCAAACTCTTTCATACGAGGGAAGTTTACACTTAGCGAAGCCGAAGCGCTTGATAATTAGCTTTCAAGAAGATTACAATATCCTTACGTAGTAAGGAAAATTACAAGTACAAAATTACAAGTTCCAAATAAATTAAAATGTCAAATAACCAAAATAATAAAAAGTACGATTTAGAAGATAGAACGCTTGAATTTGGAAAAAAAATTATTCACTTAGCTAAAGACTTGCCGAAAAACACAATTAACTTTAATTTGTGCGATCAAGTTATTCGTTCCGGAACTTCTATGGGTGCTAACTATCGAGAAGCAAATGAAACAGAAACAAAGAAAGATTTCTCATTTAGAATTAGAATCTGCAGAAAAGAAGGAAAAGAAACAATTTACTGGTTACAATTGATCGAAGAGGCAAACCCGGAACTCAAGAATAAGATTACTCCACTATTGCAAGAAACTACCGAGCTTGTTAAAATTTTTGCTGCAATCTTAGAAAAAAGTAGATAAAGTTGTTTTGAATTTTGTATTTATAACTTTGCAATTATTTGTTATTTGTAATTTTGAATTTGTAATTTAACAAACATGGTAAATAATAAATCATCAATGGTCGATGGTAGTGAACTGGCTCATTTCGAATCATTATACCCTGAAAATTCAAGATTTGATGAAATAGAAAAAATCTTAAGGTTTGCAAAGGAAGGAAAATCGGCTCAGCTTATTGGTCTTCCCGGGGTTGGAAGATCAAATCTTTTGGGTCTTTTATCTTATAACCGCACTGTCCGGTTAAAACATTTAGGAGAAGACCAGAAATGGTTTCATTTTGTCCTCTTAAATTTTTCGGAGATTAGAAAAAAGCCCTTATTTGAGGCAACAAAATTCATCTTCCTTTCACTTGTTGATTCATTAAGAGAAAGAAAAATGCAGGAACATGAAACCATGGATAAGATTTTCAAAGAATCGCTTCTGACCAATGACGAGATGGTTTTGTTTGGGGGCCTTAAAAAAGCAATTGATTACCTTTGTATTGAGAAAGAACTTACAGTAGTCTTTCTGTTTGACAGATTTGAAGAATATGTACCAATGCTCTCATCTGAATTTTTTGCCAATCTTAGAATCTTGAGAAACAGGGCAAAATACAGATTCTCTGTTGTTTTTTCTCTTAATAGACCCCTTGAGGATTTGATAGAACCAATGCTTTTCTCGGATTTTTATGAATTTTTGGCAGGAAACATCGTTTATTTACCGCTATTTGACAAGCCCGGTCTTGATTTCCGAATCTCATACCTTGAAAAAGTAAGCGGTAAAAGAATAAACGAAAAACTAACTAACAAAATAATTTCACTAACCGCAGGCCACGGAAAATTAACAAGGCTTTGTCTTGAGACAAGATTAGCGACTAGCAATTGGCAACTAGCAACCAGAATAGGGTTACAGAGTTTTTTGCTTGAGCAAAAAACGATAAGAGGTTCTCTTTATGAGATTTTGTATTCCTTAACACCTTCCGAACAGAAATCACTAATTGCTAACCAACTAATTTCTAGTGGCTATTTACAAAACGTTGGATTAATAGAAAACAGTAAAATCTCAATTCCCCTTTTTGAAAAATTCATCACGGTAATCGAACAATTGGGTAATCAAGTCATTTCGTTTGACCCTATCACCAACGAGATAAAAAAGGGAGATAGTATCCTTTCTGATATTCTGACCTCTTCCGAATTTAAGCTCCTTAAGTTCCTGATTGAGAATAAAGATAAAATTGTAGAAAGGGAGGAAGTAATAAACGCCGTGTGGAAAAATTCAAAATCAACAGAAGGAGTAACCGATCAAGCTCTGGATCAGCTAATCTTTCGCCTTCGAAAAAAAATAGAAGACGACCCCAATAATCCATCTCACTTGCAAACAATTAAGGGAAGAGGAATAAAATTTACACCATAAATAATTTTAAATTTGAAATTTGAAATCAAATCTAAGTTTTTAAAATTTAAAGCTTGAAACATTAAAAATTCATTGAAAATTGAAAATTGAAAATTGAAAATTCCAAGCATAGCTTGACGGCTCTTGCAAAGTATTCTCAACTTGTCTACTATAAAATTGTGGGACAAATTCTAAGAGTTGTTGTAATAATTCTCCTTATTTTAATTTTCAAACCCCCGCCCTCTTTGGCAGTAGAGACAGGAGATACAGGCGGAGGCCCTGCCCCCCAAACGAATCCTTATAACTCCCCTATAGAATGCAACGATGAAAATTCGCCGTTTTGCCTGTCAACCCAGCCCTGCACAGATGCAGGATGTCAGGAATTTAACTGCAGGGAAAATGACGGAGTGTATAGATGTCTTCCTCCTAT
This sequence comes from Candidatus Levybacteria bacterium RIFCSPHIGHO2_01_FULL_41_15, assembly GCA_001782165.1. Lineage (GTDB taxonomy): Bacteria > Patescibacteriota > Microgenomatia > Levybacterales > UBA12049 > 2-01-FULL-38-13. The sequence continues at coordinate 140,139 of MFNV01000009.1, read as the reverse complement.
ATCTTCTGATGGCAAATGCGGAGATGATTCTGGTTTAACTGATAATGACAGATGTCTTTATTCCCAACTCTGCGATCCAGCTAATTCTGAGTGTAAGGTTTATTCATGCGGGTTAGTAGCCAACCTTGATAAGGATAAGTTTAAAAAAACAATTCTGCAGACATGGACGTTGGAAATTGAGAAATATGATACAATTTGCTCTCCTCAGTCAGATAAGCCAAAACCCGAAGAACCTGATCCCAGCCCCCCTCCTCCACCCTGTTCCAAGGGATTTGATAAAGAAGGGAATTTAACCACAGATGAAAAACAAATAAAAATCTGCACTTCTGTAACAACCGGCCTTGGAATAGATATTGGCACAGATCCATCGGGTCTTATAAAATCAATCTTTGGTATTATTCTTTCTCTTTCAGGAGGACTGGCACTTCTTCTCATAATCTATTCGGGATATCAGCTTATAGCAGCGCGGGGCAAACCTGAAGCTTTGGAGGCAGCGCGGGATCAGCTAATTGCCGCGATAATAGGGCTTGTTTTTATAATATTCTCCTTTGTGATTCTTCAAGTAATCGGATTTAACATTTTACGCATTCCAGACTTTATAAAATAAAACGTGATTGATGATTTATAATTTACGATTTTAATGATCAATGATAAATAAGAAATGTTAAATAAAATAGCTATTACAATAGGAGGGCGGGAAATTGAGCCGCCTAGCGAGGTTCCAACAGGAGGGAACATTTCAAAAATCATTCAGGGAGGAGTTACTTTGCTTCTTCTTGCGGCGATTTTTCTTGCTCTTTTTTATATGATTCAGGCAGGAATTCAATGGATAACATCAGGCGGAGATAAACAAAGAATTGAACAGGCAAGACTTAGACTGACTTATTCTGTTGTAGGTTTGATTATTGCTTTTTTTTCATTTTTTATGATAAACTTTATTTTCGGATTCTTTAATATAAGGATTTTCTAGAAAATCCAATTGCTCTATTGTTCCATTGCTCAATTGTTAAATCGGGGCTTGACAAACTGTGAAAATCTATATAGCATTTAATTAAAGATGAAAAAATTAATTGCTACAACAGCCGCATTTTCATCTTATCTTCTCTCCCCAGCTTTGGCTTTTGCTGATACAGTTGACACTTGTCCCACAGGCGACTTCGCCGGTCTTTGCAAACTCACATCAAGTAATTTTGGGAACGTAGTCGGAAATGTTATTACCCTTCTTTTCATACTTGCGGTTCTTATTGCATTAGGGTTCTTAATTTGGGGAGGGATTAAGTGGATTCTGTCGGGTGGAGATAAAACTAATGTCGAAGCTGCAAGAAACACGATTGTTGCCGCAGTCGTCGGCCTTGTAATAGTCTTTTTGGCATACTTCATTTTGAATCTTGTCGTCGGATTCTTCCTCGGTAAAACCATAACCACCTTCACTCTTCCCACATTAAAGCTCCAGTAAAATTTAGAGTTTCTCTATCTTTCCTTGTTTTTTTAAAATTTTCTTGCTAATCTAAAACTATGGATAAACTTCTTGCCAAACTGCCTCCGCCTCCAGGCGGAGGAGGGGGCGGAATTACCATTCCCGGTGTTGACTGGGGAGATTGCGTAAAAGACAGCGTCGCAACTCTTCAGTGTATTCCGACTGTGTTTCAGAATGTTATTAACTGGGCGCTTGTCGGAGGAGGAATAGTAGCTCTTTTTTTCATCATCTGGTCGGGAATCAAATACATAAGGTCAGGCGGAACAGAGGATAAAGTAAAAGAAGCAAGGGAAACTCTTACGTATGCGATTATCGGTCTTGTTGTAATTCTCCTTTCATTTGCAATAATAAACTTTATAAGCGCTTTGACTGGCGTCTCCTGCATAAAACAATTCGGCTTCGGAAACTGCAATTAGACTAAATCTTAAATCCAAAATTACAAGCTCCAAATGGTTCGACAAGCTCACCATCCTGAGTAGCGTCGAAGGATAAATTCAAAGTATAAAATTCGAATATAATAATTTTTTGGATTTTGAGCATTTGAAATTAAATATTATTTAGGATTTGTTATTTAGAGTTTGTGATTTACTATTCAGTTTTCACACTAGCCTCTTTTTTTTCTTTTTTGATCTATTTTGACTGTCTTGAAAGCATTTTTTTCACGTTATACACTGTTAAAAATAGCAACTAGCCGCTAGTGGTTAGGAACTAGTTGCTTTTCAAATTATGGAAAATCATCCTATTCCCCAAGATATTACAGGTTTTCAGTTTAAGCTGATAGGGGACATGACCATTAAGCAATTTGCCTATCTTGCGACAGGAGTTGTCCTAGGCTGGATAACTTTTGCGCTCCCGATTTTTATCCTTATAAAAATCCCCCTCGTTCTTCTTTTTGTAGGCCTGGGGGTGGGAGCGGCGTTTGTTCCTATTGAGGGTCGGCCGTTTGATCTTATGATTTCAAATTACATAAAAGCTTTATTTAATCCAACTCAGTATATATATCAGAAAATAGGTGGTCATATGTGGTTCCCCAAGCCACCCAAGGAAAGTCAAGTACAAACAGTATCTAAGCTTATGACTTCATCCGATTCCACCCAAAAACTTAAAGAGTTTTTAAAAAATCTTCCCCAAAAACCAAAAGATAAATTGGATGAAAAAGAGCTTAATTTTTTAAATTCTCTTCTTTCTTTGAGCAAAGGATCCCCAACTGACATATCGGAGAATTTGGGAGGTTATGAAAAGATATTTGAAGATCAGATCAGAGAGAATGTAAATTTAACAGACGAAGGCAAAAAAAAAGAGGAAGAAAAAGAGCTTGACAAAAAGGCTGATGTTCTCAAGAAAGAGCTTGAGGAAGCCAAGGATCTGGAAAAAAAACAGGAGACGGGAGAACAATACCAAATGGCCCACCAAAAAATTCTTGAGATTGAAAAGGTCTTAAGCGAGGTGACTTCACAAAAACAAATTTTGGAGAATCAAATAATAGAGCTTAGAAAAAAACTTAAGATGCAGGGAAAAAATATTTATAGTCCCTCAACTATAACTCCCAAGCCTGAAACAAAACATGCAAGAAGAATTCCGAGAGAATTGAGTAAAACTGCAGGACTCCCTTTTATTCCCGATGTTCCAAACTTGGTTATGGGAATAGCAAAAGACTCAAGAAATAATCCTCTTCCTAATATACTTGTTGAGGTGAAAGACGAGGAAGGAAATCCTGTAAGAGCATTCAAAACAAATGTCTTAGGTCAATTTGCTTCGGCAACCCCCTTAGGTAACGGAGTTTACACTATATTTTTTGAAGATCCCAAGGGAGAACATAAATTTGATACTATTGAGATAGAAGCCAGAGGTGAAGTTTTAATGCCTCTTGAAATAATTTCAATTGACAAAAGAGAAGAACTTAGAAGAGAATTATTTAATCCCGTTCAAAAATCATGACTAAAACTGCCCAAAAAAAGAGAGCAACAACGCAAAAATTTATAGAAATTGAGGGAATCGAAGAGGACATAGTTATATTATCGGGTAAAAATGCCTGTTTTATAATTGAGGTCAATGCCACGAATTTCTCTCTTCTTTCAAAAGAAGAACAGGACACAAAAGTTTTTTCCTATGCTTCTCTTCTTAATTCCCTATCTTTCCCGATTCAGATATTTATAAGAAGCAAAAAGCTTGATATCTCCTCTTATTTAAAACTTTTGGAAGAGCAGGCTCAGGGGTCAACAAATCAGCTTTTATCTTCCCAGATAAGGCTTTACCGGGATTTTATAAGAGAGCTGGTCAAAGTAAATACGGTACTTGACAAAAAATTTTATATTGTTATTCCATATTCCTATCTTGAAAAGGGGGTTGGGGCAGCCAAAAAAGCTATGCCCGGTCAAATATCCGAAGACTCCTTTTTTGAAGAGGCAAAGGCAGCTCTTCATTCCAAGGGAGACTCCGTTCACTCACAGCTTGCAAGATTAGGTCTTCGCGCAAAAACTCTTCAGAAGGAAGAGCTGGTCAAACTTTTTTATGAGATCTTCAACGGATCCCTCATCGAAACTAATCAAATAACCGATGAGCTTAAAACCCCTATTATAAAAATGGGGAGTCAGGTATGAAATTCTTAAATTTCAAAAAACAAAAAACCAATAATCAAACTCCTTTGCAGGATCTGCCTGCCGGTCCTTCAACCCTGAGCTCAGGACAAATGGACAGGCAGGGTGCAAAAACAATAGAAGCAAAGGGAATCAAAATTCTTGAAAAGGGGACATCCTCCCTTCTTGATATTATTGCCCCACCTTCGGTTGAAGTAGATTTCAACTTTATAAGAGTAGGTGATTTTTATTACAGGACCTTTTTTGTTGTAGGTTATCCAAGATTTGTTTCGCCCAATTGGCTTTCTCCTCTTATTGATTTTGATCATTCAATGAATGTTTCGATGTTTTGCTACCCTGCTTCCTCAAATGACGTGCTTTCTGATATCCGAAGAAAGATTGCCGAGATGGAAGCAACAATCTCGTCACAGACAGAGGAGGGAAAGATAGTTGATCCCAAGGTTCAGGCAGCTTTGGAAGATGCTCTTTCGCTTCAGGAACAACTGGCAAAGGGAGTCGAAAGATTCTTCCAGTTCGGTCTTTACATAACACTTTTTTCAGAAACGATACAGGATCTTGATGTGGCCTCAAAAAAACTCACATCAACCTTATCCTCTATTCTTCTTATAACAAAACCTGCCACACTTCAAATGGAAGAAGGATTCAAATCTTGCCTTCCACAAAGTGTTGACAAGCTTTACATTGCAAGGAACATGGATACAACTTCTCTTGCCTCTACTTTCCCTTTCACATCTGCAACTCTTACTCAAGATAAGGGAATCATGTATGGAATAAATGAGCAGAATGGATCACTAATAGTTTTTGACAGATATTCTTTGGAAAACGCAAATGAAGTGGTATTAGGCAAATCGGGTGCAGGAAAGTCATACTTGATAAAACTTGAGGCCATAAGACAGTTTATGTTTGGGACCGAAGTTATAATAATAGACCCTGAAGGGGAATACGAAGCTCTTTCCAAAACACTGGGCGGAGAACATGTATCCTTTACTCCATCCGATCCGATTAAGATAAATCCATTTGACCTCTCGGGCCTTTATGAGGAAGGCGAAAATGAGCTGGGGCTTAAAATACTCTCCCTTCATGGGCTTTTGCGGATAGTCATGGGAGAGCTGTCTGCAGGCGAGGATGCAATCTTGGACCGCGCTCTTGTTGAAACCTATAGACAAAAAGGGGTAACTGCAGATCCTTCGACTCAAAAAAATCAGCCTCCTTTGATGGAAGACTTATATAAAGTTCTAATTGGTATGGAGGATCAGACAGCAAAAGGACTTGCCTTAAGGCTTGAAAAATTTATAAAGGGGAGCCTCTCCGGAATTTTCAATCAGCAGTCTAATTTTGATATTACAAACCCATTCACCGTTTTTTCAATTAAGGCTTTGGAGGATGAACTTCGCCCCATTGCCATGCACATTATTTTGGATTTTGTCTGGACAAGAATCAGAAAAAGCCTTAAAAAAAGACTTCTTGTCTTAGATGAGGCCTGGTATATAATGAAATATGAAGATTCAGCGTCTTTTGTTTATGGAATCGCAAAACGTGCTCGAAAATATTATCTTGCTTTAACAACCGCAACTCAGGATGTTCAGGATTTCTTATCGACCGACTACGGAAATGCAGTTTTATCAAATTCATCAATACAGATGCTTCTTAAACAGTCTCCTACAGAAATAGATCTTATCTCAAAAGTTTTTTACCTTTCACAAGGAGAAAAAGAGCTTCTTCTTTCATCAGATGTAGGAGAAGGTTTGTTTTTTGCAGGACAAAGTCATGTTGTGATAAAAGTTATTGCAGCACCCTTTGAGCACACAATAATAACCTCAAACCCTCAGGAATTGATCCAGCAAAAAGAATCGCAGGAGCAGGCGGAAGCTGCTTCCCCTCCGGAAAATCCTGTTGAGCAAGCTCCTTCCCAGCCATCCCAACAACCTCCACCTCCTGAGTCTCTCCCCGAAGCTCCCTCCCCTACACCGCAAGCTGCGCAGCCCCAAGCCCCTCCGGTTTTTAATAAAACTTAATTTACATTATTGACTTATGGAGAAAACAGGGGAAAATCCAAAAGAAGAAAGACAGGAAAGTCGTATAGAAAAGGGCTTCAGGTGGTATGACAGATATAGGTTTTTAAAAAGGGCCGTAGATTTTATCAAACGCCTGCGAGGCAAAACCAAAGGAGAAATTAAGGAAACCACTGAGACCGCAGTTGAAACACCTTCTGAAATCCGAACTGCCCCAGAAGCTGAAACAGCTGCGGTTCCTGGGGAAACTGCCGTTGCGGAAGAATCAGCCATTGAACCTTCTGTTGGCGCTGAAACCGCTGGGGCAGAAATTACTACGGAAGCTCCGCTTGCAGGAACCGAGGCAGGTTCAATTATTGAGACTGCAACAGCAGAGTCAGCGGGAGTTGAGGCAATTAGCGCTGGTGCAGGAGCTGAAGCTGCAGGCGTTGGGATTAGCACAGGTGCTGAGGTGGGAGCGGCTGCTGGCTTGGAAGTGGGTACAGGAACAGGCCTCACAGCTGCTACAGGCGTGGGCGCTGGTGCTGGCGAAGCTGCAGCTATGGGAGCTGGAGTAGGAGTCGGTGCTGCTGGAGTAGGGACCGGAGCAGCAGGTGCTGGCGCAGGGACTGCCGCTGTGGGCGTGGGAACAGTCGGCGCAGGAGCAGGAGCTGTTGGAGCGGGAGCGGGTGCTGCAGCAGCCACAGGAGGGGTAGCTGCCGTCGGAACCGGAGTGGTCGCTGCAGAATCAAATCCTGTGGGATGGATTATTACTGCAGTTATTCTTATAATAGTTATCTTTGTTATAATAATAATCGTGGCAACCGGCGGTGGTAGCGGGTCGGCAAATCCTGCTACTACTCCAAATCCGGCTATATCAATTGCAAGCTGCCCTGTTCCAGGTGGAACAGTTTCTTTTGGTTCATATCAGGCAGATACTGTGAATGGACACTGCGGAACTAATTATCCAGTAGAATGCGACCCAAACTCGAGACGGGCAAAGTCAATTGACGTCCCCACAGAGGGAAAAAACATAATTCTACCAGCAATTGAAGGAAAAAGTGTAAACTGGGTTTTTGCTAACCGTTTTGATCTTAAAAAAAATGACTGTACAAAACCAGTTAATGGAAGCTGCGGTAAGGAGTTTGTTTTTGTCAGTTATCTAGAAGGGAACAAGAACTGGACTTTATTTCTAGGCCACATCGGATTTACTGGCTTGCAACCCGGGAGGTCTTATCCCTCAGGGACAATTGTTGGATCAAGCGCAATTGATCATGTCCATATCTCTATGGGAAAAGACATTCCAAATCCAGAATCTGCTCCCGCAGGAAGCACGGACACACGGCCAGGATGGGTTGCGGCAGACAAGGAACTTGGAATGTGCATTGTATCAAGCAATACATCAAGCAACACATGCACACAACAATACGAAGGGACTGGTTATTGCTCGGTAGCCAATCTTTTGCCCTATTTTGGAAATGATCCGATAAAGGCCCTTACCGCATCTTTGATATGCGAGTCGGAGAGCGGAGGTTATCCATTTAAAATAAACGACAATTGCCAAACCAACGACTACAGCATCGGTCTTTTCCAAATAAATGCAGTCGCCCACTGCTCGGGTGCATATGGGGCAGGTGCCTGGGGCGATCAGTCCTGCGATAACATTTTAAGCCTTCCTTTGAGAAATGCCTGCGAGTCCAACTGGAAAAACCCCACCCAAAACATACTCAAAGCAAGTGAAATACGCGAAAACTGGGCCAGCTGGGAACCATGGGGTGTCTGGGATACAGATCGGGAAGATCGCCTCTCGGTAAAAAACATATTGACTAAGTGTGGTATAAGTTTTTAAATAGGTCTATGAAGAGAATTGCTATCATTCTTTTTTCAACCCTAATTGCTCTAGGGTTAATTTATTTTTTCCTCTCCCTCTTCTTTCCTTCAAAACACAAAAGACAAGAGGGGGAGATTCCAACTCCGACAAAAATAGAGGAGAGAACTAGAATCCCCCAATCAGATAAAATAATTATTTCAGGTGTCAAAACAAATAATTTCCTAAAAAGCCCCATACAAACCAATAGTGAAGGAGACGTGCTTTTTATCAAAGAAGGAGATTTCCAAATTGCTTACTTAACAAGATTTAGTCAATTTATAATTAATATATCAACCTCCTCCTCACAGACTAGACTGAATGCGGAGATGGCTTTTATTACAAAGCTTGGAGTAAAAAGGGAGGAAGCTTGCCAACTAGAAGTTAAAGTAACCTCTCCATATGTCCCAAACCCCTATCTTGCCCCACCCAGGAAAACTTTAAGTTTTTGTGAAAATTACTGATGCTTTTATTGTGCCTGCAGACGAATGGGCATTATGATGTGAAGAAAGCTGGGGTCGTCTTTTAATTTAAAAACTCCGGGATTTAGTGGCCCTGCCATTTCAAAGACCATCACCTCTCCCTCTATGTTTGATAAAAATTCAAGAAGATATCTTGCATTAAATGCAATCTCATTCTCCTCTCCTAAAACTTCTGCGTCAACATCAATTTCTGTTTCCCCAAGAGACGGTGCGCTTGCCCAGACTTTTATCTTATTTTTTAAGATAGAAAGTTTAATAATATTTGCCGCCTCTCTTGCAAAAACAGCGCAGGTTTTAACAGCCGACTGAAATTCAGTTTTATCAAATTCCGCTCTTGTTGAAAAATCCTGGGGGATTATCTTCTGGTAATTTGGGAATTTTGCCTCAATGAGTCTTCCCACCAAAATGCTCCCCTCCTGCTCAAACAGGATTTGATTGCCTTTTTTGGAAACATAAACCCCTACGTCTTTGTTGTCTTTCATAAAGGAAAGCTCCTTTATAATTCGTGCAGGAACCACAAAACCCCCATCGCTCTCTGTGTTTTTATTCTGGGTTCCCCTTAAAGACAGGCGGAACCCGTCCGTTGCTACCATCAAAAACCCCTCCTTTCCTCCGCTAATCTTTTTAATAAGAACGCCCGATAGGGCAGGTCTTCCGGGGTCGGGTGATGCGGCAAACACAACGGAGGAAAATTCTTTTTCGATTGTTTCCTCCGGTATGGTCGCAATTTTCCCCCCTTTTTCTTCATATATCTTTGGGAATTCTCCGGCGGGCGTTGTTTGAAAAACGGTTTTTATTTTATCCGTCCCAAAAATCAGATTGTTGTCTTTGGTCGCAAGAAAAATTATCCCCTTCTGGACGTTTGAAAGAAGATCGTAAAAAGCTCTCGCGGGAACCGTTGCTTCTCCTTCTTGTTCAACATTTGCTGGGATACTCACTTGAATTCCTATTTCAAGGTCGGTCGCTTTGATTATAAGGTTTCCTTTTTTTGCTTGAATATGAAAATTCAAAAGAATTGGTAACTGGGATCTTTGAGAAACCGCATGGTTTACAAAGGAAAGTTTTTTGTCTACATTTTCACAAAGGAAAGAGGCCTTCATTTTTAAAACTATATTAATATTTGTAGTTGTAGTAGTCTATATGGAAAAGTGGAAAAAAGCAAGACGGGACTGTTTAAAAATGTGGAAAAACTGTTGAAAAAAAGGGGGATAAAGGGTTAAGAACCCGCAGGTCTGTTAATTTGTGCGACCTGTTTTGCTAAAATGAACAACCTTTTTGATTTCATCAGAAAACCCTTCCCCCACCAAAAGATTTTCGATTTTGTCAACCCCATACATTATGGTAGTATGATCTCTTCCTCCTAGGATATTTCCTATCTCAACAAGAGAAAGACCCAACTCTTTTCTTAAAAGGTACATTGCTATCTGTCTTACTCTTACCAGAGATGCGCTCCTTTTTTGGCTTTTTATTTGGGTCGGTTTAATTCTGTAAAAATTACAAAGATTTTTGATAATTTCATCAGGGTGATGGTAGGAAGGCTCTATTTGTGTTTCGCCTTTTAATATTTTATCTAAAAGCACATCAATCGGAGAAACTTGTGCCTCCATTTCTGTCATAAGTCTTAAAAGATTTCCCTCAAGACTTCTTGTGTCAAGAATTTTTTCGGCGATTGTTTTTGCAACTTCGATAGGTAGGTCAAAGTTGTATTTTTTTGCTTTAATAAGAAGTATTGCTGTTCTCAGCTCAAAGTCTGGCGGTTCAATGTCTACGGTTAGTCCTCCAGAAAACCGTGAAGATAAACGTTTCTCCATTTTTTTAATGTCAGAGGGGGGTCTATCGGAAGATAAGACAATTTGAGATTCCTTATCAACCAGCGTGTTGAATGTATGGAAAAGTTCTTCTTGAATCTTTTCCTTTCCTGCAAGAAACTGAACGTCGTCTATGATGAGAATATCAGTGTTTCTAAATTTCCTTTTCATTCTTGCCGTGTCATTGGTTCTTATTGCCTCAACGACTTCGTTAGTAAATTCCTCGCTTGTTATATAAACTATTTTTCTGCCAGGGGTTTCTTTGTAGATGTGGTTTGCTATGGCATGCATAAGGTGGGTCTTGCCAACCCCCACCGGACCATATATAAAAAGAGGATTGTAAGAGGACCCGGGTTTTTTGGCTACACTTTGAGCAGAAACATAGGCAAGTTGGTTACTTGATGATACTGCAAGAGTATCGAAAGTATAGTCTTTTCGGACCTTGGGTAAATGTCCTATTAAAAGAGGAGTTTTTGAAACCTCCACAAAAAGGGGGCCCATACCAATGTCCTCATTTTTGTTTATAGCTTTTGGGACAAAAATAATATTGGCATTTCCCTTTAGGTGCTTATCAAGGGATTTTTTTATAACTTGATAAAATCTTTTTTGAAGAAGATCAATCACCATGGTAGAGGGTGCTGAAATTGTGGCAACATTATCTTCAAAAGACAAAAGAGAAGTATTTTTAAAAAGTGTTAAAAAATTTGCTTTTGAAACTTCCGTTTCTATTTCATTAAGAATTATTTTCCAAAGTTGATTATTATCCTGCATCATATATTTAGGGGTGGAGTCTAGTTTAATTATGTGGATAACTTTTTGTCAAGAACATTAAGTGGATAAAACTATGTCCTTTTCCTTCTATTAAAAATTCCTCCCTTTTGGTATACTTTAGAAATCTATATGGAAAAAATGGTAAAGACAAAAAGACTAAAGAGAAAAAGAAAGCATGGATTCTTAAAGAGAAACAAAACGCGTTCCGGGAAAAAAATAATAAAAAGGAGAAGAAAAAAGGGAAGAAAGAGGATTACGGTATAATATGCTTTCTCGAGGTCACCGGCTCCCAAGGAACGTGAGTTTTAAGGGCGCAAAAAAAAGTTCTTCCCGTTTTTTTGTCTTAAAGATAAAAGACAACAATCAAAAGATAGACAGGTTTTCAATAGTAGTTTCCAAGAAAACAGAAAAAAGAGCTGTTTTGAGAAATAGGGCACGAAGGCAAGTAGCAAGTTGTATAGAAAAAAACATGCTAAAAATAAAAGCTGGAAAAGACTTACTGATTGTTTTAAATAAAAATATTATCGGACAAACAACAGGTGAAATTTATAATGATGTTTTAGATTCCTTTAAGAAAGAAGGGCTTATCAAATGAAGAGTTTAACTCTTTTTTTAATAACTTTTTATCAGGATGTTTTATCTATCTTTATTAAAAATGTTTTGGGAATAAAATCCTCCTGCAGATTTAATCCCTCGTGCTCAGAATATGCGAAGATTTCAATTGAGAAAGAAGGAATTTTAAAAGGATCGGTATCTTCTCTCAGACGACTTTTGAAATGCCAGCCTTTCTATAAAACTTATGACAGACCCATCGCTGTTTAATACTGTTTTGGTTTGGCCAATTTTAAATGCCCTTGTAGGTATTTATAAGATTCTTTTTTTGCTTAATACCCCCTATGCTTTAGGATTTTCAATAATAGGTCTCACTGTAGTTATAAGATTTATTCTTTACCCACTTACCGCTTCCCAGCTTAGAGCATCAAGAAAAATGCAGGAGGTTTCCCCCCACCTTTCAAAATTAAAAGAGAAACATAAAAATGATGCAAAGATGCTTCAGCAAGAAACAATGAAGCTTTATAAAGAACACGGAGTAAATCCTGCTGCTGGGTGCCTTCCAGTTCTAGTTCAAATACCTATAATTTGGGGGCTTTATTCGGTTTTATCACAAATCGTAGCCCTTGGTCCTCAGTCTGTTGTTTCAAGTATAAATAAGGTAGTTTATTTTGATTTTCTTAAACTAACTTCAACCTGGGACCCTTCCTTTTTTGGCCTGCCCTTGGGGCAAAACCCTGCTCATTTGATTTCAACGACAGGACCACTGATTCTTTTGGTCCCTCTTTTGACAGCCCTTTTTCAATTTATACAGTCGAAAATGATGACACTCTCGTCGCCTCCCTCAGGAGAAAAGAACCTGCCTACTACGCGCCTTCCGGCAGAGCAGGGTGGGCAGGAGAAAAAGAAAAAAGATGATTTTGCTTCTGCATTTCAGTCACAGTCTCTATATATATTCCCTTTAATGATAGGTTTTTTTTCTTATCAATTTCCTATTGGACTGTCTCTATATTGGAATACCTTTACTGTTTTTGGTATCATACAGCAATATCAAATTTCAGGTCTTGGAGGCCTTGAGAGTTTATGGCAAAAGAAGAAAAAACAGTAAAAAAAACAGCAGAAGAACTGATCAAGCTCTTAGGAATCGAAGGAGAGGTTTCAGTTAAGGCCGATGACGAGTCTTTTAATATTAACCTTCAGACCCAGGACTCAGGGATTGTAATAGGTAGACACGGAGATATTCTTGAAGCTCTTCAAATAATTTTATCTCTTTGTATTTCTCAAAAATTGGGGAAGTTTTTTAGAATCTCTCTTGAGGTTGGAGATTACAAAAAAAATAGAGAGGAATGGCTTAAGAGCATGGCACACGAAGCAAAAGAAAAAGTTATTTCAGAAAACAAAGAAATAATTGTTCCTGCTCTTAAAGCATGGGAAAGAAGAATTATCCACCTTCTTTTAAAGGATGATAAGGAGGTTGTTTCTGAATCAATCGGGGAAGGGAAAGAAAGAACTCTGGTTGTCCGCCCGAAAAATTAACCTAAGAAAAATCTTATTTTTTCTTATTCTTCTTTTTCTTCCTACCCAGCTTGGAAGACATTTTTGGCCTCGGTTCTCTTATTTATTCGGAATCAGAGTTGATTATCTATCGCCCACTCTTTATTTAACCGATGTATTTATTTTATGTCTTTTTTGTATCTCTGTTTTCTGTTTTTTTAAAAAAAGAAATTTCGGGAATTTTCTGAGGAAAAACAGAAATAAAATCTTGCATATTTGTTTGATTTTTGTTTTTTTGGCCCTCACTTCGGTCTTTTCAGAAAATGTATTGGCGGGATTTTACGGAGAAATTAAGTTTTTTGAGTTTGTTTTCTTGGGATTTTATTCTGTAAATATTCTTAAAAAAATAAGTTTTGAAAAGATTTTGTCTGCCTTTTCTGTTGGAATAATATTTGAATCCTCCCTTTCCATTTTTCAGTATCTAAATCAAAAATCACTCGGGGGATTTTTTTATTTATTCGGGGAAAGAAGTTTTACAGGACAAACTCCCGGAATAGCCAATGCCTCATTGGGAGGAGATTTAATTTTACGGCCTTATGGCACATTCCCCCATCCCAATGTATTGGCAGGGTATCTTCTTCTTTTTATGACGCTTATTTTATTTAATATGGAGGGAAGAAATAAATTAATAAAAAATATTTATTTAATTTCTTTAATTTTAGGGTCCTTAGGGATTCTTCTGTCTTTAGGAAGATTTCCTTTTATCCTTTGGCTTTTAACTATAGCTATTTTTGCCTTTAAAAAAAACAAAGAAAAATTTAAGAAAATTATTATTTCCTCCCTTTTGGCACTTTCAATAGTTGTTTCTTTTATTTTTTATACACCATTTTACCTAAGATTTTTTGAAACTTCTTTTTTTGACGAATCATTTGTCTTAAGAAGTGAGCTTTTGGTTTCAGCTTTTCAAAAAATTCTTGAAAGCCCGATAATCGGACACGGACTTAATAATTATTTTACTGATTCCAAAGTCTTAGGAAATATTTTTTATCTTCAGCCTGTTCACAATATCTTTGTTTTAGTTTTTCTTAAGGTCGGCCTTATTGGATTTTTATATTCCCTCTGGTTTATTATTAAAACAATACAAAATTTTAATAAAAAAACCCCCTTATTTATAAAATTAACTTTTTTCTATATTATTATAATTGGATTTTTTGATCATTATTTTCTAACTCTCCAGCAAGGACAGCTAATGTTAACTTTTTTCTTAAGTCTTTACTTTGCAAAAATAAAATATGACTAATGTTTTAAGTATTTACACAGACGGTGGCGCAAGAGGAAATCCGGGGCCTTCAGCCATAGGTGTAGTTATTATTGACAAGGACAACCGCGTAGTTGAAAAATTTGGGACAAGAATAGAAATAACAACCAATAACAGAGCAGAGTACAGAGCCGTTATCGAGGCTTTAAGGTGGATTAGGAAAAATCTAGATACTCTTGACTCTTATTCCAAGATAAATTTTTTCCTTGATTCAAATTTGGTGTGCTCCCAGCTAAACGGTCTTTTTAAGATTAAAGATTCTAATCTTCGGGATCATCTCTTTTCTGTAAGACAACTTGAAGGAGAAATCGATATACCTATAGCTTATACTTATATTCCTCGAGAAAAAAATAAGGAAGCGGACAAGTTGGTCAACAAGGCGCTTTGCACCAAAGAATAATTTAGCCTAAAATAGGTCTAATGGGAAAGTCTGCCCTAATTACCTCAGAGGAGAAAAACAACCCTATTCTGATAGTAGATAAGAAGGGCGTAATAGGTAAAATTCTTTCCAAAGAACTTGCCAGGGATTTGTTGGTAGTATTTGTCAGTAGTAATTATCAAGCTATCTCTTCTGACCTTAATATTATTCATGTTCCATACAATAAGAAGTTTCCCGAAATACCGGACAACATTTATTCTTATATAGTATTAATAGACTATGAAGACTTTTCTTTAAGAGAATCTTTCCCGCTTTTTTTAAAGAAGGCAAAAAATGATGATTCGGTTCTTATTTTTGCTTCTCATGTATCAAGTTTTTCCGAAGAACTGATTGGGAAAATAAAAAATTCCTATAAAAAAGCAAAAGTTGTATTGTTGGGAGATGTCTTCGGAGATCAGAATTTTGTTTTTGATAATCCCGTTGAGGAGCTTATAAAAAGGACTATTAAATCTGGTAAATTAGTTATTCCCGGTGATGGGTTGGGGAAGGTTTTCCCGATATATTTTGAGGATACGATAAAGGGATTAATAGAAGCAATATTTGGGTTAAGAAAATCTCAGGTATTTTTTCTTTTTCCAAAAAACCCGGTAACCTTCATGTCTCTGTTCAAAATTCTCAAAAGAAGGGATCCGGGACTTTCGATAGATTTTGATGAAAAAAGAAAATACCAAGAACCGCAAATTCCCGGAGCCGGAGAATTTCTTATTGATGAAAAATATAATCTTGAAGAAAAATTTAAAAAGGCAAGTTTTGCAATAAAAGATCTTCCCAAAGATGCTCAACTGGAGAGTCTGCCGATAAAAACAGTAAAATTCTCTTTTAAAAAACATTCATTTTTTTTCACACTTTTAATATTTCTTTTTCTTCTTCCACTTGTCTCAACAGCGTCTTCCTATCTGCTTGGAGGGATGGGGCTTTACAATTTTATAAATAATTTAGAACAAGGAAATATTAGTCAGGCGAGGAAGTTTCTTTTAATCTCCAGTGGTTTTCTAAAATTTGCAGAGGGAAGTTCCTATATTCTTGAAAAAGAAACTGTATTGCTGGGACTTTCCGCAAAAGCAGAAAATTTAAAAGATAATGTAAAAGGGGTAAGAAAATTATCAGAGGGGATTTCTCAATTTATGGACGCAGCGGATGGAATGGAAAGGATTCTTCTTGGTAAATCGCAATTGCCTGAAGATGAGCTGCTAGCCTCGCTCTCGGATATTAGAAGGGCAGCTGGCGTCCTTAAAGAGGTAGAGCTTGAGAGAAATATCCCCAAGGATTATCTTACAAAGCTTAGAAACTACTCTTCGATTTTTAATATTGTATTTAATTCTCAGGAAGCTTTTTACTATCTTATTGATCCTGGTAGTAAAAAAGATTATCTTGTGCTATTTCAAAATAATATGGAAATAAGGCCAACGGGCGGATTTATAGGATCTTATGGGATACTGTCTTTTGATAAAGGAAAGCTTTCGGATTTTTCCATTCATGATGTTTATGATGCAGACGGACAACTTAAAGGACACATCGAACCCCCCTATCCGATACGAAGATACCTTCCTTCGGTCCACTGGTATTTAAGGGACAGTAACTTTGACATAGATTTCCCAAAAGCAGCTTCTGATTCTGCTTTTCTTTTTTTTGAAGAGACAGGGAAGAAGGTAGATGCCGTTATAGGAGTAGACGTCTCTTTTATAAAAAATTTGATAAGTGTTTTGGGGCCTATTAAAGTCGCCGACTACAATGAGACAATCAATTCTGAAAACTTTTTTAAAGTTACTGAATCTCATGTAGAGAAAAACTCTTTTCCTTCTTCAGCTCAAAAAAAAGATTTTTTGAATTCGTTGTTTAAAGCACTTCAGAACAACATTTCGCAAAGAAAAAATCTTCCTTATTTCTCTCTTTTTAAATCTGTTTCAGATTCTATTGAAGAAAAACATATTATATTTGCTTTTTCGAATCCAAATATTCAGAACATTTCAATTGTCAATGGATGGTCTTCTTCCTTGTGGGAAGAAAGAGAAGAAAAGGAAGGGACTATAAATGATTTTATTGGTATTAATGAGGCAAATCTTGGTGTAAATAAGGCCAATGCTTTTATAGGAAGAAGTGTTAGTTTAAATACTCAGATCCAAAGTGATGGGATAGTTAAATCGGATCTTTCTTTGGATTTTAGAAACGAATCGGATTCATGGCCCGGAGGAGACTATAAAACTTATCTTAGAATAATTCTTCCCCAAGGAATTTCTCTGTCCTCAATCGCCATCGATGGGGTTTCTCAAAATATAGTGAACGCTGTTACAGACCCATTACTTTACGAGGCAAAAAACTTCAAGCCTCCGAAAGCGCTGGAGGTAGAAAAAAAAGATGAGTTAGGAAAAACTATTTACGGATTTTTAACTATTGTTCCTTTAAGAAAATCTAAAAGTATTAAGGTGTCCTATGTTCATCTTGCCAAAGTTTCTCAGGATAGAGCCGTAATTAATTACAATCTTAAGATATTTAAACAGCCCGGAACAGAAAAGTACCCTTTTAATTTTATGCTTTCCTATCCGTCCTCTTTTAATTTTGTTTCCTCATCCTCCAAGGTGCAACAGAGTGAAAAAGAGATTATATTTTCCGATAATATTAGAACCGATCAAAGCTTAAATTTCGTTTTTAACAAATAACTTTTCCTCTGCCATTTTCAAAAGAATTTTCGAACCTATAATATTTGTTCAACTAATTTTCGAATATTGAAAGGACAAATTGTGATAAAATAACTCCGTGGATAAAGTTTATAATCACAAAAAAACAGAGGAAAAGATTTATAAAACTTGGGAAGAAAAAGGATATTTTGCGTCAACAATCGATAAAGAAAAAGAACCTTTTTCCATAATTCTTCCTCCTCCCAATGCAAATGCTCCCCTTCATTTCGGGCACGCGATGTATGTTATTGAAGATATTCTTATAAGGTTTCACCGCATGAAAGGCAGTCCAACCTTATGGCTTGCCGGAGCAGATCACGCAGGGTTTGAGACACAATTTGTTTTTGAAAAGTATCTACAGAAAAAAGGAAAGTCAAGATTCGATTTTGACAGAGAAACTCTTTATAAGATGATCTGGGATTATGTTGAGAAAAACAGGGTTGTAATGGAGAATCAACTTAGAAAACTTGGGTTTTCTCTTGATTGGACTCGAAAAAAATTTACTCTTGATCGCGATATTGTAAAAATAGTTTACAAGACGTTCAAAAAAATGCATGACGACGGATTAATTTATAGGGGAGAAAGATTGGTTAATTACTGCACTCATTGTGGGACTTCATTTTCAGACCTTGAGGTAAATCACAGAGAGCAAAAAGATCCCCTCTATTACATAAAATACGGGCCACTTGTTATTGCAACAGTGCGGCCTGAAACTAAATTTGGCGATACTGCAGTTGCTGTTAACCCGAAAGATAAAAGATACCAAAAATATGTCGGAAAGACTATTGAATTTGATACTCTTCTTGGCAAAAGAAGATTAAAAGTTATAGCAGATGATGTAATTGACATGAAGTTCGGAACAGGAGCGGCAAAGGTAACTCCTGCACACGATGAAAAGGATTTTGAAATGGGGAAAAGACACAATCTTGCGATTTTAAAAGTTATTGATTTTGATGGAAGACTTTCGGAGGTTGCCGGAAAATATAAGGGTTTAAGAGTGAGGCAGGCAAGAAAAATTGTAGCAGAAGACATGAAGAAGAGGGGACTAATTGAGAAGGTTGATAATGATTATATCCATGCGATTGAAACTTGTTATAAATGCGGGACAACAATTGAGCCTATGCTTATGCCTCAGTGGTTTATAAAAATGGAACCTTTGGCAAAACCGGCAATAGAAGTTATTAAAAAGGAGAAGATAAAATTTTATCCAAAAAGACACGAGAAAGCACTTCTCTGGTTTTTAAACAATATTAAGGATTGGAATATTTCAAGGCAGATCGTATGGGGAATTAGAATTCCGGCGTGGCGATGTTTAGAATGTCATCCTGAACCCTTCTACTTCGCTCAGGGCAGACTCCGTGAAGGATCTTCAGATTCTTCGACAAAGCCTCAGAATGACAGTGGTGAGTATTGGATTATAACCGAAGGAGAAAGACCGGATAAATGTTCGGTTTGTGGTTCAAAAAAGCTCGAGCAAGATCCCGACACTTTTGACACTTGGTTTTCATCATCTCAATGGCCTTTCGCAACCCTTATGACTACAAAATCCGGAGATTTTGAATATTTTTATCCGACAACTGTTATGGAAACAGGCTACGATATTTTAAGATGGTGGGTTGCAAGAATGATTATGGTGGGACTTTATGTAACGAAAAAGGTTCCTTTTGAGAATGTTGTTCTTCACGGCCTTGTTAAAGATCCCTTGGGAAAGAAAATGAGTAAAAGCAAGGGTAATATCGTAGATCCCTTGGAACTTGTCGAGCAATATGGAGCCGACGCGGTGCGTTTTGCTCTTGTTTTTGGAACATCCTTGGGAAACGATCAGTCTCTTTCTTATCCCAGATTGGAAGCTGCCCGAAAGTTTATAAATAAATTATGGAACATAGCCCGGTTTATTAATATGAAAAAAGGGGATGTCTTCCTGAACTCTTCGACTTTGCTCAGGGTAGGCTCCGTGAAGGATCTAGATTCTTCGGCTTTGCCTAAGAATGACATTGTAGTCTTAAACAATCTTGCCAAAAATAAAACAGACAAGGAATGGGTTGCAAAAACAGAGAAACTAATTGAGGAGATAACTTGCGATATTGAGGAATACAATTTTAATTTTGCTTCGGAAAAGCTTTACGAATTTATATGGCATCAGTTTGCAGATTTTTATGTTGAAGATGTTAAGAAAAGGATTAATGGGAATTCATTCTTAATTCTTAATTGCCTATTTTTAATACTTCTTAAGCTTCTCCACCCATTTACCCCTTTTGTAACAGAGGAAATTTACCAAAAGTTTAATCCGCCAGCTGGCGGAGGAGAATCCATAATGAAAGAGTTGTGGCCAGATGAGTAAATTCCCGAATATTTTCCGATCTATTGCCGAGAATAATTTTTTTTTAAAGGTAAAAAAAAATCAAAGGGCAATTTTAATAGGATTTGTCTCCACCTTAATATTCGGAGCAGTATTGGTTGTTGCTGTCGATTCATACAGAAATTATAAGGAAAATCAAAAAATAAGTAGAGAAAGGGCAAAAATTGAAAATGAGATAACTTTTTGGGAATCATCATTAATAAACTACCCAAATTACAGGGACGCATATTTTAAGCTTGCCCTTCTAAACCACCAGCTTAAAAATTTTGATAAAGCAGAAAAATATTTAGAAAAAACCTTACAGATAGATCCAAATTTTAGAGAGGGAAGAAAACTTGAAAAGATATTATATAGATATTAGAGTTAGTAACCCCTAGATATTCTTTGGGATATTGCCTGCTGAAGCTCTCTTTTTGCTCTTATTGCATCTACTTTATCCTCTGCATCTGTTAGTTCCTCCTTAAATTCCGGATCCCTTGAGAGTTGTTGTGCCACTCTTACAAGGCTGTGTTTTACTGTTCCTTCATCTTTGATTTCCAAGACAACACATACTTCTTTAATAGATAATCCTGCTTGGTTTGCAAGGTAGATAGCAATTTGGATTTCTGTTGGGGGTAATATTCTACCCCTCTTATAAAATCCATCTGGGCTTGCCGTGAATCTTTCCGATACCGTCCTAATCTGTTGTTGTATCTTCGCGACATTTCTTCTTTCTCTTAAAACATCAATAGTATCTCCCAGACTGTGCATGACATCTCTGAATCCAGGGTAAGCTTGCTCAAGTTCACCTATTCTTTGGTTTAGATCTTTAATAGCGTCGAGTTTGATGTTGTGAAACAAAAGACTAATATTGTATGGAACTACGCCTGACTTTAACAAAAGAGAGATCACAATTGAACGGCCCATATTTGCGTCGGGATTATTAACAGATCCCAGTAAATCTCCCTGTGTAAGTTTAAGATCAAATTGTTGGCAAACAGTGCTAAAGACTTGATCAAGAGGAGTTTGTCTGTGTCCCAAGTCAGCTTCTTTTGGAGTTTGTTTCCTTGCCTCTATAAGTGTCATAGGGGTTTTATCCTTCAGGTTTTGGTTCAGCTGCCGAGTCTTTCTTTCCTGCCTTGTCGGCAGACAGGTCCTCGGGTTTTTCTTCGGTCTTTGCTTCTTCTGCCGGAGCTTCTCCTTCGATGCCTTCCACAGGTACTTCGCCTGCCTCGGCAGCTTTCTCTGCTTTAGCCTCTTCAGCTGCGGCAGCCTCCTCTTTTGCGAGTTCCTCTGCTTCTTTTGAAACTAATTCTTCGATTTTTACAATAACTTGCGAAGGGTCGGTTAAAATAGCAACACCTTCCAGCGTTTTTAAATCGCCAACTGTAATCTGATCATCAACATTTGCAAGATTTTCAACATTCACTTCAATTTTTTCAGGAAGTTCTGCAGGAAGAGCTTCAACCTCAACCTCGTTTAAGATCTTAATTAAAAGTCCCACCTTATCGACAACTGCTTTTGGCTCGTCAACAATTTCTATAGGCACCATTGTTTTGACTTTTTCCTTAAGATTCACTTTATAGAAGTCTGTATGAAGCGGATTGCCAAGGTAATCAGTTTGAACGTTATGAATGAGAACAGGAATTGTCTGGCTATCAACCTGAAGGTCAACAAGCCCTGTTTCTCCGGCTTCTCCAAAGACTTTTCCAAATTCTTTTACCGGAACCTGAACAGATAAAGACTTAAAGCCCCTGCCATAAATATTTGCAGGAAGAATTCCTTCTTTTCGAAGTTTCTTAACCTTTTTACCTAAGACTTTTCTTTTTTCTACTTTCAGATTTTCCCGTTTCATACTTGTCCTCCGCTCAATACAAGTTTATTCGACCCTTCGATAAACTCAGGGCAAGCTTTGCTCACCATAAATAATTAGATGAGCAAACTATTAAGGATTTATTTTAACTCAAAGCTAGCTATTTTACAAGGTGCTATAATGAAAATAACTTATGCGGGTTTTGGGTATTGATCCAGGAATTGCAAGAACAGGATGGGGAGTAATCGAAAGTCAAAAGTCAAAAGTCAAAAGTCAAAACTTCGGGTGCATTGAGACGAGTTCAAAGGATGATGTAGAGTACCGGCTCAAAAAAATCTATAGCGAAATATTAAAACTTATTGAAAAATATTCGCCAGATTCGATGGCAATTGAAGAGCTTTTTTTCAATACCAATGCAAAGACTGCTTTTATTGTAGGACAAGCACGAGGAGTAATTCTTCTTGCAGGAGCAGAAAAAAACATACCTCTTGCAATCTACACTCCTCTTCAGGTTAAAATCGCAGTGACGGGCTATGGAAGAGCAGAAAAAGCACAAATGGGGAAAATGGTAAAAACAATTTTAAACTTAAATTCTGTCCCAAAACCCGATGATACCGCGGACGCACTGGCTGTCGGACTAACATATCTTTTTTCGAACAAAAGATTAAGCTTATGATCGGTTTTATAAAAGGAAAAGTAAAGTATTTTGACAATGCTTCAATTGTGATTGATACGCAAGGCGTAGGATATAAGGTGACTGTACCGTCTGAGGTTTTGGGAAAAGCAAAAATTAATCAAGAAATCGAAGTCTATACCTATACTCATGTTCGGGAAGATGCTTTAGAGCTCTTCGGATTTTCCGATCCTTTAGATTTAAAACTGTTTGAACAAATAATAGGAGTTTCAGGAATCGGACCTCGTATCGCAGTAAACATTTTCTCCTTTGGGAATAGAGACTCAATAATATCTGCAATTGCCAAAGCAGATGTCTCTTTCTTTACAGCAATTCCTCGTCTTGGGACCAAGAATGCACAAAAATTAATAATCGAACTTAAGAGTAAAGTAGGAAGCCTTGAGGAGCTCGATTTATTACAAGAGGGAGACGGGGAAGCAAAAGAAGTTTTAGCTGTTCTTAAAAGTTTTGGGTTTTCTTCAAAAGAAGCAGGGGAAGCCCTCAAAAATATTGACAAGAAGATAGAGAGTGTTGAAGAGAAGATAAGGCTTGCATTGAAATACCTTGGCAAGTAAATTTAGAATTTGAAATTTGAAATTTTAAATAAAATCTAAATTTTAAAACTTAAAACATTAAAAATTCAATAAAAATTAAGAATTAAAAATTTAAAATTATGCTAAGCAAGAAACAGATTAAACTAGATGAACAGGAAACTCCTGAAGAACAGATATTATTTACCTCTTTAAGGGTTTCAGACTGGACAGGGTTTCTGGGGCAAAAACAAGTTAAGGAATCCTTGCATATTGCAATTGATGCCGCCAAAAAAAGAAAAGAGGCAATCGAGCATATACTTCTCTACGGACCTCCGGGACTTGGAAAGACTACTCTTTCTCATCTTGTTGCCAAACAAATGGGCGCAAATATAAGAGTAACATCTGGTCCTGCAATTGAGAGAGCCGGAGACCTTGCATCTATTCTTACAAATCTTGAAAAAGGAGACATTTTGTTTATCGATGAGATTCATAGGCTTAATAAAGTGGTTGAGGAAACTTTATATCCTGCCATGGAAGACTATGCACTCGATATAATTTTGGGAAAAGGTCCTTCCGCCCGGACGTTAAGATTAGAGCTTCCGCAGTTTACGATAATCGGCGCAACAACCAGAATCGGTCTTATGTCTGCTCCTCTTCGGGACAGGTTTGGCGTAGTTCACCGTTTAAGCTTTTATGATCCAAAGGATTTAGAAACAATTATTGAAAATGCCGCAAAAAAACTTAAAGTTTCAATTGATAAGGAGAGTGTTCGACAAATTGCCAAAAGGGCAAGAGGAACACCGCGTATAAGTTTGAAATTACTAAAAAGAGCACGGGATTTTGCGCAAGTGAGAGGTGAGGGAAAAATTACAAGCGAACTTGTCAAAGAAGCACTTGCGATGCTTGAAGTTGATAGTATGGGGCTTGACAGTTCTGATCGAAGATTTCTAAAAGCAATTATTGATAAACACGCAGGAGGGCCTGTCGGACTTGAGACAATCGGATCGACAATATCAGAGGATATTGGAACAATTGAGGAGGTTATCGAACCATATCTTCTTCAAATTGGATTCGTCAAAAGAACGCCAAGAGGTCGGGTCGCAACACCCGTCGCCTACGAACACCTCGGCAAAACCCCACCGAAATCCTCCCCCCAACAAAAGCTGATATAATTGCCCGATTTGATAATTTCCTTCCCCGGATTTATAATCTTCCCCTATGGTTGAGAGTAAAGTTGGATATCCATACATTGAAGGGGAATATGGCATTCCTTTTAAAGACCTACCGCTAAATACAAGAGGTGTAACAAAGGGTGGATCCGGAAAATCTTTGCATTACTATATCAGAAGTAACTTTATTGAAATAGAAGATGAGGAGTTCAGTTGGTATCATATGTATGCTAAAGTTTCCGAGGGCACCTTTATAGCAGTTGTCTTTACCCGAAGATACATAACAGGAGAAAGGCATCCGGATTTGTTTGCAAGAAAATTTTTAATTTTCGCATATGAATACTTTATAGCCAATGGTTATGAAATTGACAGAATTTCTACATATTGGGTGCCAAGTCTTGATAAATTTGCCTCTAGCAATTACGATCAGTATTCAGAAATGCTTAAGGAAGGATTTGATCCTGAAGATGCTGCAAGATCTACCTGGACTGGTAGACTAGCAGTGGAATTCGGATTTACAGAGATAGAGGGCATAACAAAAGACAAGAGTGAAGGAATAACGGTAGTCTTTAGAAGACCGGATCAAAATTAATTGCTTTCAAAATCTCCCCCGATTCTTCTGATATAATTGCCCAATCTGAGTCTCCTAACATTACCTCTTTTGAGTTGTTCTTAAGTTTTTAAATTTAGTTTAACCCGAGGTGAAAGATCTTCGAAAGATTAGGTACAAAGGTAATTGCAATTTGAAGAGCTAGAATAATTAAAAGCGAGATATACAAGAATTTATTGGGAGAGAACATCTCCCGTCCGCGTACCAACATTACTATTCCAAAGTGAAAAAGAACGAGAAGATTAAAGATTACAGTTCTTGAAAAAACCTCAGAATAGGATTTAAGAAGGATAGAAAAAAGCACAATTAAAATTCCTGAAACTGCAAAGCCCACGAAGCTTATAAAAATAAGTCTTCCATTTCCCAATATCGGTTCCTTCGGATCGCGGGGTAAATCTGCCAGCACTCTTTTATTTCTGTAGTCGCTTGCCAGGGCAAGCGCCGGAAGTCCGTCTGTTATTAGATTTACCCAAAGAATTTGTGTGGGAAGAAGAGGAGAGGGAAGCCCAAGCAAAAGTCCAAAAAAAATAAGCGAGAGTTCTGATAAATTCCCTGAAAGAAGATAGACAATTGATTTGACTATATTATTATAGATTGTCCTTCCTTCAAGGACGGCTTTTATAAGCGTTGCGAAACTGTCATCCATTAGCACAATATCACTTGCTTGCTTGGCAACATCAGTACCTTTTTGCCCCATCGCAACTCCCACGTCAGCTTTTTTAAGAGCAAGCGCATCATTGACACCGTCTCCCGTAACACCGACTATGTATCCTAAGTTTTTAAACAATGTAGTTAATCTTAATTTATCCTCAGGAGTTGTTCTTGCGAAAATTCTTGTCTTTTCAATGATTTTTATAAGTTCTTCATCGGTCATTCTTAAAAGTTCCTCTCCTGTTATAACATCCTCATCTTTATCAATTAGGCCTACCTCTTTTGCAATAGCCAGGGCGGTAAGCTCATTATCTCCTGTCACCATTACTACCTTTATCCCGGCTTTTTTCGCACTCTCGACTGCTTCCCTTGCCTCAGGTCTTGGAGCATCATGAATACCTACGATTCCCAAGAATTCCAAGTTATCTTCTATGTGGTTTCTGTCTGTTATTCTTTCGTGATCTTCAATTTTTGAACCAAACCCTATGACTCGCAAGCCTTGCCCTGCATAATTTTCAATTATTTTATTTATTTTATTTTTTTCAAGCTCTGAGACTTTACTTTTTTCAAGGATTGACTCCGGAGCGCCTCTTACAAAAACATACCTTTTATTATTTTGTTCAAAAACTGTACTTATAGTTTTTGTTTTCTGATCAAAAGTATTTTCCTCAATTATTTTCCCGCCGTCGATAAGGGATTTTATATCGCCGTTTTGCTCCTTTGCCCAGAGAAGAACTGCTCCATCTGTACGGTCTCCTACGATATCAAATCTTCCCTCCGATGCTTTTTCTATTAAAGAGGCTGTGTTTCCTAGGACTGCACTCATGAGAAGCTGTTTTAATTTTTTCCTGTCTAAAAGATAGAAGTTTTTGACTCTCATTGAGTTTTGGGTTAACGTTCCTGTCTTATCAATAAGAAGAATTTGAACGGCTCCAAGTGTTTCAACCGATGCCATTTTCCTGACAATTGCTTTATTTTTTGCCATCCTTGACGTTCCAATCGCCAAAGTTATTGTAATAACTGCGGGAAGACTTTCAGGGATTGCCGCAACCGCAATGCTAATCGCAAGAAGAAGTAAGGGGAAAAAATGAAGACCGTTTGATATACCAATAGGCACTAAAAGAAAGGCGATGATAACGATTATTACGGAGATTACTTTTCCTACTTTGTCTAATTGTTTTTGAAGAGGGGTTTTTTCAGCTTTTATTTGAGATAAAGTTTCTGCTATTTGCCCAAGTCTTGAATCCCTCCCCGTCTTTGTAATTTTTATATGCGCTTTGCCTTTGATAACTAAGGTGCCTGAAAAAACCTCTTCATGTGAGTCTTTTATAATAGAGGCAGATTCGCCCGTGATCACTGACTCATCAATTTCGAAATTAGAACTGCGAACAATTGTTCCGTCTGCCGGGATTTTATCTCCCTCATTTAGGATTACCAAATCCCCCGGTACTATATCAGAGCTTGAAATTTCTTCTTCCCTGCCGTTTCTTATAACGCGACTCATAGGAGCGATTAGATTTTTTAATTTTTCAAGTTCCTTCTCGGCTCTATATTCCTGAAGAAAGGAGAAAGAAGCGGAGAGGATTAAAATTACCAAGATTAATGATCCATCGACGAGGTTGCCGATATAGAATGAAAAAAGAGAAGCCAAAAATAAAATGCCATTTATAAAGCTTGGAAATTGGGAAAAGAAAAGCTGAATCTTGGAGGCTGATTTTTTCTCCCTTATAGTATTTTTGCCAAATTTAAGAAGATTTTCCTCAACTTCTTGGGGGGACAGGCCTTTTTCCATAATTCAAACTAATAACTAACAACGAATAACTAATAACTGATTGTTGTTTCTTGCCTTGGTCTATACTGCAGAGCTTCTGCGACATGAACAGGTTTTATTTCTTTTATCTCTTCTAAATCTGCAATTGTCCGGGCAAGCTTAATAGTTTTATAATAAGATCTTGCCGAAAGGCTCATGCGCGCAACCGCAAGCCTTAAAATTTCCAAACACTCTTCGGATAGCTTGCAAAGTTCCTTTATGTCTCTTGTTGACATTTCGGAATTTGAAGTAATTTTTCCCTGCCTGCCGGTCCGCTCCGCCGCGAGGCGAGCAGACAAGTTGCTTTTAAATCTTTTAAGCTGGATATCTCTAGCATTCTGTACCTTCTTTTGGATTTCTTTTGAGGTTTTTACCCGCTGGTGGGCGGGCAGGCTTTTATCATCTGCCGTTAGTTTATCAGTTCTAACCGGCTGGATTTCAAGATGAATGTCAATCCTATCAAGAAGAGGTCCCGAGACCCTCTTTTGATATTTGATAATTTGACTGTATAAACACTTGCATTTATTTGACTTGTCCCCAAGATAGCCACACGGGCATGGATTCTGTGCGGCAACCAACATGAATTTGGCAGGGAATTTAAGCCGGCCTGATGATCTTGAAATTGTTATAATCCCATCTTCCATTGGTTGTCTTAAAGCCTCAAGGACGAAGCGGGGGAATTCAGGAAACTCATCCAAAAATAAAACGCCGCGGTGGGCAAGAGAAATTTCTCCAGGCTTAGGATATGTTCCTCCGCCTATAAGTCCTACATGAGAAGTCGTATGGTGCGGTGCGCGGAAAGGCCTTTTAATTATGAGAGCGTTGTTGTCTAAAAGCCCTGAGATGCTATAGATTCGGGTTGCTTCCAAAGCTTCATCAAAAGTAAGACGGGGTAGAATGGAGGGAAGCGTTCGGGCAAGCATTGTTTTTCCAGAGCCCGGCGGGCCTTTAATTAAAATATTGTGAGCACCTGCTGCTGCAATTTCAAAAGCCCTTTTTGCCTGCTCCTGCCCTTTGACATCTGCCATATCAAAGTCAAACGAAACGTCTTTTGATAGGGAATCTATATTAATATTTTTTGCAGGTGCAATCTCTTCTTCGCCTGAGAAATGTTTAAGAAGAGAAATAAGATTGTCGGCAGGATAAATCTTGATACCCGTCAAAATTGAAGCTTCTTTTACATCTTTTTCGGGAATAAAAACTCTTTTAATTCTTCTATTTTTTGCCATTATTATCTGGGATAAAATACCGTTGGTATGCCTAAGTCTACCATCTAAAGCAAGCTCTCCTATAAACAGAGCATCGGAAATATCGGCCTCAAATTGACCATTTGCAAGAAGAATTCCTATTGCTATAGGAAGATCATAGGAAGGTCCTTCTTTTGGAAGATCGGCAGGTGCAAGATTGACAGTTATTCTTTTGGCAGGAAAGTCAGCCCCTGAGTTTTTAATAGCAGATCTTACTCTCTCTTTTGATTCTTCAACAGCCTTATCCGGAAGCCCCACTATCGTGAAAGAAGGCAGTCCTTGTGAGGCAATATCAACTTCAACCTCAATCGGCACTGCATCAAGTCCGACAATCGCACTGGAATTCACCTTTGCCAGCATATAAAAATTATAACAGAAAGATTATGAAGATAAGCTAGAGGATTTCTATCTCTTTATTTCTTAAATCAAAAGTAATTTTAAAATGATCGAAGAAGCCCACTTGCCCAAGAATAATTGGTGTTTCATGGGGCAAATCGTTAGTAAAATAAAAGAGGCACTCATAGTTTTTGCCACAGGCATATAATGTAATCGTTTCTTTTTTGGCTCGGAACGTACTTCTGTTTGCGGTAGTAAAAATTGTCTGTTCTTTTCTTGAAAAATTAATTCCCAACCAAATTCCAATATCCTCTTTGCAAAAACAAACATCTGCACCCGAATCAACGAGCGCAATTACACCCGGACTTACTTTGTGAGTCTTTCTATATCCAAGAGATATCTTAATCCATGGCTTGAATGTTTTATTGTCTGGGGAAAAATATGGATATTTAGCCATTACATGTGGTTACAAAGCCAAAGTAGTTTTTAGAAGCAGGAACAAGCAAGATGTCTTTTGTATTTTTAATTTTTTGACAAGTTAAGGCAAAAGTTTTTCCGTGAGCCACAACCTTGTTTTTTTTATCTATTGCCACCCAGCCTGATTTATATTTTTTAAGCAATTTTGATAGATCTACGATTTTCATATGCTGTAATCATAGATATTATCTCACACCTTGTCAAATTGATAAGTCGCATAATCGCCGATGAATTTACCTTTGCCAGCATATATTTATAATAGCATTTTTAAAATCTTGACCCCACCAATCTCCCCGTTCTCCTTTTCATCCGCCAGTTGGCGGAACGGCTCACGGAGCGATTAAAGAGGGGTCTTCGCTGCGCTTGACAAAGTAAAAGATTGCCTATATAGTAAATTATGGAGCCTCAAAAATCTGTACATTCGACTCCGCTCAGTACTAGCGTATTTTCTTTGGGACTGACATTTGATGATGTTCTTCTTGTGCCCGGTTACTCGGATTTTACTCGTCCTGAGATAGAGTTATCAACTCAACTCACTAAGAAAACAAAACTTTCTATTCCTTTTGTTTCTTCCCCAATGGACACAGTTACTGAAGCAAAACTTGCCATAGCTTTGGCAAAATTAGGAGGAGCCGGGATTATCCATCGCAACTTAACTATAGAAAATCAGGCGAAAGAAGTTAAAAAGGTTAAGGCTCAAAAATTAATTGTTGGAGCTGCAGTCGGCGCGAGCAACTTTGAAAAACGAGCAGAGGCTTTGGTTAAAGCTGGAATCGATGTAATAGTTGTTGATTCGGCTCATGGGTTTTCAAAGGCAGTTATTGACGCAACAAAATATATAAAAAAGAATTTTAAAAAAGTAGAAGTAATTTCGGGAAATATTGCAACAAGGGATGGGGCAAAAGCTTTAATTCAAGTGGGAGCAGATGGCTTGCGAGTCGGTATGGGACCTGGCGCAATCTGCACAACAAGAATAATTTCTGGAATGGGTGTCCCTCAAATTACTGCCATTATGGAAATCTCAAAAGTCGCAAAAAATGCAAATGTTCCGATTATTGCAGACGGCGGAATAAAATATTCAGGCGATATTGTAAAAGCCTTAGCTTGTGGCGCATCAACTGTTATGATGGGAAGTTTTTTTGCATCTGCCTTAGAATCTCCTGGAAGAGTTCTGATACTTAAGCGAGAACAGGTTCCTCAAAGGTTTTTAAGTATTTTGGAAAAAAGACAAAAACGATTTTATTTTAAAGAGTACAGGGCAATGGGATCAGAGGGAGCTATGAAAAAGGGAGCAAAGGTGAAATCAGAAGGAGAGTTTCATAACAAAGATTATAAAGACAGAGTTCTAATTGCAGAGGGAGTTGAAGGTTTGGTTCCTGTCAAAGGAAAAGTAGAGGATTTAGCTGCTCAGGCAATCGGTGGAATAAAATCAGGGATGTATTATGTAGGGGCAAGGAGCATAAAAGAGCTTTGGAAAAAGGGAAAATTTATTCAAATAACACAGGCATCTTTGGCAGAAAGCCATCCTCACAGCATCTTAGTCACAAACGTCGGAAAAAGCTATGCGTAAAATTGTGAATCGTTCCAAAGCGCATGGCTTTGCTTCGCATTCGGGATAAAGTCGGGAAATTCTCGGTAATTAGTGCTATGTTCGGGGCGTATCGATTCCATAATTGTTTCTACTTTGACAATAAAAATTTTTGATAAAAAATTTATTCAATTTATGATGATACTCCTTTAATAAAATCAAAACAGATCCACATATCAACGATTTTTGATCACATATAAATAGTATTAAGATTTTGTCAAGTTTGCAGTAAAATATTTTAGAAAACTTGAAGAGCCTTAGCCAAATTTTGGGTAGTTTTAAACTCATTCTACGAGTGATAAAATAGACCTGCTTTAAATCTTAAAATTATGGACGAAGTTGCAAGAGTTAGGGAAAAGATAGATTTGCCTTCTTTGATAAGCGAATATATTCCCCTTAAGAAAATGGGAAGGAATTTTAAGGCTCTTTGCCCTTTCCATAACGAAAAAACACCTTCTTTTGTGGTATCTCCGGAAAGACAGATTTGGCATTGTTTTGGCTGCGGCAAGGGTGGAGATTGCTACACGTTTCTAATGGAATATGAAAAACTCGAATTTATCGAGGCTTTAAGAATACTTGCAAGGAAGGCAGGAGTTGAGCTTTCAGAGACCGATTTTGTCAAACAGGGAACATCCCAAAAAGAAAAGATCTATAAATTAAATAATCTTTCCTCTGATTTTTACCATTTCGTTTTGACAAAGCACCCGCTTGGGAAAAAAGCGCTCTCATATCTTTATAAAAGGAAAATCAGCCCAAAGCTCATTGAAACATTTAAAATAGGTTATTCTCCGGGCAGGGGATATGCGCTCTCCAAATTTTTAATAGAAAAGAAAAAATATAAACCTTCCGATCTTTTAGAATCAGGTCTTTCTTTTTCAAAGGGAGGAAGAATTGTAGATTTCTTTAGAGACAGAATAATGTTTCCAATTTATGATCACAGAGATAATCTTGTTGCTTTTTCAGGACGGATTTTAAGAGAAGAAAGAGAATCAGCCCCGCCTTTGGCGGGGTCAAAATATGTAAATACACGGGATACCCTTGCATACCACAAGGGAAGTATGTTTTTCGGGCTTAATCTTGCCAAAGAGGAGATTAAGAAAAACAGCCGGGCAATAATAGTTGAGGGAGAGTTTGATGTTATTTCCTGTTATTCACAAGGGATTAAGAATGTTGTTGCAATAAAAGGAACGGCACTTACGGAGAATCAGGTCTCTCTTCTGTCAAGATTTGCCGAAAAAGTGACGTTATGTCTTGATCAGGATGAGGCAGGTTTTGAGGCTATAAAAAGAAGCTTAGCAGCTCTTGAAAAGAAAGACCTTACCACCACAATAATAGATCTTGGAACTTTTAAGGATCCTGATGAGGCAATCAAAAAAGACCCTCTATTTTTCAAAAAAGCACTTAAAAAAGATATAGGAATATACGACTTTTTGATTGACAGTTTCCTTAATAAATTTGACAGACAGACGGGAGAAGGAAAGAAAAAAATAACAGGAAATCTTCTGCCTTTTATATCTCTTATTGATAACGAGATTGTAAAAGAACACTATCTTAAATTACTTTCTTTAAGACTTGAAGTAACTTTTGATAGCCTTCTGAAGGAACTTGAAAAAGTCTTAAGAAAAGAGGCACAAATTCCCGAGTTTCCTATAGGGAAGGACAAAAAAACAAGAAAAGAAATTCTTGAGGAATATTTGACATCGCTTATCATTCAGGGGAAGAATCCAAAAGAGATGGCAGCCTTAGTATTCAAAAATCTTTCTGATTATTCTTTTGATACCCCCTCCTATAAAAAAATTCTCGAAAATCTTACTGCCTATCTTGCGAGAAATGAAAAGTTTGATGAGAAAAAATTCGCAAAAACTCTTCCCAAAGAAATTTTACCCCTCTTTGACATTTGTTTTCTTTTTTCCCTTCCCAAGATTGAAGATGATAAAAAATATCAGGAAGAAGTTGAGAAGGTACTAGATGAACTTAAGGTTTTAAATATCAGAAATAAAATAAGAAGTATATCCCAAAACCTAAATCAGAGGCAACCTAAGGAAAGACTTGTCCTTCAGAAAGAATTGGATTCACTTCTTAAGCTTCTTAGGGCCGTAAATTCAGCTTCAAAATTATAGGTTATTGTGGTAAAATAGATTTAGCATGAGGATTAAAAAAACTGCAGCGTTTTTAAGAGATATTGTGAATTCTGCCAAAAAAAGAGGGTATATTACCCAGGATGAAATACTGGCAATTTTTCCGCGTCCTGAAGAACACATAGATGAGCTTGACTTACTCTATGACAAACTTTTAAAGCTTGATGTTGATGTTTTTGAATCAGTTTCCCAGGATCAGGAGAGTGAAAAACCTATAGAGGATTTGGAAAGAGAACTTGAGGCACTTACTGTTCTTACAGAAGGAACGATCTCAGACCCTGTAAGGATGTATCTTAAAGAAATCGGAAGAATTCCCCTTCTTAATTTTGAACAAGAGATTTCTCTTGCCAAAAGAGTGGAAAAGGCAGATGAGGAGGCAAAGAAAATCCTTATAAATTCAAACCTGCGTTTGGTTGTATCAATTGCTAAAAAATATGTCGGCCGCGGTTTGACACTGCTTGATCTTATTCAAGAAGGAAATCAAGGTTTGATACGCGCAGTTGAGAAATATGATTGGAGGCGCGGTTATAAATTTTCAACATATGCTACTTGGTGGATTCGCCAATCCATAACCCGTGCAATTGCCGATCAGGCAAGAACAATCCGGATCCCGGTCCATATGGTCGAGAATATAAATAGGTTTTTAAGGGCATCCCGAAAACTTATGCAGGAATTGGGCCGGGAGCCAGCACCTGAAGAGGTTGCAAAAGTCTTGGGAATTGATCCAGACAAGGCAATGGAGATTATAAAAATTTCCCAAGAACCTGCATCTTTGGAATCACCTGTCGGAGATGAGGAAGATTCAAGGCTTGGAGATTTTATACATGATACGACTGCTCCAACTCTTTTTGACTCAGCATCCCGTGAACTTCTCAAAGAACAAGTGGATCAGGTTTTATCAACTTTATCGGATCGAGAAAGGAGAGTCCTTGAGGAAAGGTTTGGCTTAAAAGATGGAAAACCAAAGACCTTGGAAGAGGTTGGAAAGATGTTTGCGGTAACCCGTGAGCGAATAAGACAAATTGAAGCAAAAGCTCTTCGGAAGTTACGTCACCCAAGTAGGGGAAATAAATTAAAAGATTATTTAGGATAGTTATTTCCGAACAAAAACCACGGCGTTGGGAAGGTTGCGGCCGGGACCTGCCTTGTAACCTCCGTACCAGAGGGCAGTTGATCCTCCCTGATCAAGATTAAGTGCGTTATCAATTCCCATTGTTTTAAGTACAATTCCCGCTTCATTAAATGTCGCGTTATAGACAACCCCGATATAGACCATGTTTCCTCTTGCTCCAATAAAAGTTTTTGCTCCCCTTATTCCGACAGCTCCCGTGGGGTTGCCGCCTGACACAAGCAAGGTCTGCATTGCAATTACGCTATCAACCCCTGTGTCTCTGCCCCAATCCGATGAGCGCCCCCGAACTCCCATAGTATTGCCAGTGAAATAAACAAGCGGAACGTTGCTGTAGACATTATTATCGGAGTTGAAATAAACCTTATTCTTATTCATAAGTAGAGTGTCAAAAGAATTTACTTTTCCGGCACAGCTTGGATAATCAGGTGGACAAAAATATGAACCATTAATTCCTGCAAATCCTCCGGAGCGAGACACATAAGTAGCCAAGGGCAAAACAGGACAGTTATTCCGACAATCGCCGTCTGATGCTGTATCTACAAGAACGCGGGTTGAGTTTAAATCTGCTGCTACCAAAGATACCAAAAATTCGCCTCTTTCTGTTTCTACTTTTTGCTGGGAGAAGCCAGCGCCGGGCGCACTATTATTGACAGCAACGTTGGCAATTTGAGCAATCTCAGCTTGTACAAGACTGTCTTCGGACTTTTTAATATTTTCAGAAAGAAGTTTAAGATCTGCACTGGCTGATGAATAATTAAGAGTTGATAAGTAATTTAAGACTTTAGCAAATTGCTTCTCAAAATCCGCAGTTTTTACGTTTTGAGCCCTTAGATCGGCCATCCTGTTATAAATTCCCAGAGACTCTTTATAAGTATTTTCTATGTTATTAATATTGGTTTTAAGTTCTTGGTTTGCCTTATATTGGTCTTGGTTTTTTAGTTTTGAAAGCTCACTACTTAAGTTTTTTATTTTTTTCTCAAGATCTGCGTTTTTAATGCTTGCGTCTTTTATTGCGGTCTGGGAGGAGCTTATGAAGAATATAAAAACAATGGACAATACCACTAATATAGAAGCAAAAAAAATAGGCAGCTTTGTTTTTATAACAGGGAGAAAGGATGGGGCTTTAAAATTCTTAATCTGCACCTATACCAGTATATAATTATGCTTCTTGCTTTTCAAACAAAAGTTGTTAGTAATGGTAAAATAGATCGGAAGATTAAAAATGGAATCTTTTCTAATATTTTCTCTGATTAGAATCTCTGCCGCACTTCTTATCTTTAAGTGGCCCCTTCCTGGTATTTTGCTATCTGCTCTTCTGGACGGGTATGATTGGGATTTTCTACATACATCAAAAGACTTCAGTTATGATTTTTACCAGACTTGGGATAAGGTAATGGACATGATCTATCTGACCATTGCCGCAGTTACGGTAAACCGCTGGAAAGATATTCTTGCAAAAAAAATCGCGGTATTTTTTTATTTTTTGCGGGCAAGCGGGGTACTCCTCTTTTTTATTTTTAACATAAAACCTCTGTTGTTTTTCTTTCCCAATGTTTTTGAGAACTTTTTTATCTGGTCTCTTATATTTTTAAAGATTTCTGGCCGACAAATTATTTCAAAATCAAAAGCAGTCTGGCTGTTTATTGTATTTTCTATTGCTGCCCCAAAAATTTTCCACGAATATGTAATGCATATCAAAAATATACAGCTGTGGTATATCTTAGATTTTAACTTTATTGACAAAACAAACGAGACGGTAAGACAATATACAAACTGGCTGGGATGGGGAGGAATTCTTTATATTATTCCGTTTTCTATAGCATTTTTGGTCACTTTAACTCAAAATAGAAATAAAAAATAACAAGATTTCAAATTCACGGGGCAATTATAAATGAAGCAAGATATGGATTTTGGTGATCTTAAATGGTAAAATATCTTCACCTTCCTCTGTAGCTCAGTGGTAGAGCACTCGCCTGTTAAGCGATTGGTCGGAGGTTCGAATCCTCCCGGAGGAGCATTAATGGATTTTTTATTGTGCGCGCAGACGATCCTCAACTTCTTTCATTGAACAGTGGTTCATAGCCGCGCACTGGGAGCCATGAGAGCTTCCCTGGTTCCAGCACTTATTTGAACATTCCCCGTCTGTTTCTTTGCATTCCGTATCAGGAGATGTACCTTCAGGGCACGTTTTATTAACCAACGGACATGCATCTATACAACCCTGCAAATTGAACTTATCTCTACAGCTGATAAAGCCATTAAAATCACAGGGAGAAATTGTGGTTGGAGGCGGCGGTGATTGAGGCCCTGAGCCCGTCTGGGGCCCAGCTACACCCGTACCGGATTCGGATTGCTTGTCCAGACCGAGTGCTTTTCGCATCCTTGCCCCCCATTCTGCAGGAGACTTCACCGGTTTTGGGACTGATGGAGTAAATTTGGGAAACTGCACCGGATTAGGACCTTTTCCGCTAAGACTTTTAACTAATTTGTCCGCGGCAAGCTCAACAACATTACTAAAACCATAAGCCTTCGTCTCTACTCTAGAATCTGTTGTATCTTTCCAGATTACTTCCTGATTTCCCACATTTATTAACGAAATTGTCACTACCGGCCAGTTAACTTTAAATTTTATATCCAGTTCCACAACGAAATTCGGGTTGCGGGGTGTAAAGTCGCCGTAAGCATCCGGAGTAAGGCTTTCCAAGTTGCGCTCTTCTCCGACCACACCCAATGATTGTTCGTCGATCGCTTGCACATAATTGCCATCAATAGCCAAGATTGTCTCAATAACTGATACCTCGAATGAATATGGCCCGTGTGGTCCGGGCTTGTGGATTACAACGAGAACCGGTTTTTCTTCTGCCGCATAGGCAATTAAACTTTTGGAGAGCGTATGAAAGATATCGAAGATAGCGGGTTTAATAGACACTGCAGCGGAAATATCATTGAAGGTTCCTGTTTCTTTAACTACAATGTTTGCCTTATAGGTTTCCCCCTCTGAAACATTAAAAGCCCTGCTTGCGCCAACATACATTTTTTTGCTGTCAAAATCCCACACTTTCAGGATTGCCATCCTCCAGCCGGGAGAGGCTTTTATTTGGTATGAAGAAAGATTATCTTTAACTTCTTTTCCGACAATAAGTTGTGCTGTACCTGGGTCTACAATATTAATAATTGCGCTTCGTGAGGCGGTACCATTGGTTAATGGCGCAAGCCCGCTGATTTCCCCGGTAAACTCCGCCATAGAACTCTTCAGATTACTGGATTGCAGGATAAAAAGGACAGCAGCAACCAGTAATGCGGCGATAGGCACGATGATTAAATACGTTTTTCCAAACACGTGCTTCCATCTTACAAAAGCTTGTAGGGGGTATTTTTTTATTGCCATCACATTTATGCTATCACATTAGGGAAGATCACTTTACCAGTGACATCGATTGGTTTGGTTTTAGTCTTAGTAATGCTGCTTATAAAATAGTATAATTGTATCTATGGCAAAAAGAGATACAGGAGTTGGGAAAATGAAAAGAACCCACTCATATAAAACCAAAAAAAGACTTGCGATAAAATACGAAATGCTTGCTAATAAAAAAAGCAAGCGACGCAAATAGAGCTTCTTTGGGAACTCTTCCTAATTTAAGGATCTAATACATAGTTAATATGAAAAATAATTGGGGTAAGTTAGCAGACCGAAGTACAATTGAAAGAACAAAATCTTCGCTTGAGAATAAGGGGTATGAGGTCTTTGTTGTAGAAAAAGCAGAGGATGCGCTATCAGAGATTAAAGAACTAATTCCGAAGGGCGCTTCAGTTATGAATGGATCTTCGGTTACGCTTGAGCAAATAGGATTCGTTGATTATCTTAAGTCCGGAGAGCACAGATGGAATAACATACACAAAGCAATCGTTGAGGAAA
The DNA here is from genome assembly GCA_001782165.1 of Candidatus Levybacteria bacterium RIFCSPHIGHO2_01_FULL_41_15. Taxonomy (GTDB): domain Bacteria; phylum Patescibacteriota; class Microgenomatia; order Levybacterales; family UBA12049; genus 2-01-FULL-38-13. Next base: position 102,237 of record MFNV01000009.1, on the reverse strand, counting down.
AAGATCCCATCAAGCAATCAATGCTTCGCAAACAAGCCGCGCTCTCTGATTACTATTTGGGGAGTGTTCACGCTCTTTTAGAAAATGGAGAATTTATAGTTGCCTCAAACACCGCAAGCCAGTTGCCTCATATAGCCTCTACTTCGCAAAATCTTATATTTGTTGTCGGAGCCCAGAAGATCGTGCCATCTTTAAAAGCCGCGATGGAGCGTTTGGAGGAATATGTAGTTCCGCTTGAAAATGAACATATGATGCAAAAATACGGATCGGGAACCTCACTTAACAAAATTCTGATTTTTAAAGGAGAAAATCCAATGTTGGACAGAAAAATAAGATTTATCCTCGTAAACAAAAAACTAGGATTTTAATAATTTCTCTCCTGCTATAATTGCTTCATGAAGAGGCAAATAATAACTGCATGTGTTTTTCTCTACAAAGACGGAAAAGCTTTGATTGGCAAACGCGCTAAGACTAAATCTTTTTTGCCCGGAAAATGGGAATTGCCCGGTGGTCATGTTGAATTTGGCGAAACACTGGAGGAATGTTTAAAAAGAGAAATGCAGGAAGAGTTTAATATGAAAATAATACTTAGAAAGCCGTATTTTGAGTTTACTTATATTATGAACAATGATTCCGATCATGTTATTGAAGTTTTATATTTAGCTAAGATGAAGAATCCCAGTCAGGAAATCAGAATTAGAAAAAAAGATCACGAAGATTACAAGTGGATCTCGGAAAATGAGATTGGTAATTATTTTGCAGATAATGACGATGAAGGAAATGCAATTAGGAAAGGTTTTGAAATTCTTAAAATAGAAAAATAGGACACGCCTGCTATAATTTTTTCATGAAGATGGAGGGTGCCATTGGGTCTCCTGTTTTCGTAAAAAGTCGTGAAGTTTCTCAAGATTCCGATCTGAAATCTTCAAGAAAAATTTGATATTAATCCCCCCGGAATTTTTTCCCAAAATGTGGTACAATTAGAAAGGAATTAATTCTAGATCTAATTAAAAAAGGCCCCTTTTTAGTTTCCTCTATCTATTAATTCCATGTCCTAAAAACATACTTCAAAAATATGAGATATTGTGCTCAGTGTAGTGGGAGATTAATATTGCTTCGGGAGAAAATTGAAATGATTGAAGGATCAAGAACGCCTGTCACGACCCAAGAATATAGATGTCTTGATAAAAAATGCCAGGATAGAATAGACAGGGAAACCGCATTAAGAATAAAGAATACCGACGAGAGACAAAAAAGAGTAAACTTAAGAAAATACCAGAGAATTAGTATCAAAATAGCCTAAATTAGGCTGCTATAATTTCTTCGTGAGAACCATATCAATAAACGAAAATAGAGTTTGACAGCGTTTTTTAAAAAAGGTACAACAAAAACTGGATGAATAGGGTAATAATTTTGATAGCAGCAGTTGCGGTTGTTTTTGGAGGGGGTTATTTACTTTTGAATAGACCCTCATCACCAACCCCAGCCATTAATACTTCCTCCCAAGAAAGCTCTTCCTCTGCTTCTTTTGCCACTCCTAAAAAAAGCGCTCATTATGAAAGCAATGCCCCGGAGCATGCCTTAACTCTTGCGGGAGCTCCTGTGAATGTTGTTATAAATTTTAACTTTGATTTGGCAAAACCTTCCGAAATAAAAATTGAAAAAGATGGAAAAGATTACGGCGTAGGCGAGACAGTAATTGACGGGAACAAACTTTCAATGAGAAGAAATATGGATCCCAATTCCCCGGATGGAACTTATACTGTTTTCTACAATGCTTGCTGGCCGGATAGGACTTGTCATGATGGGCATTTTCAATTTGCTGTAGATAAAAATTTAAAATCTTCATTTGAGGATATGACAGACAAGAAAGAAGTAACAATTAGTATGTCACAAATTAAGTTTGTGCCGATGGACATTAAGATAAACAAGGGAACAAGAGTAACATGGGTAAATGATGATGAGGCGGAGCATTATGTAAATACGGATTCACATCCGGCCCATACTTATTATCCAAATCAAAATTCAAAAGCTCTTAAAAAGGGAGATTCCTACTCTTTAACTTTTAGTACTTTCGGAATTTATCCTTACCATTGTTCCGCCCATGAAGCCATAATGAATGGGTATATAATTGTTGAATAGGCAGCAACCGCTTTGTCTTCTGTTATAATAATTTTATGTTTAAAGATATTCATGAAGATTATTTAAGAAGCATTATTTTTGGTTTCCAGGATGCACTAGTTTCAACAACAGGAGTTGTGGCAGGAGTTGCTGCAGGATCCAATCACAAAGATACGGTAGTTCTTGCGGGAATAGTCACAATAATTGTAGAAGCTCTGTCAATGGGAGTCGGACAATACCAGAGCGAGAAATCAGTTCATCAGATGGACAAAACAGGAAGACATACAGACAATCTTTATATTGTCGGTTCTTTGATGTTTGTTTCTTATTTTCTAGGAGGGCTTGTTCCTGTTATCCCGGTTGTTATTTTTCCGCTTCCTGCCTCTGCCAGCATAAGCGTAATATCTGCTCTTGTTGGTCTTTTTATCCTAGGTTTTCTTAAAGCAAAAATGGTAAAAGTCAATCCTATTCCTAGCGCTTTTGAGATATTGAGCCTTGGTGGAATAACCACAGCAATAGGGCTTGTTATAGGAAAAATATTGAAAATTACCTAAGACTAAAGGAGTTGACTTAGGTAATTAAAAAGTTCTATTCTAGGAATACAGGTATTTTAAGGAGGTGAGGAAATGAAAGGGAAAGGATATATCCAATTTTCAGGAATAGTCTTTGCAGGTATTGCCATACTTCATCTTTTAAGACTCATCTTTGGCTGGCAGGCAACTTTGGGCAACTGGGTCGTCCCAATGTGGGCAAGCATCGTTGCTCTTGTTGTCGCAGGTTTTTTTGCTCTTTCGGCAAATGTTCTTGTAAAGAGCAAAAAATAGTTTGTTAACCCTTGATGTGGTTAATTTTTGGCAGCACTTAAAGTATAAAAATTTATCTCTCCTAGGCGTTTCATTGATAATTGCCGTAATCCTTTTCCGTTTGGAATCATTTCATCAGTTTCTTCTGGGTTTGGGGGACTTAGGTTATATAGGAGCTTTTATAGCCGGAATTTTATTCGTTTCAACTTTTACAGTAGCAACGGGTGGTGTGATTCTACTTGTTCTTTCGGAAAAATTATCTCCGGTTGAAATTGGAATTTTTGCAGGACTCGGAGCAGTATTGGGAGATTTTACAATCTTCCGATTTGTAAGAGATAATTTGGCAGGGGAATTAAAAGCTATTTATAATCATATAGATCACAACAATCATCTCGTAAGGATTCTCCACACAAAATACTTCAGCTGGACGTTTCCTGTCTTCGGAGCAATAATTATCGCATCTCCTCTTCCGGATGAGATTGGAGTAAGTTTGATGGGTATTTCAAGAATGAAAACTTACAAATTTTTAATCTTATCCTTTATCCTGAATGCATCTGGAATCTTTTTAGTTATCTCCGCATCATCATGGCTAAGACCATAACCGAATTTATAAAATTAGGGAGGGAGGTGAAAATCGAGTCAGACTCGATTGAAAAATGAATAATGATAAAGTTCAATGGGTTTTACGAATAGTAGTCGCAGGAGAATTCTTAGGACACGGTACTTTTGCCCTTCAGGGAAAAAAGCAGTGGATTGGATGGGTCCAGCAATTAACAGGTGCGGATAATGTCATGGCTTCTCAACTTCTGGTTCTTATAGGTTTGTTGGATTTATTAATAGCACTTATTGTTTTGGTAAAGCCTGTTAAGTTGGCGCTTCTATGGGCTGTCTTTTGGGGATTCTGGACCGCACTTGTAAGGCCATTGGTGGGAGAGCCGATATGGGATTTTGTAGAAAGATGGACAAATTGGGGAGCACCCCTTGCACTTTTGCTTTTGCGCGGTTTCCCAAAAAACCTTAAGGAGCTGGTTAAATAGTTATAGTAAGTTTGCAAGAATCAGAAGGGTCAAAGAGATGGAAGAGGGAGTTGAATATATTGGTGTTGGGGTAGTTTTCTTTTGCCATGATGGAGAAGGGAATTTTATCTTGAGTAAAAGGACCAAAAATACCCGGGATGAGCATGGAAGGTGGGATCCGGGAGGAGGAGCAATTAAATAACCTGTTTGCAAAATATTCTATAGGTTGTTATTATAAAATATATGGTTGGCAAACAAGCCCCATCCCGTTTGCCCAAGAGAAAAACTCGCAGGAAATATAAAAACGGTGGCATGCTTTATCTTCAGAGTGGATACATAAGAAAGGCGACAGGAAAATTTATCAATTCTCATCTTAAAACCAAGCCGGACAGTAACCCGTCAAACAACAGAAAATCTATTTTGGGATATTGATGTCTAAAACTGCCCATTTTTCAAAAGAAATATTTTTAGAAGCAGTAAAATTTTTAAGTAAATTTCCCAGAATTTCTTCAACCCTTTTTATCCTTTTGTTTTTTGCTCTAGTATCTTTTTCAACAGGGGATCAGAAAATCGAAAAATCAATCAAGGCCGCTTCAGAATCAAAAGTGGATGTCCCCGAGTTTAAAATAATTCCAACCCCGACTCCAGCCTTAATCCCAACTCCAATCCCAACCAGAACTCCGAATAGTTTTTTGCCGACCCCCATAGCCCCTCCTATTTTGGGCAAAGAAGAGAACAATAATCAGCCTTCAAGTTCTTCTGATTTATTAAACTCGGTGAATGCTTTCAGGCGATCAAACGGCATTTCAGAATTGTTGTCAAGCGGAACTCTTTGCTCTATTTCACAAAGCAGATTGAGTGAACTAATTTCTCTTGGAAGTCTTGATAATCATGCTGGGTTTGATAAATATTTCAAATCCCAGTCAGAATTTAAATCAATGGGGGAGGTAACTTTTTCATCAAGTGATCAGAGGACACCTGATTATGTAGTAAATGAGGGGTGGGCAAAATCAACGGCAGGACACAGAGAAAATATCCTAAATAGTAAATGGCAGTACGGATGCGGGACAATGAATAGTTATTTTTCAGTCTTTAATCTTGCCTCCAAATAATCGTCTTATATTTAATCTCAAATTTATAAAAGAGGCTACAATTTGGGCCCTGAAGTAAAAAAGACATATTGACAGAATATAAATCCTTGCACATAATAAATCTTCCAAGGAAAGGGGGTGAAATATGATAAAAGGAATTGAAGGAATAAACTTTTTTTCATCAGATGCTGCGAAGCTTTCGGATTTCTATGTGAAAAAAATCGGTCTTAAGGTAAGCTTTGAAGGAATAATGGGTGAGCACGATGAATCAATTTATGTTTTTGAGATGAAAAGCGGAAGCAATCTTTATATTATAGACCACTCGGAGGTGAAAGGAAAAAACAAGAATCCGCAAAGGACTATAATTAATTTTGAAGTGGACGATATTAAAAAAGATGTCAGGAAGCTTAAAAAGGAGAAAGTCAAGTTAGTTCAGGATATATATCATGTTGAAGACTACGGATTTATAGCGACTTTTGAGGATCCGGAGGGTAATTATTTTCAGCTTGTACAAACTAAGTCAAGTTGATCCCTTGATTATTTTTTAAGAATATGCCTAAGATAGAAGAGAAAGGAGGTGATGAGGATGAAAGCGCTTCACATGGTAACCTTTACTCTTACAATTATAGGTGCATTAAATTGGGGATTGGTCGGTCTTTTAAATCTTGATGTTGTAGCTTTAATTTTGGGAGCAGGTTCAGGTCTGACAAAGCTTGTTTATGTTCTGGTAGGTCTTTCAGCGGTTTATATTGCTGCAACCCACATGAAGGACTGTAAGATCTGCAGTGCCAAGTAAGATGTTGTTATTGAGTTTATTTTAAAGCTCTGGAGCTGGAGGGGGTGTGATTATTTTATGAATGCAAAAATGAAAGAGTGTTTTACTCCCCATGTGTTAATACACAGTTTGTTTGGGCTTGGTTTGGGGCTTTTGATTGCGGTACTTATCCCGTCTTTGGCAAATGTTTGGATAGGAGTTGTGCTAATGGCAGTTTCGGTAGTTCTTGATTTTATGCGCAAAAGCTAGGGAGTCACGGAAGCGCCTTTTGAAGTTTTTAAAACTATCTTGAAGTCTGCCCTCATTTGAGCTATATCGTATCTTATCTTGGCAAATTCGCTTCTCACTTTTGCCAAATCTTGCCTTACCTCAACGAAAATAGGAGTTGCATCAGATGTTGATAAAGTTATAGAGGCAAGCTTTGTTTTGTCATTTAAAAGAGTTGTATTTATGGCTTGGATTCTTGAGGTCATATCATCAAGAAGCTGTTCTAAGCTTGACACATCTTTGCCTTCGTTTTTGAGGGTATCTATAAGATTTTGTATCTCATTTGATAAGGAGGATAAGTTTGTCGACAATTCCTCAAGAGTGCTTATTGCAATCGAGAGTCTGATTTTTGGGATAAAAATTTTGTAAACATAGTAGCTTGTAATAATGGTTTTTGTATCCTGTTTTGCAGTATCAATATCGGTATCTGCCTGAATTTTGGCTTTAAGTGCCGCTAGCCCATCTATAGATGCCTGAATCCCGGCCTTAAGAGTTGTTTTTTCTTCTGTCGATAATTTTTTGTCATTCTCAATTCTTGTCAAAAGTTTATTAAGATCATTTACCCTCTTGTCTATAAGTTTTCCTGCGGTCTCTTTGATTTTTGAAAGCCGCTTTTCTTGATTGTCAGCGGCTGTGCTTGCTTTCTTCTCGAGTCTTCCTATTTCTTTATTAATCTGTTCGCGGATTTTATCGACATTAAACTGAGCCGAGACAGTGGGAATAAAATTAAACCCTATTGCAAATGTTATAAATACAATTAAGATTTTCCTCATAAACCATTTATCGTGCTTAAATCTTCCTGTGTTTGCGTGGAAATATCTGCTTCTTCAGCTGCTTTAAGATCCTGATCTGCCTGATTTAACTGAGTCTCTATGTTTGATTCTGTTTGCTGTAGGGATGAATCAGCATTCTGTCTTGTAAGAGGAGCGGCCTGCTTTTCTTCTTGGAGATACTTTAAATTTCCCGGTCTTGATAGTAAAAGATACCCTCCGAGGGCCAGAATAAGTACTAGGATTCCTATTCCCCAATACAGAATCTTATTGGTCATAATATCTATATAACTTAAGATCAACGGATCTGTCAAGTTTTCCTTATCTCATACGAGTTTCTTATTAATCTTTGATGGAGGGTGGTATAATGGGGTTGCTGTGAAGATTTTTAGTTTAATCTCAAAATTTTTGCCGGAGCAGACAGCGTTTACGCATTGTGATATTCCCTGCGGAATTTATGATCCTCATAATGCACAAATGGCAGCACATACTGTTCTTCGCATGACAAATATGCTTGATGAATTAAAGCCCTCAAGACAAGAGCCGGATTTTGAAGAAAGAAAAAGAATTATATCCCAGATTGCAAGGTTAACTCGCGTTAAAGAAGAGCACGGGGAATTAGTCGAAGAAGAGCTTGGAACTTTGGAAAATGATTACTTCAAAGACGAGCATTTTAAAAAGTTTCCGAATTTGAAATCTCTAATTGAAGAGGGGGTTATGCTTTCTATCAAAACACGCCAAAATATAGATATCGATGCTGCAAAAAAATTGCTTGATGCTACTATGCAAATTGCTGAAATATTTTATAAAACAAAAAATTTAGAACCTGTACGCGTTTCTTCAGGCTATCCTACGGAAGGTGAAATTGTAAGCCACAAGTAGTAATTTTAAATTTTTAATTTCTAATTTTCATTCAAATCTAAATTTTTTAAATTTAAAGCATTCAAAATTGATTTCAAATTTCAAATTTCAAATTGAAAATTAAGAAGCATGTTTTCCCTTCTGGCTAGATTTCGAGTAGTTGGTCACAGCATGGAGCCCTTTTTGAAAAACGGGCAGACAGTTTTGGCAAGCCCTATCCCTTATATATTTTTAAAACCTAAGGTTGGAGATGTTGCAGTGTTTAAATATAAGGGCAAAACTTATATCAAAAGAATATCGAAGATAAAAAGTGACAGTTGTTTTTTAGAAGGAGATAATATTAAAGACAGTTTCGATAGTAAGAAAATTGGTTGGATATCTAGACAACAGATTATAGGGAAAGTTGTTTATAAATTTTAAATCCAAAATTACAAATTCCAAATAAATTCAAAATACAAAATACAAATATTAAACCGTTTTGGGTTTCGGTAATTTGAAATTAAATATTATTTAGGATTTGGTGCTTTGAGTTTGAGATTTTAGTTAGGATGCTTGAACTGATCTTATTATTGATAATTATTTTTCTGCTATTAATTTTATCTGCGGTTTGGCCGCCGGACAGCCCATGGGCGCCGTGGTGGAGAACAAATAGAAAAATTGCAAGAGAGATTTGTAAATTGGCCAAGATTACAAGGTCAGACCTTGTTTATGATCTCGGATGCGGAGACGGAACATTTCTTATAACAGCAGCAAAAGAGTTTGGGGCTAAGGGGGTTGGAATAGAGATTGATCCTCTGCGAGTTTGGATAGCAAGAATTAGGGTTTGGTTTAATAATCTACTAAATAAAGTTGAGATAAGACAGGAAGATTTTTTCAAGACCGATTTATCAAAGGCAACGGTTGTAGTAGTTTATCTTGTCCCCAAAGCTCTTGAAAAACTTTTGCCAAAGTTTAAGAAAGAATTAAAAAAAGGAACAAGGATCGTGAGTCGTAAGTATGAATTAGGAATTAAGAATTATGAATCAAGGATTAAGGATAATCTGTTTCTTTACAAATTCTAAGAGAGTTACTGTTTAGGTTTCTTTTTAATAATCAAACCAAGAGATACTATTACCAGAATGACTCCTAGAATGGATGCCCAAATGCTAGGTATGATCCCAAAAAGATATTCTGAGCCCCCGCATGGAGATTTGATGCATACAACTTCCGGCGCAGGGACTATGGAGAAAGCTATTAAAATAACGCCAACAATAAAGAGACCATATTCTTTTCTCATATAATTATATATATATATCATAAGGATAGCTATTTTTTAAATTTTAGAATAGCCCATCTGATTTTGTTGGCTACTTTATAAAGATTATATAAGACAGGATTGATAACTAAATCATAACTTCCCACAAATTCTACGGGTTTTCCGCCATAGCCTTGTTTAAATTTATTGAAGCCGTACCAAGGGTCTTTTGGATCAGGGTCGGACCCTAACGCTCCCCACATGTCAAATTTCGCAAGACCCAGTTTTTTACCAAATCTTATTGTTTCCCACATCATAAGATTACTTGCCATTGTTTCTCGATGTTCAGTTGATGACGCGCCGTAAGGATAGTAGAGAGTGTCTTTGAAGGTAAACAAGATCCAAGCGACTAAAGTTATTGGTTTTTTGTTCTTCGTTTTTCGATATTTCGCAAGTAGCAAATAGGCAGTTAAGCGATTAAAATTTTCCATTTTCCATTTATCATTTATCATTGATTTTCCATTTTCAGATTTCAAAATCTCCCACATTTTTTTATGGTAATCTTGAGTGTGGGCGTAGAATTTTTGTCTTCTGGTAGTTTCCTCGGTTAATTTTAAATAAGCTTTAAAAGCTTCATCTGAATCATACTCAATAACTTCGACTCCGTGTTTAAGTGCTACTTTTATGTTGTAACGGGTCTTAGGATGCATTACTTTTAACAATTCATCTTCACTCTTTGTGAGATCTAGAATGAAAGTATATTTTGTAAAGAGAGGATGCGCTGCAGGCACCATGCCTAAATTTGAAATTTGAAATTTTAAATTTGAAATTTTCTCAACATTTGGCTCGAGTTGGATCAAGATGCAGTGATTTTCTTTACCGATTTTTTTAAGTTCTTCGACAAGTTTTTTATCGGGCAACTTTCCTTTTGGCAGATAACCAATAGTCCACGGAAGATAGGGAATTTTATGAATTGTAAGTTGAAAATCACCGCCTCTTATAACTTTAATGCCTGTTTTTTCTCTGAATTTCCCCCATTCGTAGCTTTGGAGCGGGTGATTCACGTTTTTGTTAAAATCCTGAGGCTTCATAAAAATTCCGAAGAATCTTCTGTCATTAACCTAATGTTTTGCGAAATAACTTTCTCGGGCAATTCCAAAATGAACCTTGAAACAATATTTGAAGTTCTCTGGCCGAAAAATAACCTTCTCCTTGAATATGTCAGGAATAATTTTTCTTCAGCTCTTGTCATCCCTACATAGCAAAGCCTTCTTTCCTCCTCAAGTTCATTCCTGTCCATAAGACTTCGGGAATGCGGAAAAAGCCCCTCTTCCATGCCTACCATAAATACTGCGTGAAACTCAAGCCCTTTTGCAGCATGAAGTGTCATCAGATTAACCGCATCCTTTTTTTCTCCGTTTTTGGGATGGTCGGGCAAATACTCTTGTTCAACCAAGGAAACATTTTCCAAAAAGGTAGTTAAATCGGGAAACTCTATTGCAACTGAGCGAAGCTCCTTTATATTCTCAAGCCTTTGTCTTTCTTCCTCGTCCTTCTCATCATACAAAGATAGATAATCGGTTTTTACAAGAATAAGATCAAGGATTTCAATTGTTTTGAGATTTTCAGTTTTGGGAAGAAATTCTTTCTGAAATTCTTCAAATTTCTTAAATCTTCCCTTGCCAAGTTTTTCTATTCTTTTGAAGGATATCTTATCTTTGGGATTTGCCAAAAGCCTTAAGTATGCCAAAACATCTTTTATTTCGCGCCTTTCATAGAATCTTGTTCCTCCGATAAGAATATAAGGGAGTCCTTTGTGAAGAAAAACCTCCTCAATTGCCCTTGATTGCGCATTGGTTCTATAAAGAACTGCAAAATCTGAAAATTTTAGATCTCTTTTTTTATATCCTGTTTCCATTATTTGATTGACTATAAATTCTGCCTCATCGTGTTCGTTTAGGGCTTCATACAAAACTACATTTTCGCCTTTTGGATTTTCCGTCCAAAGTTCCAAAACGGGATGGGAAGTATTTTTGGAAATTACGGATCCTGCGGCATCAAGTATTTTCTGGGTCGATCTGTAATTTTGGGAAAGGGAAAAAGTTTGTGCATCTTTAAAATCCTCCCTAAACTTAGTAAGATTTTTAAAATCTGCTCCGCGCCAACTATAAATGCTTTGAGAGAAATCTCCCACTATGCAAACATTGGGGGATCCAGATTCTCCCGAAAGCATTTTTGTCAAAATAAACTGGGCGTGGTTTGTATCCTGATACTCATCAATTAATATGTATTGAAATTTATCCTGATATTTTTTAAGAATTTGAGGATTTTCATCAAAAAGATAAATAGTTTTTAAAATTAAATCATCAAAATCCAAAGCATTATTTTCTTTGAGAGTCTTTTGGTAAACAGGATAGATTCTAGCAACTGTTTCCTGAAAGTAGCCGTGGGCATAACTTGTATATTCTACATCTGTAACAAGCTCGTTTTTTGCCTCTGATATTGTCGAAAGAACAGATGAGGGTTTAAAATCCCGAAAAGATATATCCAAAATTCGCATAGCTTCTTTTAAGGCCTCGGTCTGATCCTGCTCGTCATAAATGACAAAATTTGGGGGAATGCTGATGTGAATTCCATCGCGTCTTAGGATTTTACTTGAAAGAGAATGAAAGGTTGCAACCGTAGGAGACGTAGGAACAAGTTTCTGGATTCTTCCCCGCATTTCATTTGCGGCTTTGTTGGTGAAGGTGACCATTAAGATATTCTCAGGATTAATTCCCAACTCTTTTATTAGATAAACAACCTTGTAGGTAAGGACTCGGGTTTTTCCTGAACCTGCTCCTGCGAGAATTATGGAAGGTCCCTGTGCATGTTTGACTGCTTCTTGCTGCTCTCGGTTTAAATCCTTGAGAAAGTCTTCACCCATAATCTATAATAGATAAACTGCTTATTGATTTTAACATATGACCCTTCGACTTTGCTCAGGCCATCGGCTCTGAGGCTCAGGCTCGAAGAGATCATACTGAGTATACCGAATGTATGAAAAAACTTTTTATTATAGCTAACTGGAAATCCAACAAAACAATCAATGAGGCAGAGGAATGGCTTGAGGAAATATCAAATATCAAATATCAAATATCACATATAGAATATAAAGAAATCATACTTTGTCCCTCGTTTACTCTTCTTCCAAATCTTAAATCATATATTGTAAATCATAAATTGCCATTCAAGCTTGGCGCTCAGAATGTTTCTAAATTTAGAGAAGGAGCTTATACAGGAGAAGTAACAGCACAAATGATAAGCGGATTAGTTAAGTATTGTATTGTTGGTCATTCTGAAAGAAGGAAATATTTTAATGAGAACGATGATGATGTTATTGAAAAAATAAAGCTTCTTTTGGAATACAAAATCATGCCCATTCTTTGTATTAGCGATTTGTCACAATTGGACTCTTATGTTAATAGAGGAAGACAAATTATAGGAAGATCTGAGGAAATATTGTTTGTTTATGAGCCCCCCGATGCGATTAGCGGCGGAGGAGAATACAAACCTGATTCTCCGGAAGATTCAAATTTGTATGCTGGTAAAATAAAAGAACGGATTGGGGAAATAAAAATTCTATATGGTGGAAGTGTAAATTCAGACAATGTTGCCTCTTTTTTCTCCCAGCCAAACATAGAGGGTGCGTTAGTAGGACAGGCGAGTCTTGATCCACGAGAATTCGTAGAAATTATAAAGAATGCGTAAAAATAAAAATCCCCAAAAAATTATTTTGCTGATCTTAGGAATTATAATTTTGTTTTTCGCAGGGCAAGCTGTTTTTAAAATTGCAAAGTTGTCTCCTTTTCTGTTTCAGCTGTTATTCAATAGAGAAATAGATCTTAAAAAGACTGACCATAATGTAAATGTTCTTCTCTTGGGCATTGGTGGCGGAGCTCATCAGGGGCCCAATCTAACCGATACAATAGTTTTTGCAAGTCTTTCTTCAGGGGGGGATAAAATTGAACTTATTTCTATTCCAAGAGATCTTTGGGTGCCTGATATAACTGGGAAGGTAAATACGGCTTATTCCAAAGGAGAGGACAAGAGAAAAGGAGGGGGCTTGGTATTGGCAAAGGCGGCTGTTAGGAAAGTAATTAATCAGCCAATTGATTATGCCCTTCTGATAGATTTTGACGGATTTGTTAAGGCTGTTGATCTGGTGGGAGGTCTTGATGTTGATGTTGAGCGGTCATTTGATGACTACGAGTATCCGATAACAGGAAAGGAGGATGATCCGTGCGGGCACTCAGAGGAGGAGCTTAAGGAGTTTGCAACAGCATCGTCTCAGCTTAAAGCCTTCCCTTGCCGTTATATGCATATCCGTTTTAGTAAAGGCTTTCAGCGTATGGATGGCAAAACCGCTCTTATGTTTGTTCGATCCCGTCATGGACAAGGGGAGGAAGGGTCAGACTTTGCAAGAAGCAAAAGGCAGGAAAAAATCATAAAAGCTTTTAAAGATAAAGTTTTTTCTCTTCAAAGCTTGGTAAATCCTGCAAAGGTTATAGGTCTATACGATATTCTTAAAGAAAGCATAGATACCGATATAAAAGAAAAAGAGTTTGACGATTTCATAAGACTTTTTAATAAGATGAAAAAAGCAAAAACTGAAAGCATTGTCATTGATATAGGAAACCAGCAAAAACAAAGAGCAGGGCTTTTGGTTCACCCCGATTTATCAGAAGAATATAACTTCGAGTGGGTTCTTATACCGAGAGTCGGCAATAGTAATTTTTCCGAGATTCAAAAATATATTGATTGTGAAATTAAGACCGAGAATTGCCCAGTCTCTATAAAGCCCCAAAGTTAAATAACAATGGAAAAAATTTTAAGAGAATACAAGAAAATACCCCCACTGTTAAAATTATTCCTAATACTTATTTTACTTATTCGAATATTTTTATTTACTCAACCAAGTTTTAAAATAGATATGAATGATTGGCAAGCATGGGCGACTAGGCTTGTTGACGTAGGTCCTCTTAATTTTTATACATCCAATTTTTTTGCGGATTATTTACCTTTTTACTATTTTTTGTTGTGGGTTCTTTCAGAGATCTTTATTGTGATTTTTGGCAAAGCTGCTATTTTTTCAATTACTTTCGAAATCTACATAAAAGTTATCAGCAATATCTTTGATATTTTAACGGCATATACAATTTTTGTCATTATAAATAAATATTCAAAGAAATGGGCTACGGTAGGCAGCCTTCTGTATTTGGTTAATCCAAGCACTGTTTTTAACAGTTCTGTTTGGGGACAAATAGATGCAATCCCCACTTTTCTATTTATATACTCCCTTTATCAATTGGAAGAGAGACGTAATATTAAACAGTGGTCAATAGCAAATACATTGTCTTTTCTTATAAAACCCTTAAATTTATCGGCTTTTCCGATTATTTTAATTAGATTGATAAAAAGTTTTTCGGCAAAAAAAAATGTGTCCGCATTATTATTAACTTTTCTTGTTTTTTTTCTTATTTCTGTTCCATTTTTTCCAACGGACCCAATTTTTGGAGGATTTAAACACTTTCTTAGCGCGGTTAACACTTATCCTTACACTTCTATTAACGCATATAATTTTTGGGCTTTATTTGGTTGGTGGAAGCCGGATACTACTATGTGGTTTAACTTACCATACCATACTTGGAGTTACATTTTATATGTATTTGTTCTCTGTATTATTCTTGTTCCTTATTTAAGAAAAAAGGTAAGAATAGGAACACAGCTAGATTATTTTGCCAGCGCACTGTCTTCATTTGGGTTCTTTTTGTTTTTGACCCGCATTCATGAACGTCACTTGTTTCCAGTCTTTGCGTTACTTATTATTTCAGCGTGTATTTTAAAATCAAGAATTATAATAGCAAGTTACATTATACTTACAATTGTAAATTTTATTAATCTCTTTTATTCATATTATTACTACAACGTTATCTACAATAACCCTATAGCTTCGAAAAACATTCTCTTTGACATATCCTCAAGTTATAAATTGATTTTTTCTATAATTTCACTTACTGTTTTTGGTATTATGATTGTAGTTTATTTTAAAAATCAACGGTTATTTATTAAAAATAAGCGATATGTTAAAAGTAATCACATTAAAAGTAAAACACCTAATTAAAGAAATCTTAAGCAAAACAAACTGGCTTCCCGAAATTATAATTTTTGCCTTTGCATTTTTTACCCGCCTCCTAAGATTAAATGTACCAAGTACTTATATGTTTGACGAAGTTTACCATGCTTTTACCGCAGAACAAATGTTCAAGGGCAATCCGGCTGCGTGGGAATGGTGGAACACTCCTCCGAAAGGATTTGCGTATGAATGGACGCATCCACCTTTAGCTAAAGAATTTATGGTAATTGCAATGTCTATTTTTGGAGATAATGCTTTTGCATGGAGATTTTTTTCAGCCCTTTTTGGTTTTGGCGTAATAGTTCTTATTTACTTAATTAGTTATAAACTTTTTAAAAACCGTTTAATTGCATTATTTGCGTCTCTTACCGCTTCTTTAGATGGTTTGCTTCTTGTTATGTCGCGTATTGCAATGAACGATATGTATCTTTTATTTTTTATTTTGCTCGCTTTCTTATTTTTCTTATACAACCGAAAATTTTTAATGGGCTTGTCGTTGGGACTTTCTATCGCTTCAAAATGGACTGGACTCTTTGGAGTAGAAATAATCGGCATAATATATATAGGTGAGCTTATTTTAAAGCTTAGGAAAAAAAATATTTCCAAAAGAATCGCTATTAAAAATTTAATAGCAGCGCCTTTATTCTTTTTAATTATTCCCTTGCTTGTTTATTTAGCTGTTTATTTGCCATTTTTTACCGGAAAACATACTCCTCCCGGAAACAACCCGTCAGTTTTTAACACGGAAACTTTTATTGGCTTGCAGAAACAGATATATTGGTACCATACACGTCTTAAGGCACATCATCCATCCCAATCAACCCCGGCTCAATGGGTATTTGATCTTCGTCCGGTTTGGATTTATGTAGATTACAAAGATAATACGATCGCCAGTATTTATAACTTGGGCAACCCGCTTTTTATGTGGTTTGGGTTAGTATCAGTTATTTTTCTTCTCTTTGAATTCATTAGAAAAAGGACTTTAGGCATCGCAGTAGTTCTTATTGGATATTTTGGGTTTTTTCTGCCATGGGTTGGTTCTCCGAGAATTATGTTTTATTATCATTATATGCCGGCAGTTCCGTTTTTGGCAATTGCAACGGGTTATGTTCTTAATAAACTTTTGTTTCAAAAAATCGGTAAAGCATTCGTAATAACTTTTCTTTCTCTGTTGTTAGTTTTATTTGTTTATTTCTTTCCTTTGTGGACGGCAATTCATATACCTCGGTGTATAAATCCTCAGGGATGCACCAGTTGGTACGATTCTTATTTTTGGTTTACGAGCTGGAAGTAGGTTAAAGTTTATTAATTAAATTACCCAGGTATTTAGAAAGTTAATCATTATAACTCCCCAAAGGTTGATTAAGATACTAATTAAGAGAAGAAAATAAACAATTTTCCCCGGCTTTTGACCTATTCCTAGAGCAACTAAGATGATTATAAAGGGCATAAAATCTTGAGCAAGCCGATAGCCAAATTGAGAAAAGCCGGCTTCTGCCCAAAGAGATATCATAAAAAAAGTGGTAATAATTGCGGTCCAGCAGGCAAACATTAAAAGAGTTTTTTTTGCCCTAAAAATTAAAATAATCGCGGGGGAAGTAAACCAAATTGCCATTCCATATAGGGATGGAATTACATAAGGCCAGGAGTTTTGGATTTTCGGTAATCTCAAGAACATTACGTCTATATGTTTTGGTATATTTGCAAAGCTTAATAATCCTTTTCTCATTGCTTCTGTTTTTTGTAAATCGGGTACCATTTCATAGGGAGAAAGAGGGCTAATTTTTTGAAACCTTAAATAATTATAAATTCCGTCGAGAAAAACAAAAAAACCTATTCCAAGAGCTAAAATTATGAGATTTTGGAATGAATCTTTTTTAAGAGGCCAGAATTTCCCTTTCATATAAAAAAGAAAGAAGGGAAGAGTAAAAATTATCGTTGACCTTGACCAAAAACTTGCTCCCAAAAGTAAGCCTATTAAAAGCAATCTTTGTTTACCAAAAGTTTCTCTTATGGCCAGCAAAAGAAAAAAGATTGCAACAATGTGAGCCAAATACCAGGCAGAGCCGATACTGGATAAAAACCAATAGTTTGTTCCAAATGCAAAGAAAACCGTAGCAATGAGTGCTGTTTTAGTAGTTATTTTTATTCTTGTGAGAAGGCTATATAATATAACCGGATTTATACTTCCAATAAGTATAGAAAAAATAGTTTGAGAAATACCTGCACCTAAAAAAATAACAAAAGGTACAAGTAACACTGCTGGCATAGGGGGATAGACAACGAAATATCCCCCTCCTATTGGAATTAATTCACTTAACCATGAGGGGTGTTCTGTGAGATAAAGTCTATGATTAATAAAAGCATATGCAAGTCTTGTAAAATAATCAAAATAAGTATTTTTTGGAGAAGTAATAAAATAGATAAAAAACGTAATTATAAATATTAAAAAAAATATTAAAAAAACATTAAGTTTGTTTTTTCTCATAAATTGTAAGAATACTGGAAGATTATACACGCTTTTTATTTAGATTTTAAGTAAAGTTTAAAATCGATACCAGGTTTATAAGGTGGGCAAAAGAGCGACTCCCGCAATTGCTATCCTCATAAGGAAGAAGCGCCCCTAGACAGAAGTAATATAAAGAAACCTAAAACAGAAAGTCCTACGCCCAATATTCCCAAAAGCAGAGCAGATGAGTTTCCGGGAGGAGGTATTGTGGGAGAGGGGACAATTGTCACTTGAGGTGGCGTTGTTGGAGTCGGAGTTATGATCACTGTTGTAGGAGTAGGTTGCATAGTCGGGGTGGGTGTTGGAGTGATGGTTACCACAGGGGTAGCAGATGGGGTAGCTGCCTCTGCAACTTGTGTTCCTGATTCAAAAATAGTAAAGGACTGAGTAATTGTTCGCAATATTCCCCCCGCATCTCTGGCAATTATTGTAATAGTATGAACTCCTGGAGAAAGGGGTAAGGAGGGTCTAAAGCTCCAATTTCCTCTAAGGTCCGCGGTAACCTGTGTTCTTATGTTTTCATCGGAGTGAATAACTATTTCAATAGAACTTTGCGGGACAGCAGTGCCGGTAAATTTGGGTTGATTGTCGGTGAATGTCTGATTTTCCTTGGGGATTGAAATTTTTGGCATTGGGGAAGTTTGTCCCTGAAGATCTAAGGATGAAAAAATACTTGCCGCGGATTGAGTAGCTTCGGGTAAGTTTTCGGAAGTAAAATCATATTCATTCCCTAAACCTATGTCGGGAAGAGCGCCTGATGGAGGAATATTAAATCTCACATTTGACGACTCTTTTTGCCCCTCAACCAACATGCGAAAGGGAGTTTGCTCTGACAAACTATAATAGGAAGACATGTCCTTGCCTCTTAATAAATTAAGAAGAATAGAATAGGTGCCGTCTTCTTTTACTAAGGTTGATATAGTGTTTGTTTCATCTGCCGATATATAAACTAAGGCTTCTCTTGTGGATGAATCGGGAAAAAGAATTTTTCCGCTTATTAATTTATCCTCTTCTCCAAGACGCGGAATAGGAGAGACTGTCTGAATTCTATACAAAGATCCATCTTGGGTAAATGTTTCTCCCCCGGAGTTAATTGACAAGTAGTACGTTGTTTGAGGCTCCAAATTCTTAACTGTTATATAGTGAATCGAAAAGTTTGATACTGTTCCGTTTTCATCCCGATCGTCAAGCGTTATTTGTGAAAGATCTTGATCCCTGCCGTAATTGACAGAACCTACAACTTTATTCGCTGTTGTATAGGATACTGTAAAAGAACTGTCTGTGATATTTGTTATTCGGACATTGTGAGGATCTTCGGAGGGTCCTGCTTTTGTTGTAAACAATACGCCCGTTTTAATAAGGTATGTTGTTATTCCAATGCCTATAGTTATAAAAAGTATTCCAAGAAGCGTTGGAATTCTTTTTTGCCAGATTGTATTTCTCATGGTGTTTCACCAGCTTGTTCTTGATCGGGATTTGTTGCTGGTTCTTCAGGAGGTGTCAGAGAGCTCTCGGAAGCTTCCCTTCCTTCCCAAAGAGGAACAATTGCATCTCTTTCCTTTATCAGATTTATAATTTTTGTATCAAAAGTTGGATTTATGGGAGCTATTTTCTCTGCAACTTTTTCTGAGATTGTTGAAGCAACCGAATTATGGTAAATGCTGAATCCCACCCAGGCAATTATTAAAACGAACGTTGATATGGAAAGAAAAAGAAGATCTCTTTGTTTCATAATCACTCTTTAAAATATGCAGTCCCTTTGATTCCTATCTGCAAAAGATTTTCCTGATTAATCTTTTTACCAACCGAAATAGTATCAAGGGATATTACCCTCTGCATATTTCCTAAAGATGAAAGAAAATCAAGAGTATCCTTGAAGGAACCTTGTCCCTGAATAGTAAAATGAAAAGATATGTACTCTTTTGAACTTCTGTCTTTATTTATTGCTTCAACTTGAAAAGTCTGGGCATTCTCAATTTTTATATTAGAGTTTTGTGCCAGAGCCTGTATTTGACCCATAAGAGTTGGAGCTTCAGGCTCTTTGGGAATTGCCGCAAAAACAATTGGTATATCGCTCTCAAGTAAATTATATTTTTGGGAGAGTGAGGAAAGATTGATGATTTTTCCTTGGAGTTTCTCATCAACAAATTTACTGTCTGATAATTGTTTTCTTAAATTTGCAATTGTTGAAAGAGTCGGATTTATTGCAAAAAGAGAGAAAAAAGAAAGAGCCAATAGCGAAAGCACAATGGTTGAAATTCTTTGAGTCTTCTCCCTTTTAATATCCGGGATAAATTTAAGGTATTTGTTTGCCTTTACTCCTCCAAGAATGTTTTCTATGCTTAGTTTCATTTTCACTTCTTTAAATCGGCTGTAATATTAACCGTAATTACAGCACTTGAGAGCCGATTGTCTATCTTATTTATACTTATACTTTCTACATTTTGATAGGTCTTTAAGGAATCAACGAAAGATTTTAGTGAAGATATAAATTGAAAATTTGCGTCAACGCTTATTCTGTTTTCTAAAATATCTACTCGATTAAAACTCATTCCCGAAGGAGCAAATCCAATAATATCTTCAAGAATTTTTACCTTTCTATTGGCTGAATCAGAAAAAGCCGAAGTTATTGAAAGTCTTCCCTGCAGGTCTCTATATGTGTCTTCCTTATTTTTTAAAAAAGAAACAATAATTCCTTTCTGTTTTATTTGGGAATGAAGATCAATCAGCTGACGATCCAGAGTAAATCTATAAATAAATGCTGAAAGTGCAATTATTTCTGTTAGAATTACAACGAGGCGTCCTATTGTTAGTGCCCAACTTATAAATCTATCAAAGAATTTTTCTTCCCTATCCTTTAAAAGATTGAGAGAGGGATAAAATTTTTTAGGCATTACAACTTTAGTCTAGGGATTTTCGGGGGTTTTGTCAAAGATAAACTACGCCTTTTTTGCCTTGGATTTTTTTGTTTTTTTGGAAGCTTTTGGTAAAGCTTTCTTTGGAGTTTTCAGGGCAAGAAGTTTTGAAAGTTTAGATTTAATTCTTGAGGCCTTATTTTTATGAATCAATCTCTTCTTTGCTGCCTTATCAACTAATTTTATTGCCTCTTGTATTGTTTTTTCAGAGGGATTTTTTTTGACTCTTTTTAATTTTGTCTTCAGAAGCTCTTCAAACTTTTTGTTTTGTTCTCTTCTCTTTCTGTCTTGTTTTAGCTTCTTTTTTGCACTTTTTGTTACTGGCATGCGCAGATTTTACCATGCTATACTATAAAACACAATGGCTCGCAATATTCTCGCAACAGGCCTCAACTTACTTCTTAGAAGACAAACAAACATTTTAACAGCAGCTTTTATAATAATGGCAACAATAGTTCTGTCTCAGATTTTAGGGCTTGTCAGACAAAGGCTTCTTGTTGCAATATTCGGAGCTTCTAACACTTTGGGAGTCTATTTGGCTTCATCAAAACTTCCCGATTTTCTTTTCCAGCTGATCATAGCAGGTGCCCTTTCCTCTGCTTTTATTCCGGTCTTTTCTGATTATTTGGGGAAAGGCGAATATGATAAGGCTCATAGAATAGCCTCGAGCCTTCTTACCTTTGGTCTTATAGCTTTTTCTGTTCTTGCGATTGTTCTTTTTATTTTTTCTTACAATTTTTCAAAAATTTTGGCTCCCGGTTTCAATAATGAACAGCTTGTTCTTATGGCAAATTTAATGAGAATAATAATAGTAGGGGAGCTTCTTTTTATAGTAGGAAGTTTTTTCTCGGCAGTTCTTCAGTCATATAATCATTTTTTTATTCCAGGCATCGCATCTGCCTTATATAACTTAGGGATCATAATAGCAATAGTGACCTTATATCCTGTGGCCGGAATTTTCTCCGCTGCCTATGGTGTAATTCTAGGAGCTCTTATTTTTGTTTTGATTCAGATTCCTCTCGTGAAAAGCGTTAAATTTTCCTTCCATCCTGTCTTTTCTTTTAGGGAGAAAGGAATTGCCCAGATTATAAAGCTTATGTGGCCAAGAACTTTATCAATTGCAATTTTTCAGCTTGGGACAATTGTTACGGTTACTCTGGTTTCTTTTCTGTCCGATCCGGGAAGGAAATACGTTATTTTTGACTATGCTCAAACTCTTTCATTTGCCCCAGTCGTTTTGATAGGGCAGGCAATAGCGCAGGCTGCCTTTCCTGTTCTATCGCGAGAAAAAGATAAGATTGAAGATTTTAAAACAACTTTTCTAACAAGTTTTAATCAAATGCTATATCTAATTTTGCCAATTTCTGTCCTTCTTTTGGTGTTGAGAATTCCAATCGTGCGTCTTGTCTATGGAGCATCGCAGTTTGATTGGCAGGCAACGGTCTTAACCGGAAAAACCGTTGCCTTCTTCAGTATTTCAATTTTTGCACAATCTTTAATCTATTTGGTTTCCCGCGGGTTTTATGCTCTCCATGATACCAAGACACCTCTTCTTGTCGGGGCTTTGACAACCTTTCTTATGATAGGAATGGGTTGGCTCTTTATATTTGTTTATCACGCGGGAGTCGAAAGTCTTGCAATTTCTTTCTCTATAGCATCAATATTAAATTTGTTGATATCCCTCATTATTTTTGATATCAAAGTCGGAGGATTTAAAAAATTTGAATTTTTGTTCTCAGTTTCAAAAATTTTCTTTGCCACTTTTTTTACAGGTTTTGCTCTTTATATTCCCATAAAACTTTTGGATCAGCTGGTTATTGATACTACTCGGACAGTTAATCTTTTGATTCTGACAGGAATTTCTTCTTTTGCAGGTTTATCTCTTTACCTTTTTCTAACCTGGCTTTTTGATGTTAAGGAGGCCTCAACATTCCTTCTTATTTTTAAAAGAATAGGAAATTGGAGAGAAATTCTATCAAAATCCGAAGAAACTCTCGACGGCACAAGGTTTAAAGTTTGATGAGCTTAACATCAAATAATAAAAAACAAATAAAAATTGCGTTTGTTGGGACAAGCGCTACGGGAAAAACTACTCTTCTTTGGAAATACAAAAAAAGAATGGGCAAGGATTCTTCCGTAGCTTTTGTCCATGAGGCAGCCCGTGATTTTTTTAAATCAAATTCACACATTAGAGAAAGATTTGGTAGGAAAGCCCAAGGTAAGGTGCAGTCCATAATGCTTGCAAGAGAACAAGAAGCACACAAATCAGGAGCAAAGATAATTTTCTGCGATAGGTCTGTAATAGATGCAGTGGTTTATGTAAAATCCACAGGAAATATAAAAGGAGCAAATGAATTATTGGAAAGAGTTAAATTTTGGCTCCCCACCTACCATAAGTTTTTTCTTTTGGATCCTGCTGGTATCTCATATGAAAAAGATGAAGTCCGGCAGGAAGATGAAGATACAAGACAAGCTTTTCACAACGCATTTTTAGAGTTTTTTAAAGAATCTCAAATTCCATTTGAATTATTAAGCGGAACTCTCAAGGAAAGAATTAAGAGAATCGATAAAATGCTGAGCGTGATATAATCCTCGCTCTCTGATATAATTTTCCCACTATGAATAAAAAGAGTTCTGTTGATGATTTCAAAATATATTTCGAGGAAGAAGATATCGAGATCTATTCTAAAAAAATAATCGAATAATTTTTAAAAGAAGATAAGCTTTCTTCTGAATGACTTGTTTAAGTTTTAGTACCCCATATTTAAAACTTCCAATGAAGTAATTTAATCTAATGATTCAGATCATTAGATTTACAGATTAAATATTAATTCATCACGTTTGCATCTAGGTTTGGTATAATTCTTGCTATGGATCAGAATCACATTCGGAATTTTGCGATTGTAGCGCATATTGATCACGGGAAGTCAACACTTGCTGACCGAATCATGGAAATTTGCGGTGCCATTCCCCAGAAACATGAGGAGCAGATTTTGGACAGTCTTGAGCTTGAGAGAGAACACGGGATTACTATTAAACTTAAAGCAATAAGACTCCAATACAGAATTCAGAGTTCAGAATTTAGAGTTCAGAATGAAAATAAAAAAATTATAGATTCTGAATTATACATTCTAAATTTAATAGATACTCCCGGGCATGTTGATTTTTCCTACGAAGTTTCAAGATCTCTTGCCTCTGTTGAAGGAGCGATATTAGTTGTTGATGCGACACAGGGAATTCAGGCTCAAACTCTTTCGAATTTCAATCTTGCAATGAATGCCAACCTTACCCTTATTCCTATTGTCAATAAAATCGACATGCCTTCTGCAAATATCGAAAAGACAATTTTTGAACTTATGGATTTGGGATTTAAAGAAGAGGAGATAATAAAGGTTTCAGCAAAGACCGGAGAAAATGTAAAAAATCTTTTAGATGAAATTGTCAAAAAAATTCCTCCTCCCGAATCTTTGACTCTTGACTCTAATCTCTCTGTATTGATTTTTGACTCAAGCCTTGATCCTTATAAAGGAGTAGTTGCAACAGTTAGGCTTTTCGGCGGATCACTAAGAGTAGGAGATGAAATTTCTTTTCTTGCAACAAAGGCAAAAGGAAATGTTTTGCAGGCGGGCTTTCTTACTCCCAAGCCTTACTATACTCAGGAGTTAAAGGAAGGAGAAGTAGGTTTTATTGTCACAAATATAAAGGATTTATCAGTTGTCAATGTAGGCGATACAATAACTCAGGAAAAAAATCCTGCCCTCCCTCTTCCGGGGTACCAGAACCCAAGGCCAGTTGTGTTTTTATCCTTTTTCCCAACAGATTCCAGAGATTTCCCAAAGCTTAAAGAAGCATTTGAAAAATTAAAACTCAATGACGCTGCGCTTTCCTATTCTCCCGAATCCTCAATAAGTTTAGGACAAGGTCTTCGCGTAGGCTTTCTTGGACTTCTGCATGCTCAGATTACACAGGAAAGACTTGAGCGTGAGTACGGTCTTGATATTATCGCTGCCTCACCTTCCGTTAACTTTATTATTGACGGAAAAATCATCAATAAGCCTTCCGAATTTAGTCCAAGCCCACAGTCTCAGATAAAGGAGCCGTATGCGAAGATTACGATCTTCGCTCCCCAAAAATATTTCGGACAAATAAATGAGTTGGTTTACAGTAAACGGGGGACAATTGAAAACTCCGAAAGCATAGGAGCATCTCAAAAGATTGAAGCAGTTATTCCTCTTCTTGAGATATTGATAGGTTATTATGATGACTTAAAATCTAAAACATCCGGGTATGCTTCTTTTGATTTTGAAATTTTAGATTACCGTCCGGCCAAACTGGTAAAGCTTGATATTCTTGTAAATTACGAGCCGGTTGAAGGTTTATCTCAGGTGATTCCGACTGAAAAAGCAGATGAATTCGGAAGAAAACTTGTTGCAAAACTTAAAGAAGAAATCCCCCGTCAAAATATTCCGATTCCCATACAGGCTGTTATTAATTACGCGAAAATAAAAGGGGGGATTGGTGGAAAAATTTTGGCACGAGAGACAATCCCTGCTTATCGAAAAGACGTAACGGCAAAATTGTACGGAGGAGATGTTACAAGAAAAACGAAGCTTTTAGAAAAGCAGAAAAAAGGAAAAAAGCGGATGAAAAGATTTGGTCAAGTAGAAATCCCCCAAGAAGCCTTCCTGGCAGTTCTTAAGATTTAATTAAAGAGCAAGAAGAATTACCCCTCCTATTATCGTAAGAAGTATTCCAATTAGTCCTATTCCGACTATGGTTTCCGAAGGTCCCGAAGGCTCAATTGTAGGAGTAGGTGTTGCTAAAACAGGAGGAGATGTTCCTCCTGTGCCTCCTGCGATTACTGTAATTGTCTGACTGCATGTTACAGAGTTACTGGTTGCGCCGCTGTTGTCTGTCAGGGTTGCCGACGTTGTAAATGTCCCGGCTGTATTATAAATATGAGAGACTTGGGCATTTACAGTATTTGTTCCTATTCCCCCCCCTTGCGTTATATCTTGCACTGTCCCATCTCCAAAACTAAAGTTTACTTTTGTAATCGTGCCATCAGAGTCGGTCCCAGAAGCCGTGAATGTCAGGGAATAGGGGGCAGTTCCCGAGGACGATCTGTCAAGGACAAGACTTGAGCAAACAGGGTTTTGGTTGACCGGTCCTCCTCCTCCCGGAGCAGATGTCGGCGTGGGTGAACTTATTGTAGGGATTGGTATTGGGCTTGGAGTGGGAGTGGGAGTTGACGTGGGAGTTGGAGTTGGAGTAGGAGTAATGGCTGAGTCTCCGGTTATAGTTAAACGTGCAGGATTAACGGTTTTAAGTACATTAAGGTTTTCTTCTGCTCCCAAAGGATAAACAAGACTCTTGGTTTGATCAAAGGTGATCTCTGTCGGAATTGATCCAGTTGTCGCAAGGGCTTTGAAGGTTATTGTAGCCAGGGTAGTTTGGGAAGTTATAGCATTGGTGGTGTCTATCCCTGTTGAAAGATTTGCCGTTATCGTTCCGGGAGTATAGACAGGATCTCCTATAAGATCTAGGGGCCGCTCTGTATTTTTGACAAAAGCAGAAGCGCCTGTTTCAAGTTTGGTGGAATCGTAATTTATAACCAAAGTCAATACAGATACAAGATTTGTTCCCGGATTTACTACAATATCAAAGCTTACTGTTTGTCCGACTGCCGCAGTTTTAGTTGCCGGCATAACAGAGAGCGTAGTTGAAGGAGCGGCTCTTCCTCTTAATTCCTGCTGTTTCTGAACAAGATAAATAGTAAGAGGGATTGCAATAAGGAGAATAACTGCCAAACCTACGAGGATAAGACGTCTTGGCGATAATGACATATTTTGACCTGAATTTATCGTACAAAAGAAAGAAAGTTATGTCAACCCCGATTAGATTGAAGCCGACACGTTTCTACTATAGGTTATTGACAAGTCAACTTATAGTATGATATAAACCAACCCTATGTCACTAAGACATGCAGAAAGAGAACTAAGTAGAATGGGGATAAAAGGAATTGCTAGGGCAATTTCTGGCTTAAGACAGGAGCTTTTAGATAAGCATGGTATTTCTGATGTTCCGCTACCTGAAGGCAAAGGAGAAAAAGAAAAAGTAGAGTCTTACCCACCTGACCCCCTAGATCTTCTGAGACGAGCGGCTCAAGAACTCAACAGAAATCCCTTTAGTCCTGAGAAAGTTACCAACTTCCAAAAGGCTTTTTGGCAAGTTCCAAGAGGAGAAGAAGGTCTCACTTTTGATATTGCACCATGCAGCGCAACTGAAGAACGATTAAAAAAACCTTTTGCCGACATCAAGGGAATAGAACTCTCCCCGTTTACAATCGGTATACCAGAAGAACTTAAGGGAAAAGAAGGTCTCATAACGCTTGGTAAGATGTTCCCCGAATTGGAAAACTACAGTGTCCGAGAAGGCACCCCAATAGA
Source organism: Candidatus Levybacteria bacterium RIFCSPHIGHO2_01_FULL_41_15 (assembly GCA_001782165.1). Taxonomy (GTDB): domain Bacteria; phylum Patescibacteriota; class Microgenomatia; order Levybacterales; family UBA12049; genus 2-01-FULL-38-13. The sequence continues at coordinate 75,251 of MFNV01000009.1, read as the reverse complement.
AGATGAGTTTGATAGAACGGGGTATATTAGAGTTGAAGGTGTCATTGATTCCCCAAACCTTGACACAAACGAAGACCAACTTAGGAAACATTTTGAGTTGCAGGGGACAAGAGGACAGAGACTCATAACTTATGCTATTTTCTCAAGACAAATGGAAGTTCTAGATGGTAACTATCTTGACCAAGGTTCTACATGGTCACGTCTGCTGGGGTCGCGCATTGACGGTAGGGTGGTCTATGCCTACTGCTATCCGTATGGCTACCTGTATGTCTTTCGGGGTCTGTATCCGCAGAATCGCCATCCGGATTGGGGCGGTCGCTCTGAGGAAGTGTTATAAAACTTAATCCTTTAATACTTTATTCTTCTTAAATTTTTTAAACTTTTTATTTTTCTGCTATTATAGCAAAGAGAGTAGGTTAATGAATCCCGATTCAAGGATTGGGATCGCCGAAATTGTTGTTTTTCAACTCTGTGTCAGAATTTCAAAAATTAAGGTTTTTGAAAGAGTACGCAAGAAAAGCAAGACACTTCTTGTTCTGTGCTGGTGAAGGTGTCTCCGATTAAATCGGGACTTCTTCCAGATAAAATTCAATGGTGATTCCATTTAAAAGAAAAACCATGGTGATAAAGAAAGATGGCATAGGACAAAACAAAGCTGGGGTCGCGCAATGACGGTAAGGTGGTCAATGCCAACTGCAATCCGAATGGCAACCTGAATGTCAATCGGGATCTGAATCCGCAGAATCACAATCCGAATTGGGGCGGTCGCTCTGAGGAAGTGCCTTGCATCTCCTTATTTATAGGAGAGATTTTTTCCATCCTCCAAGCATTTTTCCAATTTCTTGGAGGTTTTCTTGAAGTTCTAAATATTTTTTATTGTCCAAAGCCCTAACATCCTTCGCAAGTCTTATAAGTATTTTCAGGAGATTTAATGTAGCTATGGATTTTTCAAGATATGGAAGCTTTTTTTCTTTTGATATTGCCCCTGCCGTAATTACCATCTCAAAAATTGTTAATGAAAGATTATCTATTTTCTGCCCGAGAGTATAACGGTCTTTCTGAGGAAACAGTTTTAAATATTGGTACAATAATTTGTAGAAATCGTAAAGTTTCTGGAAAATTGGTATGTTAAACTCACTACTGTCCTGTCCTGTCCTGTCCTGTCCTGTCCTGTCCTAATTTTGTGCCGTGAAAGTTTTTCATACCCTCTATCTAAAGATTATATCAATAGAAAATTTATTTCAAGCATGGGATGAATTTAAGAAAGACAAAAGAAGAAAGAAAGATGTACGATTTTTTGAAATAAATCTTGAGGATAATCTTTTTGGACTTCATAAAAAATTAAAAAGCGGGAATTACAGACATGGTAAATATACGGCTTTTAACATTTACGATCCTAAATTCCGCCATATCCATAAAGCGCAAGTGCGCGATAGAATAGTTCACCATGCTATAGTATCTATCCTTGAACCTATTTTTGATCAGATTTTTATCTACGATTCTTATTCCTGCAGACTTAATAAAGGAACTCACAGAGCTGTTAAAAGACTCTCCAAATTAATAAGGAAAGTAAGTAAGAATTACAAACAAGATTGCTTTGTCTTAAAACTTGACATTAAAAAGTTTTTTGAAAGCGTTGATCACGCAATTCTTCTTTCGATTATAAAAAGAAAAATAAAAGATGGGAATCTCACTTGGCTTTTAGAAAATATTCTAAAGAGTTTTTCAAAGGAAAGAGGAATTCCCATAGGAAATCTCACAAGTCAGCTTTTTGCAAATATATATCTTAATGAGCTAGATCAATTTGTGAAACAAAAATTAAAGGTTAAATATTATATTCGTTATGCAGATGATTTTATAATTCTAGATCCAGATTTAAAAAAATTGTCCAAGTATATTAGTATAATTACAATGTTTCTAAGAGACAATCTTAACCTTGACTTACATTCAAAGAAAATAATAATTAGAAAATATAACCAGGGAATTGATTTCTTAGGATACATAGTTTTACCACATCATATTCTGCCTTGTACAAAAACCAGAAATAGAATATTTAAAAAGATAGAAAATAAGATTGAAGATTTCAGGAGTGGCAAAATTTTACAGTACTCGCTTAATCAAAGCATAGCAGCTTATTTAGGCTTTCTAAATCACGCAGATAGTTATAGACTGACCCAAAAAATAAAAAAGGAATTACAATTTTTGAAGAGCGACTGAAGGGTGCTATACTATAGGTTATTGACACAAAAAGCATTTTGTTGTATAAATTTAGCAATCACTTTTATCAAGTGATACCCGCCTGCAATGCCTTCGGCAAATGCCGATGGCGGGCAGGTTTTTTTGGTCAGTAATTTTTAGTTATGGCAAGTAAAATAAAAATAAAACCGCTTTTTGACAATGTTCTTATAAAACCGCTTGAGACAGAGGATAAAACCGCAAGCGGTATAATTCTTCCAGATACCGCAAAGGAAAAACCCCAAACAGGCAAGATCATGGCTGTCGGCGAAGGAGCAAGAGACGATGAGAGAAAACTTATCCCAATGACGGTTAAAGTTGGACAAAAAGTTATGTATAAAAAATGGGGCGGATCTGATGTTAAGGTTGGTAATGAGGAATGGACAATTGTCGAGCAGAAAGACATCCTTGCTATTTTAGAATAGCAAGGAATTTAAAATTTAAAATTGATTTAAGGTATGGCAAAACAAATAAAGTACGACTCAGAAGCAAGGCAGGCCTTGATTAACGGAGTAAATAAGCTTGCAGACGCAGTGGTTACAACTCTTGGACCCAAGGGGAGAAATGTTGCCCTTGATAAAAAATGGGGAGCTCCAAATGTTGTTCACGATGGAGTAACAGTTGCAAAGGAAATAGAACTTGAAGATCCTTTTGAAAATATGGGAGCACAGCTTGTCAAAGAAGCCGCCTCAAAAACAAATGATGTAGCAGGAGACGGAACAACCACAGCAACACTTCTTGCCCAGGCCATAATAAATACAGGATTTAAAAATGTAACTGCAGGAGCAAATCCAATGATTTTAAAGCAAGGTATGGAAAAAGCCGTAGACGTTGTTGTTTCAGAGATTAAAAAGATGGCAAAGAATGTTAAGGAAACAGATGTTGCAAAAGTAGCTACCATTTCAGCGCAAGATGAAAAAATAGGCTCTCTTATTGCAGAAGCCTTAGCCAAGGTCGGCAAAGACGGAGTTGTAACCGTTGAGGAGGGCCGGGGGCTTGAAATGTCAATTGACTATAAAGAAGGTATGGAGTTTGACAGAGGATATGCCTCCGCATATTTTGTAACAAATCCTGACAAAATGGAAGCAGAAATTGATGATCCCTACATTTTAATTACAGACAAAAAGGTTTCTTCTCTGACTGAACTTCTTCCTTTTTTGGAAACCTTAGTTAAAGTTTCAAAAAGCCTTGTTATCATTGCGGATGAAATAGAGGGAGAAGCACTAGCGACATTGGTAGTCAACAAACTTCGAGGGACATTTAACGCGCTTGCCATAAAAGCCCCGGGATTTGGGGACAGAAGAAAAGAGACGCTTGAGGATATAGCAATCTTAACAGGAGGAACAGTAATCTCAGAAGACACCGGACGCAAACTTGAGAGTGTTACGATTGAAGATTGCGGACGAGCAGATAAAGTTTGGTCTGATAAAGAAAACTCAAGGATTATCGGCGGAAAAGGGGCAGTTTCCGCAATTAAAGCAAGAATAGCCCAGATAAAAAGAGCAGTTGAGGAGACGACTTCTGATTTTGATAAAGAAAAACTTCAAGAGAGGCTCGCAAAATTATCAGGAGGAGTTGCTGTTATAAATGTCGGAGCCGCAACCGAGATTGAGATGAAAGATCGAAAAGAGAGAGTTAATGACGCTGTTGCAGCGACCAAAGCGGCGCTTGAGGAAGGAATTGTTCCAGGCGGAGGAGTCGCTCTTTTGAGGACAAGAAAAGCTCTTTCTTCTCTTTTGGAGACACTCTCAGGCGATGAGAAGACTGGAGCTGAAATTTTATATAAAGTTTTAGAAGAGCCGGTAAGAGGAATTGCAAGAAATGCGGGATTTGACGATGGATGGGTGGTCAAGAACATAGAAGAGAAAAGTGTATCTGGAAATATTGATTACGGTTTTAATGCTATGACAGGACAATTTGGTTCTATGGTTCAAGCAGGAATAGTTGATCCGGCAAAAGTCACAAGATCTGCTGTGCAGAATGCGGCAAGTATAGGTGTTATGGTTCTAACAACAGATGCTTTGATAACCGATCTTCCTGAAAAAAATCCTTCGGCAGGCTCAGGACCTGCTATGCCACCCGGCGGAATGGACTACTAAGTTAGCCATTAGCAACTAGCAATTAGCGATTAGTTTAAATAAAATAGTCCCTCGAAAAACCCTTGTTCTGCTATAATGATTTTTATCTCCTATGAGGAAATTAATTCTTTATATTCTCCCTTTCATAGGTGCTGTTGTTCTATTTGCCGGCCTGGTCTTTGTTCTTAACCCACGGGGAGGTAAAGGTGCTTTGCAGGTAACCTCAACTCCAAAAAGCAAAGTTTACCTAAACGGAAGGCTAATAGGAGAAACTCCTTTATGCAGATGTAAAAACAAAGAGATGTTTTCTATGGGAGAGTATAGCATAAGACTTGTGCCGAAAGAGGGGGAGCTTAAACCCTTTGAGGAAAAAGTTAAGATAGAAAATGGTGTTCTTACAGTCCTTGATAGAACATTTGGAGATGGTGCTTCCTCTTCTCTCATAACCTTAGAGGAAACTGGCAAAAGGCAAGCAGATCTTATGGTTATTACATTTCCTGATAAGGCAGATGTAATTCTTGACAGCAATCTTGCCGGTCAGTCTCCGCTTCTTCTTAAAAATATTACAGAATCCGACCATGAACTAAAACTTATTAAAGATGGTTACTTAGAAAAGATTTTAAGGATAAAAACCTCTAAAGGTTTTTCTCTTCACGCAGTCGTTTCTCTAGGAGTTAGTCCAAACTTAAGCGGATCGTCTCTTCCTATCATTTCAGCTTCTCCAACCCCTTCTGTCCAGAAAATTCTAATTCTTGAAACGCCTACGGGATTCTTAAGAGTGAGAGAAGATAGCTCTTTGTTATCTGCGGAAATAGACAGGGTCAATCCCAGACAAACCTTTGAGCTTATTGAAGAGAGGGAGGGTTGGTTTAAAATAAAATTAGAAAGTGGAAAAACCGGCTGGGTCAGCTCCCAATACGCAGAAAAAGAATAAGCATGCTAATTAAATCTTTTCCAAGACCCTTCTGAGATTATTTCAATTTTATCTCCATCAACTTTTACTGCTGTATCATCATCTATGGCATAGAATTGGACTGGTCTATTTTTCGTAAGTTTTTCAAGATAATCTAATCTTACTTTCGGAAACCATTTGGAGTTAAGGTGAGGTCTTATTTCAAAGTTGACCAAACTCAGCCCTTCTATATTTTCTGGTTTTCCTTTCTTCTCGTAATATAATATCCCCGCGCTTGATAAAGAAACAGTCTTTGCGGCAGCCATACTCCCTGCGCTGATACCGACGTAAACTTTATTCTTGAGAAGCTTAGGTAGCAATTTTATTAAACCGGATTTTCTTATCCATTCAAGTAAATATTTGACATTACCTCCTCCAAAAACAAGAATATCCGCATTCTTAAAACTAGGTAGCCATAGGCTCTTTGGCACTGCGGAAATATCTATCACATCAAAAGATGCAAAGCCTAGTTTCTTGAAGTTATACATATCTTCAACTAACCATGATTTATCTCCCGTCTCAACATTGGCGGCTGTCGGAATAAAAGTTAAACTCGATTTTTTAAAAGGTTTTTTAAGGAGTTTCAATAAAGCTATTTTTATGGATTTATTCGTAATCCCTGATGATGTTAAAAGTAGCTTCATAGTTCCTATAAAAATTTGATTTTAGGGATTCACAAAATAAATAATTCCGATAACAAGAATCACCCAGAAAATTACTGTTGCCAAAAGAGGCTTATCTGATAAAAGAACTTTTTCGGGGCTTTCTCCTTCATGTTTTTCATATATATCTTGAATATATCGCATGAGACCATAGATGACAGGAATAATTGTTATCATTAGCCATTTCCGGTAAAAAAAAGTTGGAAGAAAATCCGGAATAAGAATGTTTAATCCCAATTGAAATCCTTTCGGATTCTCTAAAAATGTGAAAAGTGAATAAAAAACAAAAGTCGCGGTGGCAAAAACTGTGGCATAAACATCAAGAAGACGCTCCGAATAATGAGAAAGAGATTTTCGAATATTTGCGATATTGACATCTTTTACTTGAGAAACCAAGGTAAGCTCAGATCTTCTTTTGCCAACAGCCAGAAACAGAGAAAGCGATATAACGGTGAGAAGAAGCCAAACAGAGATATGAAATCCTGATGCAAATTCTCCTGCATATACTCTTAGTATGTAGCCTGAGGCAATTACAAGAATATCCAAAACCGCAATCGATTTTAAAAGAACAGAATAAAAGATTTGAATAATTAAGTAAATTATAATGACGATAAGAAAAGCAGTTGTTACCTTAAGAGCAAGATAGAAAGACGCAAAAATAAGAAGTCCGGCAAGAAGAAGAGCCAAAGACACGGGCACATCTTTATGGGCAAGAGGCCTTCCTTTTTTGAAGGGGTGGAGCCTGTCGCTTTTGATGTCAAAGAAATCGTTAACTATATATGTTGCAGAGGAAACAGCACAAAGAACGAGAAATCCGAGAGCAACATTAGTCAAAACAGGGATATTAAATAATTCTCCGGAGAAGGTTATGGCTGCAAAAATGGCAAGATTTTTGATCCACTGTCTTGGTCTTATAAGTCTTAGAATGTTATAGAGAATTCTCATCTTTTTTTAAAGCAAAATGTACAAAAAACAAAATCCCCCCCACTATAATTGTTACCATCACAACTGCAAAAAGTTTTCCTCTGCTTGATAAAAGAAGCGATAGGGACCCCAATATAGCAGAAATAATCCAATAAAACAACGCAATTCTTCTTTGTCCAAATCCGGCATCCAGAAGAAGATGGTGGAGATGTTTCCTGTCATGCCAAAAAGGAGACTTCCTGCTTAAAATTCTTCTTATTATAGTTACAGCCCCATCAATCATGGGGACACCCATTACCAAAATGGCAGTTGCAAGTTTGGCGCTTGAAAGAATTGAAACAGCGCCAAGCATGAGATAAATAGATGTCGCTCCGTATCCCGGAAAAATTTTGGCAGGATAAAAATTAAAAATAAGAAAACCAAAAGCGGCTCCTGACAAAATAAAAGAAAGTTTTGCAGTTATAAGATTTGTCTGATCTACAACAGGAAATCTAAGGCTTAAAATTCCAATAACCGCTGCCGATATTCCTATAATTCCTGGCATTTGTCCATCCACGCCCTTACTCCAGTTAAGCATATTCATAACCCAAATTAACCAGATAAGAGCAATAACATCTGAAAGAGCAACGGTCATATTTAAAAAATCCAAAGAAAACCTAAGGGAGTCAAGATAAAAAATCCCTCCCAATGGATTTGTTACGAAGGGTATTGAAATCCCGGCCCCCACAACAATTAAAGCCGAAATAATATTAAAAATAAAACGAAAGTAAGGCGAAAGATCAAATTTGTCGTCAAGAATTCCCACAGAAAGAGCAATCAGCCCTGCTGTAAAAAGTAAAACAACTTCTTTTGTAGCTGGGAGAAAAAGAAGAGCCCCAATTAAAGCACCAAGGTAAAGAGGTATTCCTCCGCCTCTTGGAATGGGTTTTTTGTGAATTACTGCAGGATGTTTGTGTTTTCGTGGATCGTCTATAAGCCCCAATTTTTTTATAAAGCTTATAGACAGGGGAGTCAAAAATATTACAGAAATAAAAGTAATCAAAAGCGGCAACAATATTATATTTGTAAACATTAGGTAATAAGATTAATTGTACGCACAATAAAAATAAAAGAAAGAAAAGCGATTAGGAGACTCGTTATTGCAAGCATCCGTGCAATCATTTGAGATTTAGAATATATAAAGACAGAAACAACAAGATTTACGAAAGAAATTAATAATACTCCGCCTGTCGGCAAAAAAATCATAAATGTCGTTCCGAGTCTTTCTTCTCCCCAAGGGAGCTGATTAAAAAGGGGAATATAGGAAGGGATTGAGCTTAAATTAATCAATATATAGGAAAAACTAAGTAAAATCAAAAAGAAGGTTATTAAAAAGCCTCCTGTTATAATTTTATCTTTCCCCGCTTCATCAAAAAATCCTCTCATAGATAGATCCTCTGCCAATTTTCATCGCTGGTTGATATGAAGATAGAGAAAATGGAAAAACCGGTTGCCCGTCCATAATAATTATGAATCTTGGTTTTACTTTCATTAAAGCACCTTCGGTATTTTTGTACCCATCATTAAAGCCTGTTATATGATATGCCACAGTATATCTGCCGGGAGGAAGTCTATCAGTAAGTTTGTAAACTTGGGCATTATTGCCCCAAATAAAAATCTGGTCATTTTTTCTGGTTTTTGCATTAACATACTGTGCGATTTCATAATCGTTTGACGTTTTTCTGTCGAAGAATTCTCTATATGAACTTACACTTTTTCTGCCCAAAATAAAGGACAAAAAGTTTTGATAGTAAAAAGGAGTTTTTCCATAAAGATTGAAGTTTGTAATAATAAAGAAAAGTGATAAGACAAACAGAGACAGAGGAATGGTTTGATTTTTTTTCTCAAAAATCAGGAGGCCAACCAGAAGAGAAAGACTTGGGATAAGCACCAAAAGATAGTGGGTGTAGGGTCTTTGGGAGAAAAGAGCGTTGAATAAAGAAAAAGAAAACCAGATAAGGATAAAAAGCGCTGTTTTTGTAAAATTCCCCCTTTTTATAAAGAGATAAAACAGGAAGACGGAGAGAATGACCAATTTGAAAATTAAAAGTCCTTGTGGAATGAGAAATTTATTGCCATACCCGACATATCCGACATTTTGAACGAATACGGCTTGCAGGAAAAATTTAAATGCGTCTCCGAGAAAGAACAGGGAAGTTAAAACAAAAAGGGAGATAAACCCTAAGATAAAAGGAAAGAGGCTGACTGCGGAATTTATAACAACCTTTTTAAAATTTGCTATTTTTCTTGGGAGACTTAGGATAAAAAGGAATGCAAAAAATGCAGCAAAATCAAAGATTCCTACTATTTTAAAGAGGAAGGCAATTCCAATTAAAACTCCTGACAGAAAAAGAGTCGAGGATTTAATTTTATCTTTTAAGATAATAAGCGCGGCAAGAAGTATAGGGAGAAGCATAAAATTTTCTGCGTTTGCAATATTTCCTTCAAGAAGCGGGAGAGCAAAAAGAAGAGCAAAAACTCCACAAGACCAATAGACAGCCTTGCTGTGTTCTTTCCCATTGTAGAAAAGTTTTTTGGCAAGAAAGAAAAACACAACTGTCGATAAAATTCCGAAGATAAGGGAGAAAAGCCTTATGTAAAATTGATCCGAAGAGAAAAGACCATAGATCAAATAAAGAAGAGGAGGTTTATTATCCCAGATACCTGCGTAGAGAACTCTCCCATGTCTTATCCCAAGTCCTAAGACATGATATATTCCCTCGTCTCCGTACCAGTATGGCTCAAAAAGGGAGGGGAATCTCAGGATAAAAAAGAAGATTGAGGTTATTAAAATAAACCAAAAATCTTTGCTCTTTTCAGCTTTTGACAGAAACTTCATATCTTCTCTGTTACTTTATATTCAATTTTTTTTCCAAGCATAAGCTGTGTATGGGATATAAGAGCAGGAAGAGCATTTAAAAAGAATCCAACTATAGGAAGAAGTATAAATTCAAGAGGAAAAAGAAATTCTCGGACCCTTCCTAAAGAGTGGCTTTTTGGTCTTGTTCTGAAATCAATAATTACCAAAACTAAAAGAGCAAACAAACATGTCGTCAAAATTGCTCCTGCGATGGTTGGGAGACGATACCCAAGAGTAGTCCTTGAGAATACAGGATTTAAAAATGTAATTATATTTGCTGCAATTGTAATTATAAACCAGTTTACAGGCCAGAGAAAATGATCTATGAGAACATTGTAGAGCATAATTGTTTTTCTAACAAATGGAACATCGGGAACCGTAAGCCACCATTTGATAAAAAGTGGGTCATCGGAAACTCCCCACGACCATCTTCTTTCCTGGTCGTATTTGCTTTTGATACTTTTCCAAAATGTTTTGGAAAGCGGAGCATCCATCGAGGTTTTAAGGAATATGGGTTTTACCCATGCATCACCTTTTAGTCTGTAAAATGCTTTGAAAAAAATTCTATAGTCTTCAGGAATTACATCTGTATCCCAGAAGCCGATTCTCTTAAGAAGCTTAAGCGATAGTGAGTAAGTAGAATTTGAAACAAGTTTATCCTTTTGAATAAGAACTGCCATTCTCCAAATACTTCCAAAAAAAGCGATGACGCGGGTGGGCGCAGGTATCTTCCAAAAATTATTATAATTAACATTTGCAGACTGCCAGAAAGTGTTGTACCTTTTCTCATCTTCTATAAAGCTGTAGGTAAGATATGAAAAATATTGTTTATCAAAGATTGAATCTGAATCCACAGACGATATCGTGGTAAAATCAATATCAAGTCTACCTGAGCCGATAAGTAGTTTATAGATAATCTTGCCTGCATAAGCCTGGTTGGATGATTTCCCTTTTACTTCCCCTTTTATATCCGGATGATAAGTTGCAAATATTTCTCCAAATGTACCACTGAATTCGTTTATTAAATCCTCTGCTTTTTTCCCTACATCCTTCTCTCTTTTTTCCATTGCCAGGACTATATATATTTTTTTTGTTGGAAACGTTTGCATGGCAATACTTTGAATCGTTGTCCTTAATTTCTCTACCCCCTCCCTGTAATTTGGAATAATAACTATGTGGTTTAATTTATTGAAATCCGAAAGACTAGATGCTTTCTCAAGCCAGTTTTCTCGCTCGGACTCTTTTATTTTATTTGAGGAAATAAAAGATGTGACTGCGACAGAGAAAGATTTATAAAGCCAATATATGTCAAAAAAAAGAATAAAATAAGCAACAGCGTAGGGAACAGTTAATGAACCCCAAACTGGAAATGTTACTAATGTCCAGGAGAAAAGTCCAGGAATAAGCTCAAGCAATCTCCTTGTCTTTATAGGATATCTTATAAAAATTTTATTGAAAAAGTTTGTCATAAATAAGTTTTAAGATTTAAAATTAAAAATCCGGTCAGCATTGAGGGACGTTTGCTCTTCTAGTTTTTCAAAAGAAATCCCTTTAATTTTAGCTATGAATTGCCCAACGATTATAACATAGGAGGGTGTATTTCTTCTACCTCTGAAAGGCACAGGCGCAAGGAACGGACTATCTGTTTCAGTCACGATTCTAGTGAAGGGGGTAGCCTTAATTAGATCGGAAAGTAGCGTATCTTCGCCGGGCGCAATACCTTTATAAGTAATATTTCCGTCAAAACCAATGTAGAATCCAAGACCAAGAACTCTTTTTAAAAAGTCCAGGTTTCCCGACATGCAGTGAAACATTCCCGGCGGGTTTAATAAGTCACTTTTATAGTGGCTTAAAATATCAAGAATTTCTTTTCCTGCATGTCTGTTGTGGATTTGAAGGGGAAGTTTAAGTTTTAAGGAAAGCTCAATTTGTTTTACAAAAACATCTTTTTGAAGTTTGACATCAATAATGCCGTTTGACTTATATCTATAAAAATCCATTCCGCATTCTCCGATTCCAACAACCTTGGAATTTTTACAAAGTTTTTCTAATTTTGCGATCCAATCTTTCTCAAGTTTATCCGCATGATGAGGATGAACTCCTATAATCGCGTATAAATTTTTATATTTTTCTGCAAGCTCGACTGCTTTTTGACTTGAATCGATCTTTGTCCCGACATTTATAATTTTTTTAATCCCCTTATTAAAAGCCCTTTTTATAACTTCATCGTAGTCTTTTTCAAAAGAATGGAAATTTAAATGACAATGAACGTCAACCATAGAAAAATTTAGAATTTAAAATTCAGAATTCAAACTTTAGATTCTCGGAAATAGTGGCTTTTGAGAAACTATTTCTGGTCCTTGGAATTGGTTTTCGATTTTTTTGGCGGTTTCAGAAAGAAACGGTTCTAAAAGAGCTGCGATTTCCTGAATCTGATCGACTGAATGAGCAAGTATTGATTTTAATCTACTGTCCTCATTTTTAAGCAAATCCCACGGCCTTTCATTGTTAATAAATTTATCTAAATCTGCGATTTTTCTAAAAACAAAAGATAAAGCGTCATTAAAACGAAACTCGAGCATTGCCTTTGAGTATTCCTCAATTTGTATTAAGTGCTCCGAAATTCGTAAGGCAGACCCCATCTGAATATAATTAGAATTTTCGCAAAGTTTTGAAACTCTTGAGATAAGATTTCCAAGCCCGTTTGCCAAATCGGAATTATAAACTTTTTTAAATTTGTCTTCCGAAAAATCACCGTCTACAAAAGGCGATATGTGACGCAAGAAATAATAACGTAGGGGATCGGTGCCATACTTTTCGATCAAACTTAGAGGATCGATCACATTTCCTAAGGTTTTTGACATCTTTTGTCCATTTACAGTTATGTACTCATGTACAAAAATTTTCTTAGGAAGGGCAAGACCGGCAGATAGAAGAAAAGCAGGCCAGTAAATGGCATGAAATCTTAAGATTCCTTTTCCTATAACATGAAGGTCGCAAGGCCACCATTTTTTATATTTTTTATCATCTAGTGCAAATCCCGTTCCGCTTTGATAAATGTTTAAAGCATCAAACCAAACATACATTTTTTGAGTCGGATCATTTGGAACAGAAACTCCCCAGTTTTTGGCTCTCTTGTTGGATCTTGATATGCTTATGTCCTTAAGGCCCTGTTTTATAAAATTAAGAACCTCTTTTTTTCGGTTTTCAGGGGTAATTTGTATTTGATCAGATTTAATAATCTTTCCTATTTCAGCTTGGTATTTAGAAAGTTTGAAAAAGTAATTTTCCTCTGAAACCTTCTCAAGTTTTTTTCCAGGGTGTTCGAAACATTCGCTTTTTTCATTCAGCTCATTCTTTTCATAAAATAGTTCACAACCAACGCAATAGAGTCCAGTGTATTGTTTTTTATAGATATCCCCGCTTTTAAAACAAAGTTCCCACAATTTTTGTGAGGATTTATGATGATTTGGGTCACTTCCTCTTTGAAAAATATCAAATTGAACATTCAATTTTCTTGCAAGGTCTTCAAAAAGCTTGCTATTTTTATCAACCAGTTCCTGCACAGAAATCTTTTCTTCTTCTGCGGCCTGAACATTTTTTAAAGCATTTTCATCAGAACCGCAAAGAAGAAGAACGTCTTCTCCCATCTGCCTATGAAATCTTGCAATGGTATCCGACTGCACAAACTCCATGGCATGTCCGATGTGGGGCTTTGCATTGACATAAGGAATCGCGTTCGTAATATAAAATTTATTTGGTTTGTCCATGAAGCAATTTTATCAGACAAGGAAAAAGCGAACAAGGATTTATTTCAACCAAGCTATTCAAAGCTGTTTTTATTTCTCATCGCGGAGTTTTCTGCGTCTTTTTCCTAAAAGCATGAAAAAGACAGACATTTTTATTTAAGGAAGTAAAATTATAGACAAGACGATTATTTTTTATGAATAAAGAACAGTTCAAGACAAACAAAGATTATAAGAAGCATAATAAGGAAAAAAATATGAGTGAGATTAAGGTAGCGGAGATAGAAAAAGACAACTGAGAATAAGCCTATAAAGAATCCTCGCCGGAAATTCCTTAAGATAAAAGAAAAAATCCCAAAGCCTGAGACAAAGAGAGAAATTAAAAAGATGTAAAAACTATTAATCTTTAATATTCCAAAATTCATATAGAAATTTGGAGGGAAGTTTATAATTAGAAAAACTAGAATTCCAAGAAGGGAAAGGCCGAGAAAAAGTAGTGGCAGGAATTTTCTGATTTTTCTCATAAGAAATAGTTTAGCATAAATTTTTCCTTGTTCTCTTGTGTCGACAAGAGAACAAGGAACTCTTGCCACGCCTTGCCTCATGCTTTCAAAGTTAAGCTCACTCCTCGGGTGATTTCACCCCCTCCTCAACAGGTTTGTGAGGAATCCCCCTGAGTCGTTCGCTTAACTTATCATGCATTCAGCGTGCGGAGTGGCAATAAAAAAAAGAAAAGAGATACAGAAAATACTACTTGACAGAGCTTAGCAGTCATGTTATATTAGTGCTAATTTTATCTCGAGTTTTGACATTTAAGATTTAAGCTTTAGGTTTTTATTATGCACAACTTGACTCAAAGACAGATAGAAATTTTAAAAAACTTAATCGAGGAGTATATCGAAACAGCAGTTCCTGTCGGTTCTGAAACTTTGGAGAAGAAAAGAAATATAAGCGCATCTCCGGCTACAATCCGAAATGAAATGGTTAAACTTACAGAAATGGGATATCTTCAGAAACCCCATTCTTCATCTGGAAGAACCCCAACATCTGCTGGTATGAAGTTCTATGTAAATCAGCTCATGAAGGAAAAAGAAATATCGATTGCTGAAGAGGTGGAGCTTAAAGAAAAGGTGTGGGATCTTAGAAAACAACAGCAAAAACTTCTTAAGGAAGTTGCAAAATCTCTTGCAGACAAAACCAAAGCTTTATCAATTGTTACGACAGATGATGGAGATTTTTTCTGCTCTGGTTATTCAAATGTCCTAGATATGCCGGAATTTTTTGATATTGACATAACAAAGAATCTTTTGAGTGTCATTGATGAGATGGAATACTTTAGTAATATTTTCCAGACTCCCGAGAACGATAGTAAAGAAGATATCCATATTTTGTTCGGAGAAGAATTGGGACCAAGACTCGCGGGGCCATATGGTTTTGTATTTAGTCATTATAAAACTTCGAAACATACAACAGGGGAGGTTGCAGTTATAGGACCCACAAGATTAAATTATACCAGTGTGGTGCCTATGGTGAGATACTTCAGTAATTTAATAAAAGAATTGGCTGAAGGATGGTAAGTTAACAAATTGACAATTGACTATTTACAATTGACAATTGAGAATGAAAAATGGCGAAGAAAACAAAACAAGAAAAGACAAAAGAATTAGAAACACAAGAGAAAGAGCTTGAAGGACAGTTAAAGAGAACGTTAGCAGATTACCAAAATTTAGAAAAAAGAGTAGCGCTTGAAAAAGAAGAATTAATAAAATCGGCAAATAGAGGATTGATTCTAAGAATCTTGCCGGCGCTTGACACTTTAGAGCTTGCCCTAAAACATACGCAAGATGATGGGTTAAAACTTAGTATTATGAAAATTTTTGATGTTCTTGATGGGGAGGGAGTCAAAAGAATCGAAACTAAAGATAAAGACTTTGACCCAACAATTATGGAGGCAGTACAAACCGGTGAGGGAGAAGAAAATAGGGTCCTTGAGGAATTAAGTCCGGGATATATGTTAGACGACAAACTTTTAAGGCCCGCACAGGTGGTTGTAGGACAAGGCAAGTTAGCAACTAGCAATTAGCCACTAGTTACTAGTCGCTAGTTTACTAAGAACTAGAATCTTATGGGAAAAATAATAGGAATAGATTTAGGTACAACAAATTCGGCAGTTGCAGTAATGGAAGGGGGAAACCCCAAGGTTATTCATTCAAGAGAGGGACGAAATGTTATCCCATCAGTGGTTGATCCGATTTCTCATGTTGTGGGAGATGTTGCCAAACGCCAGCTTGTTTTAAAGCCAAAAAGAACAATCTTTTCGATAAAAAGACTAATGGGCAGAAAATTTAAAGACGAGTCGGTTCAGTACGATATTAAATGGCTCCCCTATGCAGTGAAGGCAGGTCGCGACGGGATGGCAGTTGTTGAAGTTGAGGGAAGAACATTTACTCCCCAGGAAATCTCAGCCCAAATTCTTCAGAAAATTAAATCGGATGCCGAGGCCTATTTGGGCGGTAAAGTCACACAAGCGGTTATTACAGTTCCAGCCTATTTTGATGATAGCCAGCGTCAAGCAACAAAACAGGCAGGGGAAATTGCAGGACTTGAAGTTCTTCGAATAATTAACGAACCAACAGCAGCAGCTCTTTCCTATGGCCTTGATAAGAAAAATGCTCATACAATTGCTGTTTATGATTTGGGCGGTGGAACTTTTGACATCTCAATTCTTGAGCTTGGAGAAGGAGTATACGAGGTAAAATCAACCAATGGAGACACACATCTTGGTGGAGACGACTTTGACCAAGTGATAGTAAATTATATTGCCGAAGAATTTAAAAAAGAAAACGGAGTCGATCTAAGGCGCGATCATCAGGCACTCCAGAGACTTAGGGAAGCAGCGGAAAAAGCAAAGATTGAATTATCAAGCGCCCAAGAAACTCAAATCAACCAGCCATTTATAACTCAAGGGAAAGAAAGTCCTTTGCATCTTACAATGACTTTAAATCGCTCAAAACTTGAGCAGATTGTTGATGGTTTAATTCAAAAAACTGTCAAACCAGTCGAAGCTGCCCTAAAAGATGCGGGGATTAAAGTATCAGACGTTGACGAAGTAGTTTTGGTTGGTGGCATGACAAGAATGCCAAAAGTAACCGAAACCGTTACAAAATTCTTCAACAATGAGCCAAATAAATCGGTTAACCCGGATGAAGTTGTTGCAGTCGGAGCAGCTATTCAAGGTGGAGTGTTAGGAGGAGAAGTGAAAGATGTCTTACTTTTGGATGTTACGCCTTTGACTCTGGGAATAGAAACTTTAGGAGGGGTATCAACACCTTTAATTGCTAGGAATACAACTATCCCAAGTTCCAAATCACAAGTTTTTTCAACAGCGGCGGATAATCAGACACAGGTTGAAATAAATGTTCTTCAAGGAGAAAGGCCAATGGTACAAGATAACAAATCTCTTGGAAGATTTATTCTAGACGGTATTCCTCCTGCGCCTCGTGGTGTTCCCCAAATTGAAGTTACTTTTGATATCGATGCAAATGGAATATTAAATGTTAAGGCACAAGACAAGGCAACTGGTAAAGAGCAAAGTATTAAGATAACAGGCTCAACCGGCTTGACACGCGAAGAAGTTGAGACAATGACAAAACAAGCAGAAGAACATGCAAAGGAAGATCAAGAGAAAAAAGAACAAGTTGAGACAAGAAACGCTGCTGACTCACTGATCTTTACAGCAGAAAAGACGCTTAAGGATGCCGGAGATAAGGTTGACCCGACTCTTAAAAAAGAAGTTGAGGATAAAATTTCTGACCTTAAATCAGTTCTTGATACGGGGACTAAAGAAGATTTGGAAACAAAGACCAAAGATTTATCGGATTCACTCCAGAAAGTCGGGCAAGCAATGTATAGTTCGACAGGTTCACCACAAGGCAGTCAACAGCCAACCGACAACAGTCAACAGACTACAGGAGATGGTGAAGAAAAAACAGATGAGAAAAAATCAGAATCAAAATCGGAAGACCAACCAGAAGAACCTGTTGAAGGCGAAGTAGTCAACTAGTAATTAGATACTAGTAATTAGCAACTAGAGTAAGCGCGTTTACCGCGCTTTTATATTATAATAGACCTGCCTGTCTGCTGGCAGGCAGGGAGATTTTATGGCAGAAGAAAAAGATTTTTATAAAATTTTAGGAGTTTCAAAAAACGCAACTGCGGACGAAGTAAAGAAAGCTTATAGAAAGCTTGCTCTTCAGTACCACCCTGACAGAAACAAAAGTAAAGAAGCGGGAGAAAAATTTAAAGAGATAAATCAAGCTTACGAGGTATTAGCAGATCCTCAAAAAAGGGAAGCTTATGATCAATTTGGTTCAGCCGCATTTACACAGGGTTTTCCCGGAGGAGCTGGGCCATTTGGAGGTGGATTTCAAGGGCAAACAACAGAACGTTATGGACCATTTACTTATGCCTATACAACTGGCGGAGAAGGATTTGATTTTGATTTTGGAGGATTTTCAGACCCATTTGAAATTTTTGAACAGTTCTTTGGCGGCGGGTCACCATTTTCCGCGCGACAGAGAAGACCTGTCTATTCTTTGGAGGTTGATTTTATGGAGGCAGTTCACGGTACAACAAAAAGAATAACAATCGACGGGAAAACACAAAATATAAAAATACCCAGAGGAGTTGATGATGGTTCAAGAATACGTTTTGGAAATTATGATGTAATACTTCAGGTGAGACAGGACCCCCGATTTAAAAGAGAAGGTTTGGATATAATAAGTGAACTTAAGCTCCCATTTTATAAAGCCGCGCTTGGAGATACCGTAAGTGTTGAAACTATAGATGGCTCTGTAAAAATAAAAGTTCCTTCCGGAACTCAGCCCGAGACTTTGGTGAGACTAAAAGGCAGAGGAGTTGCGCATCCCAGAGGAGGAGGAAGAGGCGATCATTACTTGAAAATAAGAGTGCAGATCCCCAATAAATTAACATCTTACCAGAGAGAATTATTAAAAAAATTTGAAGAGGAAGGCAAGAAAAGAAATTGGTTTTGACGCTTTTTTTGTGCTACCATAAAATTAGAATATGGCCTGTCTCAATGGAGTCGACGGAATTGAAACTGATTTAGGTTGCATTCCAAAAGACCCGTTTGCCTTTGTAGAGAAATTTTACGGAATCGGACTCGGGCTTATAGGGGGAGTAGCGCTTCTTTTTATAATTTACGGGGGTTACCTTGTTCTTACCTCTCAGGGAGAGCCCATACAACTTGAGAAAGGGAAGAGTTATATTTACTATTCTATAGCCGGAATTCTTCTTGCTGTTTTGGGTTTTGTTTTTATTAGGGTAATAGCGGTTGACGTCTTGCATATTCCGGGTTTTCAATAATATGAAAAAATTCCTGCCCGCCGGCAGGCATGGCCTGCCCAAAAAAAAATTATTCTCTTTTCTAGTAATTTTATTAATAGCCTTTAAATTAGCTCTTCCATACTCTGTCCTTGCTCAAGCTGCCCCAACTCCGACTCCGACATCTGTTCCCGGGACAGCTGTAGGGGGATCATGGGTTAAGGATGATGAGGTAACTTTTGTCGGAAAAGTTGCTGCAAGATCAGGGCAATTTCTGGACTGGACTTTGGCAAATTATAACTGGTCATCCGTTTCAAGCGGAAGCAATAATCCTCTGGCAACTTTCTGGGCAACAATCAGAAATATTGTTTATGCCTTCTTTACTCTCTTTGTTCTTGTATCAGCCTTTGTAATTATAGTTACCCGAGGGAAAAACATAACAGTAATGAAATTTATTCCAAGATTTATAATGATACTTCTTTTAGTTACTTTTTCTTTTGCTCTTATTCAATTTATCTATCAAATAACAGATGCAATACAAGGGTTTTTTCTTAAGAGCCCTACCTTTGCTGGACAAATAATCTCTCAAAAAGACCTTTTGTTTGTGGGATTTAAATACGAAGATTTTCAAGGGTATAGGAAATTTGGGGCAGAATTTGACGAGTCTGTTTTTGTCTCTCTTCTTCTTATTAAATTAACTGCCCTTACTTATTATGTAATGACCGGAATTCTGATTCTTAGAAAAATAATTCTTTGGTTTTTTATTGTAATTTCGCCAATATTTCCGCTTCTCCTTTTGTATTCCCCAATTAGAAATACTGCAAAGATTTGGATGGGTGAATTTTTCCGCTGGCTTTTATATGCTCCAATATTTGCAATCTTTCTTTCCGGACTCGTTCATCTATGGAGTTCAAGTACAAGCGCCATCTCAGGTATTCCGCTAAATTTCATCTTTAACGGAGACCAAGTGTATCCAACTGCGATCAGTATTCTTTTGGGAGGCCCAGGGCAAATAGTCAGTTTAACTAATAGCGTTAATAATAGGGACACGTTTGCTTTATATGTGATAGCTCTTTTAATGCTTTGGGTAGTTATTATTTTGCCGTTTCTTCTTCTCCAAATATTTCTTGATTTTCTTCATGATTTTTCTTTTGGGGAAAGTACAATAATAAAACAATTGATAGCGGGTGGATCTTCTTTGGTTGGGCGAGGAACCGCAGGACAGCCTCCGCCTCCATCAGTCCAACCCGAAGGACTTGCCCGTCCGTTGCCATTTATACCTGCTAAGATTTCAATTCCGGAAATAAGAGCAAATGAGGCAATAATCAACGCTCAAGCAGCTAATATAAGAAGTGCGCAGATGAGTTCTGATTTTCTTAGATTGGCAAATTTAAGTATTCCTACGATGAGAGATATAGCACAATACGAAACTTCTCTTTTGTCATCCGATATTGGAAAGCATCAGGATATTGCAAGACTACACGAGACACTAGAGGGAATAGCAAATCCAAAACGCGTTACAGTTCCAACGCAAAGAGAGAGATACAATTCATTGCAGGAAAGGTTGAAACAAGAAGCTCAAAGAGGCGACCCACTGGCAACTTCTATTCTATCGGCAGCAGGAGCAGTATCTAAAACAGGTCTTAAAGCATCGGAAATCGAAACAGCCAAATTGATTGAAGTTCTTCAGTCGAGTTCCATAAAGAATGCTTTAACACAAGCTCAACAAAATGGCGACCCACTGGCAAAATCAATTTTGTCTACGATGCAAAAAGGAGAAGCCGGAATAGATGATAATATAAAACAGCAATTACTTGAAGCAAAAGAAAAAGGCAGTGCTCTTGCAGTCTCTCTCCTAGAAGCTGCGGGAGCAGCAGATCTTAAAGGATTTGCTAAGGCAAGCTTCCCGGCAGCAAATCGAGTCCAGGCTGTAAGTATTGACGATTACGAATCTGTTAAGAAGATATGGCAGGAAAATTACTTAAAGCTTGAGCCGCCAAAGTCCATAGAGGGAAAACAAAGAAACAGAAAAGAATGGATTCTAAATGATATAGATAAAATCTCCGGAACTATTAATCTTTTGGTCTCATCCGATACTCAGAATATAACAAAAGGAATGGAAGCAGTTGGAGCGATCTTACCTTTTCTCCTAATCGGAGGGTTTGCTCAGACAGAAGTAATAGCGTATCTTAAGGCAAAACTCGAGGCGGCAAAGTCTATTATTGAGGAGTTAGGCAAGAAGGAAGAGGAGGAGTCAACAATGCTTGGTACGCAAACAAAAAGAGAAGAAAAACCCAAAGAAATGGAACTTGAAGAACAAAGAGAAATCGAGGAGTCCGAGAATCAATCAAAGCCCTCTTCCAAAGAGGATATAAATACTAATGAATAAACCTGACCTTGATAATTGTTATAGGCGTTATAAAATGCTACCATGAGTATATAGTATATGAATAAAAGAACATTGATTTTAATTATTGTTGCGGTTGTCGGAGCCACCTATCCATTTACCTGTTCACAGTAAAAAATATGTTCGGAAATTTATTCGGTTCAAGAAAATATATAGCTGATAATCCAATGCATCAAGGTCCAGAGCCGCCGTCACAAGCATTTACCCCTCAGAATCCAGTTGTTTCCCAGCCTTCAGTAAACATCGCACCTTCTCCTATGGAGCCAAGTATCAGACAGGGACTTTCGGTTTTATCCCATTTAGATACGAGAGCTACTCAAGTCTTAAATCTTGCACAACAGGAGGCAAAAAGAATTAAACAAGCTTTAATAGAGCCAGATCAGCTAATGACCGGTCTTTTATATGACGGAGAAATTTTTAAATTAATTTCCCAATTTTCCCAGGATCCAACAAAAATAGTTAAAGAAATTCAGGGTAGGCAGACGATGGGAAATTTTATTGGAGAGCAGACTTTAAGCGATACAACCAAAAAAATTCTTGATGAAGCTTACGCAATGGTAAAAGGCAGAGGAGTTGAGTTTATAACACCCGAGGATCTTTTGCTCGCGCTATTCTCCCAAGCAACTTCATCAAATATTCTTCAAAATGAAGGAATTAAAAAAGAAGATTTAGAGAAAACACTTTCCAAATCTTCGACTTATGTAAAGGGAAGAAAATCGGCTCTTGAAAGTTATGGAGTAGATTTAACAGATCAGGCAAAAAATGGAGAACTTGACCCGGTTGCAGGACGAGATACAGAAATAGAAAGAGTAATTCACATTTTACTTAGGCGAACCAAGAATAACCCGGTTATCATAGGAGAAGCAGGGGTTGGGAAAACGGCAGTTGTAGAAGGACTTGCACAGAAAATAGTTGAAGGATCTGCTCCAAAGGATTTGCTTTCAAAAAGAATAATTCAGCTCGATTTGTCATCTTTAGTCGCTGGCGCCTCTCACCGAGGAGAATTTGAAGAAAGACTGCGAAATGTTATTAAAGAAACACAAGCGGCAAGCGGAACAGTAGTTCTTTTTATAGACGAAATCCACACGCTTATTGGAGCAGGAGATACAGAGGGAGCTTTGGATGCCTCAAATATAATAAAACCATTTTTAGCACGTGGACAGCTTCAGATAATTGGAACGACTACTACAACTGAATACAGAAAATATTTTGAAAAGGATAAAGCATTTGAGAGAAGATTTCAGCCGGTTCTGATTGCGGAGCCGGATGAAAAAACCGCAGTTGAGATGCTTAAGGTTTTAAGACCAAAGTATGAGAACTTTCACAAAATAGTTTTGCCCGATGTAACTCTTGAAGAATCTGTCCGATTATCAAAGCGGTATATAGGAGAAAGATTTTTGCCCGATAAGGCAGTAGATCTTTTGGATGAGGCAGCAGCAGAGGCAAGGCTTGAATTAAATGCAGGAAAAAGATCTGATAACTCAGTTTCCAAAAGCGATATAGAAAAAGTTGTTTCAGGTTGGACGGGAATTCCTATAACAAAACTTACAGAAAACGAAAGTGAAAAATTGCTTCACCTTGAAGAGACTATTCACAAGAAATTAATAAATCAAGAAAATGCTGTTGCCGCAGTTGCAGAAGCTGTAAGACGAGGAAGAATCGGACTATCCAGCGCAAACAGGCCCATCGCATCTTTTATTTTCTTAGGTCCAACAGGTGTTGGAAAAACAGAACTTGCAAAAACACTGGCCGAGCTTCTTTTTGGAAAAGAAGAGGCAATGGCTAGACTTGACATGAGTGAATACATGGAAAAACATGAAGTAGCAAAGCTTATCGGCGCTCCTCCTGGATATGTAGGATATGAGGAGGGCGGTCAGCTTACGGAGGCAGTTAGAACAAAACCTTACTCAATTGTTCTCTTGGATGAAATAGAAAAGGCCCACCCTGATGTTTTCAATATTCTACTTCAGCTTCTTGAGGACGGACGTCTTACAGATAATAAGGGAAATACAATTTCTTTTAAGAATACTATTATAATTGCAACTTCAAATATCGGAAGCGTTTTGATTCAGCAGCAGCTTGAGCAAAATAAAAAAGAAGACCCCGCCTCGGCGGGGCAAGGTAAGGAAATTTCCCCGCAGGAAGAAGCTAAAAGATTTGAAGAACTTTCAAAAATCTTGTTCGCCGAGCTTCGAAAATTCTTCAAACCCGAGCTCCTAAACCGTTTTGACGAGGTTGTAATATTTGAGCCACTGTCTCAGAAGAATATGACCGAAGTCGCAAAGTTAGGAATAAACGCGACAAAGAAACTTTTAAATCAGCAAGGATTTGATCTGGATATAACAAAAGAAGCATTGGACAGACTGGCAAAAGAAGGATATGATCCTGTTTATGGAGCAAGACCTTTAAGACGCCTTATTCAAAGCGCAATCGAAAATCCAATTGCAATTCGTATTATCAACAAAACTTTTGTTGCAGGAGACAAGATTTTGATAAATTATGATAGTCAAAAAGAAGAATTCACTTTTTCAAAAGCTCCTCCCCAAGTCCAGAGTTCTCAAAATTCAGATGGAGAACAAATTCCTAGCCAGCCGCTAATAAATGGAACACCAACTCAAAACTCAATTCCAAACCCGCCGCTCACAATGGGAAGCGATGGTACACAAATGTCCCCAAAGGCTTAAGTGATTTATGGATGAAGAAAATAAAATTCAGCAAGGCTTTCCAGTCCCAAAACCCAATCTATCTGATAGAATAGTTGTTTTTTTAAATACAAAAAAAATTATAGCAGGCCTTGCAGTAATAGTTTTAGTTCTTTTTATCATCGTTCCTTTTATATTTTTTAGACAATCAAAAAAGATAAAACAAACTCCCAAATTTTCTCCTGTCCCTGCGGCCAATCCTTCTATCCAAGCTCCATCACCAAAATCTATTCCGACAATCACTCTCCCCCCCGAAGACACATATGTTTCTGATCAACTCATCATAAAATACAAACCTGGTCAATCACCTGATGAATTACAGGACCAGACTAAATTGAGAGAAATTGAATTAGCAGATAAAGAGGCTGGAGTCCTGTCTAAGGAAAAACTTTATAAAGACACAACAGACAACAATTTAAGGACTTATTATTTAATAAAATTGAAAACAGGGAGTGACTTATTACAAGCAATCACAATCTTAAAAAATCTTTCTGAAGTTGACAATGTCGAAACTAACGCAATTGTTCAACCGTTTTAAAAGTTTTTCCCAGTCCAAAAAAATAGCTTATATCATTTTAGGGATATTGGTAATTTTTTTTGCTTATTTACTAGTTGTAACAATATTTAAAAAGCCACAGAAGCTTGCTGTCACTGAAAGGACAGCAAAATATTACGAGCCGGCAAGTTATGTATCAGGCCAAGTAATTGTAAAATACAAAGCTGGTTTTTCTCCTGGGGAACTAGAACAAGCTATAGGAGAAAGAGAAAAAAAACAAAGAAGTATTGGTGGAAAGATTAAGATTTTTTGGCGGGATAATATTCAAAAACAGATGACACCGCAGGAATATTTATCCCTCTTTCAAGAATTAGACAAACAGGCAGGTGTTACATATAAAGAAAAATTATTCAAAGACTCAAAAGACCCAATGCTAAGAAGACACTATCTACTAAAACTTAAATCAGGCAGTGATGCTATAATTGTCCAAAATCTGTATTTGAAGTATGGCTTTATAGAGGGTACTCAACCAAACTTTATTGATGAAATATTCGCAACTACTCCAGATGATCTATATTATCCTCAAATGTGGGGGCTTCAAAAAATTCAAATGAGTGATGCATGGGATGCAGCAAAGGGAAGTAAAAGCGTAACTGCAGCAGTGATAGATACAGGAATTGACTATACCCATCAAGATTTACCAGACGATATAATAAAAGGCAAAAATTTTATTAGTGGCTCAGATGATCCAAGAGATGATAAAGGTCATGGTACTCATGTTGCGGGAACAATCGGAGCATTAGCTAATAACAAGATAGGTGTTAGTGGAATTAATTGGGATTTAAAACTTATGGCTGTAAAGGTTTTGGGTAGTGGTGGGAGTGGACCAAGTAGTGGGATAGTGCAAGGAATAAGGTACGCGGTAGACAACGGAGCGCGTGTCATAAACATGAGCCTTGGAGGAGCAAGATCCTGCGATTTTTTATATCAAGATGCAATTAATTATGCATTGAGTAAAGGGGTAGTTGTGGTAGTTGCGGCAGGGAATAGTAATGCAGATGCTTCTGGCTTTTCACCAGCCTCTTGCAGTGGAGTGGTTACCGTGGCAGCAACAGGACCAAATGACCAAAGGGCTTATTATTCAAATCATGGCTCTGTCGTTGAGTTAGCGGCACCCGGTGGAGATAAAAAAATATCAGGTGGGGTGTGTACCGTATCAAGTTGTATCATTTCGACCGTCCCTGGAGGAGGATACAGTTATAATTATCAAGGGACAAGTATGGCTTCGCCTCATGTTGCAGGTGCAGCGGCTCTTGTTTTATTTCTTTATCCAAACCTTACTCCACAACAAGTCAGTGATTGTTTAGTTGCAAGCGCAGACCCTATCTCGACAGATAAACCGATTGGTCCAAGACTAAATGTCTTTAAAGCGTTACAAGCTTGCTCAAGTGGTGCGCCGCCGGGTGCCCCAACCCCTACTCTACCACCTGGAGTGCCAACACCTACACCTACTTTACCACCTGGTGTAACACCAACTCCAACTACTCCTGCTCAATCAACGCCTACGCCAACAGGCGGAGGTTCGGGAGGATCAAGCCCAACGCCCACCCCAACGCCAATTAAAACATATAATTGTGTCGTCGATCCAAATTGTCCGCCTGCACAAAAAGTTATTCAGCAATGCCAATTAATTTGTACCCCAAGTAATTAATTGATATTTAGTTCAAAAGTTCCTACACTAAAGAAGATAATAAAATGTTTTACTTATCGATACCCATAATTTTTTTAAAATTTTGGTATTTGGAAGCGCCGATAGGACTCATAAGATTTTTTTCTTCGCTAAACAATTCAACGCTTCAACTTTTGTCACTTCCTCTTTTAATAAAAACTTATTTTAAGCCATGGAAAAACGAATACAGGAAAGGATTGGTTGCATTTTCCATCGCCATGGGAATTTTTATCAAGACTTTTGTTATAAGCGCCGAACTTCTCATATTCTTTTTGATTCTTATTTTTGAAATCTTATTCTTCATAACGTTTCTTTTCTGGCCTGTGGGTACTGTTCTGATTCTTTTTTTATGAAAGATTACGCAAGAATTTTTTCTTTTCTTAACTTTCCCATAGCGAAAGTCTTAAGACTTTTTGTGTTCCTTCTTTTATTTTTCCTGATTATCTCAGAGGAGAGCAGTCTGTTTGTATTTTTTTTATCACTTCTTTTGATTTTTGAAGTTTTCCTAAGGTTCAAGATTTCAAAAATTTCACCTAAACTTGAGGTTTCAAAAAATGACGGCCTGCCTGCCGGCAGGCAGGGCAAAAATATTTTTGATTCATTTACTCTTCCTGCCCTTGCCCTTTTTCAAACAAGTAAAGATTCAGAAACGCTGATTAAAAAAATGGTGAAGATGGAGGCTGTGGATTTCATTATGGAAAAATCAGACATATTAAAACCTGAAGAGATAATAGATATAAAGATTTCCAAAGATCAAATCGTCAAAACTGCTTTTGAAACGGTCAAAAAACTTAACGGAAAATTCATAACAACAGCCGATCTTTTTGCATCGTATCTGCTTCTTTCCGAAAGTGCGACAAAACTTTTGTTTAATAAAGGGCTTAAGAAAGAAGAGTTTATGCAAATTTTATTATGGACTAGGGCAAGATTTTCTAAAGAGGAAAACCCTAAGCCTTTCAGAATAGAATTCCCGGGTTTAGGGATTGCAGAAGATTGGGTCACAGGCTGGACTATAGAAGCTAGGAAATACATGCTGGATTTAACAGGGGAAATCCTTAGAAAAAAACCAACAATCTTAGGAAGGGAGGAAGAGTTCCGACAGCTTTTGGAGGCAATGTATAAAGGAAAAAGTGCCCTTCTTGTAGGAGAAGAAGGATCAGGAAGAAGAGAAATTGCAAGCGCACTCTCCTTTTACAGCTTAATCGGTGACCTAAAGGGTAATCTTTACCATCAGAAATTTTACCAGCTTCTCGTTGATGCTCTTCTTGCCGGGACGGAGAATATAGGTGCTTTGGAGGCGAGGATAGACTCTTTAATCGCAGAGGTTTCTCATTCAGGAAATATTATTATTTTTATTCCTTCAGTTGAAAATATTCTTGGTTCTTCTTCGTTTCAGCTTGATCTTTCAGGAGTCCTCACCCCTTATATTGAGAAAGGTGCAATAAGGATTATCTGTACTATTAGTCCTCAAGCTTATAAAAAATTTGTTGAAACAAGAAAAACTTTTGCCGAAAACTTCGAGATCATAAGGGTGGATGAGCCTGATTCCAATACAGCTTTAAATATGCTTTTTAGAAAATCAGATGAGATTGAAGAGAAAAGTAAAACGTCTCTTTCTTATAAATCTATAGTAGCGTCTTTGAAATTTGCCAAAAAATACCTGCCGGATAAAGTTCTTCCCGGTTCAGCTGCCGTGCTTTTATCTGATACCACGGCCGCTGTAGTTTTATCGGGCAGAAAAGTTGTTGAGGAGAAAGATGTTATTGCTAAAGTTGAAGAGAAAACAAACATAGCAGTGGGCAAACCCAGTGGGAAAGAAAAACAGCTTCTTTTAAACCTTGAGGATAAAATACACCAAAGAGTAATTGATCAAAAAGAGGCAGTATCACAAATTTCAGAAGCCATGAGAAGACTTAGGGCAGGTTTGACGACGGAAGAAAGACCCATCTCATTTTTATTCCTGGGTCCAACGGGAGTGGGTAAAACCGAAACAGCAAAGGTCTTGGCCCGGCTTTACTTTGGGGGAGAAAACAAAATGATAAGGCTTGATATGAGCGAATACTCAAATCAGGGATCCTTAAAAAGGCTTTTGGGATCTCTTCCTGGTGAGACTGAAACGCCTGGGGAGCTTACGGATAAGATAAAAGATAACCCTTTTTCTCTGGTACTTCTTGATGAGTTTGAGAAGGCAGATCCTAATATCTTGAATCTTTTCCTCCAGGTCTTAGAAGACGGAAGACTTACAGACAACAAGGGAAAAACAGTTTCATTTATCGATTCGATAGTAATTGCAACCTCAAATGCAGGATCTGAATTTATCCGCGAGGAAGTAGAAAAAGGGACACCAGTTGATAATAAATTTCAAAAGAATCTTTTGGAACTTCTTCAAAAAAAGGGAACCTTCAAACCTGAACTTTTAAATAGGTTCGATGGGATAATTGTGTTTAAGCCTCTTTCGGAGGATGAGGTAAGAAAGGTTACGGAAATTCTTCTTTCGGAACTTTCAAATAAGCTTAAAGAACAGGATATTTCGGCTTCTTTTGATAACTTAGTAATTGAAAAGGTAATTAAAGAAGGATTTGACCGGCAGTATGGAGCAAGACCGATAAGAAGATACATAGAGGATAATATTGAAGATCTTATCGCCCAAAAAATCTTAAAGGATGAAATAAGAAGAGGAGATAAATTGCAATTAACAGTTAACAATCCCCAATTAACAGTTGCAATTTCTAATTCTTAATTTCTAAATTCTAAACAAATCCCCAAATTCAAAATCCCAAACTGAAAACAATTCAATAATTTGATAGTCAACCGTTGAAGGTTGGTGGTTATTTTGGTATACTGTTTGCCTATGCCGGCATTGCAGAGAAGTGAATTTTCACTCGCATTAAATCAAGTCGCCAATGAGCGCGGCGTTGATATTTCTGTGGTTTTGGATACTGTAAAAAATGCAATTCTCGCAGCTTATAAGAAAGATCATCCCGAAGTTGAGGTAGAGGAATATAGAGCAGAGCTTGATGCAAATACGGGTGAAGCAAAAATTTTTCTTAAGGATAAGGATGTAACTCCTCCGGGGTTTGGTCGAATTGCAGCTCAGACCGCCAAGCAGGTAATTCTTCAAAAAATTAGAGAAAAAGAAAAAGAAGCAATAATGTCAGATTATAAAATGAGGATTGGGACAGTTATGAACGGAATGATCCTAAGGTTTGCAGGTCCAAATATGATTGTTGATGTAGGCAAAACCGAGGCCATAATGCCTCCTTCTGAGCAGATTCCCAGCGAAAGGTATCATTTAAATCAAAGACTTGCAGTTTATCTTTTGGAAATAAGAGAAGGACTTAAAGGAGAAGAGCTTATTGTTTCACGAGCAAACAACGGTCTTTTGGAGGGACTATTTAGACGTGAAGTTCCTGAGGTGGCACAGGGAAGTGTTGTTATAAAAGTTATTGCAAGAGAGGCGGGTTCACGAAGCAAGGTTGCAGTCTTTTCTGGGCAATCGGGAATAGATCCTGTGGGAAGCTGCGTTGGGCAAAAGGGAGTAAGAGTCCAGGCAATAATTCAGGAATTTGCAGGATTTGAGAAAATTGACATAGTTCAATGGCAGGAGGATTCGAAAGAATTTATAGCGCAGGCACTCTCGCCTGCTAAGAATGTGAAGGTGGAGGTTTCTGAGGAGGACAAGACTGCCCATGTTTTTGTGCCGGCCGAAGAATTACCTCTTGCTATTGGGCGAGATGGTCAGAATGTAAGACTTGCATCAAAGCTGACAGGTTATAGGATTGAGATAGAGGGAGAACCCTCCGACACTAAAGTTTTGGAGGGCAAGGGGGAAGAAAATGAAATTAAAAATGAAGAGAAACCATCTAGTCTAAAATTAGAAGATAAACAAGATGAAATACCGCAAGTGAAAGAAGATCAAAAAGAAAATAGTAAATCGACTTTCAGTTCACCCGAGAATGGACAGATCGCCTCCGTCTCGCGAATAAAGAGGAAGAAAAAAAAGGTAGATAAAGGAAAATCCCAAAAGACTTCCGAATAATTATGTTTAAGAAGTTTGGAATTTTTAAATTGGAATTTATTTGGGATTTAGATATTATAATTTGGAATTTTAAAAATATATGGATAAGCAAAAAAGAAATTTATCAAAACAAACCCTTTCTATTCGGATATTCACTCCCGTAGTAACCCTATTGGGTCATGTTGATCATGGGAAAACTACCCTTTTAGATGCAATAAGGAAAACCAATATCGCTTCAAAAGAACATGGAGGGATAACCCAATCCATAGGAGCCTCAAAGATAGAATTCGTCAATGAAGGAAAGATTAGAAGCATAACTTTTATAGATACTCCGGGACACGAAGCATTTCCGAAAATGAGAGAAAGAGGGGGGATGGCAGCCGACATCGGGCTTCTTGTTGTTTCCTCTGTTGACGGGGTAATGCCTCAGACAAAGGAAAGCATTCATGTCCTTAAATCCTCCAAAATCCCCTTTATTGTGGTGTTGACCAAATCCGATTTGCCCGAAAAAAATCCCGAAAAGGTAAAAGGAGAGCTTATGAAGGAGGGGATAGCTCTTGAAGGTTATGGGGGCGATGTGCCTATAATAGAAATTTCTGCAAAGACAAACACCAACATAAAAGAACTTTTAAGTTTGATTCTTTTGGTTGATGAACTTAAATCCGAAAATAAAACCCGCGCCGCCGTCAAATCCTTCGGCGACGCACGGCAAAGCTCTCAAGGAGAGTTTCAAGCAGTTGTAATTGATTCAAAACAGGATATAAGAAGAGGACCTCTTGCAACAATTGTTATCAAAAACGGAACCATAAGAATTCGGGATGAGATAGTCTCAGAAGGCATATCGGGAAGGGTAAAAAGTTTGAATGACTTAAATGGGAGAAGACTTGAGAGTGTCACGATCGGCGAGCCAGTTGAAGTTTTGGGATTTGAAAAGGCACCGGCAGTAGGTTCAATAGTAAAAAAGAAAGGGGCTGGGGTTTCTCACAAGGAATCGGGTAAAGGTTATTCGGTATTACAGCCCGTTGCGTCAAACGCCAAACGTCAAACTATACCAGCAACTACAGCATTAGCCCAAGACGATACCCATCTTCTCTCTGTGATTCTTTGTGCGGATACATTTGGGTCACTTGAGGCGATCTTAAATGCTCTTCCCGGGCAAATAAATGTTATCCATAAAAAAACAGGAGAGATTACTCCCGCCGATATTATTCTTGCAAAATCAACCGGAGCACTTGTTATAGGATTTAACACAAAATTAAAACCTGAAATCCTAAAACTTGCAAGAACCGAAAAAGTTCTTCTTAAGAATTACAATTTAATTTATGAACTCATAGATGAAATAAAAGACGTACTTGAAGGCAGAAAACTTTCTATGGAGGAAGAAATTCTTGGAATAGCTAAAATTGTCGCCTCTTTTCCTTATGAAAAGACTAAAGTCATGGGTGTTACGATTACAGACGGGCGAATGGCAAAAGGAGATAAGGTAAGACTTGTCAGAAATGACGAAATTTTGGGAGAGACTGCAGTTGTCTCCTTGCGGCAAGGAAAAAATCCAATATCAAAGGCTGAAAAAGGAAATGAAGCAGGGATAATCGTATCTCCTTTTCTTGACTTTACTATAGGAGATATGTTAATATCGCATGGTTAAATTTGAATATGGATAATAGATTTCCAAATCAACTTAGAGATCTTATCGATAAGAATGCCATTATCGGTATAGCTGTCGGTAAGAACCCTGGAGTGGATGAGATGGCATCTGCCCTTTCTTTGTATCTTGTGCTTCAAAGCGAGAACAAAAATGTCAGTGTTGTCTGCCCAACTGAAGCTTTGGTTGAGCATTCAAGGCTAGTTGGAATTGATAAGGTAAAGAATAATTTTGACGGGGGGGGAGGAGATATGGTAGTTTCCTTTCCCTATAAAGAAGGGGAAATAGATAAAATTTCTTATACACTAGAGAATGGTTTCTTGAATATCATAGTAAAGCCGGGCGAGGAAGGACTTTCATTCTCAGAAAGGGACGTCGCCTTTAAAAGATCTGAGGGATATCCAACGCTTCTTTTTGTTATTGGAACCCCAAGACTTTCTGATCTTGAAAGGATATTTGATCCTCAGGCTCTTAAAGATACCCAAGTTATAAATATTGATAACAAAGCTGATAATCAGGGATTTGGAGACATAGCAATTGTTTCTCCAGATAATTCTTCAATTTCAGAGAAGATTGCAGATCTTATAATTTCCCTTGGTCTTCCTATCGATATAGACACGGCGCAGAATCTTTTAATCGGGATTGAGAAAGCCACAGATAACTTTCAAAATGCAAAAACAAGCCCCCTTGCATTTGAAATGGCAGGAGAGCTTATCAAAAAGGGTGCTGTAAGGTCTTTTAAGAGGACTGATGAAATTTCAGGGGAAGAGGCTTCGATATTTTCTCCTAAAACTTCTCAAAAACAAGAAACAAGACAAGATTTAAGACAAGAACAGAGATTTGACAGAAGGGATCAATCTGTCTGGCCTGTCCAACCTACTTCGACGAGCCGAGGTGAGCAGGCGGGCGGGGGGCAAGGTAAAACCCTTCGACAAGCTCAGGGCAAGCAGGGAAAAAATCCGCCGGTTGATTGGCTGACACCCAAAATCTACAAAGGCTCAACGAATATTTAACAATTTACATTTAACAATTCACCTCGATTTTCCTTATTGAGAGCCAATGTAAAAATTGATATAATTACTAACTATGCCGCTTACATCAGATCAAAAGCAGGAAATAATCAAAAAATATCAGACGACAGAAGGAGATACCGGAAGTCCTGAAGTTCAGATTGCTCTTCTTTCCAATAGAATCGGTAAACTCACAGACCATCTCAAAGCGCATATTCATGACACCCATTCAAGACGCGGACTTTTATCGATGATCGCCAAAAGAAGGAGACTTGTCAATTTTTTAAAAAGCGTTGATAAGAAGCGTTACTCTTCAATTGCAAAGGATTTAAGCCTTAAAGATTAATGGAAAAAACCTCAAAAAGTATAGAACTGGCAGAAACTCTCTTAACACTTGAGACAGGAGAACTTGCCAAACAAGCTACATCTTCAATTCTAGCCCGTCTTGGAGATACGATGGTTCTCTCAACTTTGGTTGTCGGGCAGGTGAGGGAAGACATTGATTATTTTCCTCTGACTGTTGAATATGTTGAGAGACTTTATGCAGGAGGTCGGATAAAGGGGAGCCGTTGGGTAAAAAGAGAAGGAAGACCAAGCGATGAGGCAATCCTGACGGCAAGACTTATCGATAGATCCATAAGACCGCTTTTTCCAAAGGACTTTAAGAAAGAGGTTCAAGTTGTCATAACGGTACTCTCGGTGGATGGCGAGAATGAACCTGATATTCTTTCAATTATCGCAACATCTGCCGCTTTAAGCATATCTTCTGTTCCATGGAACGGTCCGGTCTCAGCCGTTCGAATGGGGTATGTTTTGGAAAAAGGCAACGGCAATAAGGAGTTTATTGTAAATCCGGGCGCTGCAGAAGTTGAATTATCAGAGCTTGATCTTATTGCGACCCAAACAAAAGAAAAAACCGTAATGATTGAGGGAGAGGGAAGACAAGTTCCCGAAGATATAGTCTTGGAGGCAATAGGAAAAGCCCATGCCGAAAATAAAAAGGTAATTGCTCTTATCGAGGATCTTGTAAAAAAGGCAGGCAGGAAAAAAGAGATCGTTAGCCCGAATGTTGCTCTTTCCCAACTAATTTCAAAGATTCAAACAGAATATAAAGATGAGGTAAGTTCTCTTGTTCAAACAAGGTTGGGCAAGGAGTCAACGGGATCAGAAACTGAGGACCTCGTTGGTAAAATATTTGAACAGATGAAACTGGAAGATCCACAAAACCCGCTTGATAAAAAACTCATCTCGCAAGGAATTGAGACAGTACTTTTTAAGATTATAAGAGAGGACATTCTTAAAAAGGGAAAAAGACCTGACGGAAGAAAGGCGGATGATATTCGAGAAATTAGCTCTAAGGTTTCTGTTTTGCCAAGAACTCATGGATCTGCAGTATTTCAAAGAGGAGAAACTCAGGTTCTTACAGTTGTCACGCTTGGTTCTCCAAAGCTTGAGCAACTGGTAGAATCGGCAGAGGGAGAGGAAGTTAAGACTTATATGCATCATTATTCCATGCCTCCGTATTCGGTCGGTGAAACAGGAAGGATTGGCTATCCAACAAGGCGAGAAATTGGCCACGGTGCTCTTGCAGAGCGGGCGCTTCTGCCGGTCATTCCCAAACAGGAACTTTTCCCCTATACAATAAGGGTAGTTTCAGAAGTTCTTTCATCAAACGGCTCTACTTCTATGGCGTCAGCCTGCGGATCAACCCTTGCTCTTATGGATGCAGGTGTTCCTATCGTAAATTCTATTGCGGGAATTGCAATGGGACTGATGTCAGACGATTCTAAATATGTAATCCTGACGGATATTCTAGGTCTTGAGGATTTTTCTGGAGATATGGATTTTAAAGTTGCAGGGTCAGATGTAGGAATAACCGGGATACAGCTTGATGTGAAGATTCCCGGCTTAACTCTTAATCAGATCAAAGAGGTTTTTGAAAAATCAAAGAAAGCCCGCCTTTTTATTCTTGAGAAGATGCTTTCTGTAATGCCAAAGTCAAGAACAGAAGTATCAAAATATGCTCCAAAAATTGAGATGATTTATATTCCTGTTGAAAAAATCGGAGAGCTTATCGGACCCGGAGGAAAAACCATAAGAAATATAATTGCTCAGACTGGTGCTACTGTTGATGTTGAGGACGATGGCTCTGTTGCTGTATCAGGGACTTCGGAGGAAGCTGTCGGGAAAGCAGTTCATTGGATCGAGGCTCTAACAAGGGAGGTAAAGGCAGGAGAAGAATTTGAAGGAGAAGTAAAAAGAATTCTTCCCTTTGGAGCATTTGTAGAAATTCTTCCCGGCAAAGAAGGAATGGTTCATGTTTCTCAAATGGCAGAAGGATTTGTTAAGAATCCCGCCGATGTAGTATCAATAGGACAAAAAGTAAAAGTAAGGGTAATGGAAATAGATGAACAGGGGAGAATAAATCTTTCAATGAAGTTTCAGGAAAAAGGAGGTAGACAACCCGAAGATTCAACCCCGCCGATGACAGGGGCAATCCCAACTCAATCAGGGCAAATTCAAAGACCGGCAAGACGCATGCGAGGAGATTTTCAAAGACATGATAAGGATTTTCCAAGAAGAGAAAGAGAAGAGCACCCCCTATCAAGGCAATTCAAAAGAGAAAGAGAAGAGAAAAGCGGTAGAAGGAACTTTCCTCCGAGAAGACCACGTTTCAGAAAAGACACATATTAATTCCCATAGTTTACGTGGCTTCATTATTTTTGTATTATGTAATCATGGATGTTACTGCTTCATCATTGGAGGGTCAGATTCAAAAACTTGAAGAGAAGGTAAAACAGGCAAATCTACCTTCTGAGCTTTTGGATAAGGTTGGGGGAATGATAAATTTGCTTAGGGCAAGCGTAAAAACGGGGAGCGTCTCTTTTATAAATTTTGAAAATGTCTCCTCTTATGTTAATTGGGTGACATTTCTTCCTTTTTCAAATGAAACAAAAGATATTTTGGATCTAAACAACGCAAAGCAGGTACTTGATAAAAATCACTATGGCCTTGAAAGTGTAAAAAACAGAATTTTGGAATATCTTTCCTCAATAATTTTGACAATGCAGAATAATACATCCGAAGGAGTAATTAGGGCTCCAATCCTGTGTTTGGTAGGACTCGTGGGAACGGGTAAAACTACCCTGGCTTATTCGATTGCAGAAGCTTTGGGGAGAAAATTTGAAAGAATTCCTCTTGGCGGCATGGGGGACGCCCGCGCCCTTCGTGGACAATCGCGATCCTTTGCTGATGCGGAACCCGGGGCAATAATTAAAAAAGTTGTTAATGCAAAAACAAGAAATCCCGTTATACTCCTTGATGAACTTGATAGAGTAACCGAAGCAGCAAGGTCAGATATTATGGGTGTTTTGGTAGAGCTACTGGATCCTGAGCAGAACCAGGCATTCACAGATCATTATATAGATTATCCTTTTGATCTTTCTCATGTTTTATTCGTGTCAACCGCAAACAATACTACAAATATCTCAACGGCGGTTTTGGACAGACTTGAGGTAGTACAAATGCCTTCTTACACAGATCAAGAAAAAATGGAAATTGCCAAAAATTATCTTTTCCCCAAAATAAGATCCCAAAACGGACTTCCCGAAAGGAAGCTTGTTATTGATGAATCTGTCTGGCCATTCATAATAAGACCTTTGGGTTTTGATGCGGGAATAAGAAGTTTGGAGCGAACCATAGAAGGAGTTTGCAGAAAGACCGCAAGACTTTTTGTCGAAGGAAAAGTTTCTCAGGAAAGTTATATACACATAACATCGGAAAATTACAAACAATTTCTGCCAACATGATAAAAAAATCACAAATCCAAAATAATCACCGCAATTGCGGGATCCCGACTGGAAACTACCAGCGGGACAAATATCAAATAATTCTAAATTCAAATAACCAAAATTCAAAGCGGTTTGGAATTTGATTTTTGAAAATTGGAATTTATTTGGGATTTGGTGTTTTGAATTTATAATTTAAATCTTATGGATAAAGTTTCATTTATAGCCCTTGGAGGAATAGGGGATGTTACCAAAAATATGTACCTTTATGAATATAAGGATGAGATTCTTATTATTGACTGTGGTTTGGGATTTGCGGATGAAACGACCCTTGGAGTTGATCTTCTTCTTCCTGATATTTCTTATATTTTATCCTCGGGGAAGAAAATTAGAGGAATTGTTTTGACGCATGGACACGAGGACCATATCGGAGCGCTTCCTTTTATTCTCCCCCAGCTTATTGCCAAAGGAGAAAATTTTCCAGTCCTCGGAGGAGCTTTGACCGCAGGGCTTGCAAATGAAAAACTGAAAGAATATGGAGTCGCCAAAAGGGTTGAGACAGTTGACTATGGAACTTCCGAATTTAAGCTTGGCAGTTTCACCGTTTCTTTTATAAGAGTAACTCACTCGATTCCTGACAGCTCTCATATTTTTATAAAGACACCTCTGGGGAATTTTTATCATGCAAGTGATTTTAAGTTTGATCTAACACCTTTTGACGGCAAGAAAACTGATTTTGAAAAAATCGCAAAAGTGTCCATGCAGAAAGTTATGTGTCTTATGTCTGACTGTCTTCGCGCAGAGAAAGAAGGATTTACAAGATCAGAGCAGGTTTTGGCTCAAAATATAGAGGAAGAGATGAGGGATTGTCAGGGTAAGTTTATTCTTACAACCTACTCGTCAAACATTTCAAGGCTCAATCAGGCGATCGCAGCGGCAAGAAAATTGGGGAGAAAAGTGGTATTTGTTGGGCGTTCTTTAATAACGGCGGCAAGCATTGCTCAAAAGCTAGGATATATGAATCTTGAGAAAGGAATGGAGGTAAGTTTTCCTGAAGCAAGAAGATATAAGGGTAGGGAATTGCTTCTTCTTGTTGCAGGAAGCCAGGGGCAGGAAAATTCTGCCTTGTCAAGAATTGCCAATGGAGAGCATCGGGAAATTTCTATTTCTCCAAACGATATGGTTGTTTTTTCTGCAGATCCAATTCCCGGCAATGAAATATCAATAAACTCTATGATAGACAGTCTATCAAAGAAAGGGGCAAAGGTAATTTACTCTCAGCTTACAGATGAATTTCATGTTTCAGGACATGGTTCCTCAGACGACCTTATGCTTCTTATGGAGATGGTAAGACCCCGCAAACTTGTCCCAATCGGAGGAACTTATCGGCAGATGGTCGCCTATAAAAATCTTGCGTTCAAACAGGGATTTCTTGATAGAGACATATTCATTGTTGAAAATGGAGACGAGATAGTTTTTTCAAAGTCCGGCAGTGCGGTTATCGGAAGGAAAATCCCAACCAAAAATATTTACGTCGATGAGATCTCAGGAGAAGAGGTTGAAACTTATGTCTTAAGAGACAGACAAAAAATTTCAAAAGAGGGAGTAATAATAGTTCTTGCCGAAATTGACAGCTCAACCGGACAGATGACAGAAACACCAACTATAATCTCAAGGGCCCTTTCTGTTTCTGAGGCAAAACTAGCCAGCCAAAAAGTTTCCAAAGACATAAGAAATTCTTTCTCACAAAAAAGAGGAAGAGTTACCGACTGGACTTATATAAGGAAAAGAGTCGGAGAGATTGCGGAAAAATCAGTTCTCAGACATTTAAACAGGCGTCCTCTTGTGCTTCCAGTTGTGATTGAAGTTTAATGTTTAATCTTTCCCAATCGGCTTGTAGTCATACTTTCTAGGGGATATAATATTAAAGTAAAATATGGCAAGAAGAAGACATTACAGAAGAACAAGGTTTAAGCTTAAACTAAAAAAAACAACTATTTATTCTATTTTCTCCTTCGGCCTTATCATCGCAGGGTTGCTCTCTTTTCTTACCTTCACCCAAAGCCAACCCTCTTTTGAGACAGCTTCCGATCTTCTTAAAAAATATTTTGGATTTTCTGCTTATCTTTTTCCTTTGGTTCTGATATTTTTCGGCTTTCTTTTTCTAAGGCTTAAAATGTTTATATCAAGAGCCAATGTTTCAATCGGGTTTTTACTATTTTTTATTTCCCTTAATGCTTTAACTAAAGGCGGAATATTAGGAGAGTATTTATTTAAAGTTCTCTCGGATCTTGTAACTGGTATTGGAGCAAATCTTGTATATACTGCCGGAATTTTTGTTGGACTTGTTGTTTTTTTTGATACATCTATAGATGAGCTTTTTGGAGTCGCAGGTTTTGTGATCAAAAATGTCTCAAGATTTTTCCCAAAAACAATCCTGTCTGTCTTTAAAGATAAAAAGCCTTTGGGATTTAAAGATAGACATCTTATGATAAGGGGCGGAGCACCGGGCTTCTCAAATAGGGAGATGACCATTTCTCAGCCGAAGAAACAAGAGTCTCTTTTATCAGACAAGCTTGTTGCTAACCCTCTGGCAACAGACGGTGTTTGGGAATATCCTCCTCTATCTCTTTTGTCTGATTCAACTGCTCAAAAAGCTGACCGAGGGGACATAAAGAATATCGCGCAAGTTATAGAAAATACTCTTCAGAGTTTTGGAATCGGAGCAAAGGTTGTTGAAGTAAATCTTGGTCCGGCAGTTACTCAATATGCTCTTGAAATTGCCTTAGGAACAAAGGTTTCTAAGATTACTTCTTTGACCAATGATCTGGCCCTTGCAACAGAGGCGCCGACAGGACAGATAAGAATTGAGGCTCCGATTCCAGGGAGAAACCTTGTCGGAATAGAAATCCCCAACCGAAGCCTTGAGATTGTAACGCTTAAAACAATGCTAGAGGCAGAAATAATGAGAAAAAGCAAATCAAAACTTACGGTTTCTTTGGGGCTTGATGTTTCAGGCAATCCAGTAGTTGTTGATATCGGGAAAATGCCT
This sequence comes from Candidatus Levybacteria bacterium RIFCSPHIGHO2_01_FULL_41_15, assembly GCA_001782165.1. GTDB lineage: Bacteria > Patescibacteriota > Microgenomatia > Levybacterales > UBA12049 > 2-01-FULL-38-13. Next base: position 35,565 of record MFNV01000009.1, on the reverse strand, counting down.
CACGTCCTTATAGCAGGAACAACAGGTTCCGGGAAATCTGTTCTTATTAACTCATTTATCTCATCGCTTTTATTCCGCACATCTCCCTCTGAGGTGAAGTTGATTTTAATAGATCCTAAGAGAGTAGAGCTCACAGGATACAACGGGATTCCCCATCTTATGACGCCTGTAATTGTTGATGTTGAGAAGATTCTCGCATCTTTGAAATGGGCAATGGATGAGATGGACAGACGTTATAAAACATTTGCCGAAAGAACAGTTAGAAACATTGATTCTTATAATGAACTTGCGGGATTCCAGGCGCTCCCATACATAGTAATATTTGTTGATGAGCTTGCAGATCTTATGGCTTTTGCGCCGGTTGAAGTTGAGGATGCGATTACGAGGCTTGCTCAAATGGCGCGTGCTACTGGAATTCATTTGGTTCTCTCAACGCAACGACCCTCCGTTGATGTAATTACAGGACTTATAAAAGCAAATATTCCTTGCCGCATTGCCTTTAATGTCTCATCTATGGTTGATTCCCGGGTTATTATTGATATGCCCGGAGCAGAAAAACTCTTAGGGCGAGGAGATATGCTTTATATTCCGCCCGATCAGGCAAAACCGACACGCATACAAGGTGCCTATGTGTCAGAAAAAGAAATTAAAAAGCTTGTTGATTATCTTAAGGAAAAAGGACCGCCGGTTGAATATACCGAGGAAGTTACCGCAAGTCCTTTGGTGGTTCGAAAGACGGGAGGCGACGGACGAGATGCATTCTTTGAAGAGGCGATAAGAGTTGTATGCCAACATGATAGAGCTTCTGCGTCGCTTCTTCAAAGACGTCTTTCAATTGGTTACTCAAGAGCTGCAAGAATTTTGGACCAGCTTGAGGAAGCAGGAATCGTAGGACATGCTGAAGGATCAAAGCCAAGGGATGTTCTTGTAAGGAATGCTGAAGAGGTTATTGCAAGTCTCAATCAACAATAAACAAAAAATTCGAAATTCGAATATCTAAATCCTAAATAAATTCCAATTCTCAAAATATTAAAATCCAAACTGTCTTAAATTTTGGATTTGTGATTTTGATATTATTTAGAATTTAAAAATTAGTGCTTAGTATTTAGTATTATGCTTAAGGCAAGTCAGAGGCTTCTTGACGAGAGGAAGAAAAAAAGGTATTCGCTTGAAAAAATTTCAAATGCAACAAAAATCCGGGTCGAGTTTCTTTCTTCCATAGAGAAGGGGGAATACCAAAAACTTCCTTCTGCGTATGCTCAAGGATTTGTCCGAAACTACGCGAAATTTTTGGAACTTCCCGAGAAAGAAATTTTACCTCTTTTCAAAAGAGAATTTGATGAGAGAAAAGAATATGAGGTTCTGCCTAAGGGGCTTATCGGGAAAAAAGACGCCCCCCTTAGGAGATTTAAAATAAAAAGATTTTTTGTATTAGGAATTTTAATTTTTATTATTTTAATAGGCTATATACTTTTTCAGGGAAGATACGCATTTTTAAATCCTCCCCTTGATGTAGATTCGCCTTCCGAGGGGCAGACAATCTTCTCTTCAATTATTACAGTCTCGGGGAAAACCGATTCTTCCTCAACGATTTTTATAGGGGATGACGCAGTAAGCGTTGGGGAAGATGGAAAATTTAAGAAAGAAATATTGGCCCTTCCCGGGAAGACTACAATTAATGTTAAGGCAGTTAATCGCTTCGGAAGAGAAACAGCTGTAACCCGCCGCGTTTTGGTAAAATAGGAGCATTCGTTCTAACTCTGCCCCGCAAAATTTTATGTCAAAAGAAATATTGTCCCCAATGGATCAAGCAAAGATAGAAGTGCCAAGAGCATGGTATGAGATAGATCATAGAGCACATGTAAATATTACTATGGCAGTTACTTTAGGCGCATATTTCGCAAATTTAGAAGTTTTTCATGTAAATTCTGTCCCTGCTCATATTGTTGGTGCGGCAATATTTTTCATCAGCAACCTAGCTGATCGATACTCTTCTGTTAAGGGATTTGATGCAGATAATTTAGTCCAACAGAGTGGAATTGATTCCAGAGAGGGACCATTAGAAAAAAATATATTACTTGGAGATATCACAAATTCAAAACAATTCCTTTTTAGCAAGAGGGCATTATTAATAGATGTTGCTGCAACAGCATTATCCGATGCTGATCCAGGGATTGCTGCTAGTTTTACAATTGCAAAAATTCACGCAACAGTAAATAATCTTAGAAATGCGAAGCGACTCAATAAGGCGGTTGAGATAGCTGATACCCGAAGCATTGAAGAATAGATTTTTTCCAATACGCCTGCGTTAAATAATTTTCTTCCTTGATTTAAATTTCTTCTATCGTCGGTAACGATCCCGTATCGTCATCGTTCGTCATCGTCATTGGATTTTGCTCGAACCAACTCTGGTTTGTTTTGTTATATTTAATCCTGTTGACATAGTCATTTTTTAAATGCTATGTTTAATATTACTATGATTGATCCTGCCCAAACGGCTTTATTTTTGGTAATAATAGTTTTGACTATCCTTCTTTTGGTTTTAGGCGTTCAGGTGTTTTTTATTTTAAGAGAACTTAGAAAAACAGTTGATAAGGCTAACAAGGTTTTGGATGATACAGGCGTCATAACCGAAAGCGTATCGGGTCCTATTTCAGGTCTTTCAAGTCTTGCAACGGGGATAAAAGCAGGAGCAGTGGTTGCAAGACTTTTAAAAAAGAGAGCATCAAAGAAAGGAAAACATGAGTAACGGAAACAATAACAGATTTTTCGAGGGGTTTTTGTGGGGCGCTATTATAGGGGGAGGGCTTGTTTTTTTTCTTACAACAAAAAAAGGAAAAAAACTTCTTAAAACTATTTCAGAGAATGGGCTTGAAAATTTGACAGAAATGCTTGCGGATGATGATCTTGAGTATGAGGAGACGATAGAGGAAATACCGGAAGAGCCTCGGATTGCCCAAAAAGAAACTTCTTCAAATGGAAACGGTGTTCCCAAAAGTAATTCGGAGAACGAACCAGTTAAAACTAAGCCCGCAAGAAGATTCTTCAAAAGAAAAACCACCTAATAACATTTTTGTTTAAGAGTTCGGTGTAGTTACCCGTATAGTCAAATGTTAAGCGCCAGACGTTGCTAGCGGCCAAAACCTTTACCCAAAACGATTTAGTTAGAGGCCGTACTTTCTTATATTTTCGTTGTGTACTTTAATGTCCTCAGCGTATCTATTGATCCCGTTTTTGTCAGTAATATAGTATAGATAGGAAGTATTTGCCGGATTTATTGCAGCTTTTAGGCTTGCAAGACCGGGGTTTGAGATTGGTCCCGGGGGTAGACCGGCCACCTTATAAGTATTGTAAGGAGAGTTTAAGAGCTTATCCTCTTCTGTTAAGAGTTTTTTCCACCATCTTTTCTCTCCTTCCTGATATCCTAATGCATACTGAATGGTTGCGTCTATATCAAGTTTCATACCAAGCTCAAGTCTGTTTTTGATGACACTTCCTACAAGAGGCCTGTCCTCGTCGTGTCTTGTCTCTCTTTCTATCAGAGATGCAATTATTACAATTTCCTCTTGAGAAAGATTTGTCTTTAAGGTACCCAAAGTTGCGTATTTATTATTAAAATTATTTTTCAGTATATCAACTATCGCATTTATATCTGCATCTTTTGGGAAAAGATAGGTATCGGGAAAGAGATAACCTTCATTTACTACCAGAATATTTCTCCATTCAGGTTTATAATTTGGCAAAGAAGTCTTAAACATACCTGCTATTTCATCGGCTCTTAATCCCTCAGGAATGGTTACCCAGATATCCAAAGTGCCGTGTCTTAAATTTTCTACTATTTGATATAAATTCATTGATGGATTTAGCCTGAAGTCTCCTGCCTGAATTTCTTTATCTATTCCCATCTTTTTAGTCAGAAGAAAAAATACAATCGGATCCCTGATAAGTCCTTCTTTTTTAAGTTTATTGGCTATTTCTCGCACGCCTTCACCTTTTGCAACTACAAAGATTTTCGGAGTTTGGTTTGAGGGATCAGAAGAACTTATGCCATTTTTCCACCATAAAGCTGAGCCCGCAATAACAACAATTAAGACAATTACAAAAATTGTTAATCTCCTCATAGACTAATTATCGGAAATCTTATTGCTGATCTTTTTCCTGTTTTAAGATTATACATGTTTTCGCTGTACAAAGTACAGATGGTCTCATTTTTCCTTACTTCTTCACCTAATTTCTTATTAAGATAAACTCCTGTTGTCTTGTGTTCAGGCGCTCCCAGAATTCTTGCAACCATTGTAAGATTTCTGGTATTTATTCTTCTTACGATTCCGCTTTCTTTTGCTTTTATAGTATCTTTAAACTTTCCGGTTTTTAGATCTTCGCTGTCTATATTGGGGTTTCCTCCCTGAGCTCTTATTATTTCCTGCATTTTTTTAAAAGCAAGACCGTTCTTGAGAATATTTTTCGCCCAATTAAAAGAGCTCCCGTGAGTTTTTTTTATTTCTTTTTTTAGATTAACATTTGCATCTGTAAGACAAAGCTTAAGAAGTTCTCCTGCGAGAGTAAGGCTTCTTTCTTCAAGATCAAGCGGTCTTTCGGATTTTTGTTGAAGAATCCTTAAAGCTTCTCTTGTTTCAAGAACTGGTCCTATTCCGCGGCCCAGAGGCTCATCGGTTCTTTGGATAAGCACCTTTATCTTTATATGAAATTGTCGTGCCAGATATTGAAATTTTTCTTTAAGAATTTTTGCATCTTTTAATCTATGCACCTTTACGGATTTGCCGTAAGGCAGATCAATTACAACATGATTTGAGCCAAAAGCAACCTTTTTTGCCATTATTGAGACAAGGATTTTATCGTAACTTTCAAAAAGAAGGGGTTTTTCAACTTTAATCATGATGTCATCTGCAGGAGCAATACCGAAGCTTCCTCCCCAGACTATACATCCGTTGGTTTTTTTAACAACCTTGTATATTTTTTCCCGGGTCAAAACAACAGGAGCCAAGACTTCCATGTCATCTGCTGTTCCGTCGGGCGATGTTATTGCGCGCGATGAGCTTTTCGGTACAGTAAATCCTGCCGCTGCAACAATAGGGACAACTATAAGAGTGGTTCTTGATCCTGGGACCCCGCCTATCGAATGTTTGTCTGCCACAATGCCCTTGAAGGAAAGCCGTTCTCCCGTATCAACCATTGAGCGAGTTAAATGATAAAGCTCTTTATTGGTAAAGCCTTTAGCAAAACCGGATGCTGCGAAATAAGTTGTAAGGACATCACCGAGTCTATTTCTTGCGATTTCGTCCATTACGGCAAAGACCTCTTTGTATGTGAGTCTTTTTCCGACGAGTTTTTTTTGGATTGCTTCAAGTGCCTTTCGGAGTTCCTCCTCCTCATTTTTGAAAAGATCGGATTTTTTCACTGTCTGTCTCCTTTTATTTGGCTGATGGCAATAGAAACTATCCCCTTAACTAAAGAAAGAATGAAGTACAGGAATCCGTTTATGATTCGATAAACTGTAGGCCAGATTTTAATAAGAATAATTTTAAACCTATTTTCCTCCTGCATTTTTAGATTTTTTCAAGCTTTGATTTTATTATAAGTCTTTTCCAAACAGTCCCGGGAGGAGTGCAGGTTACCAGAGTAAGATAGGAGTCACTAGTGTCTTGATTAAATATAGAAGTATTATCTGGATCAACAACCGAAATATTAAAAATCCTATATTTATAGGTAATACTTGCGATATTAACATAAATAATATCACTTTGTTTAAGTTGATAGGCATTTGCAAAAATTGTTTTGTAATCATTGGGATTGAAAAGCTGAGGAAGCGTAGAGTGGCCAAATACAACTGCATTTCCTGCCTCGGAAGGCGCAGGCGTTCCCGGATAATTTACAAGATGAGAAGAAAGGTTTGTATCCACAGTTGAGACTGTTGCATTCTTGATGTTTAACTTAGGAATTGACACGGAGTAGTAGGGAACCTTTGCTTTTTTACTGCCAGGCACACCGTAACCCGGGAACCAATTTCGAGCATTTGTGTAGTCGACTCCAGAGATTAAATTTCCTGCTTGAGAAATAAGACTTCCCAAAGTTTCGGGGTTTACAACAGTGCTTCGGGGTATTGGAGCTTGGATGCTTGGTGAAGCAAAAGTACCCTCAAAAAATATCTGCCAGAGGATTAGAGGATAGAAAATGTATATGGCAGTCATTAGTCCTATAATCGAAAAGACAATTCCTAGGTGCTTCACCAATTTTTTTCTTGAGTTTCTACCCCCTTTTTCGTAATAGTATTTACTCATTTATAGAAGTTTTTACCTGAATATTCTTTTCGGAGAGTGGAATCCTTTTTGGGAAAAATGGCAAGTTTAAAGAAAGAGAAATCTGAATATCTGATACTTGAGAGTATTTAGACAGAAGAGATTCGGCATCTTTGAAAGATTTTCCCTTAATTTGTTTTACTAAACTCTTAGAGTCTATCTTGGGAATCAAAAGAGCTTTTATAGAGATCTGGGCACTTACCTTACTTTCTTCTGTTTTTACATCCGAAACATCAACTTTTATGCTCTTGGGTTCGATTGTCAGGTTTTCTGAAACCTCTCTCTTAAGAATTTCATTTGAAAAGTTTTCTATATCCTTCTTTTTATAAGCAATTCCCTTAAACTCAACTGTCCCTTTTAGAGAAACTTGATTTGTTTCATCACCTTCTTTTTTGCTGAAATCCCCTTTCACCAATTCCTCTGAAACCAAAACAGGGAGAAGTACCTGATCTTGTGAAATTTTATTATTTAGATCATCTTTGGCTTTTTGTTCAAGGCTTTTGGGAAGATCCCTCTCGAGCTTTACGATATCATTTTTTGAAACTACTGTAAGTTCTTTTTTAGATCCTCCTGAAAAGGCATTGTCATTTTTGGCTGCAACAGATGAACGTCCTCCTATAGAAAACTTTGTATTTGATGGGAGGTTATATTCTTGTCCGATTGCCTTTGCGGTGACATTGACATTTACTTTTCCTGGGGTAGTGCCGGAGAATATGTCGCCGGATGCTGATGCAACCGTAAGTCCTTTATCAAGAGCAAACTCCAAATCATTTGAGGACGTAATAGTTATCCCTTGGGCAAGAGCTTGACTTGTAGATGAATTATTAAAAATTGTTACTGTTCCTTTTGCTTTATCGCCAACTTCCTTCTTTCCAGTTGCTTTTGTTGAAATATTGCCATCCTTTTGACTTGCCAAAAAGTCTGAACCGATTATGCCCCGAGAACTGTCCGTCGGTGAATCCACGGCAAAAATTACATCTTGAGTTTTTTCTGACGGTTGTCCTGTAAGGGATAAAACAACAGTCGCTTTATTTAAGAAAAAGTAAAAGAGAGACAGAATAATTATTAAAATGAAAATTACGATCGGAATTAATAAAACCTTCCCCCTTTGAGTTAAACCGAATCCTGAAAAAGAAATTTTTGCAGGAATTTTCTTAACAAACTTCAAAATTCTAGGAGCAAAGACTTTTACCCCCGTAAGAACAAAGGATGCATTTATGGGAAGAGCCTTTTTTTCTGCTTCTTCAACTTTTATATCCTTCGGAATTCCCGCCTGTCCGGCCCGCTTTGCCGAATCGAGGCGAGCAGGCAGGTCCTCGATTTTCTCTCCGGTAATTTCTTCTTCCGGCTTTTCTTCTGGAGGAGCTTGCAAGGGCTCTTTGGCAATATCCTTGTTCTCTAGAAACCCAAAATACTCAAGAGAAGAATCTTGCGGAATATTTTTGATCTTCTCATTTATAATCTCTTCTTCGGCTTCTCCGGTGGGCAAAGTTTCTTGTTCCTGAGGAGGTTTAGAAAGCTCTTCTATATCTTCTTTCTTTTCTTCGATACTTAACACATCTCCTAAAATCTCAAACCCCATTTGTTGTGCCGCTCCGAAAAGAACCGCTCTTGCGTCAAAATCCGGGGAAAGGATACCTACTTTAGGAAGATGAAGAAAGGGAAGGCTTTTGCTCCAGCTGTGATTTATAAATTCCTGACTTTCATCTTCATCGCCATTGAAGATGAGTATTCTTGCAGGGAGAATCTCGGATGATGAAAAATGTTTAAGAATCGTATCAACAGTCTGAGCAGGAGATTCCAGAATTTGCGAGGTTTTGAATTCCAAAATTCTTCCTCCCTTTACATGGGCAACAGAAATATATTTTTTGCCGGTTTCAGCAACTATGGCTGTAAGAGGAGCCCCTTCTTCTTGTTGGAGAAGATGAGAAATTGCCTCAATAATTACTATAAAACCTATGGGTAAGAGTCCAAGCTCATCACTTATTTTCTTAAGTTTTAAAAGATACTCCTTTTTTATCTTGTTTTCCCCAATCCAGCTTCCTTTAACTCCAAAAATAGTTTTTACTGTTTCAAGTTCCGTGACAAGCGATTGTTCCGCGGTTGATACAGCTTTATCCAGAACATCCAAAAATTCCTCCAAAGAGGCTTCTTCAATGGAGTTTTCAAAATATTCGGAATGTCTGGCAAGAACCTTTACTTTCGAAAGTTCTTCTTCAAAGAAAACCGCATTCACTTTCTCATTCCGAAGTACAAGAGCTAGGAAATATTGTTTCTCTTCTTTTTTTTTGCCGAATCTGAGGGGCAATTTCATACATCCTTGATTGTTGCATAGACACGTCTTTGCCCATGCCCAATGTTCTCTTGTTTTATTATCTTAAACCTTTTAAGCAGTCCTGTAAAATTTACATGGGGTCCTCCGCAAAATTCAACCGAGTACGCTTGCGTATGAGGTTGTCCCGATGCAGCGGAGTGAGTCGAAGGACCTATAAAATAAACTTTTACTTTATCTTCATACTTTTCATCAAAAAGCCCGATTGCGCCGATTTCTTTTGCTTTATCAAGCGTCATTATCTCAAAGTGTACAGGAAGATTTTCTTCGATTTTTTTATTTATAATTTTTTCAACTTTTTCAATTTCATCATCCGTTAATTTCTTATCATATGCAAAATCAAATCTTATTCTCTCGCTTGTAATATTTGATCCTGTCTGATAGACAGAGTTTCCCAAGACATCCCGAAGAGCCTGGTGGAGAAGATGAGTTGCGGTGTGTCCCATTATTGTTTTTCCAGAATGGTCCGCAAGACCTCCCGCGAATTTCTTCCCCGCCCCTTTTCTTGAAACTTTTTGATGTCGCTTAAGTTCTCTTTTGAAATCCTCAATGTCCACAAATAAACGTTTTTCCTGAGCAAGTTCTGTAACCATTTCTATAGGAAAACCAAAGGATTGATACAGATCAAAAGCCTGATTTCCGGAAATCGTAGCATTTCCAATATCTGCTTTTGTAAGAGAGACCCCAAAGCCAGATAAAAAATTTGCCGTTTCCTTAAAATCACTCTTTCTAAATATATTTCTAAAGAACTCTTTCTTATTCGGAATCTGCATTATTTTTGAATATTCTTCAGGAACTATCGGGGTTCGTGTCAAAAATATTTTTTCCGATATTTTTAGCCCTTCTCGAATAGCTTGATTAAACTTTTCCTCTTCTTCTGTAAACAACCCGATAATAATTTTTTTTCTATCCATTAACTGAGAATCGGTATCAGAATAGTTTTCAATAACCGAGGAAGCAATCCAAGCAGTAAATGTTTCAGAAGCTTCCAGTTGTTTCCCATAACGGATAGCTCTTCTCAAAAGTCTTCGCAAGACATACCCTTGTTCTTTATTTGAAGGGGTTACTCCTGCGTCCGTTATGAAAACTGCAGCAATTATATGATCTGCTATTACCTGCATTGCTTTTTTATTTTTTTTATAATTCTTGGCTGTTATCTTCTCGATGGAGTCTATAACGGGGGAGAACAACCTTGTCTCAAAAATGTCGTTTTTGTTTTCAACAGCTGCCAGAAGTCTTTCAGCCCCCCCTCCAAAATCTACATTCTTGTTCGGCAATGGTTTAAAACCATTCTTGGTCTTTTGGTACTCCATAAAGACAGAGTTTCCAATTTCAAGAAACCTTCCGCACTGGCAATTTGGATGACACTGTGTTCCAAATTTGGGATCGTGTTTTACATTCTCAAAAAAATAGAATACTTCACTATCGGGTCCTCCGGGCTCTCCTTCGGGCATATCATCGGGAACCCCAGATCTTGACCACCAGTTTTTATCTGCTCCGTACGAGAAGATTTTTTTCTTTGAATCAAGTCCTTCATTTTCAAGAATTTCTGTCCAAATTTTCTCAGATTCAATATCTTTTGGAGTATTACTGAAACCCTCGAAAACGGTTATGTAAAGTTTTTCTTTTGGGAGTCCTATTACTTTTGTCAAAAACTCCCAATACCACGGTAATTGTTCTTTTTTGAAATAATCACCAAGAGACCAGTTTCCAAGCATTCTGAAAAAAGTCGTATGCTTATCGTCTCCGACCTCATCAATGTCGGCAGCTCTGAAGCAATTCTGAACATTTACAAGTCTTTTTCCCTGAGGGTGTTTTTCTCCTAGAAAATAGGGGACTAAAGGCTGCATACCGGAGGAGGTGAAGAGAGTTGTTGGATCATTTTGCAAAACAAGAGGAGAGTTGGGTATTCTTTTATGGCCTCTTTTTTCAAAAAATTTAATATATTTACCTATAATTTCCTGCGCTGTCATTGAAATTTAAAATTACTCTCTGATTATACCATCTCGTTTTAATTTCTGATAAGATTAGGGAGAAAAATGAACAATAAGTTTCTCATCATATATGGACTTATAATTTTATTGGTTTTTGGTTTTCTTCTTTCTTTAAATTCCAAAAAACCCATAAATCCTTTTGACACTTCTCCAATTTCTATTCCAAACGGGCAGCCCACTCCTTTGCCCACAACTTTGCCTACGACCCCTCCTACTCAGGCTCCTTTCCAAATAACAAAACTTACTATTATTGATACGCAGATTGGTACGGGAACGCCCGCCGCATCGGGCAATGCGATTACTGTTAACTATACAGGAATGTTTACCGATGGAAAAGTTTTTGACACATCTTTGGGCAAACAGCCGTTGCAAGTTCAAATAGGAGTTGGAAAGGTGATTGCCGGATGGGATCAGGGGATTTTGGGAATGCGAGTTGGAGGAAAAAGACGCTTGATAATTCCTCCTGACCTTGCGTATGGAGAAACAGGAGTACCAAATGCCATTCTTCCAAACACCTCTCTAGTCTTTGACATCGAACTTCTGGATGTAAGAATTTCACCCAACGAATAATAGAGAATTTTCAAAGTGTTTGAAATTTTATATTTCCCTCTGTTTTCCCGGGCATTCCTCTAAGGCTTTTTTGCGGACATAGGAAAGAATTTCCTTTAACTTACTATAGATAAATTTTTGATTCGTCATATATTCCGGATTCCATGCTCGAGTATTCATCTGATATGAGTAAAGCGGGGGAGAAATTTTAATATCTTTAGTTTTAAGTACCCATGAATTGCTTGCCAAAATCCAAAAACCTTGTTCTTCACATTCTTCCCATTGTATGGTTCCCCAAATATCCACCCCGTCGCGCAATTTTTCAATTTTGTTAATATTTTTATGGATTTCTATCGTCTGTCTTAGAAAAGTCGGAAGCATTTTTACCGCTGGAGTTGTGCCTCTTGTTGAGATAAGCCAATTGGCAATGTCGGTTGCGTCTGCAGAAAACTCAAGGAATAAATCCAGTTCTTCGTCTTCATGAGGTCTCCTGTTGTAGATAGAATACTTCATGCCGATCAATTTACAGTCTCTTGTCTCACCCAATTTGCATTGCTCTTTCTCTTTACTGTCTGTTGATATAAGCTTTACGGATAAATACTTTTTCCATAAAGCATACAAAATGACAGCAAGTAAAACTAATCCGGCAATTGTTAAAACTCCATTTGTCACAAATGGAAATTGTCCAAAATTTTTCTGCTGTGAAACAGCTGGGATAAGGGAAAGTGGGGGATTTTTGGGAGTAGTAACTGCTTGGGTTTCTGGTTCCTGGTTTTTTGGTTTGATATTTACTATGCGGAGAGTTCCGGGGAGAAAAACATATTGAGTTAATTTCTGTCCGTACAGCTTATTGTTAACCACAGTTAGCGTAACTTGAGCATCTGAACAATCATCGGAATAACTTAAAACAACCTTAAACCCCCTGTCTGTATTTAAACTACCGCAATCTACTTTCCAAAATGCTTCAATTCTTTCTCCGGATGGATTTTTGACAACTGCCTCAAGCTGATATTTATGAACCTGATCGCCCTCTTTGTGCAGCTGAGTTGTAATTATCTTGGAGATTGTTGGAGAACCTGCATAAGAAAAGGGCGCAAAATTGAAAATAAAGACAATAAAAAAAATAATCGCACTGGTAATTATGATTGGATATTTTGAAAGTATCATCATTTTCAGTCTGCCCATTCTTAAAAATTTTGTCAAGTCTTGCAATATCTGATAAAACTGAAAAATAGTCTGATATTCTCAAATTCTTGAGAAGACTAGAATAACAAATCAAATAGTTTCTTAAGCATGATTGACAATTTTTGTTGCAAATGCCGTGGGGGTTGTTTATCATGATTTTATGAACACAAAGACCACGGGATATATTTTTTTAAGCATTGGAGTTTTTATAATGGTATTTTCGGTAGTTCTGGTAATTCTCGCATTTACGAATATAATTCATCCCACATACTTTAGTATCCCAAAAAGCACTTATCCTACAGCATCCAATACTGATTTAAATTCTTTAAATTCAACTGGTCAGCCGAATTTATCCGCTCTTCTCCCGAGTCTTAACATAATTCCTCCCGGCGTTTTGGATAGCGCGCTTAATCTCTCTGCCCATTTTCTCCTTATGACTTTTATCGGAGGTTTTGGATATAAACTTGCAATGATAGGCGTTAACCTCATCCGCCCTATTGTAATAAAAACAGGAGACAAAATTTACGAAACCACCTCGCCTCAAGCATAATTCTTAAATTCTTGAATTTATTGGGTATTTTTTGACAAACGGTGTATAATATACCTATAGGCTTTATCACCATATGTTTTTGGGAGAACTAGGCTTAAGAGGTCTTAAGGATATAGGAGGCACGATAGTAACCGATGAGATTCCTATCCCGGATACCAGAGGATATACGATTAGCTTGGTTCATCAGGTTCAAGAAGGTAAAATTGTTACCTACTTTCAAACAAATATATCCGAGTCGATCTGGAATCAACGGGAGAATGGTCTTTTAAGACGAAAAGTTATTAAATTTATAAATCCAAACCCCGCTAAAACGATGATAGGTACTGGCACCGATGAGAAAACTCAGCATGTTGCATTTAGGCTTTGCAAACCTGAGTCCAATTCATTGAATAGTCTTTCAACCCCAAGCTTTCGTTAAATCCTAACCTGCCTTGAAATTTGAAGAGCCTGTTCTAATAAATTCCTTGCCATAGCTTCTTCTTTTTCCGAAAGTCTTGGCATCAGTGTAAAAATATCCCCGCTCTCTTCCTGCAAAAATTCCAAAGCCGTCTCGACTCTATCCGAAGGAACGGGTTTTGAAACCCTGTCTCTTATTATAAAAACTCTTCGTCTCTGCCCGTTAGGAAGTTTTACCCATGTAACTTTTTCTACAAATCTCTGCCCAATTTGTCTTAAAAGAAAATTGTAGACAAGCATTGTTTTCCCAAATGCGGTTGTATAGTCGGTTAAATTATGTCTGTCGGAATCTTTAAAATCACCGACTATCCGTTTTGCAACGACTTGTCTTTTTATAGTCGATTTTCTTTTTTCTCTCTTGCGTTTTATGTAATCCGGCTCAACTTGGACCTGAAAAGTAATTCCGTCAACCTCAAAAGACAAAAGACAACGGGGCTTTGCTATATATGTGTAATCTTTATCATCATCAACCAAAGCATCAAATCTTTCTCTTACGATTCTCTGCCCGATTTGTCCGACAGTTTCGGCCGATGCGGTTCTCCCAGATGGCAAAACAACTCCTTTTGCATTTTCCATAATTTCTTGAACTTCAAGAGAATCAATCTTAAACTTTTTTGCAATCTCCTCCCATAATGGGATCATTGCCCTTTTTATATTTCTTCTTTCAAGAGCAAAATTTGCGGGTTTTAGAGGATCGCTTTGGATAAATCTTTTGCGATGGTTTTTGAAAAGCTCTAGATATTCATCAAAACCAAAACCAGTGGGATAAAATCTTGAAAATACAGTTTGTAAATTCCATTCGGTATAAAACCTGTCGGGATCAAAGCAATAATCATCGCGGTATCTATAGATAAAATTTGCAGGGACCAAAAACCAGTCGATTCCTGCTCCAATAACAGCGCTTACATCAAAAGTATTTCTTGGAGGGACTTTTTCGATATGTCTATAGATCATTCTTTCAATATCCGAAAAACTAATTAAGCCCTGTACTCTTTGTTCCTGTTCGGGACTAGTTGCTGCCTGAGTCATGATGGCAAATGAATTACCTTTCCCAATATCAAATTCCATTTGCGGCGCTTCTTTACTTTGCATAACAAGCAATTTTATATATAAAAAGACAAGATATCAAGTTTTTGGTAAAATAGAGCATATGGAAGCACAAAGACCCCCGCAGTCAAAACCCGAAAAACCATTCTTAATGCAAATGTCAATCCAAACCGAAGGGGAAGGAAAGGGTCCCCATTTTAAAAGAGTAAGAGTTTATCCTACCGAAGATCCAGAAGATCCAAGACCTTTTGTAGTTAAAGATTCAAAGGGTAACGAAATAGTACTTGATCCGCAAGATCAGCTTATAGCAGAAAGAGGAATCCGTGGAACGGCGAGAGCAGAAACATTGGATAAGCTTAGAACAGAAAATAATAGTGTGAAAAGGAGGTGATAAGAATGACAGTATTTTTGGGAATTCATAAACTTGTCCCCGGAATGAGCGAAACTGATGTCCGGGAAGGTTACGAAAAGTATAAACAGGGGGCAGTGGCAAAGGGACTAAAGCCTTTGGGCGCGGTTGTTAGCATGGAGAAGGGTTTTGCCTATTGTCAGACAGAAGCGCAATCTGCCCAAGAGGTTAAAGAGGCGCACGAGGGAGCAGCTGTACCACTTGAAGATGTTGTAGAAGTAAAAACACTAGGATGAAAATGGATAAGGAAAAACTTGAAGAACTTAAGAAGAAATTAACTCCCGAACAATATAACATTTGTTTTTTAAAGGGAACCGAGCCGCCTGGATCAGGAAAATATACCGATAACCACGACAAAGGAATGTATGATTGTGTTGTCTGCGGAAATTCTCTTTTTTACTCTGACAACAAGTTTGATTCGGGAACAGGCTGGCCCTCTTTTGACAGGCTGGTTGGAGATAATGTGGATTTTGAAAATGATTTGAGTCTTGGAATGAAAAGAGTTGAGGTAAAATGTAAAACCTGCAGGGCACATTTGGGACATGTGTTTGATGACGGTCCAACAGCAACGCGGAAAAGATACTGCATAAACTCTTTAGCTCTTAACTTCGAAAAAGCAAAAGAACCCCAAAATTGACATTATCGTAACAAAGTTATAAGATCCACTCTTGCTATGACTGACGCAAGAGAGAGAAGGGGTGGTTTGTATGACTATCCCATAACTCCTAAGACTCCCAGCGAATTTTTTAAAACCGCGAAGATAGAAAGTTTTGAGATAAGGAAGAAAGTTGCAGGTGATACCGTTTTAAATGCACGCGAGGTCGCCCCAGATCTTGAGTGGGACTTTGCTCTTGATAATATAACTTTTTTAAGCATAAACACATTTGGTAACCCCAAACGGCACAGAGGACAGAACGCACTTGTTTTTATGGTTGGTCTTGAGTTAGCAGGCATTTCAAGAAGAATGAATTGGGATATGGACTCACCCCAACTAGTCTATATCTCCTCCTTTTTTATCCAAGAAACACTTAAGGAAAGAGCAGATTCTTTAGGACAAAATGTTGAGAATGCCCCAAACAGAAAGTTTATTTCAGAAGATGCTAGAACAACATTGATAGGGAAAGAAAGAGAAACGCTAGAAAGACTTAGAGAATTTTGCCATGAATTTACTTTAAGAATCAAGGACTTTGCAAGTCGTTTTCTGCCAAGTGATATTAGATATCTTAGAATTTTGCAGGCACTACCCTTTGCTGATTATAAATTAAGACCAAGAATTCTTCACTATTTACTAGATGGGAGAATAAAAGAGGCATATGATGTTATTGATGCGGCGGGTTTATAAAAAAGAAACTGAATGAGAATTTTTATTGGGATAAAATGTTCCGGGGAAATCCAAAAAGATTTTTTGAAATGGCAGGAAGAAAACAGGAAACTTCCGGTCCGCTTTATTGAATCATCTAACCTTCACGTTACGCTTGTCCCGCCTTTTTGGGAAGAAAACATAGAGAAAGTTATTGGGAAATTCAATAAATTTAATTTTGACGAAGGGTTTTTTGATCTGATTTTTGAGGAAATTAAATATTTTCCCGGCAATAGACCCTGGATGATTTGGGTAAATGGAAAAACAACCAAAAGCCTTTTGAGACTTCATGAAAAACTTCATGAACACTTCAGACGAGAAAAGGAAAAGAGAAAATATAATCTTCACATAACGCTTGCGAGGTTTGAGGAAAAGGGCATCTTAGAACTTCCAAGAATAAAACAAACTAAAATTAACCGAAAAATGAAAGTAAATAAAATAACTCTTTTTGAATCAAGGTTATCACGACTTGGCGCGACCTACAGCATTATTACCCAAAAATCCTTGAGAAGTTAACTCCTCTATGCTACTGTTAGTGTGTGAGACGAGGGATAGCCACTTTTACACTTGATACAGGACGGTGTCCTCCATGGCTTTTCAGAAGAATGGTTTCTTTGGGACGAGAGATGACAAGGGTCTTGGTTGAAGAATACGGGCCGACAGAGTTTGTAAGAAGAATAGCCGACCCTATCTGGTTCCAGTCCTTAGGAACCGTTCTTGCATTTGACTGGAATGCCTCAGGCCTTACAACAATTTTAACTGCGGCACTTAAGGAGGCAATAAGGGGAGAAGAAAAAGATCTTGGTGTTTTTATTTGCGGAGGGAAAGGAAAAACATCAAGAAAAACTCCTGATGAAATTTTAGATTGGGGAGAAAGATTAAGTTTGGATTCCGAAAAGATCGAGAGTCTTTCATACAGCTCAAAAATGGCTGCCAAGGTTGACTCAAGTTTAGTTCAGGACGGATATCAAATTTATCACCATGCCTTCCTTTTCTCGGTAAGAAAAAATGGGAACTCTGCACCGGTTCTCTCAAGCTGGGCAGTTGTTCAGCAGGGAATGAATACAAGTAATGCAACAGCGAGAAGATACCATTGGTATGATGAACTACAAGATAAAAGATTAAATATAAAAAATAAAAAATATGGAAAGGATTTTATAGACGAACCTCATTCGGGAATCGCATCACAGGTTTTTGAAAGGAAAGTGTTAAATCTGGTTGATAAAAAAAGCGAAGAGAATAGAGAACTTTCTTCGGAATTGGTTTCTTCAGGATACAATACTCTTATGAAGGATATACAACTTTTAAGAAATCATTTTTCTGATTACTCTCAAATGATATCCTTTAGAATGCCACCAAAAAAAGCTGGTGGAGATGGGGAACAGTTGACCTTTCTAAAACTCAATGATCCGCATTTTACTACTCACCCCGTAGTCACCGAGGACTTTACCAAAAGTAAGTACTTAGACCGCATTTTACAAAAAGCGACATACGAAAGCCCTGAAGATTATGAGGGTTTGCTTGCTATTGAAGGAGTGGGACCCAAAACCATTCGGGCTCTTTCGCTGGTTTCCGAAATTATTTATGGCGCTGACCCTTCATATGAGGATCCTGCAAGATACAGTTTTGCACACGGAGGGAAAGATGAAATCCCTTATCCAGTTGATACCAAGACTTACGATACTACTATTAATATTTTGCAAAAAGCGGTAAAACGGACAAAAATTGATCCTACCTCAAAAGACAAAGCCTTAAGAAGACTTGAGAAAATTTCAACATGAATACGTTTGACATAATAACAAATGAAAAGGATGAAGTTTTGGATATCACCGATAAAATTAATGAAATTCTTAAAAAAAGTAAAGAGTCAAACGGGACAATAGTTTTAAACGTACTTCATACAACCTGTGGACTAACTACTGCAGATTTGGATCCAGGAACTGATAAGGATATTTTAGAGGCTTTGCGAAAAATGCTTCCTAAGATTTCCTACCGCCATCCCCATGACCCATCTCATACCGATGATCACATTCTTTCATCTATTGTCGGAACTTCCTTGGCTTTGTTTTTTGAAAATAAAAAACTAATGCTGGGAACTTGGCAAAGGGTAATTTTAATCGAACTAAACGGCCCCCGGGAGAGAGCAATTGCATACTCCATATTCTAATTTTAAATTTGAAATTTCAAATTTCAAATTCCAATGTATCTTTTTAGAGGACATTGGGTGTGTCTGCAATGAGCTGGACAATAGAGTCTTCCGTAGGCGATCATGCGATTGGTGAAATCAAACCATTCTTCTTTTGGAATAATTTCCATTAGGTCTTTTTCAATCTTGTTTGGATCGGAGTTTTTGGTCAGCCCGAATAGCTTAGAAAGTCTTGTGACATGAGTATCAACCGCAATTCCTTCAACGATTCCATAAATATTTCCGAGGATTATGTTTGCCGTCTTTCTACCAACTCCCGGAAGTTTGATTAATTCGTCCATTCTCTTCGGAATCTCCCCGCTATAGTTTTCAGAAATAATTTTTGCGGTCTCTTTAATAAATTTTGCCTTTTGTCTGAAGAGCCCAAGTTGGGATAAGTCTTTTTCGAGCCCTCTTATATTTGCATTCTTGAAATCATCTACGGTCTCATATTTTTCAAAAAGTTTTTTTGTAATTTCATTCACTTTCTTGTCCGTATTTCTTGCTGATAAGATTACAGCAACCAGAAGTTCAAAGGGAGTTGAGTAAACAAGAGCTGTTTTTGAAGTCGGAAAAAGTTTTTTAAGTTCTTTTACTATCTTTAATGCCTTCTGCCTTCTAGATTTTTTCATTCACCTTTTTTATTTTATCAGAATTAACTGTTGACATGGTTTGGCTTTTCTGCTATAAATTCTCCACGCCAACAAATTTTGGAAAAAGGGGTGAGAACCCTGTGTATTTTTTTTGTTGTAGAAAAATTTGAATTTATCTGATGCCTAAAGCTGACAAGTTTATAAACAGAAACAACACCAGAATAAACTGGGGGAAAGAATATTCGTTCTTACCGACACTTGACCTTCTTGCAGTACAGAAAGATTCTTATGCTTGGTTTTTGGAAAAAGGAATTGGAGAGATTCTTCAGGAGATTTCCCCCATCGATGATTTTACCGAAAAAAACTGGACTTTAATATTTAAAGATTACAGGATTGGAAAACCCCCAAAGTCCACTGATTTTTGTATAACAAAAGGAATAACGTTTGATGCGCCTTTGTATGTAAGCGCTGAGCTTCTTAACAAAAAAACAAATAAGACCATCAAACAGGAAGTTTTTCTTGGAGACATCCCTCAAATGACAGAGAGAGGAACCTTTATTATAAATGGTGTCGAGAGAACTATTGTAAACCAGTTGGTTCGATCTCCCGGCGCCTACTTTACAGTTATACAAGATAATGTTACGGGAAAAAAAATATATACTGCCGAGATAAGACCGGTGCATGGGTCATGGCTTGAGTTTTCAACAACAAGACATGAAACAATAACCGTGAGAATTGACAGAAGAAGAAAGTTTTTAGCAACAACATTTTTGCGAGCCCTTGGGATTTCCTCAAATGATGATATAAGAGAAAAATTTAAGGAGCCTGAAGAAGGGAAAGCCTCTTTTATAGATAATACCCTTAAAAAAGATGAAACCCCCGATTCTCAAGAAGCTCTTGTTGAAATTTTCAGAAAGATGCATCCGGGAGAACCAATAGTTCTTGATAAAATTAAGGAAAGCTTTTATGGGATGTTTTTCCATGCAAGACGCTATGATCTTGGAAGAGTCGGAAGATATAAGATAAATAAAAAACTCAAAGATGCTCCGGGTTTTAAACTCTCAGAGGAAAGAGTACTCACCATAGATGATGTTATAGGAACAATAGCCTTTCTTATTGAACTTGCCCAAGGAAAGGATGGGATAGATGATATTGACAGTCTTGCAAATAGACGTGTTAGAAGAGTGGGGGAACTTGTTGCAACTAATGCCTTCCGCGTGGGAATTCTAAGACTTGAGCGAAGCGTAAAGGAAAGAATGAGTCTTATTCAGCCTGATGTTCCCGTAACAATTGCAGGTCTTATAAACGCAAGACCCATAATGGCATCTATAAATGAATTTTTCAGAACTTCACAGCTCTCAACAATTCTTGATCAGACAAATCCTCTTTCTGAGATAGATAATCTGAATCGTCTTACAGTTATGGGTACGGGAGGAATTTCAAGAGAAAGAGCGGCTTTTTCTATTCGTGATATTAACAGTTCCCAGTATGGAAGAATCTGTCCGATAAGAAGTCCCGAGGGACCCAATATTGGACTCGTAACCTATATTGCTCTTTATGCAAAAGTAAATGAATTTGGATTTTTGGAAACTCCCTATAGAAAGACAGCTATTCGCAAAAGCGGGGGAAAGACTTTAGTGAAAGCAACCGATGAAACAATTTACATGACAGCAGATGATGAACAAAATTATTATATTACCCATTCAGGTGTTCTGGACAAAAACGGGTTTATTCAGGAAGATCGTGTTCCCGTAAGGCACAAAGGAGAGTTTATAGAAACAGAAAAAGAGAACGTAGAGTATGTAGATGTTGTTCCAAGACAGGTTGTCGGATCTGCCGCGTCCCTCATTCCTTTTGTAAGCCATGATGAGGCGAACAGGGCACTTATGGGTACTCATATGCAGTGTCAGGCAGTTCCTCTTGTAAATCCCGAAAGTCCAGTTGTGGGTACAGGAATGGAGAGCACAATCGCCCAGGTTATGGGAAGAGTAATCAAGTCTCCGATTGACGGAACAGTTTCCTATGTCGACTCAAATAAAGTTATAATAAGATCAAGAAACAGTGAAAAAAAAGAATTTGGAATTAATTCATTTAAGAGAAGTTCTCAGGCAACCTCTTATACTCAGAGAGCAAAGGTTTTCCCCGGACAAAAAGTGAAAAAGGGAGATATTCTTGTCGACGGACCTGCATCTTGTGACGGAGAACAAGCTCTTGGAAAAAATTTGATTATCGCCTATGCCTCTCTGGATGGGCTAGGATATGAGGATGCCATTGTTATATCGGACAGGCTTGTTAAGGAGGATACTCTTTCATCAATTCATATTGAAAAATATGAAGCATCTGTTGTTGATACCAAACTCGGATCTGAGGAAACAACAAGAGATATTCCAAATGTTTCTGAAGAAGATCTGGCAAATTTGGACGAGGAAGGAATTGTCGTTGTGGGAAGCGAGGTGGGGCCCGGAGATATCCTAGTTGGGAAAATCGCTCCTAAGGGAGAAACAGAACTTACCGCAGAAGAAAGGCTCCTTAGGGCAATTTTTGGAGAACAGGCAAGGGAAGTGAGGGATACCTCTCTTCGCGTTCCTAATGGAGAAAGAGGAACAGTTATAAGTATTCAGATTCTTGATCAAAAAAAAGGAGATGAGCTTGAGCCGGGAACTATCAAAAAAATTATTGTTGAAGTTGCACAGTTTCGTCATGTAACTGTCGGAGATAAGCTTGCCGGACGGCACGGAAACAAAGGAGTTATCTCAAAGATTCTACCGCAAGAAGATATGCCTTATTTATCTGACGGTACACCTGTTGATATTATTATTTCCCCCATAAGTGTTTTGGCTCGCATGAACTTGGGACAGCTTCTCGAGGCGCATCTTGGTTGGGCGGCAAAGAAACTTAATATTAAAGTTGCAGTACCAGTTTTTGAAGAAGTTGGAGAAGAGAGAATTATTTCTCTTCTTAAAACCGCAAAACTTCCAGAAAATGGCAAGACAACTCTTTATGATGGTAGAACTGGGGAAGCTTATGAAAATTCAGTCGTTGTAGGAGTTGAATACATTATGAAACTGATTCATATGGTAGAAGATAAAACTCATGCCAGATCTACCGGTCCTTACTCTCTAGTTACCCAGCAGCCCCTAGGCGGAAAGGCGCAAATGGGAGGGCAAAGACTTGGAGAGATGGAGGTCTGGGCACTTGAAGCTCATCGTGCAAGATATATTCTTCAGGAAATGTTAACTATAAAATCAGACGACGTTGTAGGACGTGCTAAGGCTTTTGAGGCAATCGTAAAAGGGACCGATATTCCAACCCCTAAGGTCCCGGAGTCATTTCGGGTTTTAATAAAAGAACTTGCCGCCCTTGGTATAAATGTTATAGCACAAGGCGTAACCGTTGATACACCTCAGTCTGTAAATGTGGCACTTCCTGATGTTTCAGAGGAAGAAAAACCCGAAGGGAAAACAGTCGCAGAACAGGAGAAAACCGAACAAGAGAGAAGAGAGCTTCGTGAGGAAATGGGGGAAAAGGGAATTCCCTCTCAGGAAGAGACAGGAACGGGTGTAAGTGAGGGTACGATAAAAGAAGAATTTATTCAGAAAGGGGAGACGAGAGATGAATAACAGAACTGATAATAAAAAAATGAAAGATATTACAATTTTGGATTTTAAGTCTTTAAAGATTGTTCTTGCTAATAAGGATGATATTCTCTCCTGGTCATACGGAGAGGTTACCAAGCCTGAGACTATTAATTACAGGACGCTGCGTCCTGAAAAGGATGGGCTTTTTGATGAGAGAATTTTTGGTCCAACCAAAGATTGGGAATGTTACTGCGGAAAATATAAAAGAATAAGACATAGAGGTGTTATCTGTGATAAATGCGGAGTTGAAGTAACCACATCAAGAGTTCGAAGAGAAAGAATGGGGCACATTAATCTTTCCTCACCCGTTTCTCATGTTTGGTTCTTTAAAGGATCAACGTCTCCCCTTTCTCTTATTCTTGACATGTCTCAAAGAAGTTTGGAGTCCGTAATTTATTACGCCTCATTTTTGGTTGTGGATGTTGACGAGGATAAGAAAAAAGAAGCGCTTGATAAATTTCTTAAAAACATTGAAGAAAGAAAGAAAATCCAGCGACAAGAAATTCTTTCTGAGGAGAAAAAAATAAAAGAGGAAACAGTGGTCAAGAAAAAGGAATCTTCCAAAATAAAAGAAGAGCAGAGAGGGCTTATATATCAGGAACTTGATTTAACAGAAAGACAAAAAATTGCAGTCCTTCAGGAAAGACTGATTGAGGAAGAGAAAAAGATAGATGAAATTTACGAAGCACTATCTCGGCTTATAAAAAGCCTCCGTGTAGGGACGGTTCTTTCAGAAGATGAATACTTTAAGATTCTTGAATATGACATTCCTGTCTTCTTTACCATGCGGACAGGGACTGAGGGAATACTTGAGCTTCTTAACAGACTTGACCTCCCCGATTTAATTATTAAACTTCGAAAAGAAGCAGAAAAATCAAAAGGACAGAAATATCTTAAGCTTATCAAGAGATTAAGACTTATTGAATCAATGAGAAAGGCGGGTGTTTCCCCTTCCTCTATGGTTATTTCAGTTCTGCCTGTTCTCCCGCCTGATCTTCGCCCCATGGTACAGCTTGCAGGAGGAAGATTTGCGACATCTGATCTTAATGATTTGTATAGACGTGTTATTAACAGAAATAACAGATTAAAGCATCTTATAATTCTTGGAGCTCCTGAAATAATCTTACGAAACGAAAAAAGGATGCTTCAGGAGTCAGTCGATGCATTGATTGATGTATCCCAAAGATCAACACAGGTAGTAGCCTCTCCTTTAAGATCACTATCAGACATGCTTAGGGGAAAACAGGGAAGATTTAGGCAAAACCTCCTAGGTAAAAGAGTGGATTATTCAGGAAGATCTGTTATTGTCGTTGGTCCAGAACTTGATCTTTCTGAATGCGGCCTTCCTAAAGAGATGGCTCTTGAAATGTTTAAGCCTTTTGTTTTGCGCGAAGTAATTGTAAGAGGATATGCCCCAAATATAAAATCAGCAAAAAGGTTTATTGAAAAAAGACCCCCTGAGGTATTTGATATTCTTGAGGAAATTACCAAAAATCATCCAGTTCTTTTAAACCGCGCACCAACTTTACATAAATTGGGAATTCAGGCTTTCTACCCGGTACTTATAGAGGGATCAGCAATAAGCCTTCATCCATGCGTGTGTGCCGGTTACAATGCTGATTTTGACGGAGATCAAATGGCAGTTCATATACCTTTGTCCAACATGGCCAAGGAAGAAGCAGTGAATCTGATGATGCCAAGGCACAATCTTTTAAAACCCGCCGATGGAAGTCCCATAACTCTTCCAAACAAAGAAATGGCGGTTGGAATATTCTATCTTACAAGTCTTGATGAAACCTTAAGGAATGATTCTCAGTCTGTTTTTGGATCACCAGATGAGGCTATTCTTGCCCATTCTTTGTTCAAAATAAAATTCAGAGAACCCATAAAAGTCAGAATAGATGGCAAAATTACCGAAACAACGGTGGGAAGAATAATGTTTAACGAAAAACTTCCTAAAACTTTAGAATTTATAAACAACCCCGTAAAAGCATCGGGCATCAAAAAAATAGTAACACATGCTATAGCAAATTATTCCCCGGAGGAAGTTGAGAAACTTATAGACAATATAAAGACTCTCGGATTCTATGGAGCAACAATATCAGGTGTTTCAGTTTCGGTATTTGATAATCAAATGGTGGAAGGAAAAGATAAAAGCATCCAGGACGCCGAAAGGAAAATTAAAGAAATTGAGATTGAATACCAGCAGGGCCTTATTACAAATGATGAAAGAAAAAGACTTGAGAATGATGTATGGCTTGCAATCACTGATGAACTTGCGGATAAAACCTGGGCTTCCTTAAGATCCGAAAACCCTATCAAGGTAATTATTGATTCAGAAGGCGCTAGGGCAGGTAAAGAGCAAGTTAAGCAGCTGTCTGCAATAAGAGGTCTAATCCTAGATCCACTAGGGAAAATAGTTGAGTTACCAATTAAATCGAACTTCAGGGAAGGATTATCAATTTTTGAATATGTAGCAAGTGCGCGGGGTTCAAGAAAAGGTCTGACAGATTCTGCTTTAAAGACTGCAAATGCCGGTTATCTTACGCGAAGGTTGGTTGATGTTGCTCATGATGTTATCATAAGAGGCGAAGATTGCGGAACAAAAGACGGAATCGCAGTATTAAAAGAGGAGCCTGATAGAAGAGCAACCTTTTATGACAGAATATTGGGAAGAATTGCAGCATCAAATATAGTTTCTAAAAAAAACAAAAAAGTAATTGTTAAAGAAGGCGGGGAGCTTAATGAGGAGAAAGCTCATCTTGTTTCGTCCGGTGACATCGAAGAGGTATACTTAAGGTCTCCTCTTATCTGCAAGATAGAATATGGGGTATGTGCCTCCTGTTATGGTTGGGATTTTTCAACCAAGAGAAAAGTAAAAATAGGGGTTCCCGTGGGGGTTATCGCGGCGCAGTCAATTGGAGAACCCGGGACTCAGCTAACCATGAGAGTAAGACATTTTGGGGGGGTAGTAATGTCCGATGTTACCCAAGGGTTACCCCGAGTTGAGGAGCTTTTTGAAATGAGAACCCCCAAGAATCTTTCTCCCATGTCTGATATTGCAGGAAAGATAAAGATCGAAAAAACAGAGGACGGATATATTGTTAAAGTTCGAAATCCAAGAACTAAACCTCCTGAAGAGAGAGAATATTTTATCCCTTTGGCATCTGAGCTGACAGTAGAAGACGGTGATGCAATCTCCTCAGGGTCTCAGCTTGCCCAGGGATACCTTGATCCAAAAGACATTCTGAAAATAAGGGGAATTATTGACGCTCAAAGGTACATAATCGCAGAAGCTCAGAGAGTTTACGAATTTCAAGGTATTGAAATTAACGATAAACATTTTGAGGTAATATTGCGAAAAATGTCAGATAAGGTGGTAATTGAAACAGTCGGAGACACTTCTCTTATTCCCGGAGATTTCATAACAAAAGTTAAGTTTGAGGAGATAAATGCAGAAACACTTTCTCAGGGAGGGGAGCCTGCAACTGCGAGACAAATTCTTCTTGGGATTACTAAATCATCACTTTTCTCGGATTCCTGGCTTTCTGCAGCATCATTCCAGGAAACGACTAAGGTTCTTACAGAGGCTGTTTTACAGGGACAGGAGGATAGGCTTATGGGTCTTAAGGAAAACGTTATTATTGGAAGACTGATTCCTGTTGCCCCAGATTCAGTCTCCACCGATTTTGAGATGGGATCTTTCGAACCCTTTCCTCCTCAAACGGGGGTTGACCCCGATAAAATTGGAGTTGAACAACCTTCCGCAGATAATGTATAATACTACTTCAATTAACCTAATTAACCTGATTAACCTAATTGATCTAATTTCTAAATTTTAGGTCAATTAGAAATTAGTAATTAAAAAATTTAAAACGATGCCTACCTTATCACAGCTTTCAAGAAAAGGAAGAAAGAGCAAAGTTAAAAAAACCAGGTCAACAGCACTACGAAGAATATTTAATTCCAAAGACCAGGTTTACAAATCAATAACAGCTCCTCAAAAAAGAGGGGTAGTGACTCTTGTTAAAACAATGACTCCTAGAAAGCCTAATTCTGCTCTTCGAAAGGTTGCAAGAGTTAAGCTTTCAAACAAAATGGAAGTAACTGCTTATATTCAAGGAATTGGACATGCGCTTTCAGAACATGGAATTGTTTTGGTGCGGGGAGGAAGAGTTAAAGATTTGCCGGGTGTTAAATACCATATTGTAAGAGGCAAGTTTGATCTTGCAGGAGTTGAAGGAAGGAAGACGGCAAGAAGCAAGTACGGAACAAAGCGAGGAGAGGCAGCGCCTAAACCGACCGCAGAAGCCCAGACTACGGCAGAGGCGCCAGCGGAAACCGCAGGATAAAATAAAGTATAAAATATAAAAAATACATATCAAAAATAAAAAAGAATATATTTCAAATTTTATTTTTAATTTTTAATTTTTAATTTAATTTGATGAGACATAAGAAAGCAGGGAAAAGACAAGCTGAGCCGGACAAGATTTACAGAAGCAAACTCGCAACGAAGTTCATAAACAACTTGATGCGCGATGGAAAAAAGACCGTTGCTCAGAAAGTCTTTTATAATGCTTTGGAAAACATCTCAAAACAGGGGGAAGATGCTCTTGAGGTTTTTGAAAAAGCGCTCTCAAATATTGAACCTAGACAGGAAGTTAAGGCAAGAAGAGTGGGTGGAGCATCTTATCAGATACCTGTTGAAGTAAGAGGGGACAGACGAACATCGCTTGCAATAAGGTGGCTTATACAGGCGGCACGCAGAAGGTCCAACAAAGACTATCATACATTTTCTGAAAAACTTGCAGCAGAATTTCTGGATGCCTTAGAAAACAAAGGAGAAGCAATTAAAAAAAGAGACGTTGTCCACAGAATGGCAGAAGCAAATAAAGCTTTCGCTCATTTCAGGTGGTAAGCCACAAAGTATTTTCTTAAATCCAATCTGTCATAGTACTTAATAAATACAAGAAAAGATAGAAGAATTTTTAGAAGGGTATTGAGTAGATAAATAGCGATATAAAGTCTAATAATTTAGATTATTAGACTAAACTTATCCCAAGGCAGTTTTGGGTTTCCTTGTTCTTTTTCTTTCTCGTCTAAGAGACCTTTTTATAGATGATTCAAGAAGAATTCCAACGGCTGAATCTCCGATTACTTTAAATAAATCTTCTAACTTTTCCTCTCGAAGCACTCTTTTAATCGCAATATTGTATCCCTTACCTCTAAAATTGAGCATCATATTTACTCTCGCAATAGTTTCCTGTGAAACTTTAAGAATATCTTTAATGGTTTCATACTGATAACCTTTTACCAGAAGAACAGCGATTGCAAGTCTTTTTGCTAGCATTGTTTGTTCAGCTGGTCCTAAAAGATCCAGAATAAAATCTTGAATATCTGAAGGGTTTGATAATCGAGCCAATGCATTAAAAAAGATAGAATACATTTTCTTTTCCACGTTTTTTGAGAGTGTTCTTCTCGAAACCTGAGACATATTTATTAAGTCTAATGATTTAGATTATTAGACTTATCATAACGAGAGATTTATAGTCTGTCAATAGTTTTGCATGAGGAAAAATTTGGAGAGTCAACCGCGCCTTCGCCCACTTCAGGTGGTAATTTAGAATTCTAATTCTTGTCGGGGATTTTCCGGGAAGTTTACCAGATCGAAAAGTACAAATGCTCTTGGTTTAATTTTATAAAACTTATGAGGTGAGTCTTTGGACTTTATTAAATCATTAACCACTTTTTTTGAAAATATTCGTCCTTCATAAACAGATCTTGCTTTTTGAATATCTTTCTCATCGGTAAGAAGCTGCGCATCTCCCTCAAGCTGTAGTCCTCTCGGAATATCTTCCGGAGTGTGAGGGAGAACGATTGCAGCAGAAACTTTTGGATTTTTCATTACTTCTCTTGAATGCCGCCTTGTAGTTGAGGAAAACCAGTAAATATTTAAATTTTCATCAGCAGCAAACCAAACATGACAGACCCACGGCTGATTATCAACGCAAGTTGAGAGTTGCATCAACTTTGCCTCTTCAAGATAATCCTTAATCAATTTCTTTAATTTCATAAAACAATTATAGCACTTAACTTTTGATATAATCTCTGGGATGAAAATCGAGGATTTTTCAGCATTAGTTTTACTAACGACAAAAGTAGGTGATGGGAATATGTCTTTCTTTAAGGGAGAAAAAGAAGCATTAAAAAATAGAAAAAAAATTGCAGAAAAATTTGGATTAAATTTAGACAATTTTGTAGTTTTATATCTTCAGCATAAAGATAAAGTTTATTCAGTAACAATAAAAGATTTAGGAAGAGGTGCAAAAGATACAAAGACTGTTATAAAAGCAGATGCGGCAGTTTCAAATAGAGAAGAGGTTTATTTGAGTATTTTAACAGCAGACTGTTTACCTATTGCAGTTTATGATCCCAAGACTAAAACCATTGGACTTATTCATGTGTCAAGACACAATCTTAAAAAGATTGTCAAGAGTACAATTGAAGCTTTAAAGAAAAAGTTTAATATTAATCCCAAAAATCTCGTTGTTAATATTGGTCCATCAATTGGACCATGTCATTATGAAATCGATCTTTGGGAAAAAGTTGAAAAAGAATTAACTAGGCTAAAAGTTTTAAAGAAAAATATTTATAATCCAAGAATTTGCACTTTCGAATCATCTGATTATTTTTCACACAGAAAATCAAAATCCAGAAAACTTCCCGACAACCGCTTTGCTACAATTTTCGGTCCTCGCTAAGTATATGGTCAGAGCTTCGAAAATATGGTATACTACAAATAGTAAATTCTAAATCCAAAATCCTAAATTCTAAATAAATTCAAAATTCGAATTTTGAAAATTAGAAAATTATTTGGGATTTGGTGCTTGAGATTTGGAATTTTTTTATGTTATGGCTGAAACAAAAAGACAAGTACCACTTGAGAAAATTAGAAATATTGGAATTATTGCTCATATTGACGCGGGTAAAACCACCACGACCGAGCGTATTCTCTTTTATACTGGAAAAACATACAAAATCGGAGATATCGATGCGGGAACTACTCAAATGGATTGGATGGCGCAGGAGAAAGAGCGCGGTATCACTATTGTTTCTGCCGCAACAACTACTTATTGGACCCACACTTCGCAAAGCTCCGCGGGGCGAGAGGACCCTTATCGGATAAATATTATAGATACACCGGGCCATGTTGATTTTACAGCAGAAGTCGAAAGATCTCTTCGTGTTCTTGACGGCGGTATAACAGTTCTTGATGCGGAGGAAGGAGTTCAATCTCAGTCAGAAACTGTTTGGAGACAGGCGGATAAATATAAAGTTCCGAGAATTTGTTTTATCAACAAAATGGACAAGTTAGGCGCTGATTTTCTTGCAACAGTCAAAAGTATAGAGGACAGGCTTGGTGCAAATCCTGCGATTATGGTTTTGCCCATCGGAGTCGAACAAACATTTAAAGGGATAGTTGACCTTTTAAGTAGAAAATCTTATATTTGGGGATCGGATCAACTTGGCGCGAAATTCGAGATATCCGATGAAATTCCGGAAGATCTCAAAAAGCAAGCCGAGCAGTACCGCCATAAGCTTATAGAAAAAATTGCAGAAACAGATGATAAGCTTTTGGAAAAATACCTGGGAGGGGAAGAGCCTTCAGTGGATGAGTTGAGAAGAGCATTAAGACAGGCAGTTATTGACTACAAACTGGTTCCAATTTATGCGGGATCCTCTCTTAGGAACAAAGGGGTTCAACCCCTTCTTGATGCTGTTGTGGACTTTCTTCCTTCCCCTCTTGATCTTAAGGAGGTTCATGGCATAAATCCCAAGACCAATGGAGATGAGGTTAGAAAACTTGTGCCTGAAGAGCATTTTTCAGGTCTTGCCTTTAAGATCCAGATCGATCCTCATGTGGGGAAACTCACCTACGTTAGAGTTTACTCGGGAAAAATAACATCGGGTTCTTATACATATAATAGTACAAAAAATATTACGGAAAGAGTCGGCCGAATTCTTCTTATGCACGCAAATACAAGAGAGGAGATAAAAGAGGCATTTGCAGGAGAAATAGTAGCGCTTGTCGGTATTAAGGATACGGCAACGGGAGATACTCTATGTGATGAGAAAAAACCAATTGTTCTTGAAAAGATTTCTTTCCCGGAACCTGTTATCTCTCTTGCCATTGAGCCAAAGACCAAAGTCGATCAAGAAAAACTTGGCTTTGCTCTTAAGAGACTTTCCGAAGAAGATCCAACGTTTGTGATAAAAACAAATCATGAGACAGGACAAACAATTATTTCGGGAATCGGAGAGCTTCAGCTTGAAATTATGGTGGACCGAATGAAAAGAGAGTTTGGAGTTCTGGCAAATGTTGGAGCGCCCCAAGTTGCCTATAAAGAAACAATAACGAAAGAAACTCAAGCTGAAGGAAAATATATTCGTCAATCTGGAGGACGGGGTCAATACGGCCATTGTTTTCTTCGTCTTGAACCAAAGCCTCGGGGAGAGGGTTATGAATTTGTAGATGCGATAAAAGGTGGAGCAATCCCTAAAGAGTTTATTACATCTGTAGAGAAAGGTATTAGGGAATCCATGGAGAACGGAGTTTTATTAGGGTATCCTATGGTTGATATGAAAGTTGCAGTTTATGACGGAAGTTATCATGAAGTTGATTCTTCAGATATAGCCTTTAAAATTGCCGCAAGCCAGGCGCTTCAGGCGGCAGCCAAAAAGGCAGGGCTTACACTTTTGGAGCCGATTATGAAAGTTGAAGTAACAACGCCCTCAGAATTTATGGGAGATGTTATTGGAGATCTGTCCGCAAAAAGAGCGCAGATTCTGGGAACCGAGGAAAGAGCAAGGGCGACTATTGTTCTGGCAATGGTTCCTTTGGCAGAATTATCTGGTTATGCAACAACCTTGCGTAGTATGTCTCAGGGACGCGCATCATATTACATGGAGCCATCTCATTATGAGGAAGTTCCAAAAAATATTGTAGAACAAATGCTTGCCAAGTCGACCTTTACCGGAAGGGTATCCGCGCAGTAATAAGTTATATGCGTGAACAACTGAAGTGCATGTCAGTCAGTGACTCCGTTGGCTCAGAGAAAAACGGTGGTAAATCAAGATACTTGCTTAAGAGAGGATTCTTTCCTTCTATTGTACGAGTAGGATTTACAGTTGTAGCAATGGGCTTAAGAATTTTGATTTGTCCGGGAGATGACATTTTGGCAGCAACTACGGCAGCTACTTTGGGGTTTAAGAATTCTGATACGCCGCGAGCAGCTGTTTTACCTGATCCCATTAGAATTAATTTGGGAGAAGACGATGAAAATAAAGATGAAGAAAAATAAATTTCCCTGTACCTTTGCCAGAGGGGTTGCCACCGCACAGTAGAATTTATTATAATATCTTTTTAAGTAACTTATGTTGTCACCGGCAGAAAGGGGATTTAGCTTTCATCCCGAAGACGGAAAGCAAGCCCCTCAATTTCTAACACAGGAAGAGCTTTCGATGTTCGTCCCAAATTATCACTTTGTTTTACATGAAAGACTCTACTCAATTGGCGTTCTTAAAGAGGGGGAAACTTTAGATCTTATTTTTCCATCAAGACAACACGATAATTCTAATTCTGAAGCAGAGTACATATACGAAGGAACGATTGGTGACGATTGGATTTTTATATATTTTATGGGCCCAAATAAAAAAACCTCCTCGCATAAACATCCTCACGAAGGCGTAGTAATTGAAGAAGATTACCATCTGTTGCGAGGAAAAATGTTTCTTCACTTAGGAGGGGATGGATCTTCACAAGTTGAGCTTACCGAGAACAATAATTTTACAACAGTTCCCCCAAACACTTTGCATAGAGGATCAACGGATGGACATTTTGCTTTTGTGCTTGTAAGAATGCGAGGCGCAGCGTCTATTCCTCGAGACAAACTACACATCCCAGATTAATATTTTTTATTTTCCCCCTTGACGCACTCGTAAAAATATTGTATATTTCTTTCTAGCCTAAAACTTTAAGGTGTATTCTTTTCTTGTAAAAATTTTTAAAATATGGCAGAAAAATTTCAAAGAACAAAACCGCATGTAAATATTGGTACTATTGGCCATGTCGATCATGGTAAAACCACATTAACAGCTGCTATTACTTCAGTTTTGGCAAAACAGGGCAAAGCGCAGGTTAAGAAATACGAAGACATTGACAATGCTCCCGAAGAAAAAGCAAGAGGGGTTACCATTAATATTACCCACATTGAGTACGAGACCGACAAAAGACATTATGCCCACATTGATGCTCCGGGACACGCAGATTACATTAAGAATATGATCACAGGAGCTGCGCAAATGGATGGTGCAATTCTTGTAGTTTCTGCGCCGGATGGCCCCATGCCCCAGACAAGAGAACATATTTTACTCGCATATCAAGTTGGAGTACCGGCAATTGTAGTTTTCCTCAACAAGACCGATATGGTTTCCGACGCAGAGCTTCTGGATCTGGTCGAAATGGAAGTCCGGGAACTTCTCACAAAATACAAATATCCCGGAGACAAGGTGACAATTATTCGAGGGTCTGCTCTTAAGGCTTTGGAGGGAGATGCGGAAGCAGAAAAACAAATCTCAGCATTGATGGATGCGGTTGATAATGATATCCCAACTCCCAAAAGAGATGTTGACAAGCCTTTCCTTATGCCTGTTGAGGATGTTTTCTCTATAAAGGGTCGGGGAACTGTTGTAACCGGAAGAATTGAAAGAGGAGTTGTAAAAGTAAATGAATCTGTTGAAATTGTAGGGATGAGAGATACCAAATCAACGGTTGTTACAGGAGTTGAGATGTTCCGAAAACAACTTGATGAAGGTCAAGCAGGAGACAATGTAGGACTACTTCTAAGGGGTATTGAAAAAGATGATGTTGAAAGAGGGCAGGTTATTGTAAAACCGGGCTCAATTACGCCTCACAAGGAATTTGAGGCAGAAGTTTATATCCTTACCAAAGAAGAAGGCGGACGCCACACGCCATTCTTTACAGGTTACAGACCGCAGTTTTATATAAGAACAACAGATGTGACTGCAGAAGTTACGCTTCCTAAGGGAGTTGAAATGGTAATGCCCGGAGACTCAACCAAAATGACAGTAAAACTTATTGTTCCCGTCGCACTTGAAGAGGGAGTAAGATTTGCTGTTCGGGAAGGCGGAAAGACAGTCGGAGCAGGAGTAATCTCCAAAATTATTGCGTAGTCCCTCCGAAATTGCTCTGTGAGCCGTATTCGAATAGAATTGAAAAGGCGAACAGTAAGATCGGATGGGGCATAATTTTACGAAGCTTCGTTATTAGTTCTTCGTTTTTCGTTTGCTACCCCCGAATAACCAAACTGCGAACTAACCAACTAACCAATTCCCCTTGACTTTTGGATTAGATCTCTACTATAATCCACCTACCTTAAATTAATTTTCAATTTTCAATTCTTAATTTTAATTTAATATATGGCACCGGCAAACATAAAAATTTTAAGGGGCGGCGAAGAAGCATAGACGAAAGTGGGTATAGGCGGTTCGCAGAAATTTGAGCTTGGAGGAATCAAAACGAATATTGAATGTCACGACCTTGATTTAACTGAAGTAGAATTCTCCGGTCAGGATTTGGTATTTGCGGTTCGAACTAATGACTTTACAGTTTCAACAGAAGGAAACGTAGAAAAAGGCAAAATAAGAATGTTTCTAAGAGGAGAAAATGATACCGTCGAAATAGAAGATGAACGTACGGTAAGAACTAGAATAAAAGTGACTCATACCCGACACGATGGCTCAACAGGAGAGAAAGGATAATAATTATGCCAGAAGCATATTTGTCAAAAGAACGAACGCAGGCTTTCCATGCGTTAGTGCGAAAAAATAAAGATAGTATAATCCGGGTAGCATTGGATACTAATACCAACGGATATACAGTTGGTGTAACTAAAGCACCGATGTTGATAGTTTTTGAAACACACATAGATCGTCTCGGTGAAGCAAAATTATATTACCCCACTGAATTGGAAGGCAAACTAGCAGAAGCGGGGGTAATTTTTGAGCAAGGTGTACAAACCCCAGAAGCTACTAGCGCCATGCCTATTGGTGAATTAGTCACCGACCCCGGAGATCAAGTTTAAAACTTCCAATATTTACTCCTTTAATAATTTTTTCTTTAAGAAATTTTCTTCATAACAATTTAGCAATTGAACAATGCAGCAATTTAGTCTCCCTTGTATAACACCTTTTTATATTGTAAAATAGACCATTGGTTTTAATAGTTCTTAGTTTTACACTTTTAGTTATTAGTTAATTTTTATGCCTAAGGGAAGAATACGAGTACGTTTAAAAAGTTATGATGCAAGAGTTATAGACCTTTGCTGTCAGCAGATCTTAGATACTGCGATACGAACAGGAGCAAAGGTCGTAGGTCCTATCCCTCTTCCCTCAAAAAGAAGTGTTTTTGCAGTCAACAAGTCCCCTTTTATAGACAAGGATGCCAGAGATCATTTTGAAATTAAAGTCCACAAGCGATTAATAGATATTATGTCTCCTACAGATAAAACCATCGACTCTTTGACTCATCTTGAACTACCAGCCGGAGTTAATGTAGAGATAAAGATGTAATCCCTGAAAATTTCTAATCAAATCCGAATTCTAAATTTTTCTCCTTGCCACTGCAAGATTTAAGTGAGATAATAAGCTTATGCAAACACAAGTTTTAAATTACAGAATTATTATTGAGCCGGAAAAGACAGGTAAAAAAACCGTTTACAATGCTTTTTGTCCAACTCTTGGAGTTGCCGACTATGGCGACACAATTGATGAAGTCCTCAAAAGCATAAAAAAAGGAATAGAACTTGCTATTGAATGTTTGGCTGAAGAAAGAAAAGAAATTCCCGTTGATAATGTAAAAGAACAAGTTG
>MFNV01000008.1 GCA_001782165.1 Candidatus Levybacteria bacterium RIFCSPHIGHO2_01_FULL_41_15 | reverse complement strand
GTTGTAATTACTTTTTCTATAAAGGATCCGAACAAGGGTACATTGGGTACAGACGAGGCAATTCTAAAACAACTTTTTCCTAACCTGTTCCAGTAAATGAAACCAGTTAACATTTTAAATTTATTAAGAATACTGACAATACTGACAATTGTTAGTATTCTGGGCATTCTTGTTTTCTCCCATGCCTCTCCAGTTTCTGCAAAAATCATAGGATGGAGCGATTTTAGCGGGTCGGGTTTACCTGCATGCCCAAATCCCGTTGACCCCGGATGTAGCGAGCCTACGCCTTGCTGGAATGCTGCGTCTGTTGGATTATCTGAAAATTGTGGTACAGCATGCACCATAGGTAACCCTTGGGGGAAATATACCTCGACGGAATGCGTATCACAGGATGGATTAACTTGCGGGGTCTGGTACGTAAAAGCTACAAATTTTTGTTCTACTGCGGATAAGTATAATGCGAGTTATCCGCCTACCATGAAGCAGGGGTTATGCGAGTGTCAACAAGGAAGTATATACAAAACTTGTTGCAGCGGATCTACACCTGTAAACGCAAACATTTTGGATAGTGATAACGGGATTCCTCCCAGTGAAGCTGGCTGCGGATCTAATACAACTGTCATGTGTCTAGGCGGGCTAGGCGTAACTTGTAGTGACTATGGCTTTAGTGACGGAGGTTCAACTGGTCAGCCAAACTCGTACTGCACGAATCAGCCTTGTGGCACGTCGGCGTGTCAAGCGATTTCCCCCCCTCCCCCATCCACTTGCCAGGATGGGACGCTGTATGGCGCGTGTTCGACGAACAAACCTCAGTATTGCAGCAATGGAACTCTTATAAATGCCTGCGGTACTTGCGGCTGTCCGGATCCGGGGGGTCAAACATGCAACACTTCAACCGGAGCTTGCGAAGCCAAAGTCTTTATCCAGGGGCGTTTGTGCCGGGACGACGATGGTCAGGGAGACTGCGATGCTAACGAACCTTTTATTCTGGATCCAAGCGCAAGTTCAAGTGGCTGTACCAACTATGTCCAGCCATCCGGTGTGGGTTTCAGCGTCAGCATCACAGGCAACCAAAACTTTGGGCCACTTTATGCTTCAAGCTGCAATACCGAACCTTATTACTCAAGTGGACTTATTCCCGCCGGGTCATATACAGTCACGGCAAATGTGTCTTCTGGCTGGACCGTTACCAGCGCAAACAATGTGTCAGTGAACTTAACCCCTAGCCAATGGGCAGATGTTTGGTTTGCAATAAAACCGCCGGCAGCCCCTACCCCAACCCCCACACCTGCGCCGACTTTAACTGTTTCCGCAACGCCGGCTACTTGTGCGCAGGGTACTTATATTTCTCTTTCTTGGAATTCGGTAACAGGCGCAACTTCCTATGATGTCTGGAGACAGCCACCAGGCGGAACATGGACGAGGCTTACACCGTTTGGAGGAATTGCACCAACTTCCTATACCGACAGTAGTGTTTCAAGAGGAAATTCATATAATTATCAAGTCTATGCTAATAGCGCAGGTGTCTGGTCAAATATAGCTTCTGTAGCTGCTTCTGACTTTGCTGTGTGCCCTACTGTCAGTCCAACTGCTCCCCCAACCCCTACTCCAACACCATGCCAGGTTACGACTTCGCCTAGTGTACTTAACCTAACTGTAGGAGGAGCTACTGGGACAGTTACGGCTTCGGTGACTTCGGGACTGGGATCGGCAACAATAAATCGAATGCGTTTTGGTTCATATAATACTTCTTTAGCAACTGTTAATCCCACTACTGATTTAAGCTCGCCTTATTCCACGCAAGTCATGGCTCAAGCATGTGGCGCAACAGCAGTATGGGGGACTGCGGATTTGTCTGATGGACGCATATGTCAGTCTGCTGCAGCAACCGATACGAATATTAATGTGACTTGTCCAACCCCAACTCCTACTTCCCCACCTACTCCAACTCCTGACTCCTCAACCACGCTTACAGTCTTTAGTTGGAATTGGGACACAGGGCGCTTCTTCAGTGGCGTGCCAATTACCGGCACCCAAGGGGGAACCAGCGGAACTACTACCTATCAGATCGGGCTGGAAACTAACATCAACACCACCTTGACAGCACCTTCCAGCTACAACGGAGTACCGTTTAAGGGTTGGCTAAGTTGTAATTCAAGACCAAGCACATATTCTTGTCGAAAGAGTGTAGCAGTTGGAAGTGATGCCACAGTCATAGTCGACTACCAGACAACATATATCATCTCCGGTACTGTCTATATGGATACAAATGAAAATGGAGCAAAGGACGTAGGAGAAAGTAATTATTCGGGGGGGACAACTGTAACAGGCCCTGCCTCTACAACTACAGATATTTCCGGGTTTTATTCCTTTTCGGGACTAGGTCCTGCAACGTATATAATAAGTCTTACTGTACCCTCTGGTTATATTGCAACAACTGCAAACCCCGGATCAGCTTCGCTTCCTCCCGATGGCGTAGTTAATTTTGGGATAAAACCTGAGCCAACTTATACAATCTCGGGGAATGTGTTTGAGGATTCAAATGACGATGGTGTTAAGAATGGGACAGAGACAAACTACTCAGGCAGTATAACCATATCATCAACAGGCGGTACCGTGACCTATCCGGGAGGCGGAACATTTTCTGTGGCAAATCTTGTTGCCGGCTCCTATACTATTTCGCACGACCTCCCATCCGGCTATACCAGGACCTACCCTACCAATGGTCCTCCTGCTAGTTTTACCGTCACTGTCGGGCCAAGTTGTTCAACCGGCGGAGCAAACAGTGCCACCTGCTCCTCCGGCAACATAACCAGTCTAAATTTCGGAATTCTTAGCTATTCTCCATGGATACAGTCTTACGGTACTGATGTAAGATTTGATGATGGTTTTATAAATCGTATGCCTCCCTTTGTTTCTGACCCACCGACATGTGGTTCATATAGCAGCGCAGCTTCCTACGAAGGTTATGAAAAAATAAATCCTTCTTCTGGTGAATACGACGAAGGAATTAGCTTTACAGGCGACTCCCCCTCTGATTTTGGATCAGGGACGGCGGGAAGGCATAACGGTTGGGTTGCCGGGGGGACAAGCAATCCTGAAGTGTATAATCCTTCAAAAGGAGTGCTGCCCACTTCTTACTCTTTCGTATTATCGCTTCTTAAACGCAAGGGCTTAACCTCCTCTGATATTTCGGGAAGATGCGGGGGAGGAGGCCTGGGAAACTGCCAAATTTCATCTTCTCTTCCTCTTACCTCAGGAACTTTAGGCATATATAAGGCAGACGGCAACCTCAATCTGACAATTAATACTTCGCCTCTTTTTCAAAACAATGGAGATTATATAATTTTGGTAAACGGAAATATGACGATCAAAAACAGTATAGAGGTTCAGACTGGAACCACTGCCGTATTTGTGGTCTCAGGAAATATAACGGTAGATAAAAATGTAGGTACGTCTGACATAATTAACTCAACCGAAAAACACCTACAGGGATTTTATAGCACAGACAAAAGTTTTATCCTGGAAGGCCTTAATAATTGTCCCGCAACTTCTGACAAAAGATTAAATGTTGGAGGCGCTGTCATAGTCAATGCGGCAAGAGGGGGCGGGTCTTTTGTAAATAACAGAAGTCTATGCGATAGTAATAGTCTTTGCCCTGTATTTTCGGTACAGTCAAGAGCTGACTTTATTATTAATGCACCCTCTGAAATCCAAACGCAAAAAACCGTATATCAGGAAGTGGCACCCTAGCACGAAGGGCTAGGCAAATACTAAGTTCAAAATACTAAATTCTAAATAAATTATCACCGCAAATGCGGGATCCCGACTGGAAACTACCATCGGGACAAATTCAAAATTCCAATTTTAAAAATTTTAAAAGTTTAGGATTTTGATTATTTGAATTTAGATATTATTTGTTATTTGTAATTTTGGATTTAGGATTTCACCCGAGGTTTGAGATTTCTTCTTCCAGTTCTATCCCGTATTTTGATTTTATAATCTCTTTTAATTTGTGGATTAGAGTCTTTACATCCTCTGATGTGGCATTGTTAAAATTTATAATAAAATTAGGATGCTTCTTGGAAACCATTGCACCTCCCTGTCTTTTCCCTTTTAGACTCGCGACAGCCAGAAGCTTTGCTGTTGGTAGAATCGGAAAAGGATCATTTTTTATCGAGTCTCTTAATTGTTTTAATATTTTTTGAGGAACTTTCTCTACGGGAATATTTTTGAAAATACTTCCTATATTCGGATATTCAAGAGGATGTTTTAAGTTCCTGTAATCTATTTTCTCCTGAATTTTCGAAGCGATATCATCTCTATTACGCTTTGTTAAACTTAAAGTTGCGGAAATGATAATCTCCTGTCCCGCAGCTCTTTTAGACTCTGACTCTTTCTCACTCTGACTCTTTGACTCTCTGACTCTCTTAAACTCTGACTCTTTTTGACTCTTAAAAACACTTGTCCTGTATCCAAATTTGCACTGATTCACGCTTCTTTTCTTAATTTCTAAGGTACTGCTATCCAAACTTTCTACCTCTATTATGTTGTCTTTTATTTCTCCTCCAAATGCGCCGGCATTCCCCCGGACTGCTCCGCCTAATGTCCCCGGAAGTCCTCCTGCCCACTGAAAACCAGACAAAGAATTTTCAATGCAGAAGGCAAGCAAATCCTCCAACAGAACTCCTGCCCCAACTTTGACTCTCTGACTCTCTGATCCTTTGACTCTCTGCTTGTCCTTCGAAGCTTTAGCGAAGGAGGAACTCTTTGACTCTCTGTCGTCTAATATCTTAATTCCGTTAATTTTATTCTTAATTACCAATCCGTCAAATCCACTGTCTTTGAACAGAACATTTGTTCCCTCTCCAAGAACAAAAATTTTTGGGTTTTCAAGTTTCTTTCGGTCTTTTAAAACTTGCGAAAGTTCTTCGGGATTCTTAACTTCTGCAAAGAAAGAGGCAGGACCTCCGATTCTGTAATTGCTGAGATTTTTAAGTGAAATGTTTTTCTGGATTCTAACCATTCCACTATTATACTAGTTACTAGATACTAGTTACTAGTTGTTCGGGGCGGATGACAAAGTTGCTCTAACTTCCTGAGTTTTTCCATCCCTCCAAATGACAAGAGTCAGACGATCTCCCACCTTTTTATCTTTTATTGTGTCTGCCAAATCATTTATCTCCTCGATTTTTTTTCCCTCAACCGTCGTTATTATATCCCCTTGTCTTACTCCCACTTTGTCTGCTCCCGACCCTTCAATTACCTCTTGAACGAGTGCTCCCTGCGGAACTTCATTAAGAAGCGCAACATCTCTTGTTACTATCCTGTAAACTACTCCCAAATAGGGCCTTACTATTTCTCCATGTTCGTTGAAATTTGAAACCGCCTCTTTTACTGTATTTATAGGAAGCGCGAATCCGATGTTTTGACCTCCCCTTGCAATTGCAGTATTCACCCCTATTACCTGTCCTGCGGAGTTTACC
Source organism: Candidatus Levybacteria bacterium RIFCSPHIGHO2_01_FULL_41_15 (assembly GCA_001782165.1). GTDB lineage: Bacteria > Patescibacteriota > Microgenomatia > Levybacterales > UBA12049 > 2-01-FULL-38-13. The sequence continues at coordinate 48,914 of MFNV01000008.1, read as the reverse complement.
AAAGGACCCCCTGAGTTGCCCGGATTAACAGCCGCTGATATCTGGATAACATTATCAAGCCTTTCAACAAATCCCTCAAACTCCGATCCTGCGGTAATTCCCCGGCCCAAACCCGAGACGACCCCTGTCGTTACAGTATTTCTGAATTTCCCAAGTGCAGTTCCGATGGCAATAACGAATTGTCCTACTTCAAGTTTTGATGAATCCCCCAGCTCGACAGACTTAAGTCGAGTCCCCGGATTATCGGAAAAATTTACCTTAAGAATTGCAATATCATTTAAGGGGTCTCTAAAAATTCTTTGAACCGAGTATTTTTTGTCGTCGCTTGTTACTATTTGGTAAGTTGCTTCTTTATCTGATACAACATGTTTGTTTGTAACTATTAAGCCGTTTTCGGAGATAATGAAACCTGAACCGATATTTCTTTCTTCTGTATCAGGAACATCAAATGAACCGAATCCAAAACTTCTTTGAGAACTTTCAACAACGGTAACAACAGAGGGTCCGACCCTCTTAACGACATCGACAGCAACCGACTCTTCCTTTACAATTTTTACTTTTTCAGGCTGTACTTCACTTTTGGGCAGATTAATGTCGGAGAATTTATTTACTAAAGCACTCAAACCAAATAAAATTACTACGAGTATCAATACTGAAATAATTAAACGTCTCATAATCAATTTAAATCCCAAATTCAAAGCACCAAATTCCAATTAATATTAAAAATCAAATAACCAAAATACAAAACGTTTTGAATTTATTATTTTGAACATTTGAATTTATCCTTCGACGCTGCTCAGGATGGTGAGCTTGTCGAACCATTTAGGATTTGTGATTTTGGATTTAGAGTTTATTTTACCAGCTCTTCTATTGCCCTTTCAAGCTGGCTGTCGTGACTTTGGTCTTTATTATCAAGACTAACAGAAATGTCAGGTTCCAAACCTTTCCCGTTTACCCAATTGCCTTTGGGTGTGAGCCATTTGGCAATTGTTATATGAATACCTGCTCCGTTGCCAAGATCATCTGCCTGTTGTATTGTTCCCTTTCCGAATGTCGTCTCTCCTACAAGCTTTGCCCTCTCATAATCCCTAAGCGCTCCTGATACTATTTCACTTGCCGAAGCGCTTCCTTTATTGATAAGAACAACAAGAGGAAAGCTTAGAAAAAGACCTCTTCGCAAAACCGATATGGTTGTCCTATCCCCTGTTCCTTGCTCCTGTATAACAACCGGAAGGCCTTCTCTTAAAAATTCGCCTGCAATAAAGGATGCGTCTGTAAGATAACCTCCCGGATTGTTGCGAAGATCCAAAATTATTCCCCTAAAATTTTTATCTTGCCCTGAGCTTGCCGAAGGGTCTTGAGCTTTTAAATTCAGGCTGTTTACAAGCGCAAGCCAATCTTTATTGGTCTGATCCCCAAATTGCGCAAGCTTAATGTACATTATTTCATCGTTTTGATGAGAAGATAGAACAGAAGTTTTCTTAATTCCTTTAATCTCGCTTATCTTTTTGACGTATCCGTCAACGCTCTTGACAGTTATGGTATCTCTTATTATTTTTATATCGGTTGGATTTTTTGTGTTTTTATGAAGAGCAGTCAGGACAACGGGTGTTCCCCTTTTCCCCCTGATTTTTGAAACTGCCTGTGATATGCTCCATCCCTCGGTTGACTCACCGTCTACTTTAAGAATTATATCTTCAGGTTTTATACCAGCTTTCTGGGCCGGGCTGTCATCCAAAGGAGAAATTACTGTGATTTTTTTATCTTTCAAGCCAAGCTCGGCACCAATTCCTTCAAATTGTCCCGCAAGCCCCTGCTTGAAATCCGTATTTGAGACAGGAGGCAAATATACTGTATACGGATCGGAAAGTGTCGCAAGCATGCCGTTTATTGCTCCGTTTAGCATTTTAGAGGGATCAATTTTTGATTTATCATAGTATTTGCTCTCAACATTTTCCCACACCGCCCAGAAGTTTGAAAAATCAAGATTCGACAGGGATGGCGGCGGTTGTTTGCCTGAAATCGATAAAACGGGTTTATAATTTTTCCAGTCAAAGGAGATTTTTACTGTACCTGCCCAGTAACCTATGAAGAATGCGACGAGTATCAAAACAATAATCTGAATTTTTCTGGTTCTTTCCATATTTATAAAAACATAATTAATTTTTTTAAAGGAGAAAGATAGACTTTTTTCCCGCTATGTCTTGAAACTTCTTCAAAAGCCTTTTCATCTATCAAAAATACTGGTGTCTTTACGATTCTTTTTATATACTCTTCAAGATCCTCCTCTTTTATATTTTCTGAAATTATTCCCAAAGCCCCAAGACCTATCGATTTTGACAGAGCCTCTCTTGAGAAAAATCTGCCCAAAACAATTTTCCCTTTTATTTTAAGATCCAGGGTCTTAGGATCAACATCCTCCCCTTTTATTTGATGGACTTCTCCCTGAACTTCTGCTTCCCCTGCTGCCTCTTTTGCAAGAACAATATCTTTATCGCTCTCAATGGTAATTTTTTCATTATCGCACAGCAAAATTTTTCCATCAACAGGAGAAGATAAGTCTTGCGTTTCTTCCTCAAGATTTGATCTTATGAAAATTGCGCCTTTCTCCTCGTCAATTCCAAAAAGAGTCCCTCCAACCGGGCTTACAACTTTTTTTCCCCCAACTCCTAAGGCTCCTTTTTTAAGAGCAATAACCTCTCCCTCCTCAATCCTGTCTCCCGGTCTTTTGGTAATTACTTTTGAAATTTGGGAGGCAGGTAAACCCAAGATTCTTGAAACATTTACTTCCTGATCTTTTCCCTTTAAGATTCTTGAGGCTATGACTTGGCCGACAACTACTTTATCATCTTTTTTTACTTTTGGGCTAAAACCATTTGATAGCGGTATAGACAGAGAAGCCATTTATATAATTATTAGTTATTAGTTATTGGTAAATTTTAGATTTCTTTTGCAATAAAGGGTAAGAGAGCTAAATGCCTTGCATGTTTTATGCTTTTTGTAAGATTCCTCTGATGTTTGGCGCAAATTCCTGTTCGGGCACGTGATATTATTTTATTTCTTTCTGTCAGATATCTTCGTAAGACCGATACGTCACGAACGGTTGGTTCTTTACCTTCCTTACAAAAATAGCAGGATTCCTTCACTCTTATTTTCCTTATCTGTCTTCTTTTCTTTACCATAATAAAAAGCTTTCAGCTTTCAAACTACTGACTACAGCTGTATACCGTAGACGGTAGATAGTAAGCGAGTATATAATTTTAGCAATTTATTTCAGGTTTGACAACAACCTAAATCAGTGTTGGGCATTAAGTATTAAAACTAGTTACTAGTGGCTAGTTTCTAGTTACTAGTTAAAAGGGGATATCTTCGGGGGCTACGTCCTCATCTTTGCCTTCATCCTCTTCCTTTGAGTCTTCCTTCGTTTTCTTTTTCTTTAAATTTTTTTCTGTTTTTAAACTTTGACTCCCTGCCTGCCCGGCCCGCTTCACATCAAGGCTAGCAGTCTTGTCCGGCTTTTCTAAGCTCTGACTCTCGGGTTCTTCATCAATTTTTTCCTCCTCGGTTCTTCTTGAATCCAAAAGGATCATGTCAGAAACTATTATTTCTGTTGTGCTTTTCTGTGTCCCGTCTTGAGCGTTCCATGTTCTTGTCGAAAGCCTTCCCTCAAGATAAACTTTCCTTCCCTTTACTAAAAATTGAGAGCAGATTTCGGCAAGTTTGTTCCATGCCACAATTCTATGAAATTCTGCTTCCTCTCTTTTTTCTCCAGATTCGGTTGTCCAACTTCTGTTTGTAGCAACACCAAAAGAACAAACTGCAGTTCCGTTGGGTGTATACCGAAGCTCAGGATCTCTCGTGAGGTTTCCGATTAATTGAACTCTGTTAAGACTTCTTGCCATAAAACTAGTGGCTAGTTACTAATTGCTAGTAGCTAGTTTAACAATTCAACAATATAACAATTTTAACAATTTGTAAACTATTTCTTTCTAGTCTTTTTTGTAGCTTTCTTTGCCTTTTTTATAGATCTTTTGGGTTTGGCAAACTCTTTTTCTTCTTTCTCTTTAACTTTTAAACTCTGTTTTGTGCCCTCTTTTTTATTTTTTATTTTTAATTTTTTATTTCGTAGTAGCAGGTGTCTTAAGACATTATCATTTGCCAGAAGTTTTTTTTCAAAATCATTTGGGATTTCTGTTTCTGTTTCAAAATCTATGTCAACATAAAAACCTGCGATCTGTCTTTTAATAGGGTAAGATAGAGGCTTTTGTCCCCACTCATCCTCACGGGTTATTTCAGGTTTCCCCAAAAGATCCTTAACCGTCCCAAGAAGTTTTTTCCTTTCATCATCTTTTAAAGACGATCTTAAGACTAATATTAATTCGTACGCTCGCATTTCCCAATCCTACCATATTAAAAAATCAAAAAGCAAGGGGTAGAGCAAAAATCTAAGTAGGGCAAGTCGTGCACCTTCCAGGTGAAACCACGTTTGATGTGGTGAAACAGCTTTGCCACCTCGGTGGTTTTGTTTTTCATCTTAATTTATGGTATAAGTAAGCTGTGAAAAACTTCATCTTGGGTCTGGGCGTTGCTATCTTTTTGATCGGGCTTTTAACAGGAGCTTATTATTTTGGAAAAAACCAGAATAAAGCATCTATCGAGCCGACGCCCGCGCCTGCGGAGTATCAAAACCAAGCGCCCACAGCCTCCCAGGAAAAAACTTCCCCAATTCCAACTCCCAGAAATAGCAAGGACAGGGTTTCGGAAAATATAAAAGCCTCTATAAATAGCAAAAACTATCAAGCTTTGGAAGGTTATATGACAGATGACGTTGTCTTAATCTTGTACGCAACTGAATGCTGCGGAACTGTCACCAAAACAAAAGCAACGGCACAAATGTCATATCTTGAGGGAAGCAAAGGATCCTGGGATTTTTCGGAAGGCAGTTCTGTCCGTGCAAAACTTATTCAAAACAACCCACAGAATTTTTCGCAGGACATGATTGTCGGAATTTCCTCTGATAAATATGTCACAGGTTTTAAACTAAACTCGCAGAATGAGATCGAAAGAATCATCCTCGTTTCCGACTATACCCTCATATCCCCTTAAATTTTAAACTCCATAATATCCCCGTCTTTTACGATGTATTCTCGGCCTTCGATTCGCGTTTTTCCTTTTTCCCTGCTCCCCTTCCAACCATTATTCGAAACAAAATCTTCAAAAGAGACGACTTCTGCTTTTATAAATTTTTTTTCAAAATCGGTATGAACCATTTCTGCCGCCCCAGTTGCCTTTGTTCCTTTTTTAATAGGCCAGGCTTGGATCTGCCGACCACCAGCGATTGTAAATAAAGTAATAAGATCTAAAAGTTTGTAGGATACAAGAATGATTTGATCAAGGGCTGACTCGCTAACACCAAGTTCTTTTAGATATTCCTTTTGCTCTTTTTCCGAAAGATCTGATAATTCCGCCTCAAGTTTTGCACTGATCTTAATATACTCAAAGGGGAGATTAAAATCTCTTTTCAAATCACTTTCAGAGACATTTAAAACATAGATTGCCGGTTTCTTAATTCCAGCAAGCTCTAATTCAAGATTGACAACTTCGATATCACGGACCGGATCAATATTACTCATTACATGTGGGATTGCTTGTCCTGAGCTAGCCGAAGAATCAAAAGCGCGTACAATATGAACAATCGCGTCAACTTCCCGAATGTGCCCCAGAAACTTATTTCCAAGCCCCTCTCCTTTGTGAGCGTTTTTAATAAGACCAGCAATATCAATAAATTTAATTCCTGCCGGAACTTTTTTTGTGATTCCTGAAATTTCCGAAATCTTGTCAAGTCTTTCATCCGGCACCTCGACCACTCCCACATTCGGCTCAATCGTGGTATATGGATACTCCCCCACTTGGGCGATCTGCCTTTTAAGAAGCGCATTAAATAATGTCGATTTCCCGGAATTTGGAAGCCCCACAATCCCGATGGACAAACTCATAGAAGAAATTATAGCAGATCCCACCCCTAAGGTAGGCGGGGTGGACGAATTTAAGCGCTTTTATTTTTTTCCTTTATAAAAAGAAATTATACCGAACTTGTTTTCTACCTCTTTAATATTTCTAAACCCGGTTTCTTTTAGAATGTGGGGAATAAATCCTCTCATGTTCGGCCTTACGTCTTCAAAAAGCGAAAGGATAAAGACTAAAATATACAGGAAAATGTTTTTGGGAATTCCGAAGTCAACAATAAGAATTGTACCATTTTCTTTAAGAACTCTTCTCATCTTTAAAAATGCTTTTTTCTTAACTTGTCTCGGAATATGGTGCACTACAAGACTTGAGACTACAAAATCAAAACTTTCATCTTCAAACGAAAGACTCTGGGCGGCCGCTTTAAAAATTTTAATGCCGATTTTACTTTTCTTAATCTTTTTTCTTGCTATTTTTAAGATCTTAGGATCCGGATCTACGCCAGTAACTTCTGTCTTGGGATATTTTCTCTTAATTGCTATTGCCAGATTCCCTGTCCCGGTACCGACATCAAGAATTTTATCGCCATCTTTAGGTTCTATGTGGCTTATTATTTGTTCATAAAAAGCGTCTCCTAGTCCTAGTATTTTAAGGACGCAGTCATAAAGGGGCGTTAAGAAGTAAAGAGTAAGCGCATGCGTGTATTCCCTGTTCACTTTCTCAAATTTATCCCTTCTGTTTTGCTAATCGATTATACAAAACAATAGTCGCATAGGTAGTTACCCATGTTACCACAGAGATTGTTATAAGTCCCCATAAGATTCTTTCTATCGAAAGAGGAAATGCTGTTCTTGCCGCCTCAATATTAAGGCCGTGAAACCACGACTGGGTGATACCAAAAATTAAATCAGGGGCAGAATAAACTAACAGTGCGCAGAGTAGATAAAATACTGCTGTAACTATTGTTACGGCGTGGGCAAAGGCTACGGGTTTTAACATATTTTTTCACCTCCCTTATATCTTCTTAAACTCTACCACTACATTTTCTTGGTAATTTTGTAGATTAGGAAAATGATAACAGCGAAAAAAAGAATATTTAGAAGAACATTTCCTCCGACAAATTGGTTTACATACCCACTTGCGTCAGTGATTATTTTTGTAAAACCTCTTGTCTCTTCCATCCCAAGCCTTCCCGTTGAATTAAGATAAAGAATCATAATTCCTGTCAGGAAAAATATAATGCCGGCAAGTAAATTACTCAAAATTATAGTTTTTTCCTTACCCAAAAGGCTAAATCGAGTTACAGGTTTCCTTAAGATCATAAGTTTTGTCATTTTCCCCGATAGAAACACTGAAATAAAAAGAAGAGGTATTACCATTCCCAAGACATACATTGCGCCGATTAGAAGCCCTCCGAAAAAGTTTGGCGAAAGAAAGGTAAGCGTCAATATTCCGATGAGAACAGGCGCACAGCAGGCGCTTGTAATTCCTGAGAATATTCCAAGAATAAATATCGAAGCCACATCTGTCTTACCTGTTTCTCTTCCGGTGAGATTTGGCATTGGAAGCTTCAGCCCCAAAAATGTTATAACCCCCATCAAAAGCATGACAACTCCCCCCAGATAGTAAATGCTGTCATGGTAAACAAATAAAAGCTTTGAGAGTGCTGCAACACCAAGAACAGCAGGCATCATTACCGCAAAAATACCAAGGCCGAAGACCAAAGTCATAAGAACCACTTTCTCTTTTTCTTTAAATACATTCCCAAGATAAGCTGGGAGAAGAAATGAGATACAGCATGGAGCAAAAAGTGCAACCACACCTCCGGCAAAGGCGGCTATAAGTGATGTCTGAAATAAAAGTTGGTCCATTTAGTATCTTTCTTTATGTTCCGCATCCTCCTGCCCCTTGAGTGGAAAATCCCGGCATGCTTTGAATAGATTGCTTAATTTTCTGAGCGCCTTGGGCTGATGAGTACTCAAAAGACAATATTGTCTTCGGATCAACACTTCCCAACGAAGTCCCCTTTTTGTCAAAAAAAGCCGCAATATCAACATAATTTTGAGGGAACCAGAACGAATTAAGAGATAAAATATCTTTATAAATCTTCCTCTCCGAGAGTCCCTGGCTTACCGCAAGCTGGATATATCCTAGGGCTGCCATGCCGTGGTTGCAGTCAGGAAATTCTGTATTATTGTTACAGCACGGACGATAAATATTTGAGGCTATCTTTTTCACAATTTCTTCCTGTTCGGGCGTTAGTTTAATAAGCTTACTCGATGAGTAAAGCTTATCTGTTGGTTTTGAACCTAAGCTCCATCCTCCGGTTGAAGCAAAATTCATGACATTTCCATTTGCGTATTTTTTCATAGATCCTTCATCAAGTATTTTGCTTTTGTTAACAAGTCCAAGCGCCCAAAGGGTATTGACCATGAAATGAGAATTCTTCTCATTTATAACCATGTGATCCTTGGAGGAGTTTTTCAGATATTTCATATAGTCCTTGGTTTGGGGTTCGGAGGAAAATAAATCTTCATACTTTTTTTTATCGATTGCTCCGGATTCAATAAGTTTTTTTCCGACGTCTCCCCAAACGGCTCCGAGCATATACCCTTTTTGCGGAAGGACTTCCTGTTTGAGAATCTGGACAAGTTCTTCAGGACTTCTTGTTCTCTTCGCAAGTTCAAGCGAAAGGGTATTTATATTTCTTTTCATAATGTAGTACTCGATCAGCCCGACTCCCGCTGAAGAATAAAAAATAAGAACGAGAATGACCCAGAGGGGAACAGTCTTATTTAATATTCTTTTTAAATTCCTGACAAAAATTTTTTGCGTCATCTACTTAACTATGGTACCTAGGACTGTGAAGGTTAATTGGGAATTATTCTTATCATTGGTATCAACCGAAACAAATCTGTTAACAGGACCGATACCTTGCGGACCATGAAAGGCAGGATCAAAAGTAACTATAAGTTTTGCTTGCCTGCTTTTGCCAACCTCGCCCACCCATGAGGAAATTCCGTCCATGCCGAAGCTCGGACTTTCTTCCCCGTCAACAGATATTCTTGCTTTGGTGCAATGGCAGGATGTTCTGACATTTGAAAGTTTTAAAGTATCTGAGCCGACATTTTTGATAATAAATGCTTTTTCAACATTTCCGCCCGAGTACGGAATATTTCCAAAGTTATGTTCTTTCTGCGGAATTTGCGCTTTGGCATTCGTCGAAGATGTAACCTGAGAAGTATTGGTAGAATCTGAGAGGACAAATACCCCTCCGAACAAGATCACTGCCGTAAGAAAAATAATAAATACAACTATCTTTTTATCGCCCATTATCTATTGTTCTTAAAAACCTTCATTACCTCTTCAACTGATGTTTTGGTTTTTCCCTGCTTGATAAAATCTACAACGCAGGTCTCAAGATGATTCTTTAAGATAAGATAGTCTGCCTCTTTAAGCGCATTCTGTACAGCCCGGGATTGATTAATAACATCTATGCAATATCTTCCCTCTTCTGCCATCTTAAGAACTGTATTAAGATGTCCTCTTGCAATTTTTATTCTGTGAAGAACTCTTTTTTCCGAAGTTCTAGCGGATTTCTTTGATTTCATCCTAATCCTCCCCATGGGGATAGGATAACATCATGCCGCTCTCTTTGTCAAGAAGAATTGTTCATTGTTTCATTGTTAAATTATTAAATTGTTACTGAACTGTCCTTCTTTTTTATGCGATGGAAACATTAGGGAAACAACTACCACGCTACAGTGTATGGTAGTTAAGTCCTTTATATAAGGTAGTTTGTCCAAGATAGAAAATCCTATAAGAGAGCCCGACCGATCAAACGATTTGACAAATACGATGACACGCGTCATCTTAGCGCATCCGTGCATATTTGTTGATCTATTAGATCCTAGGGCTTTTTTCTTTGGCAAGGAAGGGAGAATTTTTCGTAATGGATCAGATTTCCCATTTTCATTAAAATTATATATCATAAAGATATGAATTTTATAGATTCTTTTCTGAATAAAATAACAATGTATAAGCTCGTTTTATTCGGGCTTACTGCCATAAGCGGTCTTGCCATCATATTTGGATTTTTAGGAATTTTGCCATTTTCCGCTTTGGATCTATCCTACAGTCTTATCTTGCTTTTTTTAATTTGTCTTTCATCAAACATCCTTTTTGCAAAAATATTCAAGGCCTCAACGAATATTGAATCGTGGGCAATAACAGCCCTAATTTTATTCTTAATAATGTCTCCCTCTCCTGTTTTTTCATCTCAAACCTTAATCCTTGCCCTTGCCGGAATATTTGCTATGGCATCTAAATATGTGTTAGCTTTTCGAAAAAAACATATCTTCAACCCTGCGGCATTCGGCGCGGCATCAGTTTTACTTCTGGGCATTGGGGGTGCTATTTGGTGGATTGGAGATATCCATTTGTTTCCCGCAGTTGTACTCGTAGGATTCTTGATACTTCAGAAAATAAAGAGATATGATTTGTTTTTCTCATTTGTCATTACAAATTTTGCGAGCATATTATTTTTCGGTCTATTAAACGGTTCAAGCATATCCTCTGCTCTATCCAGCATATCCGCATCTTTTTATATTGCGTTTTTCGCAACCGTAATGCTTACAGAGCCCCTTACAACTCCACCTACCAAGCTATTGAGACTAGCTTATGCTGCAATTATTGGATTATTCTCCGGATGGCCGTTTCAGATTGGCCCGATTTATTCTGTCCCCGAATATGCACTTCTTATAGGAAATATATTTTCTTTTATAGTAAGTCCGAAATACAAGCTAATTCTAAAACTTAAGGAAAAAAATAAAATCGCCAAGGAAACTTTCGAGTTTGTTTTAAATTCCCAAAGACCCAGACAATTTAAACCTGGACAATATATGGAATGGACGCTACCTCATAAAAATGCGGATTTAAGAGGAAACAGGAGGTTTTTCACCATTACCTCTTCACCCACGGAAAAAGAAATTCGTCTAGGCATAAAATTCAGTGACCCATCCAGCAGTTTCAAAAAAAGATTAATTTCAATGGAAAGGGGAGAATATATAACCGCAGGAAATCTTTCGGGAGATTTTGTACTTCCCCAGAATCCGAATATTAAACTTTCATTTATTGCAGGAGGAATAGGCATAACACCTTTCCGAAGTATAATTAAATATCTTCAGGACAAAAGAGAAAAACGAGATATTACCCTTTTTTATGTAAATAGAAATACAGAGGATATAGCCTTTCGGGAGGTTTTTGAAAAAGGGAAGAAAATTCTTGGAATAAAAGTAATTTATGTTCTTACAAATAAAGAAAACATTCCCGAAAACTGGGAGGGAAAAATTGGATACATAAACGAAGGGATGATTGCCGAAGAATTACCCGATTATAAAAAGCGTTTATTCTATCTTTCAGGACCGGTTGCAATGGTGGATTCCTATAGAAAACTCTTACTGAACATGGGTTTGCCCGCAAAGCAAATCTTAACTGACTATTTTCCGGGTTACTAAATTTATTTCAAATAGCGGTTGAAAAAATCTATTGATCTTTGCATTGCCGTATTAAAGTTTTGGGAAAGATTATGGTTATCGCCCGGATAAGAATAAAATTCTACCTCTTTCCCTGCCTGCCTCATTTGCCCAGCAAGTTTCTCTGAAAATTCGATCGGGACCGAAGAATCAGCTGTCCCATGATGAAGCTGTAGTGGGCCTGAAATATCCTTCAAATATGAGTTTGCAGAAATTGAATTCCAAAAAGTTGGATTGGTAACCGGATCGCCGAATTTTTCTATTAAAACATCCCTCCACCTTCTTGCTCCGGCAGGGGGCGTAAAGGCCGGATTTCTTCTCCACCTTGATAGAAGATCAGGATAAGATGCGACTACTCCTGCCCAAATTACCCCTGCTTTTATATCTTTACTGGCAACCATGCTTCTCAAAGTTATAAATCCTCCCAGTGAATGTCCCCACATGCCGATAGTATCAGGATTGACGATTGACCCTTCGACTTCGCTCAGGGCAAGCTGACTATTAACTTTTAATCTTTTAACTGATGAGACTGCGTTTAAAACATCTATCGTGTAGTCATTTGATCCGTAAGCACCCGATGCGCTTCCTTCCGATTCCCCATGACCTCTGTAGTCGGGTTTAAAAACTACATAACCGTTTCTTGCAAAACCGTCAAGATAAGCTACATACCTTTCTGTCGTTTTATATTCTGAAGGCGGAATATATCCATGATTGAAAACAATAGCAGGCCACCCACCTTCAGGTTTTTCCCCATTTGGAATTGTTAACAAACCATAAATTTTAAGCCCTTCTGATTTGTAGGAAGCAGTGTAGCGACTGTAATTTGAACCCGGTTCAAGAGTTTGTTCAATCACAAATTCACTTCCGGGGTAGTTTCCTTTTTTCAGTTCTTCAATAGAAAGAGGATTAAGGCTATCAAGAATTCCTCCTCCCTCTATCTGATTTCCTGCCTGATCTGTAATTTTTTCCGCCACATCTTTTTGGGTTTTATCGGGCCTTACAAAAAAAGCAATTACCCCTAAAGCAACAATTAAAATAAAAATTAACAACAGTTTATTTTTAATCATAGAAAGATAATTATATAATTTTGTTTCGCTGAAGAAAAGTAAAGATTTGAATTATTGCTTGGCTTAAGTTATGATTTTTGAGATTTCACTGACTTAATTTCTGTTATTCCGTCTTTTTTGTCCCCTATTTCATATCCCAGTTTTTTAATTCTGTGTCTTATCTGGTCTGCCAAATGATATCTTTTTTTTCTTCGAAGCTCTTCCCTCTCCTTAACAAGCTTTAATATTTCATCAGGAATTGGATCTTCTTTTTTCTTTAAAAGTTCTTTTGATCTTTCAAGCTCAAGACCTAAGACTTTATCAAATTTAAAAAGACTTTGGGCCTTTGCACTATCAGGATAATCTGATTTGACAAGCTCCCAAACAATACTCAAAGCTTTTGGCATATCAAGATCATCGTTTATAGCCTTAAGAAATCTTTCTTCATATTCTGCGCATCCTATCTTGGGATTATCAAAACCCAATGCGATTTCCCGAAGATGATTTAAGGCAGTCTGCGCGCCCTCCAAAGCTTTGAAAGTAAAATTCATCCGGGCTCTGTAATGAACAGTAAAAGTCAGGTATCTGAAAGATAAAGGATCAAGGCCCTTTTTTTCAAAATCGGAAATTGTATAAACATTTCCCTTAGAACGGGACATTTTTTCATTATCTACCAGAAGATATCCGCCATGCACCCAATATTTTGCAAATTTCCTGCCGGTCGCACCTTCACTCTGTGCAATTTCATCCTCATTGTGAGGAAAAATAAGATCTTCTCCTCCTGTATGAATATCAAAAGTATCACCCAAGTATTTTATACTCATAGCACTGCATTCTATATGCCAGCCGGGGAAACCTTCTCCGAAGGGACTATCCCATTTCATAAACCTGTCGTTTTCAGCTTTTTTCCAGAGGGCAAAATCCGCACTATCCTTCTTGTCAGTTTCCAAAGAAATCCGAACGGCCTTGAGAAGATTATCCATTTTACCTAAAGTATTCCCCGACAGCTTTCCGTAATTCTTGAACTTTTTCACATCAAAATATACTGTTCCGTCAACATCGTAAGCATAGCCTTTCTTAAGTAAAATCTTGATTATTTCTATCATTTCTTTTATATGGTCGGTTGCCTTAGGATAGACGGTTGCAGGAAGAATATTCAGCTTTTTCTCATCTTCAAGGAATAGTTTGGTAAAGCGTTCAGCTATTTGACTGGGGGTCTTACCCTCTCTTAAAGCCTCTTCGATAACAGGGTCAATCTGCACATCTGTCTCCTCTATCCTTCGCATGTGCCCGACATCCGTAATGTTTTTGATGTGAATAACTCTATAATCGTTATACATTAAAACCCGTCTTAAAATATCGGCTCCAATATATGTTCGGAAATTTCCAATATGAACTTCCCTGTAAACCGTAGGACCGCAGGTGTAAATACCGACATGATCGGGGTTTATGGGCTTAAACTCCTCTGTTTTGCGGGTCAGAGTGTTATATAATCTAAACATAATTTTAAATTTGAAATTTTAAATTTTTATTGAATTTTTAATGTTTTAAATTTAAAAAATTTGGATTTGATTAAAAATTGAAAATTGAACTTTATCCTGCTCCGGGTAGTCTCTCAATCCTTGTCTTCTGTCTTTGGATAAGCGGCGGCGGTTCCTTCTTCTTTTTTTCCTGAAGCCCAATCATTTCTTCCTGCTTTTCTTTTTCGACTTTTTCCGCCGGCCTTTCTTCTTGTTTAGGCTTAGACGGATTTACTAAAGGATCGTAATAAACTTCATTATGAAGTTGTTGCCGTAACTGCGCAAGTTTCTTCTTCTTTTCTAAGCCTTCGGGAGTATTATCGGGCTGATCATTCGAGCCCTGAACTTCGACTCTTTGACTCTTATCTTTCTCTTTCTCGCTTTCTGCGTATAATGAATTTACAATATCCTGCGTATCTTTATCCTGTACTCCTGTTATTTGAGAACCGGCTGCTTTTCCCGCGTCTGACGCAGCTCCCACAACGGCTTTTGCAGATTTTTTTGCCATGGAAACTCCGGTTTCTAGTGCCTCTTCTAAGCTTAAGACTCCGCCTTTTTTACTCATAAACCTGTCTCCCCTCAAGCGCTCTTTGTAAAGTTATTTCGTCTGCATATTCAATATCTGCTCCCATCGGCAATCCCCGCCCAATACGTGTAATTGTTGATTGTCCCGCCGCAGCGGGATCCCGCATTTGCGGTGATTGCCTATTAATTGTTGATTGTTCACGAAGTTTCTTCGCGATATACATTGCAGTTGCTTCCCCTTCCATAGTAGGATTAGTCGCCAAAATTATTTCTTTGACTCTTTTGACTCCGTTTGATGTCTCTTTGACTCTTTGAAGAAGCTGGCTGATATAAATTTCATCAGGGCCTATACTGTTAAGAGGATCTATTCTTCCATGAAGAACATGATAAACACCTCCAAATTTTCCGCTTCTTTCAATTGAGAAAACATCAAGAGCCTCTTCAACAACACAAATTATTGATTTATCTCTTTTCTCATCAGCGCAAATATGACAGGGGTCTTTTTCCCCCACTGCAAAACACACAGAACATAAAACTGTTCCTTTTTTTAGATTTTGTATTGATTCTGAGAACTTATCCAATTCACCCTGAGGGACATGCAAGAGATAAAATGTTAGTCTTTGGGCAGTCTTGGGACCAATCCCCGGCAATTTCTCAAAAGATTCAATTAAATTTAGTATTGCTTTTGGAATCCTCATAAAAACTATTGCTCGATTGCTCTATTGTTTAATTGTAACAGCAATTTAGCAATGGAACAATTTAACAATTCTATTTTAGTTCTTCGGCAATCATTTTAGAAACCGAGAGAATTTCAAGTTTACCAAAACGCTTCTCTTCCGGGACATCAATTGTATCTGTTACAAAAATTTTCCCGGCTTTTGAGTTTTGTAAGATATTTTTGTAATCGTTTGAGAAAACAGGGTGGGTTGCGAAAACATAGATTTCCTCTATTCCGGCTGACCAAACAAGATCACAGGCTGCCTTTATTGTCCTTCCGGTTGAAATCATATCATCCACTATGATAGCCCTTTTTTTATCTTTTTTAAACCCCAAATCTCTATCAAACCGACTGGATTTTACTTCTCCCGTCTTAAGATCCCGGTCTTTTACCACAGAAACAAAAGGAGCATCAAAAAGAAGCTCTGATAAAATCTTAATTCTTCTAATTCCTCCCATGTCCGGAGAAACCAAAAGACAATCTGTTGTCGGTTTTCTGTTTTCTGTTTTCGGATTCTGGTTTATCTGTCTTCTGTTTGTCTGAACTGATGAACCGATAACCGACCGACCCGTTTCTGACAACTGATTACCGAGAACCGATAACTGCCTAATCTTTTCTGCAAAAATAGGAAGGGCGGAAAGATGAACAATAGAAATTTTAAAAAGTTCGGGAATCTTTATCGAGTGAAGATCCAAAGTTATAAGCCGGTCCATACCGACTGCCTCCAAAGTTTCGATAATAACCTCCAAAGACACAGCCTCACCTTCTCTGAAGACATGATCCTGTCTTTGGTAGCCAAGATATGGAACTATTGCGGTAATTGATTTTGCTCCTGATCTTTTAGCCGCATCAACGAGAAAAAACAACTCTATATAATAAGTGTCGGGATTGGGAGATGTTGTCTGGATAACTACAACATCCTCATCAACAACATTTTCTAAAATTCTTACCCTTCTCTCTCCGTCGGGGAAAATGAAAATCTCAGTATCGGATAATTTCAGATCTAACTCTTTTGCGATTTTAGCAGTTAAGGGTTTATTGGAAGAGCCGGAAAAAATCTTCATCAACTTCAATTGTACTATTTAGACAAGGAGAGAATCAACAAAAAGATTACGACGCCTTTCTCCTTCCTCCTGGTGGTCTTATTGAAACCTCCTCATCCTTCCTTAGCCTACTGTAAATAATGCCTTGAGAGACGCCTAATAATTCTGCTATCTTTGGTCCAGACATCTTTTGATGAAGCTTTCTAAGCAAAGCTTGGCTAATTTTAATTCTTTTTCCTCTCCTTTTCTTAATATCTTCGCCTTTCTTTAATCTTTTAAGCTTGGCAAGAGCATTTTCTTCTAATTTCCTTACCCTTTCTCTTGTTCCGACCCCTATTTTCTCAGCAACTTCCCTCAAGAGTTTAGCTTTGCCCTTTCTAAATCCTCCTTTAGGGTATAGTTCTACCAAAACCTCTCTTTCTCTTGGAGTCAATTCATTTATCCAACCTTTTCTCTCTGCTTCTCTCACGAGCATTCCGGCAGTAATTTTATTAAAAACATTAACCCCTAACTCATCTATCCATCTTGTCACAAGTGCTCTTCCTGCCTCTATCCCACTTTCCCTAAGTCTTTTTACCACCCCCTGGATATTTCCTTCTTTTCTGTACAATCGTCTTAAGTTTCGTCTCTGCTCTTTTTCTGTATCTCCCAATGCCTGTTTTTTCCATCTCTCCACTTTTCCCTCCCAAGTCTCCACAAATGAATTCCGATGATTTGTTCTCCTTGCGGGATTCTGCAAAGCCAAAATAGTCGCTTCAGAATGTGTCCTAACGCGGATATGGCACGCTTTCAAAAGCCTAGAAACAGCAGCTTTACTTTTTATTCTAATCTGTCCACCAACTTCAGCCAAAGTCCTTTTCTTCTCCTCCCCCCAGTATAAATCAAGTAGAATTTCCTGAATTCCTCTTCCTTGAAATTTACGCATCTTCTCTATCCTTTTCATAAGTCGTGTCTTTTCAAACGGAGCATCGCTTGTTAGATAAGGGTTTCTTACTTGTTCTCCCACGGTAGTGTATAAGACCAATTCGTTTTCTAGTCCTCTTTGATTGGAAAAAGATGAATCTGCGTTAAAATTCGAGGCACCAAAAATAACACCGGTCTGATTGTCAATAAGGTCTACCGCAGAATTGCTCTCCTGTACTTTTATAATTTTAAGTTCTTCCGGATTTCCCACCGGCAATCTTTCGTTTCTTCCCATAAGAATGACTTATAGTATAGACAAGACCAGTTCGGAAGTCAAACTTACGGAGTTATTAGACCTTTTCACCCGCCGAGGAGACCTTGGAGTCCTCCTCCCATTTGCTGAAGTTTTTTGGCGGCGACCTTTTGAGATTCTTTAATAGCTTCATTTATTGCATCTTTAATATCATCGTCTCCCTTACCGTTGGTATTAAGCGATTTTATGTTTTGATCGCCGGTAATGACTATATCGACTCCATGCTTTGAAACACTTACCTCCTCAGCTTGAAGCTCGCGCTGAATCTGCATTGCCTGATCTCTCATTTTCTTAAGATCCGCAAACTTTTGAAACATGTTCATAAAAAATCACCCCCCTTGCCCGCCGAACAATCGCTCTTTGCGGCGTTCCGCCAGCTGGCGGATGAAAAGCCGCAAAGCAAGATAAGGCGGGCTAAGATTTTTGTACAATTGAGATAGGAATTCTCTTTCCCAAAGTTTCCCTAAGTGCATTTTCCAGAATTCCTCTGACCTTACGGTCTTGGAGTTTTTCTTTATGAAATTTGAATTTGGTTCCTATAACAAATCTCTTACCGTTATAACTTTCCAAAATACAGCCCCTCAAAATTCCCGCCAGCGAATGGTTTTTGGTTTTGACTCTATTAATCAACTCCGAAAGGATATCCCGATTTGTTGGCCTTACAGAAGACGAAGGCAAACCATTTGAGAATGAACTGAAAGCCGTCGGATCCTTCTTGCTTTTCTTATTTAAACTTTTAGAAAGGCTTTCATTTAGCGAGTGGGGTAAACTTTGTTTTTTTGACAAACCCAAATGAGCATCATTCTCAACATGTGTTTGCCGAGTCTTTAATGAAACCCGAACGACCTCAGCGCCCTCACTACGAACGTCTCCTAAGTCAACCCACTCAATGATTGCAAGTTCCAAAGGCAACTGCGGCAAAACCGCATATTTTATTTTGGAATTTGCTAAAGTAAATATTTCGGCAAGCTCTTTTATCTTAGTAATCTCAAGACTTTCCGAAAGGTCGGACTTTTCCTTTGAAACTCCCACCTTCTCAAGGAGAAATTCATGAATTCTTGAAATGATTTGTTCTGATAAATACTTCATGTCCATTCCCGAGGAAGAAAGTTTTCCCAAAAAACCGATAGCCCCTTTGACATCTTTTAAAATTGTAAATTTAAGAAACTCATCAACAACGCTTACAATATTTGTAGTTTGATAAATCGAGGAGACAAGATCTTTGGTGATTTTCTTTCTTCCCGCGTTTGCAAAAACCTCTTCAAGAATCTTTGCAGCGTCTCTAAAGCTTCCGTCCGAGAGTCCTGCGATTTCAAGCAAAGAATCCTTATCCGCTATTATCTTTTCATTCTTGACAATTCTTTCTAAAGATCTTACAAGCTCATCAAGCTTTGCTCTTTTAAGAGCTACATGAAAACAGCGCGAGGCTATTGTTGGAGGGACTTTGTATGGCTCTGTCGTACAGAGTATAAAAACCACGTGCGAAGGAGGTTCTTCCAAAATCTTAAGAAGAGCGTTAAAAGCCTCGGTTGTTAGCATGTGGACCTCATCGATTATGTATACTTTTTTTCTGGCGTAAGCCGGAGAAAGTCTTACTTTTTCCCTAAGATCTCTTATCTCATCTATCCCTCTGTTTGATGCTCCGTCTATTTCTAAAACGTCAATATTATTGCCGTTTGTAATAGATATGCACTGGGGACATTTGTTGCAAGGCTCAATTTCCAGATTTCGGACTTTGGACTTCGGACTTAGGTTTAATTTTTCGCAGTTTAAGACTTTAGCAACGATCCTTGCCGCTGAAGTTTTACCAAGTCCTTTTGGCCCCGTGAGCAAAAGTGCATGCACAGAAGGCCTTGATAAGATAGTCCTAAGTTTTCCCCGGACATCAAGGCTATCCAGCTCTTCCAAATTCCTTGGCCTGTATTTGCGGTAAAAAACCATATGTCGCTCCGCTTCAAATCCTAAATTCCAATATCCAAATCCTAAAAATTTTGAATTTAGTTATTTATATATTTGAATTTATTTGTGATTTGGGATTTGTAATTTTGGATTTATTATTCATGGTTAATCCCAAGCAAATGCATTATTCCATGCTCTACAAGTTCATTTATCTTATCGTCTACCAAAACCTCTTCTTTGGTTGCCTCTTTTATAACTTCAGGATATGAAATAACAACGTCACCTAAGAAAAGAGCTTCCGAAGGAGAATAATTCGGCCCACCTTCGGTTTGGGAGAAAGAAAGTACATTTCGGGTTTTATCCTCTCCTTTGTATTTGCGGGAAAGTTCTCTCATCTTTCGGTCCCCGACGATTGCAACGGACACTTCGACTTTCCCCGCAACGCCATGCATGTTCAGAAGATTCTCTACCAAAGATCTTATTTTTTTTCGGCTTATTTTGTATCTGCTTTCGACAAAAATGGGGACTTGAATTTCTGCCATATCAACTCCATGTTTTCTTCATCCGTCTTGCCTCTTCCTGCTTATGTTTTCGTGCAAGTGAGGGCTTAAGATAAAATTCTCGTCTTTTTGCCTCCTGAATTATTCCTCCGGCTATAACTTTTCTTGAAAATTTACGGATAAGCGATTCATCGCTTTCTCCCGGCATTTTTTTAACAATTACCATAAACACCTCCTTTAAAAAATTCTAAATTCGAAATCCTAAATTCTAAATAATTTCAAATTCCAAAGAATGAAATAAATTGAAAAAAATTTCTTAATCAAAGTGAGGAACAAATTTTTTCGAAGGACGACAAGCGAACTGCGGGTCCAAGAAAAAATTTAGTTCCGAGCGATTTAATTCCAATGCTTACTGTATTTTACTACATTTTCGCGGCTTTTCCCAGAGGCCCTATTAGATGAAGATGGAGATGATCTACAATTTGGGCTCCCCCCGCATTTATTGTAATTCTAAAACCTTTACCCTCAAGTCCATGTTTTTTAACAATTTTCTGGGCAACCTTCCTTAATTTACTGAATATTTTATCTTCTTCAAGATCCATAAAATCTGGTACATGTTTCTTGGGAACAATTAAAATATGGACAGGAGCTATGGGATTTATGTCGGGAAAGGCCATAATTTCATCATCTTCATATATGAACTTTTTGGGTGTCTTCCGAACGGCTATTTTACAAAAAATACAACCTTTCATACGCTAAATCTCAAATCCAAAGCACCAAATTCTAAATAATATCCAATTTCAAATTATAAAAATTCAAAACAGTTTTGATATTTGAATTTTAGATTTTGGATTTATTTGTGATTTGAAATTTTGGATTTATGATTTTATTCATAATTCATAATTTGTAATCTTAAATCTTTTCTAGAACTTTTATTATATCACTTAAAGACAGCTTGGTTGGTCTCATTTTGGGATTTTTTACAGAACCGTTCAGAAGCATTTTTCTCCCCACATGTAAAAACCATGTAGCCTCAGGGTCCATCTTCTTAAGTTTTTCATAAGCTAAAGTTAGATCTATATCCGAGTCTTGAGTTTTGCCGAGCGTCGCCACCGCGCTCCGCCATAGCGAGGCTTCGCGACGGCGAGAAGGCTTTGCCGGCGGCACGAGTTTTGAGTTTTGAGCTTGTGAAGGCATCGCCTTCACGCGCACGTACCCTTTTCTCGGATCTTTTCTTACGGCAATCACATACCCCATCTTCTGGGAAAGCTTAATTACCGTATCATTTATTGTTTCAAAACCGATTCCTTTACCGAATCTCGTATTAAAAACTTTCCCGTTATCTTTAATTTCCTGTTCTGCCCAAATCCTATTTTCAAATTGATGAAGGATGGCATCAAGACACTGCATAACAAACTTAAGATAATAATCATCCTGATCAGGCTTCATCACTTTAAGTCCGTCCAATATTCCGACCAAAGAAAACTCATGATAATCCGCCGTCGGATCTTTCCAAAAAACCTCTTTAAAATGGTCTATATCCACAACCACTTTAACCATTCTTTTGAGTGCCTCGAGTTTTTCCTTGTTGATTGTTGATTGTTGATTGTTGATTGTTCGCTTGATGAAATCAAGCGTGAGGCTTGCCGCACAAACATTAGTATCAGCTGTTTGATGATGATCCAATGGCCCAAGTCCCGTATCAACATGAATAATCTCATCATCCCCAATCTTCTCTATTGGAGATTTGCCATTTGCCATTTGCCATTTGCCATTGCCGCTTCGTTCTCCGGCAGGAACGAATTGGCAAACCGCATCTTCCCAGCCTTGTAAAAATCTTTTTATAAGCCACACGGAAGTTATTGCATCCAAATCCGGCGATGAATGAGTTACAATATATTTCATACTTTTGAGTTCTTAGGTTTTGCCTTTTGACTTTCGACTAGTATACATTTTTTAAAAGAAGAAAAAAAGACATAAGATATGATATGTTAACCTTTATATTTTTAAAATAGGAGTTTACTTAGACAAAGGACAACAACAAACCATTACTATTATACTGATATATTAGTATTTGACGAAAAGGTTCGAGGCGATTCCTTGAAGAAGCTGCGGGGTTGACAAAAAGAGAAGAATAAACCATTATATTTATAGACTATGAATCCTAAAACCGCCCAAAACCTTGACCCCCGGCTTAAAGAAACTTATGAAAAAGTGATGGGGACAACAGTCTCGCCTCTTCAATCCTCACCCCTAGAGACTTCTTCTCAGGCCTCTCAAAAGATAGTAGCAGTTAAGAAAATCGGGGCATCTCCTGTTTTGATCGCAGTATCGGCTGTTCTTTTTCTCTTGGTCTACGCTCTCGTTTGGATAATACTATTTGGACTAAAACTACCCTTCCTGCCTTAGATTTTTAATTACATCCTTAAAGCCTAAAAGTTCTATTTTTTCTTCGGTTCTTTTTTTAAATTCAATTTTACCGCCTGCTTGCCCTGCTTGTCCACCTCTGGAGGAAGCCTGTCGAAGGGACCTCTCCGAAACTACCAATCGAATGGGGATCCCTATTAGATCAGCATCTGCAAACTTTTCCCCGGCCGATATGTCTCTATCATCGTAAAGAACATCAATTCCGGCTTTTTTTAATTCGGAATAAGTTTTCTCTGCGTGTTCTTTTGCATCTCCCAAAACTATTAAATACGCGTCAAACGGAGAGACAGATAAAGGCCACACAATTCCTCGCTCATCATTGTGAACCTCAACAATTGCTCCCATTACTCTTGAAATCCCAATTCCATAACAACCCATAACAACGTACTTCTGGGCACCTTTCTTATCCTTAAATCTAAGATTGAAAGCTTTAGAGAATTTATCTTTTAAGAGAAAAATGTTCCCGACTTCTATGGTTTTTGCTCTTTTAAGTGGCCCGTGACCTAAGTCACACTGTTTACCCTCCGCAACTTTTGCAATTTCGGAATTCTGCGAGAAATCACCGCCGGGGCAGTAAATAATCTCATCCTCACCTGACTCGCAAACTATTTGAAACTCGTGAGAAAATTTGGAAAATGTTCCGCCTGAGGCGAGTGTTTCTATAGCGTCAAGTCCCAATCTTGAAAAAGTCTTCTTATAGACTTTTTTCATCAGTTCATAATAGGCCACTAAATCTTTTTCGCTCTCGTGAAACGAGTAAAGATCTTTCATTAAAAATTCCCTGCCTCTTAAAAGCCCTGCTTTTGCCCTTTTTTCGTCTCTAAATTTAGTCTGGATTTGATAAAGATAAAGCGGCAAATCTTTATAAGAGGAAACAAATTCTGAAACGATCGGAACAAGAACCTCTTCATGAGTCGGTCCCAATGCATATTCCTTTTCAAAATTGCTTGTAAGTTTAAACAGAGCATCAAAGTTTCCCCAGCGTCCTGTTCTTTCCCAGCTTTCTTTCTTCTGAAGAGCCGAGAGGTAAAGCTCTTGAGCTTGGACGTTATTCATTTCTTCCCTGACAATATTTGCGATTTTAGTAAGAACCCTAAGTCCCAAAGGTAAAAAATTATAGACTCCTGCGACTTCTTTTCGGATAAATCCGGCTTGAATTAATAATCGGGCATTTACCGAAGTCTCATCTTTTGGGGCTTCTCTGACTGTTTTTCCGAATAATTTCGAATATTTCATAACCTGTCCTGAGCTTGTCGAAGGGTAATTCGAGTATAGCATATTTGTTTTCTTTGTAATATAATTTCAATTTATTATGGGAAGAGGTCCTGAGGCAGATAAAATTTCGCAAATCAGAGTGCTTAACCCTTCTGCACTTGATTTATTGAGAATAATTCAAGCTCAAAGAGAACAAAGCAACAGATCAGTGACCTGTGTCTATGAGGACCCCAGGAGAAAAGTTCTTCATGAAACATTAGATTTTCAGGATCCCGAACGGATAAATGGACTTCTTGCGCAGTTAGACGCACTTGCTCCGGAAACAAATACAGTAGATATAGTTATCATTCATGATAGTTCTTCAAAAAAACAAGAGCCTCATAACAAATCTAAAGAAAGAGAAGTAAATTTAAGGCTAGAGACCAACCTAAAGGGGAATACATGGAGAGTCTTTTTCAATCCCGATTGCCTTTCTAGAGCTGCTCGAAGAGAGATCACAAGATATCTAATTTTTTCGGAGGAACCCCGAGAAATATTATTTATAAATTATCAACATGTCAAAGATCACATTACACATCAAGAACTTACCGAAGCAAGACTATTAAAGGGACGATCAAGAAGCAGATTTCTTGACTCTGTGGCTGATCAAATGTTGAAATTTGATAACGTTATCCTACAGATTCCAAGATTTGTAACAAGAGAGTCTTAGGTATTTTTTTTCTTGAGCTCCTTACCTTGCCTGCCCGCCTCTGGAGGGAGCCAGCCGAACGGGTTCACCCTGAGCTTTTATCCTGAGCGGAGCCGAAGGATGTCGAACGGGGTGGCCGCCGAAGGCGTTTCGAAGAGCTGCGATCATTCTGGCAGTAAAAGATTCTTGAATCTTTTCGTCTTTTTGTGACCTTTTCCTAAATTCCAAAGACTTTTCAATAATTTCAACAGGAACTCCCTCTTCTTTTGCCTGATCAATAGTCCATCTTGCCTCACCCGATTCCTCAATGTAACCCTCAATACTAGATAGTGTTGAGTCTTTCGAGAGAACTTCTGTTGCCCGGTCCAACATAAAACCCGATACAAGCGTTCCTCTTTGATAAAGTTTTGCAACTTTTAACAAATCTAGTTTATACGGAGCTTTTTCCAAAACTTCAAACCCTTCACCTAAACTTTGCATTATTCCGTACTCTATCCCGTTGTGGATCATCTTTACAAAATGCCCTGCCCCACCTTCTCCAAAATATTCATGTCCTCCTTTTGGTTTAGAAAGTGAATTAAGAATTGGCTTAATGTAATCGTATGCTGATTTGTCTCCGCCAACCATCAAGGGATAACCAGTTTTTTCTGCAATAATTCCCCCAGAAACTCCAATCCCCAAGAATTTGATACCTTTTTTTTTGAAACTTTTATATCTTCTTTGCGTTTCCTTGTAATAAGAGTTTCCTCCGTCAATAATAATGTCCCCCTTTTCAACAAACTTTGATACTTGTTTAAGAATTTCTTCTGTTGGGGGTCCAGCCGGAAGCATAAGCCAAACAATTCTTGGTTTTCGCAGTTTCGTTATTAGTTCTTTTATTGTTTTTGCAACTTTTAATCTCTGCAAGGTCGAACCTTGTAATGAAGAATGAATTTTGAATTTTTCTGCTACGGCTTTTGACCTATTCCAAACCACCACCTCATACCCCTCTTTAAGAAGTTTAATAGCAATACGCGAGCCCATTTTCCCCAAACCAATTAAACCCAATCTCATACTATTTTATCTCCTGCTTTTACATCTCCTTGCGGCTCTAGCAAAACCGGTTTTTCTTCTCCATCAACTGCCATTAGCATTCCCTGACTTTCGACTCCTTTAAAATTCCGCGGTTCAAGATTTATAATGAATGGCAATCTTTTTCCTACCAAATCTTTTGGTTCGTGCCACTTCGCAATACCAGCAACTATCTGTCTTTTAAACTCACCAAAATCAACTTCAAGCTTTAAAAGTTTATCCGCATTCTCAACTTTTTCAGCGTTCAAAATTTCCCCTATCCTAATATCCAATCTTTTAAATTCCTCAAGCGTTATATTCATAGCATGAAATCCGCCGTAGCTCTAAGCGAAGGCTGGATTAAATTCCTCAAAGGTTACCATAAACAATTCAGCAATTTAACAATGGAACAATTTTTAAAGTTAGTCATAACTCTTAAATCTTAAGTCTTAAATCTTTTTTATAACCATTTCCTCCCATCTCTTTCAATAAGCTCCTGCGCTTCTTTTGGACCCCATGTTTCAGGTTTATACGTTTTTAAACCCTTCTCTCCTTCTTTTTCCCAACCTTTTAAAATTTTAGTTATGAAATCCCAAGAGTTTGCCAACTCATCACTTCTGTTAAAAAGCATCTGATCTCCATTGAAAATATCAATCAAAATTTTTTCATATGCCTCAAGCCCTTTGGTTTTAAAAGACTCCTCATATGTAAAAAGCATATTTACAGTTTCTAAAGCAAGCTTTGAGCCCGGTTTTTTTGCAATGACCCGCAGATATATTCCTTCATCAGGCTGAATTCTTATTGTCAAAACATTACCAATCTCAGGACATCCGTATTCTTTAAATAAGATATGGCAGGTCTGAAGGAAGACTATTGAAATCGTCACCTCATCCTTGGGCATTTTCTTCCCCGCTCTTACATAAAAGGGTACGCCTTCAAATCTGGGTGTTTCTATAAAAAATTTAAAAGCCGCAAATGTTTCTGTTTGAGAGTCTGAGGAAACATTTTTTTCATCTTTATAATCTTCGTATTGGCCGCGGACAACAAGTCCTGAAACTTCATCAGGTTCTATGCATCTTATCGCCTTTATGACATTTGCTCTTGCATCCCGAAGATCTTCCTTTGTAAAACTTCGTGGCATCTCCATTCCGACACCTGCTATTAGTTGCATGAGATGGTTTTGTCCTACATCACGCAAAATCCCAACTCCGTCAAAAAACTGCCCTCTTTCTTCGATCCCCTTTTTCTCCGAAAATGTAATCTGCACATGGTCTATAAAATTCTTATTCCAAACAGGCTCAAAAATTCCATTTGCAAAGCGGAAGGCAAGCATATTTTGGACAGTCTCTTTGCCTAAATAGTGATCGACACGGAAAATCTGTTTTTCTTCAAATATTTTGGAAAGTTTTTTATCAAGGGAAATTGCCGTTTCCAAATCCTTGCCAAAAGGTTTCTCGATTATTAACCGTGTCCATTTGTTTGAGCCTTGACCGCAGCCCTCGGCAAGCTCTGTTGACTGAAGATAATCTAGAATTGCTTCATAGTTTTCAGGAGGAGTAGCCAAGTAAAAAAATCGGGTAATGCAAGCACCCATTTTTTTATCAAAAGCGTTGAGTTTCTCAATAAGCTCTTTATATCCTTCTTCTTTTGTAAAATCTCCCTTTTGATAATATAAATGATTGGAGAATTCTCTCCAGTTGGGTTTTTCCGAAAGTTCTTTGAAGAAATCTCTGAATTCATCGTCGTTATAATCTCTTCTTGAAAAACCTATTATAAAAAAATCTTTTGGCAGAAAATTTTGGTTGAAAAGTGAAAAAAGGGCAGGAATCAGTTTATTCTGGGCAAGATCTCCTGTCCCACCGAAAATAATCATTACAAAAGGAGAATTCATAATTAAATTTCTAAATTCGAAGCACCAAATCCTAAGTAATATTTAATTTCAAATGCTCAAAATTCAAAATTGTTTTGATATTAGAATTTAAAATTTTGAATGTATCCTTCGACGCTACTCAGGATAGTGAGCTTGTCGAACCATTTAGGATTTGCAATTTTGTGCTTGTAATTTATTTTATACCCTTTGGTCTGTTATTAAAATAGTCTTTTTTAAAACTTTGGGGGTATTCAGAAATCTTGCCGGAATTTCCCCAATCGGACCTCCTGAAAACATAAGATTTAATGCTTTTCTCTTCTCTTTCCCAAAAACCAAGACTATTAATAAATCCATTTGAGAAAGCGCGTGGAAGGTTAATGTTATTCTTTCCCTAAACTCCCCCGGAAAATCCTTAATGCTTATTGCAAGCTTTTGACTTTTAACTTTTGAGTTTTGAATTCCAGCCCGAAGGCTGGCGGTGTGTCCATCCTCCCCTATTCCTAAAATCGCAATGCTTTTGGGGAATTGATTTAAAAGCTTTCGAACTTTACTGTCATAATCTCTCGCTGTCTTTCCCAACGACTTATTTTTAAGAATTCCGTAAAGGGGAATATCTCTCGATTCAAGGTATGACAAAAGTCCGGTATCCTTAATCATTTTTTCATTACTGTTTTGATGAAACGACGGGCCAAACCTTTCATCCACCATTGCAACTGCCCCGACTTTGAGTTTCCCTTCTTTTGCTAAAATTTGATAAAGAGGTTTTGGGGTGGATCCGCCGGATAAAAAAAGAGCCGTTCTTTCATCAACAATTTTATATATCTCCCTTTTTGCAAGCTCAACCCCTGAGGTTGAGCTGTAAACTTTAAGTACTGAAATCCCATCTTTATTTTTTACGTTTGAGCTGCCCTTCGGTCTTGAGCTCAGGGTCGAAAGATAATTTTGCATTTTGCAATTTTGAATTTTAAATTTATTTTATGGTTTTGGGAGAATTGGTTGACCGGATATTAATCGAATAATATCACTTAAGGTTATAAAAGCAATAAGCGCAAGAAGTATGGCCATTCCTATTGCATGAGCCATACTTTCAAATTTTGATGAAACTTTTTTCCCCGTTATGGCCTCTATAAGTATAAAAAAGAGCCTTCCTCCATCAAGAGCAGGAATTGGCAGAATATTTAAAATTGCAAGATTTAAGGAGAGAAGAGAGACAAAAGACAGAACCGCCAAGGGTCCGATGGCTACAAACTGCCCTGTAAGTTGTGCTATACCGACCGGCCCTGCAACTCCTTTGGGAACTTGTGCTGAGGTTAAAATTTGATAGAAAACTCCGGCAAGACCCGCAACAATCAGCCATGAAAATTTAAGAGCCTCCCAAAGACCTACAAAAGGCGCCTCCCATAACGGATATTTTTGAGTAATCACATTTGATGATATTGAAACACCCATTGGCCCCTCATTTGAAGGATAAGTTTTCCTCGGAATAATCTCTATGCTCTTTTGTTCTTTCTCTCTTATAATCTTAAGCTTTACTTTTTCTCCCAAATGTTGTTTGGTTATCGTAACAAGCTGGGTAGAATTTTTTATTTTAATATCATTGACAGAAACTATTTGATCTGCCTTTTTAAGTCCTCCCACGTGTGCGGGCGAATCTTTAACAACATCCGTTACAAGAACCCTATCTCCCGGAACTTGTACTCCCGAAACTCCAAAAAAGTAAGTGATTATCAGAACAGCAAGCAAGAAGTTCATTACAACTCCTGCTATTACAACAAGTCCTCTTTGCCAAACAGGCCGCGCAAAAAACGCCCGACTTTCATCTTTTTTTGGAATTTGTAATTTTGAATTTGTGATTTTTCCGCTTCCTGCGGAATCTTCCCCATATAGCTTTACAAATCCTCCGATCGGAAGCCAGTTTATGGAATAAATGGTTTCCCCTTTTTTGATCCCAAAAACTCTCGGTGGAAGACCAAAGCCAAATTCTTCAACTTTTATTCCCAGCTTTTTTGCAACAAAAAAATGTCCCGCCTCATGGATTAGAACGAGAACTGTTAGAATTAGTAAAAAAACTAAAATAGTTAAAACCATAAGAATTTAGAGTTTATAATTCAGAGTTCAGAATTAATTAAAAAGTGAGTTAAAATTTAATATTAAAATTCTGAATTCTAGATTCTGAATTCTAAATTGAAAGGAGTTCCTCTTCCTTTTTCTCTCCTACCAAATCGATATCCGTAATCATCTCGTCCGTTACTTTTTGGACTTCCTTCTCAAGACGGGACACCTCATCCTCTGAAATTATTTTTTGTGCCTTTTGTTTTTTTATCTCTGCCATTGCCTCGTGCCTTACTTGTCGCACCATTATTTTTCCATTCTCAAGTTTTTGCCGCATCAAATGAATAAGTTCCTGCCGTCTTTCTTCTGAAAGATGGGGAATTGTAATCCTTACTAGTTCCCCATCTATTACAGGACTAAGACCCACATTTGCCTCCTGTATACCCTTTTGTATCTCTCCTATGATCGACTGATCAAACGGGGTTATGACAAGCGTCTGAGGATCCGAAGCTGCGATAGTGGCAAGCTCCATGAGTCTTAATTTCTGTGTACCGCCATAAGCATTAATTACAATACCTTCAATAAGTGATGGAGCGGCGCGACCGGTTCTCACAGTGGCCAAATCGGATCGCAGCATTTCAAGAATCTTTTGCATTCTCTGCTTAACTATATCCAAATCCATACGAGTATTTACCTGTTCGAATCTAAATTGTACCTTGTGAATCTTTTCACCACTATATTTTCTCCTAATTTTGATATGGCCTGTTTTATTAACTCCGAAACTTTCATTGAAGGATCGCGAATATATTCTTGTTTTAAAAGTGAATCTACATCTTTTGGCGACATCGCGGCAACCTGCATGGCAAGTTCGTGTGCAAGATTTTTAAATTCACTTGTTCTGGCAACAAAATCCGTCTCGCACAAAAGCTCCACCATTGCACCAACTTTTCCGTTTTGATGAATATAAGCATTAATAAGCCCCTGTGAAGTTTCCCGTCCTTCCTTTCTTAAAGCTTTTTTACGACCGTGTTTTTTAAGCCACGTAAGAGCCTTGCTGGAGTCATTGTCTGACTCCTCCAAAGCCTTTCTTATATCAGAGACTGATGCATGAGTTTGCCTTCTAAGTTTTTTTAGAAGTTCGAGTCTTGCCTTTACCACTTGCCTCCTTTCCCTTGCCCCGCGAAGCTTTACGCGAAGTGGGGTTTATCTTTGAATCTTTTGAACTTTGACTCTCTGACCCTCCTTTACCATTTTTAACTTTTATTTTTTCACTTTTAACTGAGTCTTGTCTTCCCTCAATCCATGCATCTATTATATATTTTGTAATTATTTTTATCGATCCTGTTGCATCATCGTTGGCAGGAATCGGATAATCGATTATTTCAGGATCCGCATTTGTATCGGTAATCCCAAGAGTCGTAACCCCCATTTTCCTTGCTTCCAAAACAGCCAGATTCTCCAAATGTGAATCTATTATATAAATTGCATCCGGAATTTTATCAAGATCGGCTATTCCTCCATAAAGCAGCTCAAGTTTTTGCCTTTCTTTTTGCCAAAGCCCGACCTCTTTTTTTGTATATTTTGCTTTTTCCTCCTCATCTGAAAGTTTTTGAGTTAAATCTTTAAGCTTCTTGAAGTTTTTTGCAACTTCTGAAAAATTTGTAAAAGTCCCTCCAATCCATCTATTCGTCACATAGAAAATCCTGTTTGTAATTTTGCTTGAGACCTGTTGTTTTGCTCTTTTTATTTCTTCTTCAACTATTCCTTGCGCTTGTCTTTTGGTGCCCAAAACAAGTAAGGATCCATTCCGTTTCGAAAGTTCATAAATTAATCTTCCTGCCTCCTCAAGGCCTTTCTTGGTTTTCTCCAAATCAATTATATGGATATTATCCCTAGCTTCGAAGATGTAATCTCTTGCCTTGGGGTTTCCGCGTGTTACTTGATGGCCGAAGTGGCATCCGGCCTCAAGAAGCTCTTCAAGTGTAATTTCCTGCATAATTTAATCCTTCTAGCCTCCACCCTATACTTTTAAAATCAGGTAAAATCAGGATTAATAAAATAGAGTGTGCGTGATATTTTTAAGAATAGCAAAATTTAGGCAAAAAAACAACAATCAAATTTCTTGACTTATTCTGTAAGCTACCCCTAGAATTAGTATGTAGCGATGCAAAAGCAAAAGAGAAAGCTTAATTTATTCAAAGATTCAAGGGGCGGAATTGAAATAATAATTCTTTTAATCATATTTGTTGCCAGTATTTTTATAGTCGGCGGGATATTCCCAAAACTTTCCAAGACAGATCCAAATGCAGAAAAATTCACTGCCATAACGGGGATACCGCTTGACAGTCACAACTCTCTTCAGCTTAAAACTATAAAATTTAAAAAATGCCTGGGACAAACAAACGTAGACCTTCTTCTTGATAGAACCGGATCCATGGGAGAACGCACTCCAACTGGTCAAACAAAAATAGCAAGGCTTAAAGAAGCAGTCCTTGTTTTAACCGGACAATTAAGCGATCAGTCGGTCGTTGGTATTCAGTCATTTAGCAGCGAAAGCATAACTGATGATGTCCCAATTTCTTATTATAAAGATGTTAAGGGAATTATTTCTTCAAAAGTAAACGCATTAAACGCTGGTGGGCAAACTCCAACACACGATGCCCTTGCATTTTCTCTGGACAGGCTTAAGGAAGCAATTCCTAAATTCCCAGGAAGACAATTTAATTTTATTCTTATTTCAGATGGACAACCTGTGCCGCCCTCTCAAGACCCAAGACTTTTCAATCCAAATCCGGCGGATGAAATTAAAAATTTAAGAGTAAATGTTTATACTCTTGGGATATTTACCTCAGGAGAAGCAAGCGAACCAAAATTAGCAGAACTCCTAAAAAGCATTGCTTCAAGACCTGAAAATTATTATGAAGCGCAAACAGGAGACCAAGCAACAAAATTATTAGAGGCTATTTTAACAAAGATCTGCGAACAAACAAATTAGCCCTAGATTCTCCAAGTTGTATTTTGTTGCGGACCCAGAATAGTTCGGATTGGTGATGTCGAAGATCTGGTCGATAAATTTTGAGAGAACGAGTTGTTTTGAGTGGATTTTTGATTCGCTTTATTACTTGGCGAGGTACTTTTCTCCTGGAAAGATTCAAGAAGCTTATCTACTAATTTTAATGTAGGAAGAATTTATCAAAAAGTCAAATTATTCTTCAAACCTCTTGAATACTAAAACACTATTTATTCCACCAAAACCAAAAGAATCATTTACGGCAACCTCAACTCCGTTTGCAAGCTGAGCTTCATGAGGAATGAGATTTACTCCTTCTGCCTCTGAGATTGGATCACTAAGATTAATAGTCGGCGGAAGAATCTCTTCATTAAGTGCTTGTATACAGACAATTGACTCAATCGCTCCGGCTGCTCCCATAGTATGCCCTATTTCGCTTTTTGAAGAACTAACATCAATTTCTTTATCGGGCAGTTCCCTTCTTATCGCAGAGATTTCTACTGGATCACCAGATCTAGTACCAGTACCGTGGGCATTTACATAGATTCTTTGATGATTGGGAATTTTTACTTTTTTCATTGCAAGTCTTAATGCCCTTCTTTGTCCCTCTTCGCTTGGTACGGTATCATGGTGAGCATCGCCAGTATTTCCATAACCTACAAATTCGGCATATATTCTTGCGCCACGTCTCTTAGCATGCTCAAGAGATTCAAGAACATATACCCCTGCCCCCTGGCTCATCACAAATCCACTGCGTGCATTATCAAATGGCCTGCTTGCTTTTCTAGGATCGGTCTGAAGCGATAGCGCGGTTGCCGACTCAAATAACGCAAGAGTAACACCATGTATGCAAGATTCGCTTCCTCCAACAACCATTATATCTGCATTTCCAAGATAAATTTCATTAAATCCGTTTGTTGCGGCCACATTTCCGGAAGCACATGCAGCAGCTGGTGCTTGTACCGGCCCTTTAAGACCAAAGATCATACTTACAGCAGTTGCTACTCTTTCGGGTTCAGAACGGAAAAGATCTGAAGGCTTAACATCTTCTTCTCCCCTATCAAGTTTATCTTTAGCGTCTATAATATCGACAGCTCCTCCAATTCCTGTTCCTATGATTGTTCCAAACCGAGTAAGATCTATCTTTTCTGATATTTTTCGGAATTCATCCAAAAGTCCTGCTTGTAAGAGAGCCTCTTTGACTGCGGCGACTGCAAATTGTACTGGGCGCGAAAGTCTCTTTAAATGTTTAAGAGGAACAAGGCCGGAAAGCACTACCTCCGGCTTAAAATCACGCACAATTCCTGCAACTTTCACGTTTGTAAAGGGGAGCTCTATGTTTGATAGACCTGATCTTCCAGCAATTAAATTTTTCCAAAAATCCGGAACACTTAAACCGAGTGGGTTAACCGTTCCCATTCCAGTAACAACTACTCTTCTTGCTTGTCTTTCTTCTAGCTCTTGATCTCTTTCTGCCAAATACTCTGGACCTCTTCCCATAATTTTAAAATCCTAACAAAGAATTTTCCTGTTGTCAAACAACAAATCCTCTGCTATACTGCCCGCATTATGACAACAAGAGCCGAGCAGGGACAAGGAGCAAAACAACCGCATTCCTACGAAGAATTTACTAGACGCCCATTTTATATAGGGATAAACAGAGAAACCATTCGACTTGTTAAAAAACCAGTTAAATATGCTGTCGACATAGCGACAGGTACTGGAGCAATGATCACCCAAATGCTTGAGCAAGGATTGTTAATTCGAGATTTTCAAGTAAGAGGGTATGATATAGACGAAAGTGCGCTCAAGGCCGCAAAATCAGCATTCAGGAATTTCGACGGTCAGATGCTTTTTATAAATGCCCCTGCAGAAAATATTCCTTTAAAAAACGGATGGGCACAATTGGTAACCTTCGCAAACGCTATCCATCTTACAGATGCACCGGCAGCCACTAGAGAATCTGCTCGAATCATGGATTACGGTGCGACTCTTCTTATAAATACGGCCTACGAAACAACTCATGCATATCCGGAAAAATCAGCGCATTCATGGGGGATTTTAACGGCACTCGCAAGAAAAGCTGCGCGAGAAAATCACGGACTAAATGATATACCAAATCCTGTCCCCTTACGACAATACAGCGTGGATGATTATGTAAATATGCTCGTCTCAGCCGGCTTATCAGATATTGAAGTTTACTTTCATACAGCACAAATGGACAAAGAAGATGTAAAAGCAATCTGTCGTTATGACGAGTTCGCAAGAATTGCTCTTCCCGATGTTGAACTTGATCTTGCAAAAGATTTATTAGTTGGGGCTGTTGAACCGATGCTTGAGCGAAGAAAATCCGACACGATTCCCCGGGGATGGACGATTTTTAAAGCAAGAAAACTTCCCAAAGCCACTTAAAATTTACGGCACGGGAATTTTAGGCAAAATGCTTTTACTTCTTCCTTAATCTTTAAAAGTTTTTTGTTTTTCTCGGTCTTTCTTTTAAACTCCTTCCAAAACTCGCTTCTTTTTTCTCTTATGGTGAGCCCTTCAGTCCTGAGCTCAGGGTCAAAGGACTTGTCCCTCGAAGTCTTGGCGGAGTGGGAGAACTTTTTGGGTTCGAAATTAAAATAACTTTTTAGGGGGCTGGAAACTTTGAGCAAGATGCTCTTACCTCTTCTTTTATCTCCAGAAGTCTCTCATTTTCTTTAACTCTTCTTCTGAATTCTTTCCAGAAATAACTTCTACTCTCTTTTTCTTTCGGCAGTTCTTCGCCCTTGATTTCTTCAATAACTAGATTAATCCAAGACGCAATCTTTATCATTTCTTTTTCCTTCATCCCGCGCGTTGTGATTGCAGGGGTTCCAAGCCGGATTCCCGAAGGATAAAATGGAGGCAGAGGATCATTTGGCACTGCGTTTTTATTTACAACAATTCCTGCCACCTCCAAAGCATATGCGGCAAGAGCACCGTTTGCTTTTTTTGTAGTTAAATCTATAAGCAAGAGGTGATTGTCGGTCCCTCCTGAAACAAGATCAAATTTAAATTTTAAAAGTTCGTCCGCTAAAGTTTTTGCGTTTTTTACAACTTGTTCTGAATATCTTTTAAATTCCGGCTTTCCTGCCTCTTCAAGGGCCACAGCAATTGCCGCAGTTTGATTATCATGCGGTCCCCCTTGCAAACCTGGAAATACTGCCTTATCAATCTTATCGGGAAGTTCCGGATCCTTCTCAAGACCTTTGTCTGTAACCATTATCATAGCGCCTCTTGGACCCCTTAATGTCTTATGCGTTGTCGTCATTATTATATGAGCATAGGGAACAGGTGAGGGGTGAACTCCGCCGACAACCAGCCCCGCAATATGGGAAATATCAGCCAAAAGATATGCCTCAACTTTTTCTGCAATTTCGCCGAATCTTTTAAAATCTATAATTCTTGGATAAGCTGTTGCGCCGCAGACTATAATTTTGGGTTGTTCCTCAACCGCGAGTCTCTCAACTTCATCATGGTCAATCAGTCCCTTATCACTTAAATGATAAGGTATAACTTTAAAGTATTTTCCCGAAATCGAAACAGGTGCTCCATGAGTCAGATGGCCCCCGAAGGCCAAAGATAATCCGAGAATCTTATCTTTTAAAGGTTCCAAAAGCGCAAAATAGACTGCTGTATTTGCCGGAGAACCTGAATATGGTTGGACATTTACATGAGGGACGCCGAATAATTTTTTTGCTCGATCCTGTGCAAGAAGTTCTAAATTATCTACTATTTTATTTCCCTGATAATACCTTTTAAGCGGGTAACCCTCTGAATATTTATTATTAAAAACACTTCCCAAAGCCTCGAGAACTCCCCTTGAAGCATAGTTTTCTGAGGGAATCATTTCCAAAACCTCCTTTTGTCTTTCTTCCTCTTTTTTTATGAGTTCGTAAACTTGCGGATCAACCGCTTTTAAATTTTTCATTTTTCCAAAACTAAGAATTTATATTTAATTACGTTTTCTTCGCCGTTTTTCTCGCTTAAAACTTTCTTAAACTCTGAATAATCAGGAAAGAACGTATCACAATTAAAGTCGCCTTCGACTTGAGTTAAGTATAGTCTATCAACAATTCCCATATCAATTGCCTGTTGAAAAATCTGCGCTCCTCCGAGAATGAATACTTCCTCGTCTTGACCATTTTCTAATGCTTCGTCAAGAGAATGAGCCGTCTTAACATTCTCTCGAGCAGTCTTATGTTCCTCGTCATGAGTAATTACTATATATAACTTAGCGGGCATCGGACGACCACTTCGATCGTAATACCAAACCATTGATTCATAGGTCTTGCGTCCCAAAATAACAATTCTGCCCTTTGTCAAGTTCTTTAATCTAACCAAGTCTTCTTTTATATGCCATGGAATTTTACCCTTTTTTCCGATTCCGTTTATACTATCAACAGCAACTATCAAACTAATTCTAGGTTTCATTATTGCATTTTTTTCTTAAAACAAGTATATTATACCAATTGCGAGGTGGAAAGCATTCATAAACAAAACAGAAATTTCCATTCCATATAGACCAGATCGAAACCCCGATACGACTGACGTTGAGGAGGTTTTCACAAATCCAGAGGCAGGCACAAATTGCGAACTTTTAGTTCATGCAATCGTTTCTGCAAGGGGCTTCGAACTTCCCCGACTTAGATCTTCTGATCTATACGAAGATACTAATTATACTAGTCTCGTTGAAGACATATCACAGGCTCAAACTGGAGACATAGTAGGTCTCTGCCCAACAAATAAAAACGATTTTAGGGGAATTCACATTGCAATGATATGGATTGACGAGGGCAAAAAAATACACATAGTTCATAATGCAAGACACACAGGAAGAGTACAATCGCAGACACTCGAGGACGCAATGAAGCACCCCCAGCACACAAAAATTGCTTGGGTGAAAAGGCCAATTCGAGGAAATCTAGCGCTATCAAACCCAGATAGACTCAGGGAATTAGGACTCGGATATTTAGCAAGAAATGGAAATGCTGACTAAAAGCCCCCAACTACCGTAACTTCGCCTTTAATCGGAGGGTAAGGGTCATAGCCTTCCAAAGTAAAATCCTCAAATTTTATTTTATCGATATCTTTCAATTCTGGATTTATTTTCATCTTTGGGAATGGCCGCGGTTTTCTTTTTAGCTGTTTATTGACTTGATCAAAGTGATTTGAGTAAATGTGCGCATCACCAAAAGTATGAACGAATTCTCCCGGTTTATAACCTGTTAGGTGGGCAAAAATCATAGTAAAAAGAGCATAACTTGCTATGTTGAAAGGAACTCCCAAAAATAAATCAGCACTTCTTTGATAAAGCTGGCACGAAAGTTTCCCGTTTATTACGTTGAACTGAAAAAGCGTATGGCATGGGGGAAGCGCAACGGATTGTCCGGGCTTTGCCATTTCATAAACAAACTCAGGATTCCAAGCAGAAATTACAATGTGCCGCCTCTCCGGCGTTTTTTTAATTTTTTCAATCGCCCACTTCACCTGATCGATCTTGCGTCCGTCAGAGGCCGGCCATCTCCTCCACTGAACCCCGTAGACCGGCCCAAGTTCTCCAAACTTTTTTACAAACTTGTGATCAGCCGGCAAACTTTTAATCTTTGCAACATATTCTGCCATCGTCAATTCTGAATTCTGAACTCTGAACTCTGAATTCTTTTGCGCTTCCTTGAAGCGCTTGTATCCCCATTCATCCCAAATGTGAACATCATTATCGACTAAATATTTTATATTCGAATCGCCTCTTAAAAACCAGATCAGCTCATGTAAAATTCCCCTAAGGAATACTTTTTTTGTTGTTAGAAGAGGAAAACCAGCTGATAAATCAAACCGGATTTGCCGTCCAAATACGCTTTTAAACATAATTCCCGAATTAAACTCATGCTTTTCAAAACCATTCTCCATTACATCTTTTAAAAGATTTAAATATTGATACTCCTGATGTTTCATAAATTTCTAATGTCTAATTTCTAAATTCTAAACAAATTATAAACTCTAAATTTCAAATAACAAAACTATTTTGGTTTTCTATGTTATTCTTTTGAATTTTGATCATTGTAATTTTGATATTATTTAGGATTTAGAATTTTGGATTTAGGATTTACACTTGGCGCTCTTTGCGCCGTGTGGTTACTCGTCCTCCTTGCCATTGCCCGCGATACTTGCTCCCTCCGCCTTTAACTTCATGAAAAATTACATGGACAAACCGCGCTCCCATTTCAATTTCAACCGTCACCGGTCCTTCATTTTTAAGACCAAAGGTCAATTCACCCTGATAGCCCGGCTGAACAGGGCCGGTGCGGATAAAAATTCCCGAGCGAAATGTTGTGGTTCGCGGGATTATGACTGCAGATAGATCCAAAGGGAGATTTATCTTTTCAATTGTCTTAACCAAATAAAAATCCCCCGGCTTTATGATTATTTTAGTCTTCTTTCCCTTTTCGTATTTTTTTACAAGTTCAACCCCTGGGGTTGAGCGTGAATTTTCTCCCAAAAATGCTTTGCCTTTGATTTTATATACCTCACCAAGTCTTAGATCAAATCCCGCACCTTCGGGATTTTCCAATTCCCTTTTAGACAATCCCTCTACAAGCTTTTTAGTTTTAACTAACTCCAATAACTTCCTCGGCCCTAATATCATACATTTATTTTAAATAATTTCCTTGCCCTTCCGAAGCTTTATGCGAAGGAGGGTTTGGTCCCAAAATCATAATTCTTAAATCTTAAATCGTAATTCTAAATTCTTTAGAATTTGGGCAGTAACTTCTTCAACCGGTTTCTCCCCATCAATTGCAACTATCTCCTTGGGGAATTTTTCAGCGAGCCAGTCATATCCTGCCTTAATATTTTTTAACTTCTCCCGAGTTTCATAATACTCATGCTTTTTCTTCATTTTAGAAATTCTTGAGATTGCAATATCCGATGAAGCATCAATATAAAAAGTTATGTCGGGTACTATAAATTGGTGGTACATCGACAAAATACTTTCCGAAACCAAAAGTATCTCTCTATTGTTTAATTTATAAAAATCTTCTTTTTTGTCTAAAATCCCATAGGCAACCGAAGACCAAAAACAGCGGTCCGAGATTACAATTTTTCCATTTTTAAGAGCCGGTTCAACTGTGTCTTTTAAATGAATCTCCCGGTCTGCCGCAAATAAATATTGGATAGAAACAGAAGGAAATTTTATTTTGCCTTTTATAAAATCGTGAATCAATGTGCCGATTGGCGGATTTTGCGTAGGTTCTTTGGTAAAAATTACTTCTCTTCCTTTTTTCTGAAGATATTTTTTTAAGATTGCCGCTTGGGTAGTTTTACCAACTCCGTCAATCCCCTCAAATGCAATATATTTACCCTTATACGGGTTTTCTCTAAATTCAATATCAAATGAAATATGATATTTCATAATTTAAATTCCAAACTCAAAGCACCAAATTCCAAATAATATCAAATTTTAAATATTCAAAATTCAAAAACTATTTCGGATATTAGAATTTCGTATTTGTGATTTATCCTTCGACGCTGCTCAGGATGGTGAGCTTGTCGAACCATTTAGAATTTGTAATTTTGGATTTAGAATTTTAGCAAAGTTATCTTTCTTCATGGATTTTGCTTTCATCCGGACCCTTCTGAAATGCGTATTTTGCCTGTTTTTTCTTTGTATAAGGATTTTGTGCATTACTTGATAATTGCTCAAATGTCATAGCACAAATTCTCATGCCGCATGTCAAGCTAATCGCCATTCTCCCAAGGTTTCCGAGTTCTAAAACAGGTTTGCCGTCCCAACCGGGGTCAAAAATACTCGCCGTTGAGTGAACTACCAAACCCAGCCGTCCAAGAGAAGATCGCCCTTCAAGTCTACCCATCAGATTCGGTGCTATCTTAACAGTTTCAAGAGTTACCGCCAAAACAAAATCTCCCGGCTGCATTATGAATTTTTCGCCGTCTTTTAATTTAATGACTTTAGTTATCTCGTTGCTGTAATCTTTTTTTGAAGGATCAATATATGGATAACGGCTGTAGTCAAAAATCCTGAATACATCACCAAGCCTAAGATCGATAGAACAAGACCCAAGTTGTGTTTTAAGATCGGGGGCCGGCTTTATCACGATTTTTTTGGTCTTAAGAGCTTTTTTGAGGTCTTTGTCCGACAAAACCATAGACAAAGTCTATCACCAAAGAACATGTTTGAAAAGTAGTAAACAAAAATAATTAATTTGTTAATTGTTAAATATTAATTGTTATCCACCAAGTATTGACAAAGAGAGCGGTTTCCCCTACCTTTAGAATATAGGGATTTTTATGGACGAGAATACCGAAAAGACTTCTTCCCCGCCTGCCTCGCCGGGTCAAGGCGGGCCAGCCCAAGATCCGGTTTCTTTCAAAAGAAACGATAATCCTCTCCCCGCTCCGTTTCTAAGACTCGTCTCTTTTTTCTCCAAAAGAACCCTAATCGGTCTTTTTGTACTTGTTCTCGTTATAGGTGTCGGCGCAACGATAATTGCAGTTCAGCGTTCCACCGAATACCGTCAACGCGCATCAACAGTCCCTCCTGCCCCCGGCGGTATATCAAAATATCCGACTAATTTAAACAAAAGCAATCTTACATGTAATCAGGTAGCATTTACATGGACACCGGCTAGTCAGCTATCTTATATGGGCGGAACGGGTTCTAATTATACGTATACATATATTGAACAGTGGTTTCATGTATTTCAATGGAAATCTTATGGCAACTACTGGGACTGGAAAGAGATATATGATCAGAAACTACCAACCAAGTATACTAGTAATTTTACTCCTCCCGTAACACTGTCTACCAATACGAATTATAATGCGTGGGTTGAAAGCGTCTATAGCGACAATACATATAGTCCGGATAAAGATACCTATCACTCTAATACATTTTATTTCACAACTCCAAGTTGTGGAGGAAATCTCCCAACCTCACCACCCCCGCCAAATCCTGCATCCCCAACTCCAACTCCAACCCCGAATCCGGGAGGAGGCCCTCCAACCTCGACGCCGGCAATAGGAGGTCCTCCACCAAATTCGTCTCCGGCTGTGCAGACCGGTACGATTCAGGGATATAAAGTATTGATGCCGGGTAATGATGGTACTGCAGTCCCTCCAGCCAGTGAAACAGTTTCCCTAGATAATCCTGCAACAAAAACTACCACTGCTAATCCTTACTCTTTTACCAATGTGTCTGCCACTGGTCACTATGTCTCCGTTTCTGCTCCATCAGGCTATAGTATTGGCTATACTCTTTGTTACAATGCTACGAATTGCCACTCGGCTACTCCAACACCCGAAGGCGGAGTTATTGTAAATGTCCCTGCAGGCGGATATGCCGATCTCTGGTGGCATTATACGCCGTACGGATTTATCCAAGGGCGCATTTGTAAAGATGACAACGGCGATGGTAATCTAAATTGCACAAATGAATCTTTTATCCGGGATCCAAGCTCAACTGCAACTGGCTGTACTAACTATACCAATCAAGACGGGGTTAGTATCAGTATTACCGGGCCCCAAAACATTGGATCATTAAAGGCTGTAGGTTGTAACACCGAGCCTTACTACTCAAGTGGGTTGATTCCTCCCGGAAAATATACGGTTTCGGTAAATCCGCCTGCCGGCTGGACTGTTACCGGTGCAAATAATGTATCCGTTGATTTGGCACCCGGAGGCCATCAAGATCCCTGGTTTGCAATAAAACCCCCGCCCGCTGATGTAAACAGAAATGGGAAGATAGATACTACTGATTTCACTCTATGGCTTAGGGCTGTTAAGGGATTAGATAAACAACCGGATAATACATATAAAGCTCCAGATGGAGCACAGTATTGGCCTGATATAAATGGAAATGGGAAGATAGATACTACTGATTTCACTCTATGGCTTAAAGCTGTTAAGAATCCGTAGCATATGGTATCCTAAAATAGAATGATAAATTTTATAAAATCGATTTTAAGTTCAAGAAAAAATTTGGGAATAGCAGTTCTCCTAATAATAATTGCGGCGATTCCCCTAACCGTCTTAGTTACCCAAAAACAGCAGGAAATAAGACAAAGAGCAGCCGGTGAGCAAACTTCTTTATTTTTTTCTTCAGGAGATGGATGCTCATCGCCGATTACCAGTACGTCCTTTGCCGCAGGACAAAATATAATTTCTCTCTGTCTTAATACAAACTCCAATACAGTAAACGCTTTTGATATTACCGTGTCCCCGGGAAACGGAGTTACTTTTACCGCAATAGATGAAGGAGCTGACGCATCTAATAAGTTCAATACTTTAGTATTCAAATCTATAACAAACGGTAAAGCGCAACTTGCAAAAGTAGATCCAAGCGGATCTATTATCTCAGGTACTCTTTTTCTTGCGAAAATAACATTGAACGCAGGCAGTTCTGGTAGCGGAAACATAAGCATCTCTGACGCAACCATCAATTCTATAACAAGCGCTACGGGCATTCTATCGGTTGAGAAACCAACTTTATCCTATACAATCGGGGGTCCTTCCGCTTCCGCCTCCACTCCCACCCCCACTCCTGCTTCTGGTGTTGATCTATCAATAAGCAACGTTTATGTTCAACAAGAGGGGCCATATCCAAAGCCAACAACCGATTTTGATCCAGGCGCACGAGTGGGAGGGGAGATAACAGCAGAAGATAATGGGACGGCAGAAGGAGTGAAAATTAAACTTGGAATATGGAAAAACAGAGGAATTGCACCAACCACTAACGAAGCTTCTACTGCTGATAGAACAGTGGATGTGTGGGCAACAGGGAATGGATATAATAGTATATTCTTCTTCCCAGCACCTACAACACCAGGAAATTATAAAGCTTGGCTGCTTTTAAATTCAGATAATGCAATTTCTGAAACCAACATAAGCAATAACACATTTTCCTTTGACTACACTGTTAAAGGGGCGACCATAACCCCAACTCCTGCGGGAAGCTGCACAGTGGAGTGGCGTTTTAGCGGAGGCCTATTTTCCGGACCTGTAACGCCAAACAAAAGCTATCCAGCTACTTTTAGAGAGGTAAGTTCGACTATTGGTTGGAGTAATGTAGGTATGTTCTTAGATGGTTCTGCCGTAAGCGGTTTATCTTGTACGCCCAATAGTGTAACTGGAGCAATGTCTTGCACTGCCAGTGTTAATTCTGAC
Source organism: Candidatus Levybacteria bacterium RIFCSPHIGHO2_01_FULL_41_15 (assembly GCA_001782165.1). GTDB lineage: Bacteria > Patescibacteriota > Microgenomatia > Levybacterales > UBA12049 > 2-01-FULL-38-13. Next base: position 5,429 of record MFNV01000008.1, on the reverse strand, counting down.
TCTGCCGGTTCCCACACTCTGGTTGTAAAAGTGGGAACAACATCGTGTACCCCAACAGGCACATCAACAGGAAACTTTACGACTTCAGGTCCAACTTCAACTCCTACTCCAACACGTACTTCTACCCCAACTCCTACTCCAACGCAAGGCGGAGGTCCTCAACTGTCACTTCGGATAGGTCTTCACTCAATAGGAAGCGTGGGAGACAATGCCGCCCCGACCTTAACAGGCGGTTCAAACCAGAATCCAAGAAGACCAACAAGATCTGCTACAGTTCTTATTTTCAATAGTTCGGGGAATCAGGCAGGTACTCGAAATGGAAGTGTGACTTATAATTCCTCATCCGGTGTCTTTACGGGAAATGTCAGTCTGGGCTCTCTTTCTTCGGGAACTTACTCTGTAAAAGTAAAAATAGACGGGTATCTTGTAAAAAGACTTCCGTCAAGTATTACTGTAACGGCAGGACAAACAGGCACAATTGAGATTCCCCAGATTAATCTGACTGTAGGAGATATAAATGGAGATAATGCTCTTAGCATCCTGGATTACAATATTCTAAAAGCCTGTTTCAATAATACCTCTGTTTGTACGACTGCCTACAAAACCCTCTCTGATTTAAATGATGACGGGAACATAAATACTCAAGATATAAGTCTCTTCCTAAGAGAGCTTTCGGTACAAGCTGGAGACTAGAAATTTACTATTGACTATTTACTAATGACAATTGACAAAGACGAGAGATTCAGTAATCATAAAATAAGAAAATAACTGTTAAGTGTTAATTGTTAACTGTTAATTATCATGCATAAAAGGACATTAATTCTCATACTTGTATTAATCGGTATTACAGCTGTTCTTTTGGCAATTGCGCTAACTCCTAAGCAAAATCCTGTTACGCCTCCCCAAAAACCTTCCGAACAAAACCTTTCCTTGGCCCAAACCATTCTTCGAATAAGCCCTCCGGTTTCAGCAATTCAAACTTCTACTGTTTCCGCTTCTCCTCTCTACTCTTCTGAAGTTACAATTCAGACAGGAGGGAATAAAGTTACAGGAGTCCAGCTTGAGCTTTCATATGATATAGCGTACATAGCCAATTTTGATATAGAACCGGGGCCTTTCTTTAAAAATGCAGGCGAGCTCATCAAAAAAATTGATCCTCAAAAAGGGACAGTATCTTATGCAATAACAGTTCCCCTATCAGAAGGCGGAGTCACAGGGGGAGGAACAGTTGCGGTCATATCTTTTCGGCAGATAGGCACGCCGGGGGAATTTGCGAAAATAAACTTTTTGCCCAAAACCCAAGTCGCCTCAGAAACCACAGATAAGTCAGTACTCAAAACCGCAATCGGCACAACATTTATGATAGAAGGTGCCTCTCCACCTCCTATAAATACAGGTACCCCTTCGGCCCAATAACTCAAACCCCCTTCTTCCACCTGACACTTTTCAAAAAGGGTCCGTACAAATCCTCATCCATAGTAATTTTTATTTCAGAAAGTTCTTCCTCTGAGGGGTTTTTGTCTTTAAAAACTATTCCCGGCGCATCTTCAATTATTGCAATCGGTGTCTGTTCATTTCCCTCTCCCGTTACAACCAACACCGCGCTTGCCAGATTATCTATCAAACTTAATTTGGTAAATTCAAGTTTTTTTCCAAAAATGTCTTTTTTGTCGATGTAATTTCTAAGAGGGGTAAACCCGCTGTAGGCAATCGCAATTCCGGTTACTCCCCACCTTAAGGGTGTAGTTCTTGAGTCAGTAATAATTACTCCTAAATTTTTAATTTTAAACTTTTTGCGCAAAAATTCCCGGATTTTATTTGCCGACTTCTGGGGATCTTTGGGCCACAAAACATAATAACCTCCAGAATTCGATTCATCAATTCCAGCCGTTGCCACTAACGTCCCGCGGGTAATTGTCAGGCTTACATTGTACGGGTTTTCAGATCTTGGAAGATAATAGTCCGATTCTCTTTTTATTAGTTCGTCCTTATGAATTGTGCCAATTTTAACTACCCGCCCCTCAGTTATCGCAACTATTTTTGAGGCAACTGCAACAACAGATTTTTCTTTGAGATTTTTAACACCTTGCCTGCCGGCAGGCAGGTACTTATCTAAAATCCTGCGGATATCTTTATCCTTTGGGGTAATCTTGTGAGTCTTAATCCCTGTCACTTTCATATTTGAAAAAAAACAATATTAAACAATATTTACTTTTAATTACAACTCCTCAACTGTCCAAGCCTCACCCTTTCTTTTTACAAAAACAGGGACAACGGAAATTCCGGGAAACATCAATTTTATAAGCTCTGCGGATTTTAATATATCCCTCTCATGTTGCTTTTCCGAAACCGCGTCTGACGCGGCGCAGTCCTCATGCCCGTGGACTACAATTCCTCTTGAGTTGTGTCTTTGAATTGAGATATTTATTTTTTTCTCAAGAGAAGAAAGCAAGCTTTGTTCTGGATTTCTTAAAGCCAATAAACCTACTAAACCTGCCTCTGTAATGGTATCAGGATATTCCGCTCCAAATTTACTTCTTCCAAACTCTGCAACCGGTTTCTGAACCCTTCCATCCATGCACCCAACGCTTGTAAAAAATGCCTGCCCGCCGACTGGCGGGTGTCCTGACTTCGATGACATAAAAGTGATGCTATAACAAAAGAAAAAAGAATGCAATTCTAAGAAATCTTATTAGTTTCTTATGCCATTTGCCCAACAAGCTGCTGCCATAAAAATGTTTTTAACGCCGAATTTTTCGCAAATTTTATTTAAGTGTTCTGTACCACGATCCATATCAACCCCGAGCCTTTTGCTTAAATCAAAGATATTCTCACCATCTGTTATTCCTTCCAGAACTTCAGTTTCAACCTGATCAAGTGGCTCCTTTGCCTTTTCTGGTAGGTGGCTCGTATTAAGCACTTTCGCATCGACTGCTGCCATGATCGCCCTGCAAAGATAGGCCGTAGTTACAGCTTTTGTGAGGCGGTTGTCTTGCGGATTGACTCTGAATCTTAGGGCAAGCGTCCGCCTGATATCAACAACTTGACTTCCATGCTTCCATCCTACCCCTCTGGAAATATCAACTCCAGTCAGGCCTTCAATTGTTCCCTGCAAAAAAACAGTTTCCAGATTGCTAAACTGGGGCCCTTGAGCAACATTTACTTCTGGTTCGGGAACCTCATGAGTGACTCTTTCTTGCAAGGATATAGCAGGTTTAGCTTCTTGAGCATTCATTGACGCACAATCTAGCACAAACTTTACAAAAAAGCAACACAAGGTTCAATTTGTTATAATAGCTAAAGCTAAACAGGGTCGGTAGTTCACCGGTTAGAACGCTTCTCTGACCTGCGCGTCGCCGGTGCCAAAGATACGGGTGGCTAGTTCAGCGGTAGAACGCTTCTCTGATAAAGAAGAGGTGGATGGTTCGACTCCATCGTCACCCACTACAGAAGACTTTTAAGTTCAGCTGGTATATCGTGCTCCTCCAGTTCTTTTTTCTCTTCCCAAATAAGTGCTTGGAGTAAGTATTCTTTTAGAAATCTTAGTCGTTTTATTTCTTTTAAGAGCTTCACTGCTTTTTGAGGATGGTTTGATGCAAGCTGATAGAATAGTTTTTCTAACTGGGCCAGTCTGTTAGAAAGAGCTTGATGAGTCGCAATTATCTTGCCCTGTCTTGAGCGTTTTTTATAAGTGTTAAACTTTTTAAGGTTCTGCCATTCCCCTGCTCTTATTTCTATATCCAAATCCAGTTCTTTTTCCGAAAACCCGCCCTCACCCTTTTCCTCAGTACTCTCTTTATCTCTTTCCATCCTATTGTCTTCTCTTGCCTACTCTTCTTAAAACCTCTCCGCCTGTTCCGACCAGAATTCCAGGAACCAATAGGCCTTCAACTGCGATCAAACCCAACAGCCCGGCTATAATTCCGCCGTTTCTAACCCATACTCCTGTTTTTTCTAGAAAACTCTGTTGTCTTTCTTTCATTTTTTTTCCGTATCTCTCTTAAGCCTGTAGAATTCAAAACCACTATATACAAGGGTAGATAAAACGACAACATCAAATGCAATATTAATGTTACCCGATATAGCTGATCCCAAAGTTGCTGCTCCACCGGCTACTCTTATCCAGTTTCCCATATTTTCTCGTCCTTGAGCTCCTGAATTCTCTACATTATTTCCCATAAAATGTGAGGCGCGAAGGGGACTTGCACCCCTGAATGGCTGTTCTGCAGACAGCTGTGTTAGCTACTTCACCACCGCGCCTTTAAGTTATTTTACCAGCTTCAAGTATATCAGATTTGTTCACCAAAAAACCACCCTGAGTAATACCGAATGGGTGGTTTTTAGCTTGTCAGCCAAGAAGTGGTAGGAAAACCTGAATAGATTTTTGTTTGTCCTCAGTATAGCGGACAAAACCAAGTGCTATTCCACTTGTTGCCGTTTATACACTTTCTCACAAAATTTTCGCTCTCAATCGCTTTCCAAATTGGAAATTGAAAATTTGAAATTGAAAATTCCCCCTTCTTTTTAAAAAAGGAGGGGGGTTTAGGTGTCTTCCCCAATCTAATCCTGAGTAAAATCGAAGGATTAGAAAGGAGGTGATCCATCCCCAGCTTCGGCTAGGGATACCTTGTTACGACTTAAGCCTCATCGCCGATTTTAGACTCTCCCCTCTTTTTAGGTTCTATGCCTTCAAACTATCTTTAATACGTTTCTTTAAAAATCCATATGCGCTCTTAAATCTTTTGATTTGTTTTTCTCTTCTGAGAGCATCAGATTTTACTGAAAAAGCTTCATAATAAACAAGCTTCCATGGAATTCCATGTTTAGTTGAAAACTCACTGCCTTTATTGTGTTCTGATGCTCTATTTTTTAAATCTTGAGTAGAACCAAAATAAAGTTTGTTGGTTTTCAAACTTTTTAAAACGTAAAAGTAGTACATCTCTTATTAGCTTATCATAAAGCCCAAAAAGAGGGGATTCGTCTACCACCGACTTTGCTGCCTTGACGGGCGGTGTGTACAAGACCCGAGAACGTATTCACCGCGGCTTGCTGATCCGCGATTACTACCAATTCCAACTTCATGGGGGCGGGTTTCAGCCCCCAATCTGAACTGAGACGAAATTTTAGGGATTAGCTTGCCGTTGCCGGCTTGCAACCCGTTGTTTTTCGCCATTGTAGTGTGTGTGTAGCCCAGGGCATAAGGGCCGTGCTGACTTGACGTCTTCCCCTCCTTCCTTCCCCTCTTTTTAGCGACAATACTTTCAATGGTATTTCTTTTCCGCCTGAAAGCTTAAACTAATTTGTTTAACTTACGATTATCGACAAAAAGAGGGGACCGTCCCCAATGAATATTTAACATTGGGCGGGGGTTGCGCTCGTTTCCCCACTTAAGGGAACACCTCACGGCACGAGCTGACGACAGCCATGCA
>MFNV01000007.1 GCA_001782165.1 Candidatus Levybacteria bacterium RIFCSPHIGHO2_01_FULL_41_15 | reverse complement strand
CTGCCTGAGGTTAGCAATGCTGTTCCAATTGTTGCTACTTTTAAAAAGATTAGAAAAAAAATGGTTTTAGAACAAAAGAAGATAGTTCGGAGAAGTAATAGGACGGTCATTGAGGGCAGGGACATCGCAACAGATGTAGTACCTCACGCAGACCTCAAAATCTATTTAACTGCTGATGTTAGAGTAAGAGCAGAAAGAAGATACAAACAATTAACCAAGCGAGGAATAAAAACTACATTTGAGGAGGTTTTGAAAGACACAGAAAAGAGAGACAAGATGGATATGGAAAGAGAGGCTTCTCCTCTTATTGTCCCCAAAGATGCTTATGTTCTTGATACCACCAACTTAACCATCGATGAGACAGTTGATAGGGTGATGGATAAGCTAAGAGAAAAAGGCATTGTATGATTGACATTAAGACAAAAGATGAGATTCGTATAATGCATGAAGGTGGGAAAATTCTTGCCAAAGTATTAAATGAACTTTTACAAAATATAAAACCAGGAGTTTTTGAACACCAGATAGATAGACTTGCAAAGAAACTCATTATTAAAGATAATGCATTCCCCGGGTTTAAAAAAGTAAAAGGATACCATCATTCAATATGCATTTCTACAAATGATGTCGTAGTTCATGGAGTACCGACCAATTACAAATTCAAAGATGGAGATATTGTGGGTATAGACTGCGGAGTTTTTTACAAAGGGTTTCATACTGATATGGCGGAGACGATACAAATTAAAAATGAAAAATTAAAAATGAAAAATGACAATGAAAAAATAAAAAGGTTTCTTAAGACAGGGAAAAGGGCACTTGATGAAGCAATTAAAGTTGCAAAACCGGGAAACAGAGTGGGTTATATTTCAAAAGCCATTCAAGATATCATTGAGGGCGAAGATTTTTCTGTCGTTCGGTCTCTTGTAGGTCATGGGGTGGGAAGACAATTACACGAGGAACCAGAAGTCCCCGGATATTTAGTTTCTAAGATTGAGGACACACCGATTTTGAAAGAAGGAATGACTTTGGCAATTGAAGTAATTTACAATATGGGAAAACCGGATGTTGTTTATACAAATGAAGATGGGTGGACAATTGCAACAGCTGATAAAAGTTTGTCAGGGTTATTTGAAAGAACCATAGCGATAACTAGAGAAGGATCTTTGGTTCTTACCGCATAGTTTTTGTTGCTGTTTCGAAGCTGATCTGATATAATAGTTTGGAAAATTGTTGCATTGTTTAATTGTTGCATTGTTAAGAATAACAATTTAGCAATAGAGCAATGTAGCAATTTATTTTTATGGTTCATCAAGGGTCGTTTGAGGTAGATGGAGTTGTTAAAGAGGCTCTGCCCAATACTCTCTTTAGAGTTGAACTTAATGACGGGAGCATAGTCTTGTGTCATCTTTCAGGTAAGATGAGGATGAACTTTATCAAAATTTTACCCGGTGATAGAGTGAGACTTGAGATGACTCCATATGACAAGACAAAAGGGAGGATTACGTATAGATATAAGTAGTTATAAGTTATTAGTTGTTAGTTATTAGTTTGAAACATGAAGGTGCAGGCAAGTATTAAACCAAGATGTATGAAATGTAGAATAATAAAGCGTAAGGGTGTTTTGCGCGTTGTTTGCGAAAACCCTAGGCATAAACAAAGACAAGGCTAAGAAAGTTATGGGTTCGCAGTTATGTGTTCGGAGTAAAAAATCACTCATAACTTGCGACTCATAACTCATAACTATTATATGAGAATTGCAGGAGTAAATATACCAGATGAAAAAAGAATTGATATTGCGCTTTCTTATCTCTATGGGATAGGAAGAAATAATGTTAATGAAATTTTGAAAAAAGCAGAGATTGATGCAAGCAAGCGAACTAATTCCTTATCTGAGGAAGAACAAAAAAGAATCCAAAAAGTTTTGGAAACTTATAGGCTTGAAGGAGATCTTAGGGCAGAAATTTCAGGGAATATCAAAAGACTCAAGGAGACGGGAGCATATAGAGGTATAAGACACTCAAGAAATCTTCCTGCAAGGGGTCAGAGGACAAGATCAAATGCAAGAACAAAAAGAGGAAAGAGAGTAACAATAGGAGCAATCAAAAAAGAGGTTGCAGCAAAAATGGGAATTTTGGAGTCTAAAAAATAATGGCAAAAAAAATAGAGGCAGTCAAATCTAAGAAAAAGACCGGAGCAACAGTTACTGAACACGGGCGAATTTATATTACTTCAACCTTTAACAACACTTTAGTAAACGTTACAAATAACAAGGGAGATACTATATCATGGGGGTCATCAGGAGCGGCAGGGTTTAAGGGGACACGAAAATCAACTCCTTATGCTGCGACAGTTGCGATGGAGCAGGCCGTTAAAAAAGCTGTAGAAAAGGGGCTTAAAATAGTAGATGTTTATATAAAAGGTCCGGGGTCGGGGAGAGACTCAGCTCTAAGAGCTGTTAGATCAGGTGGACTGTCTATATCTCTTATATCAGACATAACGCCCATTCCTCACAACGGACCAAGACCAAAGAAGAAAAGGAGAGTATGAGAATAAATTTCAAATTTCAAATTTCAAATTTCGGAAGGTAAAAAATGGCTAGGTATACAGGACCTAAACACAAATTAGCACGAAGAGAAGGAATAAATGTTCTTGATAAAAGTTCCGCAAGTCTAAAGAGAAGACTTAATATTCCTCCAGGAGCCCATGGTAAAAAGAGAAAACGAAGACTCTCGGAGTTTGGGTCTCAACTTAGAGAGAAACAGAAAGTCAAAGCAACATATGGTCTTTTGGAAAAGCAATTTAAAAGATTAATAAATGAAGCTTCCCGAAAAAAAGGAGACACCGGAGAAATTCTTATGTCTCTTCTTGAGACCAGACTTGATAACGTTGTTTACAGACTCGGTTTTGCCAAATCAAGATTTATGGCAAGACAGCTTGTTTCCCATGGCCACATTTTGATAAATGGGAAGAGGGTGAATATTCCGTCTTATTCCGTTAAAGTAGATAATGTTGTTTCGCTTTCGCCCAAAATTATGAAATCGACAAATGTTTTAAAGATTCTTGAAGATGAAAAAGATAAAGAAGTTATTTCCTTTCTTCAAAAGAAGGGGGATTCGGGAAAATTAATCAGGGTCCCTAAAATGGAGGATTTGCAAATCCCATTTAATTTACAATTAATCATTGAATATTACTCACGTTAGTGTTAAAATATCACTTTATGCTCGACCCAGTTCTAAAAGTAAAAGAGGAGAAGATTGAAAAAAATTTTGGAGAGTTTGTTATAGAGCCGCTTGAGCCCGGTTATGGTCACACTTTGGGAAATTCTCTTCGAAGGGTATTATTGTCTTCAATTCCCGGAGCTGCTGTTACCTCCGTTAAAATCTCTGGCGTAAGACATAAATTTTCCACAATTCCCGGACTTAAGGAAAACGTTGTGGATCTTCTTCTTAATATTAAAGACTTAAATCTTAAACTTCTCGATTCCAAAACATCAAGCGTTATGAAACTTTCCGTCAAAGGACCTAAGAAAATAACAGCTCAAGATCTTGAACTTCCCGAGGATATTGAAGTTGCAAACAAAGATCATTATCTTGGGCATTTAAGTGATAGTAAGGCAAAGATTGACATAGAGCTCACTGTTGAAAGAGGACTTGGGTACTCGCTTGCCGAAGAAAGAAAAGCCTCAACAATCGGTGTTATTCCAACGGATGCAATTTTTACTCCTGTAAGAAGGGTAAATTACGAAGTTTCAGCAACTCGTGTAGGAAGGCAGACAGATCTTGACAAACTGACTATTCGAGTATGGACCAATGGAGCAGTTTCGCCCCGGGATGCCCTGAATGAAGGGGGAAGAATACTCTCCTCTTATTTCTCTCAAATATTTCAGCCTAAATCAGTTCCCTCAGATAGTATTTCCGTATCGCCTTCTATACCTGAGAATGTCTTGAACCTCACAATTGATGAATTGGATCTTCCGACCAGAATTTATAACAGCTTAAGAAATGGAGACGTTGAAACATTTGGGGATCTTCTTTCAATGCCCCGAAAAGAGCTTATGTCGATGAGAAATATGGGGAGTAAATCTGTTGCTATCATTGGGGAAAAACTGAAAGAAAGAGAAATAGAACTGCCGCAATAATCGAAGATCCCATAAGAATTTATTCTGCGATAGGGAGAACCTGTCGTTTGTTTTATTATGACCCTGAGTATGTCGAAGGGTCATATTGAGTAAAGTCGAAATATGCGAAAGAATGTTTTTGGAAGAAGATTCAAAAGAGATACAAATCAAAGAAAAGCTCTTTTTAAGAGTCTTCTTTCCTCTTTGGTTTTGAAAGAAAGAATCAAAACGACAGAAGCAAAAGCAAAAGCAGTAAAGAGGGATGCGGACAAAATTATAACAAAGGCGAAAGAAAAAGGAAAGGATGCCAAAAGACTTCTTTCCTCCTATCTTTTTCCAAATGCCATTGATAAGCTGATGGAAAAAATTGCCCCAAGATTTGCAAAAAGACAAGGCGGCTATACAAGAATAGTAAGATTAGGAAAAAGAGTTTCCGACAATGCAGAAATGGTTTTAATGGAATGGACGGAAAATAAAATTGAGAATTCAGAGCTTAAAATTCAGAATTCTAAAGAAAAAAAGGACAGAAAAATGCAAACAAAAGATACTAAAAGAAGACAAACTAAAAAGAGCCCTAACAAGACGGAACTAAAGAAAGAAGCAAAGAAAACTAAATCAAAAAATAAAAAATAATTATGGACAAAATTACAAGGCCCACAAAAATATCTGATATAAAACGGGAGTGGCATCTTGTTGATATTAAAGATAAAATCTTGGGAAGGACTGCTTCGGATATCGCAAAACTTTTAATGGGGAAAGGAAAACCTTATTTTGTAAGAAATCTTGATTGCGGGGATTATGTAGTTGTTGTTAACGCAGGCAAGGTTAAAGTCACAGGCAACAAAGAGGAGAATAAAAAATACTACAGACATTCCGGATATCCTGGAGGATTTAAGATAAGAACTTTCAAGGAACTAAAGGAGACAAATCCAAAGGAAATTATAAGGCATGCAGTAAAAGGGATGCTTCCCCAGAATAAACTTAGAGACCGGATGCTTACAAGACTTTATGTCTTTCCCGATGAAAACCATCCCTACAGTGATAAAATAAAAAATCAAAAATCAAATATCAAAAATACAGATTAAATATCAAATATTTTTAATTTTTTCTATGTGTATTTACTATTTGCTATTTAATATTTAATATTACTATCATGCCAGGATCAAAAAAAACAGGAATTCAAGAGAAGGAACCAAAGAAGAAAAATAATGATAAATTTATCTATGCTGTCGGCAGAAGAAAAGAGGCGGTGGCTCGGGTAAGACTTTATCCAAGCGGAACAAAAGAAATTAAAAAAGGAGAGGTTTTCGTAAACGATAAAAAAATTGAAGAAGTTTTTCCCGGGAAAATTCAAAAAGCAATTTATACGGAACCCCTTCAGATAACGGATACTCTTGCAAAATTTGAGTTTAATATTAAAGTTTCAGGAGGAGGGCATAGTTCTCAGCTAGGTGCCATCATTCTTGGAATTTCCCGGGCATTGGTGGCCTTTGATTCTGAAAAATATAGATCGGTTTTGCGGAAAAAAGGATTTTTAACTCGCGATGCAAGAGTAAGGGAACGAAGAAAAGTTGGAATGGGCGGAAAAGCAAGAAGAAAAAGACAGTCTCCAAAGAGATAATTTTTACGCGGGATAAACGTTCCCCGCAAAAGTTTCAGTTTGTGACCTCAAGCCAAATTTTCTGTTTCTTCTAGAAAAAGCCATTATAGCCTTAGTAAAATCTGGGAGCCCAAAATCTGGAAAGAGTTTTTTAGGCATAAAATAAAGCTCTGTTTCTTTCCCATTCAGCCAGCCTATGTCTGATGTTCTTTCTTGCGAAGTTCTTATAATCAAATCAGCAGGTGGAATTTTACCCCCACCATCTCTAAGTTTTTGAAGGAGTTCTTCTGAAATATTGCTAGGATCTACTTTCCCCTCTTTAACAAGTGTTCCAATTTTTTGAGCAATTCTTAGATTTTGATCAGCTCCATCAAACCCAAGAGGTATGTAAAAAGCCAAACCTGTATGGTTTCTAGTTGAATGTTGGATTTCTTCAAAAACAGTTCGAGTAGCAGGGTATGAATCTAATACATCGTCCCTTCCCAAGCGTATAAAAGCTATATTGTTATTCATAAAATGAGGATATAAACGTATCAAAGTTCTTCTGAAAAGATCCATTAAGTAATCTACCTCTTTCTTTGGTCTTCCTAGGTTATTTACTGACAATCCCCAACCTCCTAGATACCTTATATATGGATAAGTTTGAATTAGATTTGGAAAAGAATTGACAAGAACATCTGCTCCTGCTTCATGTCCAGCTTCAACCTCTAATCCCCGAAGTTTAGCCCACGTACCATTGCCGTCGGGGATGAGAAGTGCATTGTCTGGGAATTTTTCTGGGGAATTTTCCTTAAGTCTTCCAAGTTCTGGAAACCTTTCCCAAATACTCCTTTGGCTTCTTTCCCCACCCTTTCTAGAAATACCCCAGCGAATAGCTCTATCAAAAAGAGTTTTAGGACTTCCGTTTCTATTTCCGCTATTATCAAAACCCACCAGGGGCTGTTGTTCCGAAGATCTTCTCATCTGCAAAAGCCTATTTTAACCGATTTTTATATCGAATGCAACCTGATTAGGGTATCTGCAAGCATATAAATTTTTTGACTTCTTGTACCTTGATATAGTATATTTGCCTGATGAAAAAAGAAGCAGCTTTATCAGCTGATTTAGATGGTGTTGTAATAGGTGGACCTACCCCATATTTAAAAACTTTGGGAAAAAGAGTTGTTCTTGGCCGCCGTATTTTTGAACCCCCAAAAAATATTGATTTTCATACTGGCACTGAAAGTGCCAGTCCTATTAATGTCCCACTAAATCCCTACGAGTGGGTTTTATTAAAAGTTTTAGCAAGAAGAAGAGTAACTCCTCAAGCAAGAAAACTCCTTGAAGAAGTTTATGGAAGCGGCATTGACATTTTTGGGGTCACAGGAAGACCTAACACTCAAAGGTGGATCAAAGAAACATTGAGGACATTGGAAGATGGAGAAGTCATGCCTTTTTTTCAGGATGTTTTGTTTAGACCAAAACATGTAAATGCAGAGACAGGTAAATTAATACATGTACAAAGGCTTGTTGATGGTTATAAGCAAGTTGCTGTTATTGAAGACAATCCCGTTGAGGGGCTTATGATTGCAAGGGCATTTCCTCAAACTTCAGTTTTTATTGTCCAATCATTGACAGGCGGAATGCTCTTTTCAAGAAAAGAAAGTCAAGATTACCCAAACGTAAGACGGATTGCTTCTCTTAGACGTCTTTCTGTACAGGAATTGGTTAGGAGTTAAAGTAAGAGAGCTTCGACAAACTCAGTTCCTTTCGGCAAATCAGAGTTTTCATTTATTGAGTCGAAGACCCTGAGCTTGCCGAAGGGTCGGGGAGCGGGGAATTGAACCCCGTCCACACGCACCCCATGCGCGTATTCTACCGGTAAACTACTCCCCGTTTTACATCTTGTATTTTAACATAAGAATGTTTACAATTGAAACGAAAATGGCCAAACATCAATCTCCGCAAAAAACTTCACCAAACGGACCCACAGAGGCCTCTAAAAAACTTGATGCGATAAAACTTGCAATGGAACAGATTGAAAAGCAATACGGAAGAGGTTCCATAATGCGTTTTGGGGAGGCAGGGCAAAAATTGGATGTCTCTGTTATCTCAACGGGGTGTTTGCCTCTGGATTTGGCACTTGGGGTAGGTGGAGTGCCAAGAGGAAGGGTTGTTGAAATTTTTGGTCCGGAGGCGTCCGGGAAAACAACAATTGCTCTCTCGATTATTGCACAAGCGCAAAAAACAGGAGGAGTTGCGGCCTTTATAGACGCCGAGCACGCCCTTGATCCTTTGTGGGCAGAAAGAATCGGAGTAAAACTGCCTGAGCTTTTGATATCCCAGCCTGATACAGGAGAGCAGGCCTTGGAGATTGCAGAAAGTTTGATTCGCTCAGGAGGCGTCGATGTTTTGGTAATTGATTCTGTGGCGGCTTTGGTTCCACGGGCAGAAATTGAAGGAGAAATGGGCGATTCGATGATGGGACTTCAGGCCCGTCTAATGTCGCAGGCCCTTCGAAAACTTACAGGCGTTATTTCAAAATCAAAAACAGTCGTAATTTTTACAAATCAATTGCGCCAAAAAATCGGTGTAATGTTTGGAAATCCCGAAACAACAACAGGAGGTCTTGCTCTTAAGTTTTATTCATCGGTAAGAATTGACGTAAGAAAAATTGAGTCTTTAAAAGATGGTGATAAAGTTGTGGGCTCAAGACATAGAGCAAAAATTGTCAAAAATAAAGTTTCAGCTCCCTTTAGAATTGCAGAATTTGATGTAATAGCAGATACCGGAATCTCAAGAGAAGGCGGGATTGTTGATGTAGGAGTTGAGATGGGGATCATAGGAAAATCCGGAGCATTCTTTAGATACAGAGATTTAATGCTAGGACAAGGAAAGGCGGCGACTATAGATTTCCTCAAAGAGAAACATGAGGTCGCCAAAAAAATCGTTGATGAGATTATCAAAAAAAGCAAATCCGCCGGCGGCACCCCAGTTGCCGTAGGAGTCGAAGAAAAAGAACCCTCCTAACTATGCCTCAAATAGAAAGAAAACTTAATGTTCGAATTGACTCAAATACTGTAAGAGTTCAACATTTGTCTTTTCCTGAAAAGATGGGAGTTGACGGAAGAGAGCCCGCAGAGTCGGTGGATCTTGTTGTTGCTTATGAAAGAAAAAGATTTCTTAGGAAAAGGAGGCAAATGCTACAGGTTGAAATTGCAAATCCTGGCGAAAAAGCAACGGCTTATGTTCCAAGTCAAGAACTAATAGCGGAAGGATTTGAAAGAGGACGAGGAATCGCAATAGATCCTGAAAAAGCAATACAAGGAGAAACGGTAGTTTTAGAGGGTAGCGTAGGTTACTGGGTTGAGTTTGTACAATATGATACAAAAGAAGAATTTGTAAGACGTTTGCGCCACCGATAATGCATTCGATAAATGGATGGGTTTGAAAAGTTTTATAACAAGGTACTGAAATTTCTCTCCTATAGACCTCGTTCGGAGAAAGAGATAAGAGACTATTTAAAAATCAAAAATCAAAAATCAAAAATCAAAAATGACGATAAAATTATAGAATCAATAATTAGGAAACTTAAGGAGAAAAACTTTCTTAATGATGAGGAGTTTGTGAGGTGGTGGATTGAGCAGAGAACAAAGTTTAGGCCAAGAGCCTTGCGTTTGATTAAGATCGAACTTAGACAAAAAGGAATTAGTACCGAATTAATAGATCAAGTCATTGACGATTTACGATTGATGATTGACGATTTAAGTTCGGCGAAGAAGTTGATTGAGAAAAAATTAAATAAATATAAGGGGTTGCCGCGGGAAGAAAAATTTCAAAAGATTTCAAGATTCCTTGCATCAAAAGGGTTTAACTACGATATAATCAAAGAGATTTTTAAAGAACTACAGTAATTTTCAATTTTTAATTTGAAATGAATTTTTAAATCATTTAATTTTTAAACATTTAGATTTCATTAAAAATTTTAAATTTTAAATTAATCTATGCATTCAGTCTGCGGAGTGACGATTTAAAGCCAATTGCTAGTCGCCAGTAGCCAGTTGTTAATTTGTGGTATAATTTAGAAGAGGCAATAGGAAATTGTTTATCCGCCTTGCCCAAAGGGTTTTGGCGAGAATAAAGAGGTTTACAAATTTAATGAAAATAAACCCCTTAGACAAAGTTTCAAAGCTAAAATAAAGCCAGTCTTACTTGGTTTTTGCTTCTATTGTCTCCAAAGATTATGGCACAACAGGATTTGATACAGCTTGAAAAAAAACTTCTTGAGAGGCAAGAAAGACTTGAGAAGGAGAAGGAAGCTCTTGAGAAAGAGAAGAAGGACCTCTTAAAAATTAAAGAAGAATACAGGGAAAAACTATCAAAGGTCTCCTCTTTGACGACTGAGGAAGCAAAGAAGCAGCTTCTAAAAGAAGTTGAGGAAAAAGAGGCTCAGATTTCCGCCCGTCTTATAAAAGAGAAAGAAGAAGAAGCCAAGAGGACGGCAGATAAAAAAGCCCAGGAAATTTTGGCGGATAGTATGAGGCATGGAGCCATAAGCTATGTTGCGGAGTATACTTTATCAACAGTTAAGATTCCCGACGAAGACATAAAAGGAAGAATTATTGGAAAAGAAGGAAGAAACATCAGAGCTTTTGAACAGGTAACAGGCGTTGATGTAGATTTGGATGAGGAAGGAACCATAAGGCTTTCCTCATTTGATCAGGTAAGACGGGAGATCGCAAGAAGATCTTTGGAAAAACTTATAAAGGACACAAGAATCCAGCCTTTCCGAATAGAGGAAATAGTTGCTCAGACAAAAAAAGAAGTAGAAAAAATTATGTTTGAGGAAGGAGAGCGCCTTTCTCATGAAGTTGGAGTTTTTAATCTTCCCAAAGAACTGATTCAGATTCTGGGGCGATTTAAATTCCGAACTTCCTACGGCCAAAATCTTGTGGTTCATACTCTTGAGGAAACAAAAATAGGCGTTCATATTGCCCACGAAATAGGAGCAAACGTAAATATTGTCCGCCTTGGTTGTCTTTTCCACGATATAGGAAAGGTTGTTGAAGGTGAAGGAAGTCATGTAAAGTTGGGAGCAGATCTTCTTAAAAGATTCAACATTCCAGAGCCCATTGTTAATTGTGTTTTAGAGCATCATGAGGACAAACCTTTTTCATCTTTAGAATCAGTTATTGTGTATATAGCAGACGCCATTTCGGGAGCAAGACCGGGAGCAAGATATGAGGATGTTGAAGAATATGCAAAAAGACTTACGGAAATGGAGGAAATAGCCAAAAAATATGAAGGTGTTCAGGAGGCTTATGCTTTTGAAGCCGGAAGAGAACTGCGAGTAATAATTGATCCCGGGAAACTTGATGATGCTCAAGCCACCCTTCTTGCGCACAAAATAAGAGAAGAAGTTACCAAATCTCTTGCAGTCCCGGGGGAGGTAAAAGTGACAGCGATAAGAGAATTCCGCGCAATATCTTCTCAGTCAGAATCCTAAAATTGTTATAGTTTGACTACTTGACAGTATTCCGTTTTCATTGTATTTTTAATCTAATTTACAACATTTGCCCGAAGGGACGGTGATAATTTTGACCAAAAGAGATCTCATTGAAATCGTTGCCAAGAAAGCAAACCTTACCAATAAAGCATCCCGAGATGCTGTTCAGGCCTTCATAACTTCTATCCGGGATTCCTTAAAAAGGGGAGAAAAGGTAGTGATAACCGGATTTGGAACTTTCAGCATCCGAAATAGAGTAGAAAGAATCGGAAGGAATCCAAAGACTGGAGAAAAAATTACAATTTCTTCACGAAAAGCACCAGGTTTTACCCCCGGTAAGACTCTTAAAAGAGCAGTCAGATAGCAATAAAATATTAAAGATTAAATATTAAATAGAAGCATGCCGAAAGTTCGGATGCTTCTTTTTTGCTATAATTAATTGATCAAATCACAAATCCAAAATTATAAATTCCAAATAATATCTAAACTCAAATTTCAAAATCATAGAAAGTTTTGGATTTTAAATTTATTAGATTGTAGTTTATTTAGGATTTGAGTATTTGGATTTAGGATTTATGTCAGTTATTTCGGTTTTCCACCTATCAAAATATTATCAAATTCACCAAAAAGAACCCGGGATAACAGGATCAATAAAATCCCTGTTTTCTAGAAAATATGAAACCGTCAAAGCGGTGAATGATATATCCTTTAAAATTAATGAGGGAGAGCTCGTTGGTTTCATAGGTCCCAATGGAGCAGGTAAGACAACAACTCTTAAGTGCCTTTCGGGTTTATTGTATCCGACAAAAGGAGAGATTCGTGTTCTTGGATTTAATCCATATAATAGAAAGCCTGAGTTTCTCAAGTCAATTTCACTGGTCATGGGGCAAAAAAATCAGCTGTGGTGGGATTTGCCCTCAATAGATACTTTTCTTCTTAATAAAGAAATATACGCAGTCCCAGATGGTGAGTATAATAAAGTTTTAGATGAACTTTCAAGACTTTTGGATGTAAAGAAAATTCTTAAGACCCCTGTAAAAAAACTTTCACTAGGGCAGCGAATGAAGATGGAGTTGATAGCTTCCCTTATCCATTCTCCAAAAGTTCTTTTTCTTGATGAGCCCACCATAGGACTTGATGTTGTAATGCAAAAAAACTTGCGAGAATTTATCAAAGAATATAATATGCGTTTTAAAGCCACGATTGTTTTGACAAGCCACTATATGGGTGATGTTGAGGAGCTTTGCAGGAGAGTAATTATTATAAATTTCGGGAAGATTGTTTTTGATGGACAGCTCTCCTCCCTTGTTACTAAATATGCTCCCTATAAGAAAATAAAAGTTTTGTTTAAGGAATATGTAGATCCTAAAAAAGTTGACATCTTAGGAAAAATAGACAAATTTGAGTATCCGCTGCTTATATTAAAAGTTCCGAATGAAAAAATTAATTCTGTCTCTTCAAATATTCTTAAGAATTTCAATGTTGAAGACATCACGATAGAAGACCCCGAAGTAGAAGATGTAATTGCGCAAGTTTATACGGAAAAAAGGAAATGAGAAAATATTTTCTTATTGCAAAAAACACATGGGATGAAACTCTCACCTACAGGGTAAGCTTTATCATGTGGCGGGTAAGAAATACTATTCAGCTCCTTACTATTTATTTTCTGTGGCTTGTTGTGCTCTCCGGAAATAAAACTATTTTAGGATACGATCAGCCTGCGATGCTTACTTATATATTGGGAACTTCTCTTTTGGACGCAATTGTTTTATCGTCGCGAAGTTATGCGGTGGGAGAGGAGATAAACAGCGGAAACTTAATGAATTTTCTCTTACGCCCGATAAATTATTTTAAGTATTGGCTCGCAAAAGACGTGGGAGATAAAGCCATGAATGTCGTCTTTTCCCTTATTGAGATTTCTCTTATTTTTATTATCTTAAAACCTCCCCTTTTTTTCCAGACGAATTTATTTTATATTTTCCTTTTTATATTTTCAGCATTTCTTGCTTTTTTTATATATTTTTTCATTAATTTTCTTTTGGGTCTTGTAGGATTTTGGAGCCCTGAAATCTGGGCACCGAGATTTATCTTTATAACAATCCTGGGATTTTTTTCAGGATCATTATTTCCTCTTGATATTTTGCCCAAGGCAATATTTTCGATTTTGAAATTCCTTCCTTTTACGTATCTTTTGTATTTCCCTCTTAAGATTTATCTTGGACAGCTGGCTTTCTCCGAAGTTTTACAAGGTCTTATTATTTCCTCATTATGGGTTTTTGGAATGTATTATCTTGTTAAGATAGTTTGGAAAAAAGGACTTAAGACATACGCTGCATACGGAAAATGAATTTGTCTAAATATCTAAAACTTTGGTGGAAGATGACAACTATGGTATCGCAAAATGCCTTTGCCTCAAGGTTTGGTGCGATACTTTTTATTATCGGAAAACTTATAAGATTTTCATTTTTCATGTTTTTCCTTTTGGTAATAACTTCAAGAACTCAGGCAATCGTAGGGTATACGATTTGGGAGGTTATTCTTTTTTACATAACCTTCAACCTCGTAGATAGCCTTGCTCAGTTTTTCCTTCGGGAAGTTTATAGATTCCGAAGTTATGTCATAAGAGGAGATTTTGATTACTTTCTGACAAAGCCCATGCCCGTACTTTTTCGGCTTCTTTTCGGAGGAAGTGACGCTTTGGATATTCCGATTCTCCTTTTATCCATCATTTTTATATTCATAAGTTTTACTCATTTGTCTTCTATAACTTTTTTATCAATTCTTATCTATTTTGCTCTTCTTATCAACGGTCTTATAATTGCGCTTTCTTTCCACATTTTTGTTTTATCAATTGGAATTTTGACCTCTGAAGTCGACAATACTCTCTGGCTTTATAGAGATCTGACTCAAATGGGCAGATTCCCTGTTGATATTTACCAGAATCCCCTCCGCTCAATAATTACTTTTGTAATTCCAGTTGGAATAATGGTGACATTCCCGGCCAAGGCGGCAATCGGACTTTTGTCTCCCAATCTCATTTTAATTTCTATTTTTGTAAGCATAACGCTGCTATATTTAAATCTTAAATTCTGGAACTTTTCCCTTAAGAGATACTCAAGTGCCAGCAGCTAATAACTTGATTGAAAACCTCGAATTTGGTAAAATACTCGTGCTCTGGGGAGAAGGACCGCTAGTCGCCAGCATTACGAGGGCGACAGGAAAGTCCAGACAGCAGTAAGGAGGGGGACGGAGCGTAAGCTCCGGGAAACCGGTCTCTAAATTCTTTACCCACATGCGGAGTTTAGAGCAGGTCTTGAATTGACAAGACTTGAGAGTCACAGAGACGAGTGGGTATGAAACGCGACAATCCTACCCGCTGCAATCTCAGAACGGTACGTTATTACTTTCCTTACAGGAGTACCAAGTAGAGAGCATAGATAGATTGCGGTAAAAACAGAATCTGGCTTACTCTCTCCCCGGAGTTTTTTAATTGGCGTTACAGAGGATTTTGTATTCGCAGGTAAGACAAAGAGAATTCCCTGAACATATAAATTCACTTTTGGCAATTTCTTCCGCTTTTCTTAATATTTCTTCTTTTGCCTTTTCTAATTGTTCTTTGGTCCTGGTCGTTGTTAACTTTTTTCCAGCTTCCAAAAAATAAAGAGAAAGAATTACATCCTCGGGTTTTCTGCTTAGTATTTTGTCGCGGACCTCTGTTGCAGCCAAAGCATAAAAGGTCAGCTGAAGATCTTTCTCAAGCTTCTTTTCATCAGGCATGTTTCTTCCGGTTTTATAATCCGTTATCTCTATTTTTCCTTGATCAATAAGATCTATGCGATCAATTCTTCCTCCAATCCTTAGATTTCTCAGATTAAACTGAAAAGGGAGCTCCAAAGCGATAGGAAGTTTTTTTCTGTTAAAATTTTTTTTAAGATAATTTACTGCAATTTTTTTTGCATTCGCAAAAGCCCTCTCCTCGTGCCTTTTACTTGAATAGCCTTCATTTATCCAGACATTTTTTAGGATTTTTTCGATATCTTTTATTTCTATATTTTTTCCGTTTATTAAGCTTTGATAAAAATCCCGAAGAGCAGCATGAATACTTGTTCCTATACTTTGGGCAGGAGACGAGGGTGTTGGAATTTTAAGTATATATCTTAATTTATAATGAAGAGGGCAAATATCAAATGTCTGAATTTGAGAATAGGAAATATAATTTGAAGAATTAGGGAATAAGATTTGTTTTGACAAATCTTCTGCCTTTCTCTTTTTTCTTTCATCTTTTTTATCCCAGTCAAGCATAGAGATTTGAAGAGGGATTGTTTTTGAAGATAGTGTTGCAATCTCATCAAGCTTATTTTTGTCTAGAGCCTCATACACAAAAGGAGAAACTTTGCGTTCCCGTTTCCCTTCACCATAGTAGTTTGAGGCTGTTAAGAGAAGATAATCTTTTGCTCTTGTCATGCCTACATAGAAAAGTCTTCTTTCTTCCTCAAGATGGTAGTCTCCTTCAGGAAGCACCTCTTTTATAAGATCCGAAGGTATAGGAATTTGTTCGGACCGGTCTCTTGTAGGGAATCGGCCGACAACAAGATTTACCAGAAAGACAGTTTTAAATTCAAGACCCTTACTGGAATGGACTGTCAGTATATTTACAGCATCATTCTCGCTCCAGTCTAGGTCTTGCGCAAGGGGTCCTTCGCCCATCGCAAGAGAAAGATCAATCCAATCAACAATAGCAAAAACAGAAGCATCGGGATTCCCCGCTTCAAAAGTTTTGAGCTTATCAAAAAATTTTGCGATATTTTGATATTCCTTTTCCTCCCGGGTCAATTTGACTGCCGAAAATTTCTTAAGAAGACCCGAGTCCTTCATGAAATAGTACAGGACTTGACCCGCAGTTTCTTTGGGTACCAATTTGAGGTGGCGTTTAATCATTTTTTCTATATTTTTAATTTTGTCCTTTTCCTCGTCTTTTAGAAAAACTTGGTCAATATTTTCTAAAGCTTCAAAAAGAGTAAGATTTTTTCTTCTCGCAAAGTTTAAAATAGCCGCAATGTCTCTTCCCTCAAGTTCAAAGATCGGCATATTTAAAACTCTGTATAAAGAGACGGAGTCTTCAAAATTATAAAGAACCTTAAGATATGCGATAAGATTCTTAATTTCATCCTGATGGAAGAGCTGTCCTGGTCCTAGGAATTGATAGGGGATATTTGCTCGCTCCAGTGCTCTTGTAAAGGGTTGTGAGTGGCTATTGGCCCGTACCAGAATTGCTATATCTTTGTACAAAAGATTTTTTTTGGCAACTAATTCTTTTATTTTTTTTGCTACTGAGTCTGTTTCCTCCTCGACTCTATTCTCAAATATAAACTCAACTTTATCTCCTCGTACTTTCCTTTCTGAAGTGAGTTTTTTGTTTATCTTTTCCTTAACTTCAAGTCTGTCCGGATTGTTGTTTTGAATGAGTTTATAGGATGAGTTGAGAATCTCCTCTGTTGATCTGTAGTTTTTGGTAAGTGTTATGACCTTTGCTTTTGGAAAATATTTTCGAAACTGAATAATGTTGGCAATCGCAGCCCCTCGCCATCTATAGATTGCCTGATCGTCATCTCCAACTACTGTTATATTTTTTCTCTCTCCTGATAAAAGAATTGCCAATTCGTTTTGTGCAAAATTCGTATCTTGGAATTCGTCCACCAAAATATACCTGAATTGATCTTGATAATTTTTAAGAATCGTTTTTCTTGTTCTTAGGAGTTTTAAAGTGTTTGTTATAAGATCGGCAAAATCCATCACACCCTCTTTTATTTTGAGTTCCTCATAAATTTTATATGCCCTTGCAAGCTCTAATGTTTTCTTAATTTCTTCTTTATTTTTTATTTTTAGGCCCCGTGCATACGAAAGGTATTGTTCCCATGTTATATCCTCATCTTTAAGTCTTGAGAAATGCGAAAGCATACCGCTTAAAAACTTATCAGGGTTGCCAAGGGGCCTGAAGTAATCAAGATCAAATAAAAAAAAATTTTTCCTAAGAAAAAGAATGGACTGTGCTTCGGAAAGGAGAGTAAAAGAGGGATTAAGTCCGATTGAAAGAGCTTCTGCGCGAAGAATCCTATCACAAAAAGAATGGAAAGTGGAAATCCACATTTGGGTGAAGCCATAGGGGAGAGCCATATCTACCCGTTCTTCCATTTCTCTTGACGCCTTTTCTGTAAAAGTAAGAGCCAAAATTTCAGATGGAGCAACGTTTTTTTTAAGAATAAGATGTTTTATTCTTTCTGTTATAACCGTAGTCTTTCCGGTTCCTGCTCCTGCAATTATCAAAAGAGGTCCACTACCGTATTTAACAGCTTCAAGCTGTTGCTTATTGAGAGTTTTTTCTCCGTTCATATATTACGAGGTATTTTATCACAGAGCCTAGCTTTTATCTTTCTCAAGCTGTCTTTTAAGAAGCTGATAAGTATTATTCTTAGCATCCTCAACGCTCATGTCCCATTTCTCTGCCATATGGTTAAAGTCATCCTCTGTGAGAGAACCGCCTCCTTGGGCAAGTTTGCCTTTACCCATATCATTGTCGGTCATACCACATCCGCAGTTATAACACATACCATTATCACCCCCTTACTCTCGCCAGTTATTTTAAAACTACTGGACAACTACTGTTCCCGTTCTTTCCGGATGAAGGTGGTCATGATATTTGTAAGTGCCGGCTTTGTCAAAGACCAACTGAACAGACGACCCATCAGGAAATTGTCCAAGGTTTAGAGGCGGATAGATTTGATGGGTGGGATGAACAGCGGAATTAACAGTAGCATCCGCACCGCTATTGTTAAGCCAAATAACCCTTGTCCCAATCTTTACAGTTACAGTTTTAGGTTCAAATCCAGAGCTTGTTACAGCCACATTTGTAATGGTTTCCTTGGGAACAATTCCTCCTGTTGTGCCTTGGTTGGTTGTGTTCTGCGCAGGAGTTCCCTGTTGGGTAGTTGTCTCTGTTGGTTGAGTTGATTTATTCCCAGTAAACAATAACGCTCCTCCTATTATAACCAATACTACAATTATTCCTATCAAAGTTTTGTTATTCATCTAGTGTCTCACCTCCCTTGCTCGTCAATTTATCTAATTTCCTTACTGTTCCTTCTTCCAGAGATCCGGCAGACTGAATTTTATTTCCTAGTTGCAAAAAGCCACTCGTCACGTTTGAAAATTGAGAAGATGCATTATTTATATGTTTACCCAAAACTCCCATGTTTTCCTGTACTTTATCATAGTCAATCTGAAGCGCACGAAGAAGTCTTAAAACCTGGCGGGATCTTGCCTCTATTTTTTTGCCTTCAAAAGAAAGAAGAATCGTCTGAAGATGTACATAAAGAGTATTCGGGGAAACAACATAAACTCTTGATTTTCTTGCATAGTCAATAATGTCAGACATATTTATGAGCTCATAAAAAACAGACTCGCTTGGTACATACATTAAAGCAAAATCCATAGTTCCCTCATCGGGAAGGATATACTTTTTAGAAATTGCATCTATATGTTTTTTAACATCTCTTACAAATTCTTTTTGGGCTTCCTCTTTTTGTTTTTCGTCTTTTGATTTTACCATTCGCTGAAAATTTTCCATTGGGAATTTAGAATCTATAGACAAAATTCCCGCATCTGTTTTGATAGCCGCATCAACTTTTTCGCCGGATCTAAATTGATACTGAAGATGGAAACTGTTTCTAGGGAACATCTGTGAAATTAAGTCTTTTAAAACTTGCTCTCCGATATTTCCCCTAAGCTTTGGGCTTTTGAGAAAATCCTGAAGTTCCTGCATGTTTCTTCCTATTTCACTCATTTGTCCTACCTCTTTTCCTACGTCTCTTATAACAGCTGCTGCTTTATCCAATCTTTCGTTCAATTGCTTTGAGTTTTCCTGAAGAGTTTTAACCATATTTGAGGAACTTTTTGTTAGAGCCTCGTTTAAAGTTTTATTTGTGGACTCCAAAGAAGACTGCATTGTTTTAAGCCACTCCAAAAGAGTTTCGTTTTCCTGCGGTTTTTTAAGTTCAGAAAACTTTTTATTTAAAAAATAAAAAATAATTGCAAAGCCTACAACAACAGCGGCAATTATGGACAGTTCGTTTGGCATCTCCCTATTTTACCACAAAAATTTATTTATATTTAATAAAAGTATAGTTCGGGGTTGGTCCTCCTTCGCTAAAGCTTCAAAGGATAAACTCTCTTCAATAAAAGTATAACTCAGGATTCGCGGTAATTTTTTTCCAGGGAATGGGTTTATAATTGTAAAATGCAGCGGTGGCGATCATGGCGGCGTTGTCGGTACACAACCGTTTTTCGGGGACGAAAAACGGAATTTTCAATTCTAAATTTTCAATTTTCAATTCAAATTGCTCTCGCAATTTGCTGTTTGCGGCGACGCCACCTCCTAAAAGAATAGATTTTACTTTATATCTTTGCGCAGCTTTTAAAGTTTTATAAACTAAAACATCTACAATCGCTTCCTGCAAAGATGCAGAAATGTCAGCAATTGTCTGTTCACTTAATATCTTAATATCTTTATATCTTGATATCTCCCTAAATACTGCAGTCTTAAGTCCCGAGAAAGAAAAATCCCAGCCAGAGGCTGGTCCGCCTTTGGCGGAAAAATCTCGATTATACATAAGAGGTCTTGGGAAATTAAACTTTTTTGGATCTCCTTTTGCCGCTTCTTTTTCAATTGAAGGCCCTCCGGGATAGGGAAGTCCAAGAAGTCTCCCTATCTTATCAAACGCCTCACCTGCCGCATCATCCCGCGTCCCTCCAAGCCATTTAATGCTGCCGTGATTATTTATTAAGACTAAATCTGTATGGCCTCCAGACACAATTAAAGCTATGGTTGGAAACTGAACATCGGCAGCAGAATTATGAATTATGAATTCTGAATTATGAATTTCGCTAATGAAATTGGCGTATATGTGTCCGATAAGATGATTAACAGGAATAATGGGTTTTTTCCAAATGTAAGAGAATGTTCTTGCTGTTTCAACCCCTACCAAGAGAGATCCTATAAGGCCTGGGCCTATTGTTACTGCGATAGCGTCAACATCATCAATTGTTAAATTGTTACATTGTTCAATTGCTCTATTGATGACGGGGATGATGTATTTTACTTGTTCTCTTGCCGCAATTTCGGGAATTATTCCGCCGGTTTTTTTATGAAGATTTAAAGAGGAAGCAAGCTTATTTGATATAAGTTTTACTTTTTTATTTTTATCAGTAGCTTCTATTAATGCTGCTCCGGTTTCATCGCAAGAAGTCTCAATTCCCAGAATTAGCATCTTAGATATTCTTAAGTTCTATTTGGTTACCCTCTTTGAAACTATACTTTTGAGAAAGCCCTGCATTTATTTCAATAACCTTATTTGACGGAGTTTTAGGTTTATAGATAATAAGATTATTTTTGGAGGGCTGAACATTTCGGTAAATTGTTACTATTTTATTATCCTTTATAAAAATTATGTCAATTGGAAATTGCACTTCTTTCATCCAGAAAGAATAATAATCCGGCTTTTCAAAAGGGAATAGCATTGCAAAATCATTATTTATTTTTGAATATTTTGAAAGTCCTATTTGTTTGTCCTTTGAGGAACTTGCAACTTCTATTTTGAAAACCTGTTTGTTTATCGTTGCGGTGGGGGATTTTTTGGAAAACCAAATACCAGCTCCCAAAAATGCGGTAAGAAGAATAGCTAAAAGCCCAAGACCTACCTTTATCATATTAATAATTTTTGATTAGCCTAGTTGTTGATTTGTTTTTCAATTTTCTTGTTACTGTTCTTACTTTTGCTTCTGTAAGTTTTGCCTGCCGCATTTTATGGCTGATTCCTGGATCACCCTCTGTTGCCGCCAAAAAATCAGGCTTAAGTAAGGCTATAAGTTTATCATATTCTTTATCAGTTTTCATTCTTTTTATGAGCACCACATAATCAACGTATTTAATCGTAGATAGAACCTCTGCTCTTTCTTTTTGATTATTTATCGGTCGATTTCTTCCCTTAAGTTTTCCTACAGTATCATCACTTTCCAAAAGGACAAAAAGAACTCCCCCCAGTTTTTTTGCATTTTTAAGAAACCGAATATGACCTAAATGAATTATGTCAAAACAACCACCAGCCAAAACGATCTTTTTACCTTTGTTTCTATGTATTTTGCTAATTTTGATAGCTTCTGCTACTTTAACAATCATATCTGTTAATTTTAAATTTTCAATTTTTAATTTTCATTGAAAACTTCAAATTTTAAATTTCAAATTGGTTTAATTCTCTTTGGTTCCGCGAAGGAAAACTGCCTGCCAGGGTCTATATGAGGAAGAGAACTTATCGGATATTATTGTTTTCCCATCTTTTACTACCTGTCTTGTAAAATAAACCTGTGCGCCGGGCGCTGAGAAATCAACCTGTTTTATCTGCCCTTTGGCAAGCGTGGGGTCATCTTGATATAAGTCGGCAGGGGCAGGAGTCCGACTTGTTATAACGGGTTTTCCCAACGTTACCACTCTTGTATCTTTTGTCCCATAAAGCTCAAAAGTAAGACCCAAAATATTTGGATTTACGAAAGCTTGAATAAGAATATAATTTTCTGTGTCATTTTTGAATTTTAGATCAACGCTTGGTGCATAAACAGTTGCATCCAGGCCCGGGGGAGAGTCCTGCTCATAATAACCTACTCGATAAGAATGAGGATTCCTTTCGATTACAGGAAGACCTGCATTTAAGATGGCTCTGAAGAGAGTTGTTGAAACTTGACAAACTCCTCCTCCGTCACCCAATATTGTTTTTCCGTCTTTTATAATGTATGCCTGCTGATAGCCCGTGAACGCAGAGACATCACCCAGGGCTTTATTGAATGAGAAAGTTTCCGAAGGGGCGACTAAAAGACCATTAAGTCTTGCGGCAGCCAGAGTTATATTATGTATTCTTCCTTGAATTGAACCCTGGAAAAGAGAAGACCCCTGTCCTACAAGTTCCGAGATCCCTAAATTGTTTGCCTTTTCGGTGGTTATTTTAGGCTCTATTACTTTTATCGGTATGTTTATTGTAATTTCCTGCGGCTTTTGAGAATTTACAACCGATAAAATTTTGGAATTTATTTGACCTTTAAGTTCCTCGATGTCAACCTTCTGCCCCTGCCTTGAGGGTTTAAATTCGGTAACTCTCCCGTTTGTAAATGTAAACAAAGAATCTATGGGATCTTTCTTAACGGCTTCTATCACAGGAGAAAGAAAGATTAGAAGTTTTTCTTCCGAATATCGATAGGAAGCAGGAAGATTTACTCCGTATAAAAAAGCCTGGAAAACTATGCTTATATTTGTTATTGTGCTGCCTGAGCGACCTATGCTAAATGCTTGTTTCCCCAAAAGTTTTCCATTATATCCTAAGTTAAGTTCTTTTGCAGAAATTGTGGCGACCTCCTCAGAGCTTATGAAAGTAAATTTTGTATCTTTTATTTTTTCATTCTTCTTAAGAAAATAATTTTCTACATCGGCCTCTTTTTTTCCACCAAAATCAATTCCGTTTACCATTATCCCAGGATATATAACGTCTTTATGAAGGGTTTGAAAAATTACAAAAGTGAAGCTTACAAACAAAAACAAGCCTATAAAAGCGCCTACCGAGAACCAAAATGTTATTTTTCCTATTTTTGTAATCTTTTTTAGGGTCTTAGGTTTAATTTTGGGAAGCTTCATTGCTTATGGTTTCTTTTTGGTATTATACTATAAATATGGAGGAGAATACCCTTTTTCAGAATCCGCAGTCCCAAGACCAGGCTGTTTCCCAGTCTCCCCCCTTGTCTAATCAAGGAAATCCTCCACCGGAAAGCCCTTCTCAACAGCCAAGTTCTCAACCTGTTTTTCCGCCCTCATCCTCACCATCCCCTGCCCCTGAGGCATCCTCACCGCCCCCACCGCCTCCTGAAGAAGGTTCTCTGTCAAGATTTTCCACCTCTTTCCCCACCATTATAAAAATAGCTGTTGGGGCCATTGTTATCATTCTTGTTTTAATTATTTTTTTTGGAGTTGTCGTTCCCTTTCTTAGCAAAGGGAAAGAGAAAAACGCTGAAATATCATATTGGGGCTTGTGGGAGGATCAAAATATCTTAAAACCTGTTATTGACGACTTCAATAAAAAATATCCCAACATAAAGGTAAATTATACAAAACAAGACATAAAACAATATCGGGAAAAACTGACTACACGGATTCAAAATGGAACAGGACCTGATGTTTTTCTATTCCATAACACGTGGCTTCCTATGTTTTCCGATGTTCTTTTGCCTGTTCCTGACAATGTTATTTCCAAAAAAGATTTTGAGTCCTCTTTTTATCCTGTTGCAAAAAAAGACCTGGAGAAGAATGCAGCAATTTATGGAATTCCAACGGAAATTGATACTCTTTCTCTTTATACCAATAGAGAAATTTTTGAGTCGGCCGGAGTAAAGGTTCCTGACAACTGGCAGGATTTTATAAATATTTCGCGACAGCTTACTGTTGTGGATGAGGCAGGAAGAATTAAAACTGCGGGAGCATCTCTTGGAACTTTTGATAATATAAATCATGCTCCTGATATAATTTCCATGCTCTTTGTCCAAAACGGGGCAAATATAAGGAATCTTTCTTCAACATCAAGAAAAGCAAGCGATGCTCTTGAGTTTTATACATCTTTTGCAAAAGGGGATCAAAAAGTTTGGGATAGTACGTTGGAGCAATCAATGCTTGCTTTCGCAAAAGGGGAACTTGCAATGTATTTTGGATACTCTTGGGATTATTTTATAATAAAATCAATTAATCCTGATTTTAAGTTTGACATTCACCCCGTCCCAAAAATAGAGAACAGAGATATTACTATTGCAAGTTATTGGGCCTCGGGTGTTTCATCAAAGACAAAATATCAGAAGGAGGCTTTCCTTTTCCTCAAATTTTTAACATCAGAGGAGACACAGGAAAAATTATTTACAATCGAATCAAAGACAAGACTCTTCGGAGAACCATACCCAAGAATTAATCTTTTGGGAAAACTTAAGGGGTCGGTTGCGTATCCCTTTGTTTCTCAGGCAAAAAGGGCTGATTCCTCATTTTTTGCATCAGATACATATGATGATGGACTTAATTCCAGGATGAATGTATATTTGGGGAATGCAGTCCGTTCTATAAATTCAGAAAATACATCGGCAGAGACTGCTATATCTACTCTTTCTGAAGGAGTTTCTCAAATACTAAGCCAGTATGGACAGTAGCAAAAAAGCCATTTTAGAGACCCTTATTTATAGTGATATATTTGATTACCCGCTTTCAGAAGGGGAAATTTGGAAGTTTCTCCATGCTGACAAAAAAATCAAAAAGAAAAGTTTTATAAAAAAAGTCAAAGAAATAAATTCTGTCGTTGAGCACGAAAAAGACATGCTCTTCCTTAAAGGGAAGAGAAAGAGTGTTATACGTAGAATAGAGAGGGAAAAAGAAAGCCTACAAAAAATAGAATATGCAAAAAAAATAATTAAAAAAATTTTTCTGGTTCCTACAGTCTTGTTTGTGGGAATAAGCGGAAGTCTTTCTGTGCTTAATGCTTCGAAAAATGATGATATTGATCTTTTTATAATTGCCAGAAAAAATACAGTTTGGGCTTCAAGATTTTTTGTAATTCTTCTACTAAAGTTTCTTGGTGTTCACCGGAGAAGAGGAGGGAAAGATATAAAAAATAAGTTTTGCCTGAATATGATAATTGATGAAAGTTCTCTTAAGTTTTCCAAAGCAAAGCAGGATTTATATACCGCCCATGAGATAGCTCAAGTGTTGCCGATAATAGAGCGGGGGCAGACATACAGCAGATTTATAAATTCGAATCTGTGGATTAAAAAACACTTGCCAAATATTCTTGAGGATGTAAAAAACAGAAAGTTTGAAGGGCGAGCCAAAATACCTCTTCCTGTATCTGTTTTGGAGAATATCTTTAAATGGCCTCAATCCTTTTTCATAAAAAGAAATAGAACAACCGAAACCGTAAGGGATCATTTTTTGGCATTCCATCCCAGAGACTATAGAACAAGAACTATGTTGACTTACAATGGTAAACTAATAAAACATGGTTTATTTCCTCAAAAAAACTAGAATCGGGGTCTTGGGAGGCACATTTGATCACTTCCACAAGGGACACCAAAAATTTCTAGAGTATGGCTTATCTATTTCAGAAAGACTAATCGTAGGTGTAACTTCGGATGGGTACATTAAAAAATTCAAAATTGGAATTCAAAATTTAAAATCGATTGAATTATTTACAACTAGAAAGAAAAGTGTCAAAAGATTTTTAGAAAAAAATGCAAAAGGGAAGTTTGAAATAGTAAAAATTGATGACATATTTGGACCGACACTGGATAAAAATTTTAATGCTAATATTATTGTCGTTTCAAATTTTACAAGAAAAGCCGCGGAAAAAATAAATGAAGAAAGGGTAAAAAGAAGACTGCCGAGACTTGAGGTAGTAGAGCTTAAGCCTGTTCTGGCAGAGGACGGAATTCCTATCTCTTCTTTTAGAATTAGAGTGGGAGAGATTGATAGAGAAGGCAAGCCCTATATTAAGAAAATTTGGTTAAGAAGAACTCTTTATCTTCCCCAAAATTTAAGAGAAGCATTTCAAAAACCATGGGGAGAAATTATAAAGGATCCTGGGAATATAAAAATTTTTAGAGGGGATTTAATAATTTCGGTAGGAGATGTGACTTCGCAAATATTTAATAAATTTAATATTAAGCCAGATATTTCTGTTGTCGATTTCAAGGTTGCAAGGAAAGAAAAATTTTCAAACATCAAAGAACTGGGATTTTCAGGCAGTGAGAAAATTCTCAGAGTCAAAAACCCTCCTGGAACTTTAGCTCCAAAGCTATGGAAAGCAGTATCAGAAGCATTGGAGTTTAATGAAAAAACCATAATCAAAATTGACGGAGAGGAAGACCTTTCTGTTGTCCCTCTGGTTCTATCCCTTCCGCTTGAAAGTTTAATATTCTACGGACAGCCCGCAGAGGGAATTGCAAAAATTATGGTAGATGAAAACATCAAAGCTGAAATCAGCCAAATTGTGTCTAAATTTAAAACTCTAGGTTATTGACAAAGCAAAAATTTTCGTATAATATTTCACCGTTGATATCATCCCTCAGATTGACAAACCAACCCGAGGGATTTTATTTTTAATAAGCCTATGCACAATGGTGATAAAAAAATCTATTTGACCCGCGAAGGTCTTGCAGAACTTAAAAAAGAACACGAAGAACTCTCAAAGATCAAAAGACCGGATGTCTTGTCTCGTGTTTCTCAGGCAAGAGATCTTGGAGATCTTTCGGAGAATGCAGAATACGCAGCGGCCAGAGAAGAACTGTCTTTCATAGATGGAAGACTTGATGAGCTTGAAGAGCTTTTAAAACAGGCTGTTGTGATAAATGGCGGAGGAAGGACTGCAAGAAATAGTGTAATAAAACTTGGATCAACTGTTAAGCTTCATATTAAAGGCAAAAAAGAAGTGTTCAAAGTAGTTGGAGAATGGGAAGCAGATCCTAAGGAAAAAAAAATTTCCCATGAGTCACCACTTGGAAAGGCTCTTATGGGAAGAAAAGTAGGAGAAAAAGTTGAGGTAGAGGCCCCCGCAGGAAAACTAGTATATTCAATCGTCTCAATCCACTAACCCCTCCTAAGTAGTTTTATTTTTTTAAAAATGCTAAAATGAGATCAATGTCTGAACTACCGCATGCGGGTCCAAGCTTATCTTCCAGAGAAGATGGGTCAAATGGGTTTGAACTAAGAACTTACAAACCGGAAGAAGCAGCAAGAATCTATCAAGAACTAGAAGTGCCCAATTGGGCACCATGGCTGAGAGCATCCCCAGAAACTTTAGCAAAGCGGGCAGTAGTATTTCCTGAAGGCCAGATTGCTATCTGGAAAGGAAAGCGTCCAATAGCAAGCATATCTCTTAACAGATTTAATTATGATGGAAATCCGGACAATCTACCAACTTGGGATGAGCTCGCTGGGTATCCCTCTACTTATGAAGAAACTTACGATCCTAACGGTAATGCCGTTGCTATGATGTCGATAAACATACATCCTGAGTTTCAAGGACAAGGACTTACAGGAGACATAATAACTGCAGTCAAGACTCTTAGGGAAACCCTAGGCATTAAACATATAATGGGTTCCTTTAGACCCAGTCAATTCGGGGACTATAGTCACGATAATCCTCGGGCAAATTTCACTACATACTCTCATCTTAAAAGACCAGATAGACTGCCTCAAGATGCTTGGTTACGTGCTCTAACCAGAAATGGGATGGATGTTCTAAGAGTTGATGATTTTGCAATGATGGTACCTGATGTTTCCATGGAGGAATTTGAGGAGTATAGGAGAACATATTTTCCTGAGAAATGGAGAAAAATGCGCCCAGACGTATGGAGATGTGGGCAGACTGGTATTTGGGTTGTCGGAAGAAATGGAGCCACTTATTTAGAAGGAAATGTTTGGGGTATTCTAGAGGATAAATAAGATCAATAAAAACAATGGAAATTGAGTCAGCTGTAAGTACTCCGAGCAATCAACAAGAAAATTTCTTGGATCAAATTTTAAACGTAGAAAAAAATTCTTGGCCCCCGGAACTTCAAGCATCAAGAGAGAAATTTAAATCACGTTTAAGGATTTTCCCTCAAGGTTTTTTGACTGTAAAAATTAATGAGAAAATTAAGGGTGTTTCTACATCCCAAATAACAACTTACGATCCATCATCTCAAAAAACATGGGATGAGATAACTGGCAATGGAATGATTAAAAAAACCCATAATCCATCTGGAAATGCATTATATGTGGTGTCAGTTGGTGTATCAGCGGATAGTCAAGGTAAAGGAATTGGTGGCATGTTGATACAATCTCAAATAGAATTAGCAGAAAAACTAGGTCTAAAATACCTTTTTTTAGGAGCAAGAATTCCGGGATACGATGCTTATTGTAAGCATAATGGGGATATAACTGTTGAAGATTATTTAAAAAAGAAAAATGAAAAAGGCGACATATATGATCCTGAGATAAGATTTTATGATAGACAAGGTTTGCATGTTGTCAAAATCATCCCTGATTTTGAGCCAGATGAACAAAGCCGAAATTACGGGATAGTAATGCTTTGGGAGAACCATAGCTGAAACCTCTCTTTATACTGCAATTTCTCTTTATTGAATGTATAATAATTCTATGTTTTGGGCGGATAGAGTTGCACATGATTTAAAAAAAAGAAAACTTCCTCTTGAATGGGTCGATGATATGAAAACCCCGTCTGGAAAGATCCATGTAGGGGCTTTGCGTGGGGTTGTCATCCAGGACCTTGTTTATAAAGCGCTTTTGGATCAGAAGATAAAAGCAAAATATACTTATATTTTTGACAATCACGATCCCATGGATGATTTGCCCGTTTATCTTCCCAAGGAAAAATTTGAAAAATATTTAGGTATGCCCCTTTACAAAATCCCGTCTCCCGAGGAGGGATTCGAGAACTACGCAGATTACTTTGCAAAAGACTTTATAAAAGTATTTGAGGCAATAGGGTGTAGTCCCGAGATCCTATGGTCGACAGATTTATATATGAGCGGAAAGCTGAACACGGTTATTAAAGAATGCCTCGATAAAGCAGATATTATAAGAGACATTTATTCTAAGGTTTACAAAAAGAAACTTTCAGACGATTGGTATCCGTTTCAAGTGTACTGTCCAAATTGCGGAAAGGCTTCAACAACCAAAGTAAATAAATGGGATGGCGAATTTGTTTATTTTAAATGCAGAGTTGATGGAGTGCCTTGGACGAAGGGATGCGGATTTGAAGGCAAGACAAGCCCTTTTAGCAATAGAAACGGTATAACAGGTAAACTTGTCTGGAAAGTTGAATGGGCATGTAAATGGAAAGTAATTGGCGTCACGGTTGAAGGAGCAGGGAAGGATCACATGAGCCGGGGAGGATCCCATGACATCGCCTCTCTTATCTGCCAGAAAGTTATAAATTATCCGATACCATACCCCTTGCCCTATGAGTTCTTTCTTGTAGGAGGAAAAAAGATGTCTTCTTCAAAAGGCCGGGGTACATCTTCTTCTGAGATGCTTGAAATTTTGCCTGCGGAGATTTTGAGATTTCTTATGGTTAAAACCCGAATTAATCAGGCAATAAATTTTGATCCATCCGCTGATACAATTCCCAAGCTTTTTGATGATTATCAGGAAGCATCCGATGCATATTTTTCGGCCAAAGGCCGATCCGCCTCTGGCGGAAAAAAAACAGACCGGGATCTTGCCAGAATTTTCGAACTGTCCCAAGTTGGTAAACTTGGAAAACCTCCCAAAAGAAGATTTTCTGTCCTTGTGCAGTGGGTTCAGATGCCCAATCTTGCGGACAGAATTAGGGAGGAAAAACTCGAAGAATGGGCAAAATATGCAAAGGTCTGGCTTGAAAGATATGCTCCGGATTCGGCAAAGTTTGAAATTGCGCAAAAAATCCCCATTGAAGTTGAGAAATTAAACAAAAAACAAAAAGAATATCTTAAAAAGATTATTCAAGAGCTTGATAAAAAATGGGAGGGAGAAGATTTTCAGGAGAAACTTTATACGCTTGCCAAAGAAGAGGGTCTTTCTTCAAAAGAAGCATTTCTGGCTATTTATCTTTCTCTGATTGGTAAAGACTCAGGTCCCAAGGCAGCCTGGCTGATACTTGAGTATAAAGAATTTGCCCAAAAAAGATTCCAGGACGTTTCTTCTTTATAAAACTTCTGATGAGAAAAGTTCTTATTGCGACCAGAAATCAGGGGAAGCTTAGAGAGATCTCAAAATTTCTTAAAAATCTCAATATTAAAATAGTTTCCTTAAAAGATGTCGGCATTGAGGATGATTTTGAGGAAACAGGGGAAACATACGAGGAAAATTCCCGGAATAAAGCAATTTTTTACGCAAGAAAATCAGGACTACCTTCGATTGCAGATGATGGAGGAATCGAAATTGATGCTCTGGGCGGCGCGCCAGGTGTCAAAAGCAGGAGATGGGCAGGACGCGGAGCAACAGATGAAAAGATTATTGCCCGTATGATAAAAGTCTCCCAAAATCTTCCGAAAAATAACCGCCGGGCATTTTTCAGAACCGTAGTTTCTTTTGCTTTGCCAAATGGAAAAGTTTTTAGTGAAAAAGGCGAAGTTGAAGGAAAAATCGCAGAAAAACCACTTCTTAAAATTTTGACAGGCTACCCTTACAGATCTTTTTTTTATCTTCCAAAGATAGAAAAATATTATCATGAGTTCGATCTTTCAGAAAAAGAAGAAAAGCTGTATAATCACAGGTATAAAGCGATAACTAAGTTAAAGCCAATTATCAAGAAGGAATTGGGAATTTAGATTTAAGATTTAAGAATGATTGATATCAAATTAATTAGAGAAAACCCTCAGGAAATCAAGAAAAAAATTAAAGACCGCGGGGTTGATATTGATACGGACCATATTCTAAAACTTGATACAGAAGTTAAAGAACTATCTACCTCTGTTCAAAAACTACGAGAAGAAAGAAATAAAGCTGCTTCGGAAAAAGATATTAAAAAAGGGAGAAAGATTAAAGAAGAGTTAAGAAAACAAGAGGAAAGATTAAGAATATCAGAAAGAAATCTCGAGGAGCTTTTATTACAGCTTCCAAACATAGTGCTTCATAAGGTTCCGGTCGGTGACGCTTCCAAAAATGAAGTTATCAAAACAGAAGGTTCGCCTCCAAAGTTTAGTTTTGCTCCAAAAGATCATTTAGAACTTGGAGAAAACTTAGGTATTATCGATACAAAAAGAGCGGCAAAAGTTTCAGGAACAAGATTTGGTTTTCTCAAAGGAGATGCTGCGCTTCTCGAGTTTGCTCTCATCCAATTTGTTTTGGAAAAACTTCTGCCCGAAAATTTTATCCCTATTGTGCCTCCAGTTCTTTTAAAAAGCGATATAACAGAAGGTCTTGGCTATTGGCAGCTGGGAGGAAATGAAAATTATTATTTTGTCAGAGATTTCGAACTTTCGGAAAGCAAAAAAGAAAAAAATGTAGATCTTTATCTTGTGGGGACAGGAGAGCATGCAGTAGTGCCGATGCATAAAGATGAAGTTTTTAATATTAAAGATTTGCCAAAAAGATATCTGGTTTTTTCCTCGTCTTTTAGAAGAGAAGCAGGGAGTTACGGAAAAGATACGAGAGGGATTTTCAGGGTTCATCAATTTGATAAGCTTGAGATGGTTTCTTTTGTTCGGCCGAAGGATGATGAGATTGAAAGAAAGAAACTTTTAGAAACAGCGGAAAAATTGGTTGCGGATTTAGGTTTACCATATCAACTCGTAAGACTTGCAACGCAGGACTTGGCATTTCCCTCAGCAGAAACTATTGATATAGAAATATGGATGCCCTCACAAAATAAATATAGAGAAACCCATTCTATTTCAACAACCACTGATTTTCAGGCAAGAAGACTTAATATTAAGTACCAGGCTGGGAATGAAAGGAGCTTTGTACATATTTTAAATGGTACCGCGTTTGCAATTGGCAGAACAATTATTGCGATTCTTGAAAACTATCAGCAAAAAGATGGAAGTATTCTTGTACCAAAAGTTTTGCAAAAATATATGGGAAAAACTTCAATAAAACCCCAAAAATAGCATCGTGATTTTTGCTTTATTGGTAGTCTAAATTCCTACTTTTGAAGCAGGGTAAATTACTTGACAAATTTTTTTAAATTATTCAACATAAAAATGCTAAAATTTTTGTCAAAATTTTTAAACGTGAAGGGGGTGATTTCATAAATGGCAAAGAAAAGAAAGAAGAAAGGAAAGAGATAAATTTTAAATTGGTAAGTAATTTGGAACATTACCAATTGATCAGTTGGTAAAACCCTGCCATATTTTGAAAAATAAGTCTGGTGGGGTTTTTCATGAGCCTCAGCCTGTGCTAGAATATATAGACTATGGTTTCAATATTCACCAAAATTTTTAATTCCAACGAAAAAGAAATTGACAAGTTAAAGCCTATTATCTCCGAAATAAATTCTTTGGAAGAAAAGGTTAAAAAATTAAAGGACGAAAACTTTGCCAAGGAAACTCAAAAATTTAAACAAAGAGTTTCAGATGGAGAATCTTTGGATTTAATACTTCCAGAGGCCTTTGCACTTGTTCGGGAAGCCGCAAGAAGAACAATCGGACAGAGACATTTTGATGTCCAGCTTATGGCAGGAACTGTTCTTGCGCATGGTAGAATTGCCGAGCAGAAAACTGGAGAAGGAAAAACCCTATCTGCTGTTCCTGCGCTGTACCTCAATAGCCTGACCGGGAAAAATGTTCATTTAGTAACAGTCAATGATTATTTGGCAAGACGTGATTGCGGATGGATGGGTCCGATATTTAATCTTCTCGGCCTTTCGGTTTCATCGATTATTAATGAAGAGTCTTTTGTCTACGATCCTAAGCATTTGGATCCTAAGGCTTGGGATTTTAGACTTTCTCATCTTAAGTCCATAAGCCGAAGAGAGGCTTATAATGCAGATATTGTTTATGGAATCAATTCTGAATTCGGATTTGATTATCTTCGGGATAATATGGTACAGAGCATAGAAGATGTTGTTCAAAAAGGACATTTTTATGCAATTGTTGATGAGGTTGACTCAGTTCTCATTGATGAAGCAAGAACTCCTCATATAATTTCTGCTCCCGATGAGGCTCCTGCTCAAAGGTACTACGAATATGCAAAATTGGTTGAGAAATTAACACAGGATATGGATTATAAAGTTGATGAAAAATTGCGAACCGCTCATCTTACGGATCACGGAATTGGAAAAATTGAGAAACTTTACGGGATATCAAACGTTTATGAGAAGGATTTTGACATTGTTTATCACTTGGAAGCAGCTCTTAAAGCAAGGACATTATTTCAAAAAGAAAAGGACTATATAGTCAAAGAGAATCAGGTAATCTTAGTCGATGAGTTTACAGGAAGACTCATGGAGGGAAGAAGACTTTCGGAGGGTCTTCATCAGGCAATTGAGGCAAAAGAGGGGGTCCCTGTTCAAAAGGAGTCAAAGATACTGGCAACCGTTTCTCTTCAAAATTATTTCAGAATGTATGAAAAATTGGCTGGAATGACAGGAACAGCAGTAACTGAGGCGGAAGAATTCCATAAGATTTATAAACTTGATGTTGTTGTTATACCTACAAATAAGCCAATGATAAGAAAGGATTTGTCTGATTCCGTTTACAAAACCGCAAGGGCCAAGCTTACGGCAGTTGCCAACGAAATAGAAGAAGCTTACAAGAAAGGACAGCCGGTCTTGGTAGGAACTACGTCTATTGAAAAAAATGAAATCATTTCCGAGCTGCTTAAGAGGCGAGGGATAAGACATGAGCTTCTAAATGCCAAAAATCATGAAAGAGAAGCAGAAATTATCGCAAAAGCAGGAGCAAAAGGAGCAATAACTGTTGCAACAAATATGGCAGGAAGAGGTGTTGATATTATCTTGGGAGGAGATACTCCAAAAGGAAAGGATGGAAAAGAGGATAAAGACTCAAGGGAATGGAAAGACTGGGAAAAAAAACATGATGAAATTGTAAAACTCGGAGGACTTTATGTAATAGGAACCGAAAGGCATGAATCAAGAAGAATTGATAACCAGCTTAGGGGAAGATCAGGAAGACAAGGAGATCCCGGGAAATCTCTCTTCTTTGTCGGTCTCGATGATGAGATTATGAGGCTTTTTGGAGGGGATACAATTGCAGGAATAATGACAAGATTTAATATGCCCGAGGATGTTCCTCTTCAGCACGGTCTTGTATCAAGGGCAATTGAGCAGGCACAAGGGAAGGTTGAACGGTTTAACTTTGATATAAGAAAGCATTTGGTAGAATACGATGATGTTCTGAATAAACAGAGGGAAATAATCTACAAGAGAAGACGAAACATCTTAGAGGTGCAAGGTAAAGACAGCGAGTTCTTAAAAGAAGAAACCTTGGAAAAAATTGAAAATGCAATTTCAACTCTTGTAGAAATGAAGACTC
Source organism: Candidatus Levybacteria bacterium RIFCSPHIGHO2_01_FULL_41_15 (assembly GCA_001782165.1). Lineage (GTDB taxonomy): Bacteria > Patescibacteriota > Microgenomatia > Levybacterales > UBA12049 > 2-01-FULL-38-13. The sequence continues at coordinate 46,273 of MFNV01000007.1, read as the reverse complement.
AGGAGGTTTTGGAGAACGGGGAATCTTCGGATGAGGCAATTGTTGAGGACTTTTCAACCATACTTCCTTTTGATGATGCTTCAAAAAAGCAAATAGCAAGTCAAATGATGCAGTTTTCGGGAACTCCCGGAAAGACAGAATTTTTGGTAAAACTCGCAAAGGATATTTACACAAAACGGGAAGAGGAACTAGGTGGGGATTTGGCAAGACAAATTGAAAGATTTGTAACCCTTTCCGTTATTGATAATCTTTGGGTAGATCATTTGGATGCTGTTGAAAATCTTAGGCAGGGAATAGGACTTAGGGGGTACGGACAGAGAGATCCCTTGGTTGAATATAAGAATGAAGCATTTAGAATGTTTGAGCAGTTAATAGCTGCAGTTGATGATGAGATAGTTCACAGAATTTATAAAATTCAAGTTCAGATACCCCAAACACCTGTCCGTGAGCATGTTCATCTTGAGGCAGCAGGCGATACTTCAGTTTCGGAAGAGTTAAGGACAAGAGAAGTAAGTAACAAGCAACAGGAAACAAGTAACAAGCAGTCGAAAATTAGTAAACCGAATAACGAAGAACTAATAACGAACAAACCCAAAAAGCTCGGTCGCAACGACCCCTGCCCATGTGGATCTGGAAAAAAATGGAAGAAGTGTCACTACCCCACGATTCCATAGGCTGGTTTGTCCCGCCGAAGTTTTAACGAAGGAGGATGCGAAAGTGGCAAAAAATACAAAAAATGCCACTGGCTGGATTAGGGTTTTGGCTGGACTTTTGGGGAATGATTTGATAATCTATTTTTAATGGGTAGGCTTCCTAAAGTTTTCCTTATTCTTCTCCTAACTGTAGGATTAATCCTCTCTTTTAAAATAATTTTTACCCAAGCCCAAGAGACTCAAGAATTTGCTTCCGATAAAGTTTTGGTTAGATTCCAAGATAAAATTTCTGAAAAAGAAAAAGATACTGTCCTTTTCTCAGTCGGAGCAAAAAGAGAAAAAAAGCTGGGCAGGATAAACGCGGAAAGGGTAAAAGTTCCGAAAAGCAAAGTAAAAGAAACAATAGGTAAGCTAAAAAAAAGTAGCAAAATAAAGTATGCAGAACCGGACTTTGTTGCCAAAAAGGTAGAAATCCCAAATGACCCTTATTACTCATCCCAATGGGGACTTCCCAAAATTAAAGCAGAAGGAGGATGGGATAAAACTCATGGGGGAGATTTGGCTCCTGTTGCAGTCTTAGATACGGGAATTGATGACTCACACCCGGACATTTCGGGAAAAGTGGTAAAAAGAGCGAATTTTAGCTGGGACCCGGATGTCGATGGTGATGGACATGGAACGCATGTTGCAGGAATTGTGGCAGCAACTACGAATAATTCTATAGGGATTGCTTCTTTAGGCTATGATACAAAATTAATTTCGGTTAAGGTTTTGGATAATAGCGGTTCAGGATACTATTCATGGATTGCAAATGGAATTATTTGGGCAGCTGATAATGGTGCTAAGGTCATAAACCTTAGTCTTGGAGGGTATTTTGATTCCTCAACCTTAAGAGATGCAGTAAATTATGCATGGGGGAAAGGAGTCGTAATTGCCGCTGCAGCCGGAAATAGCAATAATACAAGAGCTTTATACCCTGCCTACTATACAAATTCAATTGCTGTTGCGGCAACAGACTCGTCTGATAATAAAGCAAGCTTCTCAAGCTACGGATGGTGGGTTGATTTGGCAGCACCGGGCGTTTCTATTCTTTCTACTTATAATGGCAATTACGCATATTTATCAGGGACTTCCATGGCAACTCCCTTTGTATCTGCTCTTTCAAGTTTAGTATTTGCAAACAATTCTTCTTTTGATAATCAGGATGTAAGAAATAAAATCGAATCAACAGCTGAGAAAATAGCCAAAACTGGAAATTATTGGACATATGGTCGGATTGATGCCTGTGCAGCTCTAGATTGTGAATCTTTCGTGACGCCAACCCCAACTCCTACGCCAACTTTAACGCCAACCCCCACGTCAACTCCCACGCCCACTCCAAGCCCGATCCCTTCATTGCCGCCGGAAACAAGTGGCTTATCAGCGGTTTACTACAACAATAAAGATTTTACCGGCAGAACCGTTTCCCGCATAGATCCTACTATCAATTTCAACTGGGGGTCGGGTTCGCCGGATCCATCAATTGGCAGCAACACATTTTCTGCAAGATGGACCGGAAAAATACTTTCGCAATTTTCTGAAACCTATACTTTCTATGCGAGCACCGATGACGGAGTAAGACTTTGGGTAGGGGGCCAGCTTATTATAGATAACTGGAATGAGCAATCGGTTACAGAAAAATCCGGAACAATCGAACTCGCAGAGGGTGAAAAATACGATATTAAAATGGAATATTTTGAAAACAGGAAACAGGCGGTTTCAGAACTCCGTTTTAGCTCCCCCTCAATTCCCAAGCAAATAATCCCTTCCTCTTTGCTTTCCCCAAATTGAAATACCACTGGCTGGATTGTTGACTTTGGGCTATAATAATGATAGATTCTCAAAATGGTTCATCCTGCAGAAACCGCAAAAAGAGTATTATTTTCAGAAAATGGAGCAGTTGGAGTTCAAGAAAAATCGCCCATTCCTGGCGATCCTATTATAGTTGTTCCCCCAGTTGGAAGGTCAGATATGAATATGGCAAGTATGAGGGATTGGATTAACAGTCAGGGGCATCCTGCTTTTGATTCAGGTATTGAAAAAGGAGACATAAGGGACCCCAGGGGAGATATTCTAAGAATTATTGCAAGAATTGATGAAGTTTTCGAAGAAACTGGACGAGAAATTACTATGATCGGACTGAGTCTTGCTGGAATTTACGTATTTGTATCGGCAATGTATCGGCCAGAAAAGATTCGAAGAGTTATTCTTATTGGGACTCCTATAAGAAGGCATATAGCTGAGGCTGCAAAAGGGAGATACAAAGAGATAGCTAAAGCGATTATCAATGGTAATAGATCTTATGATAGTTTTCTAAGTGCGATTCCAATAACTTCGATGCCATTCGACTATAATTTAATCTGTATGTACACCAGAGATGATGAAGCTTTTGATTGGAAGGATTGCTCAGGAGATAAAAGGTCGAATATGGATATTGAAGTTGATGGGCCACACAGGAATCTTTATAGGAACCCAAAAGTTTTTGAAAAAATAACATCGGTTCTTAAGACTCCTATTGACAAAGCAGCTTAAAAGGTATATTAGATAAATAAGGACTTATTTTATGGCGTTCGCGCCAGCAGAAAAAGATTTTCGGCCTTCTCCGAACGGTCATGTAGACCTTAATCCTCCTTCGAGACAAAGATCTCTATGGTACGAAATAATACCTGTAGATCCTGCTTGGTTACTTCCTTTTCACCCTGTTTATCGAGGCGAAGGGATAGCAAGAGGGGATGGTAGTCCAGTGATGTTTGTTCCTGGCCTTAGTGGATCAGATGGACATATGGAGGAAATGCATAACTGGGCTATAAGAATTGGATATATGGCTGTGAGATCAGGAATAATTTGGAATAGAGATCCATGGAGACATATGGAAGGAATGGTAAGCCGTCTTGAGAAAGCAGTTTTGGAGACAGGACAGAAAGCTACAGTCGCAGGCTGGAGCTTAGGCGGAATTTATGCAGAAGTGGTGGGTATTTTCCGGCCTGATTTGGTACATACAATAATCACAATGGGTACAGATACAAGGACAAATATCCGTAAGGATGCCCATCCTGCTATTAGAGCCTTTGGAACTGCATTGATTGAAGTAGACAAATTTTCGGAAGAAATGCTAGATGCGCTTCCTGGAATGCCGATACCCGAAGGGGTAAAAATGTACTGTATATATGGCAGTGCTGACGGGGCTTTTCATAAAGAAGATTTTGGAGATCCCCGTGCGACGGAAAACATTGAAGTATCAAGTAAGCACGGTACATATCCGTGGAACCCCTTTGTTTACGAACATGTTGGCCGGATTCTTGCCAAAGGAGCAAGAAACGGTCATTCTACTTCTTAAGCTTCTTTAAGACCTGCTGCATAAGTTTTTCCTGTTTTTCAAGATGCACTAGAATAGTTTCTATTTCTTTTTCAGATTTTCTATCTATTTCAAAATCATGTTCCGCCCGAAGTTGGGCGTGTTTGGCTTCTATATTTTGCCCGATCATTATAAGAGGGAGAAGGTGGAGCTGAATTAGATTTGAAATAAAAAGCCATAATACAAGTGCAGGATAAGGATCAAATTTATAGTTTGCCGGTGCAAAAATATTCCAGGATCACCAGCCAATCGTCCATATAAAAATTATAAGAAAGAAACCCGGGGTACCAATCCTCCTTGTAACAAAGAGGGCAAGCTTATCAAGACTTGATAGTTTTTTTCGGTGTTCAACATTTACGTTTTTTGGAGGACCAAATTTTTCCTTAAGACTTTTTGCAGTTTCCATTTAACTAAAAAGAGATTTTTGAAGGTCTATCCGATTGCCTGCAAAAAGTATTCCTTCTTGTTCAAGTTTATCCCGTTGTTTTTCTATTCCTCCGTGTGCATAACCTGTTGCGAGGTGTCCGTCTGATTTTACCACTCTATGACATGGCACTTTTTCTATGTCTTTATTTCTATGAAGTGCAAAACCAACAAGGCGCGGATTAGTATCTAAAATTTTAGCAATTTGTCCATAGGTCATTACTTTTCCTTTTGGAATTTTTGAAACTATTTCAAAAACTTTGTCTAATTTCATTTTTTGCCTCTCAGATATTTCATTTCTATTTTTTTTAATTTATCACCTATTGCTCTTTCAATATCGACTCCTGCCGCTTGGGCAAGCTGGATTGTCGTTATTATTACATCGGCAAACTCCTCGTAAATGTTTCTTTTATCAAACTTCTCAAGCTTTGCCCGCCTTTGAAGTTTCAAAACAGATAAAATATCATTTGCAAGTTCTCCGACCTCCTCATTTAACTTTACAGTTTTTGTAAGAATTTCTTTCTCGGTTTGAGAATAAAGCCTGTAATGGGGTCTTGTTTTCTCGTTTAATAACTTAATCTTTCCTTGTAAATTTTTAAGATTCACAACCTCATTATATCACTAAATTCAATTGCAAAAGGAAAAGTGATAACTTACAATAAGCTTGATGAGAAATCTGGGTAAAAATAAAGAGGAGTTTTTTGAGGAGTCTTGGAATAAGAAAAGAGTATTTCTGGCCCTTTTGTCTGTTTTAACAATCGGAGCAGGCTTTTTTTACGCTTTCAATAGCGATATTCTGAAAGATAAAAAATCTCAAAATTTAGCTACGAAAACTCAATCCGAACATTCTAAAGTTTTATCGGCTCAGGATTTTGAAGAAGATGTCCGAAAACAAGTAGACGCCATTAAGGAGCAGGCGGCAAACATAAACCTTGAAGAGATTGCTTCTTCCTCTCCTCAAATACAAAATTTAGTTAATGATATTAAAGCGTTGCAAGATTTACCAAGAAATCAAGCAAGGGAAGCTTGCATGAATATCTGTAAGAGTTTCTAAAACAAACAAGCTTATATGTTGTCTAGTCCTCTGTCTGTCGCAGTATTGGTTGTGCTCTATAGTTCTTTAGTAAATCTCCTACCGTATAAAATTCTTTACAGGTTTAAATTATATACACCCATAAACCTAATATTCCTGATTATTTTACTTATTTTAAATCGAGATTTAGAATTTTCTTCTCTTGGAATTTCACCATTCAACCTTTTGAGTAGCATTTTCCTAGGTTTAATTATAGGGTTTTTAACACTTCTAATCGGTATTTTGCTTATTATAAATCTAGGCAGAAGAATCAAGTTTAAAGATCCCAGATTTTTCTTTCTAAAATCTCCTCAAACGCTTATGTTCGGAGTTTTTGTTCATATTTTAATAGGAACGGTAATTTTTGAGGAAATAGTACATAGAGGCATTATTCTTGCGCGATTTCAGGAAATTATGAGTCCATTTAATTCTATTTTATTTTCAAGTTTAGTTTTTGCAATATGGCACATAGTTTCTATCACAAGACTTGTCTGGCCGAGCATAAAATTTACTATACGCATTTTACATTTTCAATACGCTGCTTTTCTGGGCGTTATCTTGCTGATGTTTATTGGGGGATTAACTTTTTCTTTGATAAGATTTTACTCAGGAAATATAGCAGGATCAGTAGTTGCTCATGGTATGATTAATTCAGGCACTCTTATAGCATTTTATATTTTAAGACAAAAAGATGAGAAAGATTAAGAAAATATTTTCGTTTCTTGGACCCGGGTTTATAACAGGGGCTTCTGATGATGACCCGTCAGGCATTGCTACATATTCCCAAACCGGAGCCATCTTTGGATTTGCCCAGGCTTGGACAGCGCTATTTTCTTTCCCTCTTATGGCGGCTGTTCAAGAAATGTGCGGAAGAATCGGACTTGTTACCGGCAAAGGTCTTGCAGGGGTTATCAGAGATAATTATCCCAAAAAAGTTTTATATTTTTCGGTTTTTCTTCTTCTATTTGCAAATATTGTAAATATCGGAGCGGATCTTGGCGCAATGGCTGCTTCAGCAAATTTGGTTTTCGGCATTCCATTTATTATTGCTCTTCTTCTTGTGGTAGCGATATCTTTGGCTCTTGAAGTTTTTGTTTCCTATAAAACTTATTCCAAGTATCTTAAGTATCTGACTTTTGCTCTTTTATCTTATGTACTGACATCCTTTGTTGTAAAAGTTGATTGGGGAAAAGTGTCGTCTTATACTTTCGTTCCTCATCTTGAGTTTAGTGAAAAATACATCTTAAATCTTGTTGCTATTTTGGGAACTACGATTTCACCTTATCTTTTTTTTTGGCAGGCAGACGAGGAGGTTGAGGAAGAGGTTTCCCATCATAAGTTAAGAAGAATGGGAGCGGGATTACCTCATGTAACCCCCAAAGATATTTCAAGACTCCGAATAGATACGATAGTCGGCATGTTTTTCTCAAACATTATTATGTGGTTTATCATTGTTACGACGGGCGCGACACTTTTTGCAAACGGAATAAATAACATAGAGACAGCAGAGGAAGCGGCTTTGGCCCTTAAGCCTCTTGCAGGAGATTTTGCTTTTTTGCTGTTTGCCCTGGGAATAATAGGCACAGGCCTTCTTGCTCTTCCTATTCTTGCAGGATCTGCCTCTTATGCGGTTTCCGAGGCTTTTGGATGGAAAGAGGGCCTTTTTCAGAAACTTAAAAAAGCCCAGGGATTTTACGGAGTAATCATAATAGCAACGCTTTTGGGTCTTTTGATTAATTTCATTGGAATTAATCCGATCTCCGCTCTCTACTATACGGCCGTATTGAATGGTATAATAGCCTCTCCTCTTATAGCGATTATAATTTTTATATCAAATAACAAAAAAATTATGGGAGACAGGACCAATAATTTCGGGTTAAATGTTTTAGGGATATTCACGCTTTTGATGATGAGTGTTGCAAGTCTTATTCTATTTTCGACCTTTATCTTTTAATACCATGGATGAAATTAAGACCCGGACAAAAAAAATTTTGGAAAAACTAAATATCGAGGAAAAAAGAAAGAAAATGCGAGAGCTTGAGGCAGAAAGCGCGCATCCTGAGTTCTGGAAGGACCAAAAAACCGCCTCTTTAAAAATGAAAGAACTTTCAGATCTTCAGAGACAAGTCGAGAGGACAGAGGAACTTGCGGGACTGGTTTCAAAAGGAGATTATCAAGAAGCCGAAAAGCTACTAAAAGATCTTGAGAAGTTGATTTATCTTTCGGGTCCTTATGATGAAAAACCTGCAATTCTTTCTATTCATGCAGGGCAGGGAGGGGTTGAGGCAATGGATTGGGCACAGATGCTTTTTAGAATGTACTGCCGATATTTTGAAAAAAAAGGATGGGATTTTGAGGTAATCGAAGAAACGCCGGGGGAAGAGGCAGGAATAAAAAGTGCGGTAATTGAAGTTAACGGAAAATACGCATACGGATATCTCAGGGGTGAAGCAGGAGTTCATAGACTTGTAAGACTTTCTCCTTTTAACGCAGATAAGGCAAGGCACACTTCCTTTGCTTTGGTCGAGGTGATGCCGGAAGTAGGAGAAGAGGAAAAAGTTGATATCAAAGAGGATGATTTAGAGTGGGGATTCTTCAGAGCAAGTTCTCACGGAGGTCAAAACGTACAGAAGGTTTCAACAGCGGTGAGACTTAAACATAGGCCCACTGGCATTGTTGTAACAGCTCAGGCACAGAGATATCAGGCTCAAAACAGAGAATACGCACTTAAAATGCTCCGTGCAAAGCTCTTTGTTTTAAAAGAAGAAGAGCGTAGGAGGAAAGAAGCAAAACTTAAAGGAGGATATAAAACTCCTGGTTGGGGTAACCAGATTCGCTCATATGTTCTTCACCCATACCATATGGTAAAAGATCTAAGAACTGGTTTTGAGACTTCAAATACAGATGCGGTTTTAAGCGGAGAGCTAGACGGGTTTATAGAAGAGGAGTTAAGAAAGTTTGACTTTTGAGGCGAAAAGGCGTATAACTGAGCCCGTAAGATGGAGAGGGAGGAAAGAATCGTTTTAGGACAGGAAAACAGTAGGCCGGTCCAAAGTCACAAAAGAGAACTAAACCGTATTGTTTTAATTGTTGCGCCATTTGTCATTTTTGCACTGGCTGCTACCTGCGGAAAAGCCCAGGAAGTTACTCCGAGTCCAACCACAACTCCTTCAGATAGTCCAACTCCTGAAGCCACTTCTAGCCCAACTGCAACGATCGACCCTGCTTTTAAATGCACGCAAGAGATAAGAATCCCAGATCCTGACCATCCCGGTTATTTGGATAATCAATTGAGTGTTACTTTGAAGAAAGGGGCTGATTCTTCTGCTCTCGATAAAGATTTAGAGGAGAATGGTGCCTGCATTGCCCGAGGAATTGTTTTAGATGGTATAGAGTATGTTCTTGTACAGTTTGATCCGCCCAGAGGTGAGGATTTACTTAAGGACTTTGAAGAAAATCCAGCTGTTGAAAAAGCGCAGCCTGAAGGGATACAAAGTGGACAATAACTCTTTAAGAAAATGAAAATCGCCGCTTCTCTTTTTAAAAATTTGCGGCCCACCCTTATTGATCTACTGCTCTTAGTTTTATCTTTAAATCTTGCCTTGGCAACAGTGTTTGCGGCTGATCTATCCACTGCTACAAATTCAGCAAGTGCCGTAGGACAAAATAATCAAATTGTAGCTGATGCTTCGGGAAGATATGTTAGCGATGAGTTGGTTATTAAATTTAAAGAACCTGCAAGCGACGTCCAAAAGGCGCTAATTCTTGAAGAGCGAGGCTTAGAAGTCAAGCGGGACGATGCCGCCTTGGGTGCAGTTTTAGTTAAAATTAATCCGAATAGCCGTGATCAGGTTAAAGAGGCTTTGAAGAACAACCCCAATATTGAATATGTTGGACTAAATGGAATTGCCAAGGGCACCTCAAAGGTGCCAAATGATCCAAATTTCAGCCAGCAATGGAATCTAAACAAAATTAAAGCCCCGGAAGGATGGGAGACGTCAAGCGGTAGAAAAGAAGTGACAGTTGCTGTTTTGGATACAGGGATTAACTATAACCATCCGGATATTGGGTTATATCCCGGTGGAAGAGTTTTGAATGGCTGGGATTTTATCAACAACGATAACGATTCTATGGACGATAATGGTCACGGTACATGGGTTACCGGAATTCTGGGAGCAAAGGAAAATAATAGCCAAGATATAGCCGGTGTTGATTGGAGCGCAAAGCTTTTAGCAGTCAAAATTGGGGATAGTAATAATTCGTCTAGTAATTTCATTATGGCTCAAGGAATTCAGTGGGCTGTAGATAACTATCCATATTTGAAAGTCATAAATATAAGCTTTGTGGGTCTTGCTGACGATCTAATATTAAAAGGAGCAGTTTCCTATGCGATTGCGAGGGGAGTTTTGATTGTTGCGAGTACAGTAAATGGTGATAATCCCGATTGTTTCATGGGGTTGCCGGCTGCTTACGATGGAGTAATTGCAGTAGTTGGTACTGATTCAGGTGACAATTGGACGACTGGATGTACAGGCAATGTCTTGGTTGACCCTTTTGGCGGCGGGCAGACAACAACTTTTAAAGACTATATACAGGTTGCCGCACCTGGTCGTGATGTATTAACGCTGAATATATCCGGAGGCGTGCCTGAGCCGATGTGGGGAACATCGGCTGCCGCACCGCATGTTGCAGGAATAGCCTCGATTCTGGCTTCGTGTGCCGATATTGAGACTATCAAATTAGCACTGGAGCTCGGCTCTGATGATTTGGGGTCGGCCGGTCCTGATTCTACCTATGGCTATGGCAGAGTCAATATGTTTAAAGCAATGCAGGTAGCTTCTTGCAATAAGGCAGACGTAGAGTCCGATTCCGACAACGATTCTTATGGTCTTCTTCGAACACAAAACAATGGTTTTTGCAAAACCAACGGCCAAAAATCGTTTTTTAACAACTGTATTGAAAATTATGTTAGAGGCCAGAGTGCGAATAGTTGTGCGCAGACTGCCGGTACGGATGATGAGATATCTGATGCGGAAGCGACTGATGTTAATGACGATCGGAGAATAAATCTTACGGATAGATCAAAGATGGTGCTGGCGATAAAGAATGCCAGCGGTGGTAATTATAATCAGCGTTATGATTTAAATGCCGACGGGCAAATAAATATAACAGACAGATCGATTTGGGCTATGGCGGCTCGTGCAGGGCGTACTTCAGGAATGGCATCCTGTACTCCCAATTCAACCCGGATTACCGCCTCAGATAATCCATGTGTGGTAGAAAGAGGAGCGACAAGCTGCAAGACTTGGCTTTTTTGGCAGGCAGATACGGGATCAAATCCATGGGTATGTGTCAAAAGCGGCTCTGACCCGGAGGTTTTTTACGGAACTGCGCCTGTTGGCCAAGAACAAGCAGCCCAAGCAACGATTTATAAGGGTACTTCCTATACGTTTACCCTTTATAGCAATTTTTGCGGCAGTCAGCCTTTGGGTTGGGTAACAGTTTTGGGATTTTAGATTTTTTGGGTAATTTTTTCAAAGGGATTACTCCACCAAAGAGGCCGAACAATATTTGCTATATTACGCATCATAGAAGACCGCATATTCCACTTTGGAATGCGGTCGCCATTAAAATAAACCACTGCCGCATATTAAAAAAAATTTGAGGATTTGTCAAATCCTCAAAAATGTGGTTTACTAGATAGTTAGGAGTGAGCTTAATGGAAGAAACTAAAGATCCGCAGACAGATAAGGTAATGAATGCATTCGAAGAAAAAAAATCCTTTTTTTCAGGAAAACTTATAATTATTCTTATTGTTGTTGCTATTCTGGGGGTAGGGAGCGGGTATTTACTTTCAAAAAGAGGGACAACAAAAGATTTATCGCTTACTTCACAAAGTTCTTCAAAACCCAAGGCCGGGACTGTTGTTGGTTCAAATGACCTCAAAACTTTTAAAGATACCGCAGAAGGGGTACTTAAAAAAGGAGGAATTGACGGGGAGGGACAGTTTCATCTTGAAAGACCCGGAGGAGAAAGCCAGAATGTTTATTTGACATCTTCCATTGTTGACTTGTCCAAATTTGTCGGAGGGAAAGTTAAGGTTTGGGGAGAAACTAACAAGGCGCAACGTGCCGGCTGGCTTATGGATGTAGGAAGAGTTGAAGTGTTATGATAAAGCTTGATAAAGTTTCGAAACAATTTGGTACCGGAAGCCTGGGTCTTTCTGATGTTACACTCGCTGTTGATAAAAAGGAATTTGTCTTTTTGGTGGGACCAACCGGATCGGGAAAAACTACCATTTTTAAACTTCTTATTAGAGAAATTCTTCCGACTGAGGGGAATGTCATAGTAAATGATTGGGATTTAATGAGGCTTCCGAAAGACAAAATCCCGCACCTCAGGAAAAAAATAGGAGTTGTTTTTCAAGATCTAAAGCTTTTGTTTGACAGAACAGTTTTTGAAAATGTTATGCTTCCTCTTGAAGTTTCCGGAATAAATTTTGACGAAGCAAAAAAAAAGGTAGAAGAAATTCTTTCGCAAGTAGGATTAATTGATCATAAGGATAAATTTCCCATACAGTTATCTGGCGGAGAACTTCAGAGAGCGGCAATTGCCAGAGCTTTGGTTCTTTCTCCTGATATTCTTCTCGCAGATGAACCTACAGGAAACTTAGATCCGGCCACATCTTGGGAAATAGTAAAACTTCTGTCGGATATCAACGAGAGAGGGACTACGGTAATTATGGCAAGCCACAATACGGATATAGTTAAGAATATGGGTAAAAGAGTAGTTACTCTTGAAAGGGGAAAGTTAATAAGAGACGATAGACAGACAGAGAAAAAAGAAGAGGATAAAAAAGATAAATGAAGTCTTTTAAAACAATGTGGCGCAATGTGCGCCGTTCTCCCTATCAGGCTCTTGCTGCGGTTTTGATAATGATGCTTACCTTTTTGGTTGTTTCGTTTTTTACTTTTCTTTTGACAGGGTCCTCAAAAATCATAAATTTCTTTGAATCAAAACCTCAAGTTACCGCCTTTTTTAAGAATGAGGCAAAACAAAGCGAAATGGATACGCTTTCCGGGAGAATAAAGGAGAGCGGAAAGGCTTCATCGATAAAATTCGTCTCAAAAAAGGAAGCGCTTGAAATTTATAGGCAGCAGAATAAAGATGATCCTTTGCTTTTGGATCTGGTTACCGCCGACATACTTCCTGCGTCCTTGGAGATTTCGGCAGTTAGGATAGAAGATCTGTCAGGAATATCGGATCTTCTTAAATCTTCACCCATTGTTGAGGAGGTAATTTTTCAAAAAGATATTGTTTCAACCCTTGTATCATGGACAAATGCGGCAAGAAGAATAGGCATTGCCCTTATTGTTGTTTTATCTTTGGTGTCAATATTTATAATGATTACTATTATCGGAATAAAAATTTCCCATCGAAAAGAGGATATAGAAATAATGAAATTAATAGGAGCATCTGACTGGTATATAAGATGGCCTTTTATTTTTGAGGGAATTTTTTATGGGATAATAGGAGCCTTAATAGGATGGGGCATTGCATCTTTGTCTCTTTGGTATTCTGCCCCTTTTCTATCTTCATTCTTAAAGGGCATACCCCTTTTTCCTGTATCTATAGTTTTTCTTTTGGTAGTCTTGGGAGGAGAACTCATATTTGCAATTATCTTAGGGTTTTTATCAAGCTTTCTTGCGGTCTTAAGATACCTTAAATGAAAACTTTCTATGTTAAGGAAGGCAAAACTTTTTACTTTTTTTTCTCTAATAATAATCTTTTGTACAGTTTTTTTCTCTTATAATACTTTTGCCCAAACACCGTCTCCCACATCTACTCCTGCACCTGACCAAGGGAAGCTTCGAGAAATTCAGGACCAGATAAATGATCTTCAGGTAAAAATAACTGATCTTAAAAATCAACAGAAGACATTGTCCTCGCAGATTGCGGTAATGGACAGTCAAATAAAGCTCACACAGCTTAGAATTGATTCCACCAAGCAGGAGATTACAGACCTTAATCTTGATATAGATACTGCCGATAAGAAAATCGATACGCTCCAAAATTCCTTGGTTAAGCTGACCGGGGTTCTTATAAATCGCATTGTAGCAACATATGAAGTAGGGACAGTCCAGCCATTTCATGTCCTTCTTTCATCGGATAATGTTTCAAATTTTTTTACAAGACTTAATTATCTTAAGATTGCACAGGAACACGATAAAAGATTAATTTTTGACACAACTCAGGCCAAGAACGATTACGTAAATCAGAAAGAAATATTTGAAGATAAAAAGAAAAAAGTTGAAGCTCTTAAAGCCCAGCTTGAAAACTATAATAGAGAGCTTGATCAGGAGAAGGCAGACAAACAAGCGCTTTTTAAGGTTACGCAAAATAGCGAAGCAGTCTATCAGCAGAAACTTCAGGCAGCACTTGCAGAACAGCGGGCGATACAACAAATTACAGCAGGGGGAGGAAATGTTGTTTCAGTAGGACCTATCAAGGAGGGAGACATAGTCGCTTATATTATAAATGGAGCTTCACCTTGCTCTTCAGGAACCCATCTTCATTTTGAGGTTAAGAAAGATGGAGGAACTCAAGACCCGAGCCAATATTTGTCTGACAGAAGCATTACTTTTGAAAACTCTCCGGACGGGTCCTTCTCTTTTGGGGGTTCTTGGCCCTGGCCGATCTCCGACCCTATATATATAGAACAAGGCTATGGAATGACCTATTGGGCAAGAATAGGTTGGTATGGGGGAGGGCCTCATACGGGTATAGATATTTTTTCGAGCTCTTCTTTGGCAGTTAAAGCAGTCAGGGATGGCGAGCTTTTCCGCGGAAGCATTGCATGTGGGGGTGGACAGCTAAATTTTGTAAGGGTGGATCAATCGGATGGGATTCAGACATTTTACCTTCATACCGTTCCTTGATGAAAGAAGTTCTTCAAAAATTTATCTCTTTTTTTGCCACAATATTTTTTCTTTCCCTAGCCTTTCCTCCGCATGTTTTAGCTGGAGATGTAGTAATAAATGAATTCCTGGTGGATCCTGATTCAAGTCAATGGGTGGAACTATATAACAAGGGAACAACCCCTATCGATATAGGTAGTTGGTTGATTGATGATGATGGAGGATCACAGAAATTTACAATACCAGGCGGAACATTAATTAAATCTCCTGAGTATAAAATTTTTGAGAGTGGTTTTTTTAATCTAAACAGGACAACCGCCGATACAGTTCAACTGCTTAATGGAACATCACTTGAAGACAGTTACTCCTATACAACTGGGCCAGGTTCAAATAAATCTTACGGACGTGATATCGACGGCGTTGGAGAGTGGGCCATTTTCAATAATCCAACAAAGGGCAGTACAAATAATTCGTCAACTCCAATGCCTGTTCCGACGTCTACTCCTTCTCCAACACCAACTTCTTCTCCAACTCCCAAACCAATTAAAATAACTTCTACAAAGCCTCCAATAAAAACAGTAGCTCCTACATCCATGCAAAAAAATATCTCCCCAGTTTCTTCCACAAGACAAATTTTAAGCGCGGAAACGAATTCCAAGATCGACATTCCAACTTCGGTTCTTGGCAAAAGCACAGAAAGTGCAATCGCAACCTTAACTCCAAAGGTTTATAACGCAAAACAGGAAGCAAAAGTACTGGGAAGTAATCAAAACAATATTTTTAAGGTTCTTATCGGGGCAGGAGGCATTTTTATTCTTGCGTGTGCTATGCTTCTCTTTCGGTATTTTAAAAATAAAAAGATTGATAATGAATAAAACAAAACAGAACATTTTCATTACAAATAATTCAAAAGAAACTCAAAGATTAGCAGAAAGTTTTATCTTCCGAAGTGAGATCCTGCTTCGCAGGACAAAAACTCCAAGAGTCTTCGCGCTTTTTGGAGAACTTGGATCAGGTAAAACCACTTTTGTACAAGGGTTGGCAAAGGGACTCGGTATAAAAAAGAGAATTATTTCTCCAACTTTTATTATTGTAAGAAATTATAAGATAAGAAATAAGATTTACGACCTGCCTGCCGGCAAGGCAGGTTTAAGATTTAAGAATTTTTTCCATGTTGATTTATATCGACTCGAAAGTAAAAATGATATAGAAGGCTTGGGGCTTGAAGAAATAATAAATGATTCTGAAAATATTATAGCTATAGAATGGGCTGAGAAGATTAAAAGTTTGTTGCCAAAAAATAGGTACGATATTCGTTTTGAACACCTAAGTCAGAATAAAAGAAAAATAATCATAACAAAAATAAATTTTTAATTTACAATTTTCAATCAAATCTAAATGTTTAAACTTTAAAACACTAAAAATTCAATAAAAATTTAGAATTTAAAATTTAAAATTAATGAATAGGGATATTAAAAAAGCAATCGAAATTTTGAAGGGGGGCGGAATAGTTATTTTTCCAACAGATACAGTTTTTGGAATTGGTTGTAGAGTTGATAATGAAAAAGCTGTAGAAAAACTTTTTAAGATCAAAGGAAAACCTGAAAAAAGAGTCGCCCCTATTTTGGTAGATAGTATTGAAATGGCACAAAAGTATTTAAAGCCAATCTCGGCCGAAGTTATTGAAAAACTTATGAAAGTCCATTGGCCAGGAAGTCTTACAATTGTTCTTCCTTGCAAGCCTAAAAAAACTCCAGCCAGACTTCAGGAAAACGGCAAAACATTAGGGGTACGAATGCCAAATTATAAAACAATCCTTAGAATTATTAAAAATATTGGGGTGCCTATTATAGGCACATCTGCAAATTTTTATGGACAAAAAGCTCCAAAGAAGTTTTCCGACATCGATAAAAGACTCATTACTCTTGTTGATTTTGTATTAACAGGCAGATGCGAACAGGAAGTGCCGTCGACTATAATTGATTGTTCCCAAAAACCCTGGAAAATTTTAAGAGAAGGAGTAGTCAAAATAAATTTAAAATTTAAAATTTAAAATGATAACTTTATATATTGATTCGTCGGATAATAAACGGATTACCGTGGGTTTGAAGTTAAATAATAAGAAATATTTTTTAAAACACAAGGTAGATTCAAGGAAAGCCCAGATAATCCTGCCTCTGATTGATAAGCTTTTTAGGAAACATAACTTGAAACTTGAAGATATTGGTAGAATCGAGGTTAAGACTGGACCGGGATCCTTTACGGGCCTTAGGGTAGGAGTGTCTGTTGCGAATGCCTTAGGTTTCTTCTTGAAAATACCCATTAACGGCAAGAGAATCGGAGAACTGGCTCAGCCTTACTACAAGTGATATACTTTAAAAGATGAAAGATTTTTTGCGGCATCTGTTTATCCCGCATAAATCCAATAATTACAGGGCAAAAATTCTTCAGCATTCAACACTTGCTCTTCTTATAATCTTTTTATTTCTCGGCACTTTTTCTCTGAGTGCTTTAAAAGTAAAATTTCCTGAAGTTTTAGGAATATCAACAGATATAACCTCCGAACAGCTTCTTGTCCTAGTAAACCAGAAAAGAGAAGAGAACGGATTTGCCCCCCTGGTTTTTAATCCTGAGCTCTCAGCCGCTGCTTTAAATAAATCAAATGATATGTTGTCAAAGAATTACTGGGCTCATAATTCTCCTGAAGGAAGAACACCCTGGGAATTTATAAAAGAATCCGGATATAACTATATTTATGCCGGAGAAAACCTCGCGCGGGGATTTACGACAAGTTCATCAGTGACAGATGCTTGGATGGCAAGTTCTTCTCACAGGGCAAATATGCTCTCGCCGAATTACAGCGATGTAGGATTTGCAGTTATGACTGGAAGGTTGGATGGTGAAGAAACAGTTCTTGTAGTTGAGGAATTCGGAAGCCGAAATTTGGCTTACCTTCCATCAACAAGACAGGCTCAAACCGAAAGCAGTCCCAATGTCCAAAAAATAGAAGCTCAACAACCACTTCCCGAAGTTGCCCGAACTCAAGTAGCTGCTTCAAAAGTAGTTAAAAAATCTATTATTGACAGCCGGCATCTTGCCTCCAATTTAAACACGCTTATTATTTTTGGGATTATTTTTGCATTTATATCAGAAATGATAATTCTTGAGAGGAAAAAACTTTATGGTTTTGCAAGACACAATCCGGACCATGTTTTCTTTTTGGTCTCGGTTCTTCTTATTCTAATTATCCTGGGGAGAGGTGTTGTAATCTGAAAACAATCAAAAATCTGAAAGATTTGGAATATTATTTCTCTCTGATCCTTATTTTGGGACTAGGGCTCTTGTTTATCCTCCTTGCCGCACCTGACAGGTCTTTACAATTTAATCTTGTAGTTCTGACAACCGTTTTTTATATTTTTTTCGGAGTGATCCACCATCTTATAAATCATGATCTTTCAATTAAGATTATGATAGAATATGTAATTATTGGAACTTTGGGTCTTGCTCTGGTGTTTTTCTTTATGAAAGGGGGTCTTGGGATATTCTGAGTTTGTCGAAAGGTATTGAGGAACTTAAAATATGAAAGGAGTTATTCTAGCGGGAGGTCTCGCTACAAGACTTAGGCCCCTGACTCTTGTAACCAACAAGCATCTCCTTCCTATATACAACAAGCCGATGATTTTTTATCCTTTTGAGGCCATGAAGAGGGCCGGCGTACGAGAAGTTCTTCTTATCAGCTCTCCAGATCATTCAGGTGATTTTGCTAACCTTTTAAAATCGGGGGAAGAGTTTGAGCTAAAAATTTATTACGGAGTGCAACAAAATGCTAAAGGAGGAATTGCAGACGGTATTTCTTATGCCAAGGAATTTGCTAAAAATGAAAAAATAGTCGTAATACTCGGAGACAATATTTTTAGAACAGATCTTAAATCTGTCATTGGGAAATTCGAGCAAAAGGATAAAGGAGCAGTTGTTTACGGTGTTAAAATACCCACTCACTCGCAGCAGTATGGAGTAATAGAAGTAGATGATAATGGCATGGTGCTCTCAATTGAGGAGAAGCCGGAGCATCCCAAATCGGACATTGCTCAAACCGGAATTTACCTGTATGACGAAAGGGTGTTTGACTTTATATCAAGACTTAAGCCATCCGCAAGAGGCGAGCTTGAAGTAACGGATCTTAATAATATTTATTTAGAAGAAGGAAGCTTACAGTGTGAGCTATTAGATTGGTGGATTGACGCCGGGACATCACATGAGGAGCTACTTAGGGCAAATAATATGGTTGCAGAAAAAGTCAAGGCAGGAGAGTTATAAATTTTATGATTATCTGCGAATTTGAAAATGGTGGCAAGGGAAAACTTCGCCATGTCTCAGCAAAAGCTTTAACCGTAAACAGCAGGGGAGAAGTCCTTCTTATAAAAAGGGCGCCAAATCTACTTCGTGGAGGGAAGTATGATATGCCAGGAGGATTTTTGGATAGAGATGAGAATACAAAAGGGTGTGTTTTAAGAGAACTATTTGAGGAGACCGGAATTAGGGGAAAAGTGCAGTTTCTTTTAAGAATAAATGATAACCCACAAAGACCCAAAGAAGATAGACAAAATGTGGAGTTTATTTATGTGGTAAATGCAGAAGGTGAAGACTTTAAAACCGATAAAGAGACATCGGAAGCTGGGTGGTTTTCGGAAAATGCTATCCCGCTGGAAGAGGATTTTGCATTCGATCACAGAGATTCAATTTTTAAGTACTTTCAACACTTAAAGCATCCCTTAGAGCTTCCAATAATAGGATAATATGAAAATTCTTGTGACTGGCGGAGCCGGATTTATTGGCTCAAATTTCATACACTACTGGATTAAGAATCATCTGGATGATGAAATAGTAAATTTTGACAAACTTACTTATGCCGGAAATTTGGAAAATCTAAAGGATATAGAAAAAAATTCAAAATACACTTTTATCAAGGGAGACATAAGTAATCCGGATCAAGTTAAAAATGCAATAGATGGAGTTGATGTGATAGTAAATTTCGCTGCTGAAAGCCATGTGGACCGGTCGATATTAGAACCTGCTCCATTTGTCATGACAAATGTAGTAGGGACTCAAGTGCTTTTGGATGCTTCTTTAAAGTTTAAAATAAAAAGATTTATGCATATTTCAACAGATGAAGTGTATGGAAGCCTAGAGCTCGATGATCCGAGTAAATTTAATGAACGAACAAAATATGATCCCAGAAGTCCGTATTCTGCAAGTAAGGCCGGATCAGACCATTTAGTCAAAAGTTATTACTTTACGTATGGGCTACCAATAAACATTTCAAACTGTTCTAATAACTTTGGTCTATATCAATTCCCGGAAAAACTAATTCCTCTTGCAATAACAAATATTTTGGAAGGAAAAAAAGTTCCGGTTTACGGAGACGGATTATATGTTAGAGACTGGCTTTATGTGGAAGATCACTGCAGGGCAATCGATCTTATTATTAAAAAAGGAAAAATCGGAGAGACTTATTGTATAGGAGGATTAACAAAGGACATAAATAACTTATCTGTTATTAAGAAAATTTTAAACATACTTGGTAAAGATGAAAGCGTTATTGAATACGTTAAAGACAGGCCGGGCCATGATAGAAAATACTCTATTGATTGGTCAAAGATCAAAAATGAATTAGGATGGAGCCCTCTTCACAGTTTTGATGAGTGGCTTAAGAAAACAGTAGAGTGGTATTTAAAAAATGAGGACTGGTGGAAAAGAGTTAAGAACAAAAACTATTTGAAATACTACGAAACACAATATGGAACTTTATGACCGTCCTTCGTTAAAACTTCGGAATGGTCATACTTGCGAAGCACGCTAGAGGTCTTAGAGATAAAAAGCAAAATGCAACAAAAAAAACTATAATATTAGATTGGAAATTAGCGTAGGAGCATGAAAATTTTGGGAATTGGCTTGTCCGGTCTTGTTGGATCTAGAATCGAAGAGCTTTTAAAAGATAAATATCAATTCGAAGACTTGAGCCTTACTACGGGCGTTGATATCACCGATTCTGAAAAAACTCTTTCTTTAGTAACTTCATCAAATGCTTCTTTAGTTTTGCACTTGGCTGCAAAAACGGATGTTAACGGGTGTGAGGAAGATAAAAAGGAGGATATAAAGATATTGGGATATAAAGATATCGGAAAACAAGAGGAGGAGTTTAAAATAAAAAAAACGGCATGGGCGGTAAATGTTTTAGGAACAAAAAATATAGTTGAGGCATGTATTAAATCTGGGAAAAAACTTATCTATATATCGACAGATTTTGTATTTGATGGTAAAAAGGAAAAACCATATATCGAAAAAGACAGCCCAAACCCTGTTAACTGGTATGGCAGGACTAAATACGAAGGAGAAAAACTTGTTGCCAAATCTAATTTGCCATGGATGATCTTAAGAATTGCCTATCCATATAGAGCAAATTTCCCAAGAAGAGATTTCGTGAGAGTTTTGATAGATAAATTAGAAAATAGAGAAAAATTAAAGTTGGTAACCGATCATATAATGACACCTACTTTTGTAGATGATCTATCAACTGTTTTAGATAAAATTATTGAATCAGACTTAACCGGAGTTTTTCATGCAGTGGGAAGTCAATTTGTGAGTCCTCTTGAGGCGGGTGTTATTATATCCAATTTTTTTGATTTCGATAAAAATTTGCTCCAACAAACAACCCGTGAGGAGTTTTTTAAAAACCGAGCCCTAAGGCCTTTCAACTTAGCACTTAAAAATGATAAAATACAAAAATTGGGAATTAAAATGAAAACTTTTGAAGAAGGACTAGGGGAAATAAAAAAACAATTGACCTAATTACACTAATTAACCTAATTTCTAAATAATTTCGAAATTTAGAAAATTATTCAGGTTAATTAGAAATTAGAGCACTTAGAAATTTATGACAATAACGTTTATCGGACATGGATATGTAGGTTTGGTTACAGCTTCTGTTTTTGCAGATTTAGGAAATACAGTTTGGGTGATAGGTCACACCAAGGAAAAAATTGAGAATCTTAAAAAAGGGATTATTCCGATTTACGAACCGGGTCTTGAGGAAATCGTTAAAAGAAATGTCAGAGCAAAAAGGCTTCTTTTTACGCTTGAATACGATAAGGCAATTTCTTCCTCTTCAATAGTTTTTATAGCTGTTGGAACTCCTTCCAGAGAGAATGGTGAGGCAGATCTTTCTTCAGTTTTTGAGGTTTCGGAAAAAATAGCACAGCACTCGACTGGTTATACAGTAGTTGCTACGAAAAGCACAGTTCCTGTAGGGACAAATAAAAAAATAAAGGAGATAATCGAAGAGAAAAAAAACCCAAAAGCAGAGGTTGATGTTGCTTCGGTTCCTGAGTTTCTAAGAGAAGGCCAGGCAATATCAGATACTTTAAATCCCGACAGAATAGTCATCGGAACAGAATCAAAAAAATCCGAAAAACTCCTTCTTGAACTTCACAAACCCATTGATGGAAATATGGTTTTAACGAATATCGAAACCGCAGAAATGATAAAGTATGCAGCAAATGCCTTTCTTGCCACAAAAATATCATTTGCGAATGCAATAGCGCATTTAAGCGAAGTAACAGGAGCTGACGGACTTAAGGTTCTTGAGGGAATAGGATATGATAAAAGGATCGGGGCTTCTTTTCTTTCACCGGGAGCAGGATATGGAGGAAGCTGTCTGCCCAAAGACATAAAAGCTCTTTTGAATATCTCGCAAAAAAATGGATATGATTTTGGTCTTCTTAGGCAAGTCCATAAAGTAAATGAGGAAGCAATAAAAAGAATATCTAAAAAAGCAAAGAAAGTTCTCCCGGATCTTTTTGGAAAAACAATTACAGTCTTGGGACTATCCTTTAAGCCAAACACAGACGATATGAGAGACGCCCCGTCGATCCCCATAATAGCCTCTCTAAAAAGAGAGGGAGCCAAAATAAAAATTTACGACCCTGTTGCTATCACTAATGCAAAAAAAATAATTAAAGATATAGTTTTTTGCAAAGATCCTTATGAAGCTTGTAAAGATTCCGACCTTTTAATAATTGTTACAGAATGGAATGAATTTAAACAGCTTGATCTTAATAAAATTAAGAAAATAATGAGAAATCCTGCAATTATCGACGGACGAAATATTTATGATGCTCAGAAAGCAAAAGAGTTAGGCTTTAACTATGTTGGGGTGGGCAGATGATCCTCCTTTGTTAAAACTTCGGATGGATCATGCCTCCGAAGCTTTTATTTCTATGAGTAGAACGTTTTGGAAAATAAAAAAAGATACAAAAGAGAGGCAAGGAGCATGAAAAAGGCATTAATAACCGGAATTTCAGGATTTGCAGGAAGTTTTCTTACAGAGCACCTTTTAGAAAAAAAAATTAGGGTCTCGGGCATATATGTTGATGAAAAAAGCCTTGTTAATTTAGATAAGATAAAAAATGACATTCAGCTTTTTAGGCTAGATTTACTGAAAGGGAAAAAAGTTCTAGATTTGGTTTCACAAATAAAACCAGACTACGTATTTCATCTTGCTGCCTTAACAGCTCCTAAAAACAGCTTCGATTCTCCTTTTGAAACAATAGAGAATAATGTTAAGGCGCAGTTGAATATACTTGAATCTGTAAGGAAGCTTAATCTTCTTAAGACAAGAATTTTAGTAATATCATCCGGGGAAGTCTATGGAATAGTAAAGAGGGAGGATTTACCCATTGATGAGAGTACTCCGCTTATGCCACTTAATCCATACGCTGTGTCAAAAATTACACAAGACTTTCTAGGGCTTCAATATCACCTTTCTTATAAACTGAGAATAGTAAGAGTAAGGCCATTTAATCATATTGGACCCAGGCAGTCAGAGCATTTTGCTGTAGGGGCATTCGCAAAAAAGATAGCAGAAGTTGAGAAAGGAATAAAGGAACCTGTTCTTCCGGTTGGAAATCTATCAAGCAGGCGAGATTTTACAGACGTAAGAGACATGGTAAGAGCATATCTCTTGGCACTTGAGAAAGGGAAAGAGGGAGAAGTCTATAATATAGGTTCCGGCGTTTCTTACGCGATTTCCGAAATTTTAGACAGATTGTTGACATTATCAAGAGTAGAAATTAAGATTAGAAAAGATGAGTCCCTAATGCGTCCAGTTGATAATCCTGAACTTGTCTGCGATCGAACAAAATTCAGTAACCTTACAGGTTTCAGACCAACAATCCCAATAGAAAAAACACTCGAGGATACTCTGGACTATTGGAGAAATATTATTTAAAATTTAAAGATAAATGGCAAAAAAAGCTTTAATAACAGGAATAACCGGCCAGGATGGTTCTTATCTTGCTGAATTTCTTTTATCAAAAGGTTATAAAGTTTACGGACTTACAAGAAGAACAAGCACCATCAATTTTGAAAGAATCAAGGATATTGTAGATCAAATCACTTTAATTCAGGGCGATCTTCTTGATCAAAGTTCACTTTCATCAGCTGTTTTGGAGTCGGAGCCGGATGAAGTCTATAATCTTGCCGCTCAGTCATTTGTCAAAACCTCCTGGAATCAGCCGGTTTTAACAGGAGAATTTACTGCTTTGGGAGTGACCAGACTTCTTGAGGCAATAAGAACGGTGAATCCAAAAATAAAATTCTATCAAGCCTCATCCTCTGAGATGTTTGGAAAAGTTACCGAGGCCCCTCAGAAAGAGACGACCCGTTTTCATCCCAGAAGCCCCTATGGAGTTGCGAAAGTTTATGGACACTATATAACTGTAAATTATCGCGAAAGTTATGGAATATATGCATGCTCAGGTATCCTTTTTAATCACGAATCTCCGAGGCGGGGTCTTGAATTTGTAACAAGGAAAATAACCCATGCTGTCGCCCGAATAAAACTTAAGAAACAGAAGATCTTGGAGCTTGGTTCTTTGGAGCCTAAGAGAGATTGGGGATTTGCAGGAGATTATGTTGAGGCGATTTGGCTCATGCTTCAACAGGAAAAGCCCGATGATTATGTTATTGCAACAGGAGAAAACCATAGTATCAAAGAATTTGTTGAAGCCGCTTTTAAGTATGTAGGCATTGATGACTTTAAGAAATATGTTAAGGCAGATGTTGAAAGGCACTTAAGACCTGCTGAAGTAGATTATCTTATAGGTGATGCAAGTAAGGGTAGAAGGGTACTTGGGTGGAGACCAAGAACAAACTTTAGGGAGCTTGTTGAGATGATGGTTGAGACAGATTTGGATAGAGAAAAAAAATCAGCATGATGATGAAGACCGCCTTAGTCTGTGGAGGAGCAGGATTTATTGGTTCCCATCTTGTAAAAAAACTTCTAAATCAAAACCTAAGAGTTGTTTGCGTTGATAATCTTATCTCAGGAGATAGAAGGAATATAACTGATCTTTTTGCAAATCCTAGTTTTAGATTTGTAGAGAAAAATATCGTTGACAAATTTGAAGATGAAAAACCAGATTTTATTTTTCATCTGGCATCTCCTGCCTCCCCGAATAAAAAAAGCCCAAGAAGCTATATAAATTTTCCAGTAGAGACTCTTTTGGCAAATTCTTCCGGTACATACAATCTTTTGGAGATAGCAAAAAAAAATAAGTCAAAATTCCTTTATGCATCGTCCTCCGAGGTCTATGGCGATCCGCAAATAAGTCCACAAAAAGAGGATTACTTCGGAAATGTAAATCCCACAGGCATAAGATCTGTTTATGATGAAGGAAAAAGATTCGGTGAGGCAATTACAATGGCCTATTTCAGAAAGTATAGTCTGGATTGTCGCATTGTTCGAATATTTAATACATATGGACCGAAGATGCTGTGGGATGATGGAAGAGTTGTGTCAAACTTTATAAATCAAGCCATACAAAATGCAGCTATTACAGTTTATGGTGATGGACAACAAACGCGGAGTATTTGCTATATCGATGATATGGTGGAAGGTCTTTTGAAGGCAATGTTTTCGGATGGAAGCCGCGGCGAAGTCATAAATCTCGGCAATCCAGATGAGAAGACAATTTTTGGTCTTGCAAATCTTATTAAAAAACTTACTAACTCTAAGTCCGAAATTGTTTTTGAACCTTTGCCTGAGGATGATCCAAAAGTAAGAAAACCTGATATTGAAAAAGCTAAAAAACTTCTATCATGGGAGCCAAAAGTGAGCATTGACCAAGGGCTTTTAAAAACAATAAAATATTTTAGGGCCCTATAAATGAAGGTTGTTATCGTAAATCCCACCTATAACGAAAAAGGAAACATCGACCGCCTTATCCCGGTTCTTGAAAGCGAAATTTTTCCCCAGATAAAAAACCACGATATGAATATTTTGGTGGCAGATGATAATTCTCCTGATGGTACGGCAGATGAAGTGAAAAAACTTATGCAGAAATGGAAAAATATTGACATATCACAGGGAGAAAAACATGGACTTGGGGCAGCCTACATAAGAGGTATGACATATGCAATTGAAGAGATGGGAGCAGATGTAGTTTTTGAAATGGACGCTGATCTTCAGCACGATCCTAACAAAATTCCAGAGTTTCTTAAAAAAATAGATGAGGGGTGCGATATGGTGATTGGGAACAGATATAGTGACGGAGGGTCAATCCCCCAAAACTGGCCACTGCCCAGAAAGATCTTTTCAATAGTTGCAAATCTTTTTGTGAGAGCTATATTTATGAAGTTTTCAGTTCATGACTGGACAGGCGGATACAGAGCGCTTAAGAAAGAAGTATTTTTGAAAGAAAGGGAGGAGTTGACAAATTATAAAGGATATATTTTCCAGATATCTTTTTTGCATAAAGCAATACGAGACGGATTTAAAATCGGGGAGGTTCCTTTTCATTTCTCAGATAGAAATCTTGGAAAATCGAAAATTGCGCCTCTGGGGTACATTATGGAGGTATTTAAATTTGTAATTTCTACTCGAATACGAGAAATACTTCTTGGAAAATTTGGTAAATTTTTGGTTGTAGGTGGAATAGGATTTTTTATCAATTTTATTGTATTAAAAGTGCTATCCGATTCATTTCACTGGGATCATTCTTGGGCAAATTTAGTCGGCGCAGCTCTTGCTATCTTTTCAAATTACAATCTTAATAATATTTGGACTTTCGAAGAAAGGAAAGCAAAAGATATTGGAAGCTACTTGCTTAAAATGGCACAGTTTTATGCAACTTCTGCTTTTGGGGTAATATTTATTCAGACGGGAACAATTTTTTTAGGAGATCGACTTATTGGAGAAGGACAATTCCTTTTTTTTCTTCCAATTAAATATTATTACATTTATTTTGTAGTCGGAACAGGGTTTCTTTTAATCTGGAATTTTACAATCTATAATAAAATCATCTGGCGAAAAAAACCCCATAAATGAAATTTCAAATTCCAAATTTCAAATCCCAAATAGAAAATGGGAACTTTTGGATTTTTTTAATCCTGATTTTTGCCGCTTTCTTAAGACTTTATAGAATACAGGATTATATGACATTTCTTGGAGATGAAGGAAGAGATGTTTTGGTTGTATATAATATTCTTCACGGGAAATTAACTCTTCTTGGACCCACTGCCTCTGTCGGCGGATTTTTCTTGGGACCAATATATTACTATTTCATGGCTCCATTCCTATGGCTTTTCAACTACAATCCCGTAGGACCTGCCATAATGGTTGCCCTTTTTGGAATAGCAACTGTTTATCTTACTTACAAATTTTCCGAAGAATTTTTTAATAAAAGAGTTGCCATTATTGCCTCCTTTATCTATGCTATTCCTCCTCTGATTATTGCTTATTCAAGATCTTCCTGGAATCCCAATATTTTCCCTTTTTTCTCTATTTTGTCTGTGTACTTCTTATATAAAGCCGTCAAAAACAACAGTTCAAAACTTTTTGTTTTGACAGGAATACTTTTGGGAATTTCAATACAGCTTCATTATCTTGCGCTTTTTTTGGGTGCGGTAATTTTCTCTTATCTTTTGGTAATAAATTTAATAAGAGCAAGGCTGGTTAGTTTTAAAAATTCGATATGGAACCTTGTGAAAGAAAATTTATCTATTTTTGCAGGTTTTCTGCTTGGAGTTTTTCCTTTTCTTGCATTTGAGGGAAGACACGGATTCCCCAACACAAGGAGCATTTTAAATTTTATTTTAAATGCAGGCGATACGGGTTTTGGAGGAAAGTTTCTTGACAATATTTCAAATGTATTTTTCAGACTTTTTGGAAGGCTTGTTACAAATTTTCCGCCCCCTGAACAGGTTGCCGTAAGAGCGCATCTTGATATGGCAGTTTGGTACTATTTAACACTTTTCTTGGCCATCGTGTCTGTTTTGATACTTTTGTACAAGTTTGTCCAGGTTTATAAAAGTTTGGGAAAAATTAAAGAGAGCTTAAGGTTTTACCAACTCTTGCTTTTGATTATCTGGCTGGTTGTGGGGATAGGTCTTTTTGGTTTTTATAAAAAGCCCATATACGATTATTATTTGGGATTTATGTTTCCTTTACCTTTTATCCTTTCGGCAGTTGCTTTTGATTTTTTCATTTTTAATAAAAAGAACATTTTTAAAATTGCCGGAATAGCAGGTCTTATAGCTGTTGTTTATATAAACTTGACTGGAGTTCCTTTTAGACATGAACCAAATAGACAGCTTGCGCAGGTGAAGAAGATTTCAGAGTTTGTTTTGGAAAAAACAGATGATAAACCCTTTAATTTTGCCCTCATAACAGGTGGTAATTCAGACCATGCTTACAGATACTTCTTTACACTTGAAAATAAATTTCCAGTGATAATTCAAAATTCCCAAGTTGACCCTCAGAGAGAAAGCGTTACAGATCAGCTTTTGATAGTATGCGAAATTAATCCCTGCAGTCCCTTAGGACATCCCCTTTGGGAAGTCGCAGGATTCGGCAGAGCAGAAATCGTAGGGGAATGGACCGTGAGTGTGGTCAAGGTTTATAAACTCGTCCGTTATAAAGGTCAGTAGTAAATTATGGTATAATTGCGGCGTACTTATGCTTAATATCGAAATAAGATCATATGTTCCATCTGATTATCCCTCAGTTAAGAAAAATCTTACTGAAGGAGGGATTTACGATGAAAACATGGACGCAGAAGAAAGACTTACAGAGAAAATTCAAAGGAACCCCGATTCCATTTTGGTTGCAGTTCTAGATGGTCAAGTAGTTGGCAATGTTTTAATCATGGAAGATGGTTGGGGACCGTTATTATTCCGCTTAGCAGTTGGTCAGTCATTTAGAGAGAAGGGTATAGGAACAAAACTTTTGGAAGAAGCAGAAAATAAATTAAAAGATAAAGGATACAAGGAAGTGCATATATTAATTGGGGAAAATGAATCAGAGCTTCAAGAATACTATGCAAAAAGAGGTTATAAAGAGGGCAATCTTTACCGCTGGATGTATAAAGAATTCTAAATTAGGTTTTTAATTGACTTCAGAAATTTGTCAGAAATAGAAAAACCCCTAGAAGAAGATAAGTTCAAAAAGGGGTTTTTCGTTTTGTTCTTGAAGGCATAAGTTTTTCCTTCGAAGGACCTTCAAGAAAATTAGCCTCCAATCCTGTACATTCCTGTACCACAGACTGGGCATTTGCCCTTAAGAGCTGGTTTGCCGTTTTTCATAGTAACCTTTTGAGCATTCGGATCATCTCTTTTGGCTCTGCATTTTACACAGTACATTGATGCCATGTTTAAAAATCACCCCCTTTCTAGTAGCCAATACCGGGTATTGACAGTATATGGCTCTTCAGTAATAAAAATAATAAGATTTGGATAGCAAGAATTGCTCCGGTAACCATTGCCGTTTTTGAAATATCCGCAATTAGGAAGGGGTAATTTCTTAAGGTATTTTGATTGATGGCAGATATGACTTGTCTGCCGCTCACCTGCTCGCCTTGCGGCGGAGCGGGCCGGACGGGCAGGGTTTCTACAACTGCAGTTTGTATTTTTGGTTGTTTTTCTTCTTGGATTTTTTCAACAGATTTTTCAACAGAAACAAGTGGCTTATCTCTTAAAGAATAAATCTTGCGATGAAGATCCGAAAGAATTTTTTGTCTTTTTGTTTTTCTTTTGTGCTTGCTCATCGCGATAGAGCCTAGATTACACTATTGACATCGTGCCTGTCAAGAGGCTAATATAGATGGATATATATGTTACCCAATTTGATACTCCCCGTATCTGTTATTTTTTTCGTATGGCTTTTAATACTTACCTTCTTTTTTTGGCAGATGTATGCTCACTACAATAAGATAACAAAAGGTACCAGCGACAAAAATCTTAGATCAATTCTCGAAGAACTTCTTTCAAGAATCGATGAACATAAAAAGGATATCGAGTCGCTTAAAGATTATTCAAATAATTTACAAAAAGAGGGACTATCCCATATACAAAAGATCGGTCTTCATCGGTTTAATCCCTTTAAGGATACGGGCGGGGATCAGAGTTTTGTACTTTCATTTTTGGATTCAGATGATAACGGGATAATAATTTCAGCTCTTTATTCAAGATCAGGTACAAGATGGTATGCCAAGAGAGTTGAAAACGGCAAAGGAGTCGAGTACGAACTGTCAGATGAAGAAAAAAAAGTATTAAAACTTCCCAAAAAAGCCTCACATGGACAATAAAAAAATTTTAACTATAATTTTGGTTTTTGTAGTATATCTGGCAACAGCTGGAATATCCTTTTTTGCTTTTTCTAAAGTTTCAAAAACTTCAGAAATTACCACTCCCGTAGGTCTTCCCTCAAAAGGAGCAACAGGAAGACTGGAATTTGATCCTAATGCTCCAAAAACCCAAGAGTGCCCTCTGACTGGAGCGCTTTATTCAAAACAACAAAAAAAATGGTGGGAGGACCATAGGCCTTTGGGAGTTATGATAGAAAATCATGAGGAAGCAAGGCCTCAATCAGGGCTTTCCTTTGCAGACGTTATTTATGAAGCAGTTGCTGAAGGAGGAATTACAAGATTTCTTGCAGTTTACTACTGTCAGGATGCAGGAGTGATAGGACCGGTTAGATCTGCAAGAACCTATTTTATAGATTTCTTATCTGAATATGGAGATTATCCTCTTTACGCTCATGTGGGAGGCGCAAATCAGCCGGGTCCCGCGGATGCCCTCTCCCAGTTGGCAGATTACGAATGGACGGGTTATAACGACTTAAACCAGTTTTCAATAGGATTCCCGGTTTTCTGGAGAGACTATGACAGACTTGGACACTCCGTGGCCACAGAACACACTATGTACTCGACAACGGAAAAACTTTGGGAGTATGCCTCAGAAGAAATAAAACTTGGCAGCAAAGATAAAGAAGGCGATGCATGGGGTAAGAGGTTTGTTAAATATTCCTTCAAAGAGGATGCTTCAGTTTCAGACAGAGGGAAATCTCAGTCTGTTCATCTTGAATTTTGGGAATCAATGCCGGAATATTTTGCAGATTGGCTATATGATCCCAAAACAAATCTCTATAAAAGAAACAACGGTAATAATGGAGGGAGTCAGCAACTTGATAAAAATAACAACAACCAATTGACTTCCAAAAATATTGTAGTATTATTTATGCAGGAAAGTAATGCTTTTGATGGATATGAAAATAATATCCACCTATTATACAGGACAAAGGGGACAGGAAGAGCAAGAATATTTATGGATGGAAAAGATATAAAGGGAACCTGGAGAAAAGATAGCCGAACTTCGAGAATAAAACTTTTTGATGAAACTGGCGCATCCGTTCAGCTTAATAAAGGAAATATTTGGTTTGAGATTCTGCCCACGGATGGAGTCATTACGGTTAAATAAATTCTAGAATTTAGGATTTAGTGCTTGGGATTTATAACGAGGTGGGCCTATGTTTTCAGATCTTATTACATCAAAATCTCGCGTTAAACTGCTAAAAATATTTTTGGCAGATCCTTCTTCTATGTTTCATGTCCGTGAGCTTGTCCGAAGAACCGGGGATGAGATAAACGCAGTAAGAAGAGAGCTTTTGTTTCTTGAGAAAAAGGGAGTTCTTACTAAAGAACCAAGAGCGAATCGAGTTTACTATTATTTTTCCAAAACCTACCCCTTTTATTTTGATCTTTTGAAAATAGGAGTAAAAACAATTGGCCTTGGGGCGGATATTCTTTCAAACAGGGCAAAGTTGGGGAAGATCAAATACGCAATGTTCTCGGGAAAATTTGCAAGAAGAATGAAAGTTGAGCCAGATGAAATAAGTCTTCTTATAGTAGGGACAGTTGTCCTTCCGGAACTGACTCTTCTTATAAGAACAGAGGAGAAAAGATTAAATACAGAAATAAATTACACAGTTATGTCCGAAGAGGAATTTGATTTTCGGAAAAAAAGAAGAGATCCTTTTATCCTTTCCATTCTTTCAGCTTCAAGGATTATGCTTTTGGGTGATGAGGAGAGTATGCTCGAATGAGAAAGCCCCGGTTTCTTTTTTTTTCCATCATTTTCTTGACACTTCTTGCTGTTTTTGTTGATCTGCCCAAAATATCCAATCTATCCATAGGGCCTTTTAAAAAAATCAATATTGATTCCTCAGCTGTTCTTAGAAATTTCAAAATAAATAAGGAATTTGTTTTCAGACGCGGTCTTGATCTTGAAGGAGGGACCTCGATAACCTTCAGAGCAAACATGAATGATATTCCGTCTTCTCAAAGAACAGACGCTTTAAATTCGGCAAAAACAATAATTGAAAGAAGAGTCAATCTTTTCGGAGTTTCAGAGCCTATTGTTCAGACCGCAAGTGTGAATGGGGATTCAAGAATAATTGTTGAGCTCCCGGGGGTAACAGACATAAACCAGGCAATAAGTCTTATAGGAACTACCGCAGAGTTATCGTTTTGGGAAGAGGGAGCAACAGAATCTGCAAAAATTGCAAGTCCCTCCGCCCTCCCCTTAGGAGTTTATGAAATATTAGGCCCGAATCCTAAAAAGACTTCCCTCACAGGCAGTGATCTCCAGCGTTCGGGTGTTAGTTTTGATCCCAACACAGGAAGCCCTCAGGTACAGCTTATCTTTACCTCTGATGGTGCAAAAAAATTCGCAGATATAACCAAAAGAAATGTAGATAAAATTGTGGCAATTGTTTTGGATAATCAGGTGATTCAGGCGCCAAGAGTCAGCCAGCCAATCTTAACGGGAGATGCAGTAATTACAGGAAAATTTATTCTTGAGGACGCAAAACTAGTAAGTACTCAGCTTAATGCAGGAGCTCTTCCTGTTCCCCTTTCGGTTCTTGAGCAAAGAGTCATAGGACCTACTCTTGGAGAAGAGTCACTTAAGAAAAGTCTTTTTGCCGGAATTATAGGTTTTTTGATAATAGTAATTTTTATGATAGTTCTCTACGGAAGATTAGGAACAATTGCAAGTTTTGCTCTTCTTATTTATGCACTTTTGGTCCTTTCGATATTTAAAATCAGCAATGTTACTCCTTATGGAATAACTCTGACTCTTTCAGGTATTGCAGGTTTTATTCTTTCAATCGGAATGGCAGTTGATGCAAATATTCTGATTTTCGAAAGGATAAAAGAAGAGAAGAGACAGGGTAAAAGGAATGATGTTGCGACCGAGATAGGTTTTTCAAGAGCCTGGACCTCAATTCGCGATTCCAATATATCAACCCTTATTACAAGTATTGTTCTTTACCAATTCGGGACAGGGATTGTTAAAGGGTTTGCGCTTGTTCTGGCGATTGGTGTTCTTGTTTCTATGTTTTCTGCAATTATAATAACAAGAACATTTTTAAGGTTCCTTTATGAAAATTAAAATAAAAGATCTAAATATAATTGAGAAGAGAAAATGGTATTTTATTTTATCCGGATTGGTTGTTGTCCCGGGTCTTATATTCCTTCTTCTTTTTGGATTGAATCTGTCAATTGAATTTACAGGAGGATCAAGACTTGCCATAGAATTTCAGAAGAAGGTAGGAAGTCAGGAGGAAAGCGAAATAAAAGCACTTCTTACGCGCCAAAAAATAAGAATTTATACATTGGAGAAATCGGATCAAACACTTTTGGTAAGAACAAGTCCAATAAATCAAAACCAGAATAAAAAGTTTACAGAAGAATTAACAGAAAATTTTAAGGGAGCCGGAGAGACAAGTTTTGAAACGATAGGGCCTACAATCGGTAAGGAAACAACGGCCAATGCAATAAAAGCCGTAATTCTGGCCTCTGTTCTTATAGTTTTATATATCGCTTGGTCCTTTAGGAAGGTTCCCCATCCCGCAAGTGGACTGCGATTTGGAGTCAGTGCGATTATTGCCCTAATCCACGACGTACTGGTTGTTGTCGGTGTCTTTGCAATTTTTGGAAAATTTCTTGGGGTTGAGGTAGATTCTCTGTTTGTTACAGCACTTCTTACAGTAATAGGATTTTCAGTTCATGATACTATTGTAGTTTTTGACAGGATCAGGGAGAATCTCAAGAGATCAAGCGGTCCTTTTCCAAGAATTGTAAATGACTCAATTCTTCAGACTCTTGATAGATCTCTTAACACTTCTCTTACCGTTGTTCTGGTTCTTGTTGCGCTTCTTCTTTTTGGAGGAGAGACAATAAGATGGTTTGTAGTTGCCCTTCTTATTGGAATAATCTCAGGAACCTATTCTTCAATCTTCAACGCCTCTCCGATTTTAGTAGTTTGGCAGGAGTGGATTGAAAAAAGAAAAAATAAAAGATAAAATATAAAAAATAAAAAATTTATGGGAAATAAAAAAGAAGCTATTTCAGGGGAAAAAGAAGATATTATATTGATAACAAGCAGGCAGGGTTTTTTGAAAGAGGAGCCGAAAGCGGATCCTGAAGAACAGGCAATGCAGAATTTCTTTCAAGCTCTTGCGGCTGAACCTTCTATTGTAGGGATTGGTTTATCAAGAATGAAAATGGGAGGACTTTATGTGGACGTCTTTGTAAAGGATTTCAATGATGCTGAGGCGATGGGAAGAATTGGAGATGTAGTAGATAGTGCTTTTGAGTCCTTGGAATCAGCATCAAACGAAAGCACAGGTTGTCATAGTTTTGCATCGGTTGATGGACAAGAAATCAACGAGTTTGCAGAGGAGTTTAAAAAACGGTTTAACACTCCAATAAGCCGAGAAGAGGTAGACAGGAACCCGTTTGCAGTACTGAGAACTTCGACAGATAATTCTACACTTCTAGAAATAGTAATGTTTGAAGATTAGGAGAGGTTTTCGCGGACTATTTTGCTTACTAAACTTGCATCGGCTTTGCCTTTTAGTTTTGGCATTAAGGCTCCCATCACTCTTCCCATATCTCGTATCGATTTTGCGCCGGTTTGGGAAATCGTTTCCTCAACAGATTTTCTAATTTCATCTTCGCTCATCTGCTCAGGCAAATATGTTTGAAGAATTTCAAGTTCCTTTGTTTCTTTATCAACCAATTCCTGCCGTCCTCCCTTTTTGAATTCTTCAATAGAATCGCGTCTCTGTTTTACCTCTTTTTGAATAACAGATAAAACATCCTCATCCGTTGCTTCATATCCTGCACCGCCTTTTTCAATTTCAGAATAATTAATTGCGGAGAGAAGCATGCGAAGAACCGAAGTTTTTAACTCATCCCTTGCCAGCATCGATTGCCTCAATTCTTCCTGCAAATCCATTTTAGACATATTTTTTAAGCTCTTTTATTTTATCAGTTTTTTCCCAAGAGAATTCCGGACGTCCAAAATGACCATAGCAGGAGGTTTCCCTATAAATCGGACGTTTAAGATTAAGAGTTTTAATGATTCCTGCCGGGGTCATGTCGAATACATTTCTGATTGCTTTCTCGATCTGTTCATCGTCAATTTTTCCTGTTCCAAAAGTTTCGACATGAACTGAGACAGGCTTAGGATAACCAATGGCATATGCTATTTGGACTTCGCATTTGCCTGCAAGACCTGCGGCAACTACATTTTTTGCGATATAACGCGCCATATAGGCACCACTTCTGTCTTGTTTGTTGGGAACTTTTCCTGAGAAAGCGCCTCCTCCGTGTCTTGCCATACCGCCATACGTGTCAACTATTATCTTTCGTCCGGTTACCCCTGTGTCTCCCTGAGGCCCGCCAACAATGAATTTTCCTGTTTCATTAATATAAATTTTCACTTTGTTATTTAGAAGAGATCCACATACAGGTTTTATAACGTGTTTGATAATATCCGAACGGAGTTTTTTGTATAATATCCCATCATCATGTTGGGCAGCAATAACTACTGTTTCGATACCCACAGGTTTATCATCTTGATACTCAACTGTTACTTGTGTTTTTCCATCCGGACGAAGGTATGGAATTGTTTTAGTCTTTCGTACTTGGGCAAGTCTTTTGGCCATTTTATGTGCGAGCATGATGGGCAAGGGCATAAGTTCCGGAGTTTCCCTACATGCAAAGCCTACCATCATGCCTTGATCTCCGGCTCCCTGAGCTTTATGAAGAGCTTTCTTGGGATTTTCTCCCTGGGCAATATCTTTGCTTTGTTCGTGAATAACATTAACGACAGAACAACTTTTATAATCTATTCCGTAATCGGCATTAGTGTAGCCGATATCTTTTAAGACATCGCGGACAATTTTTTGGATATCAACATAGGTTTTTGTGGTAATTTCACCTCCAACAACTACAAGTCCGGTAGTTGTGAATACCTCACAGCAGCAGGCGCTATTTGGATCATCTTTTAATACCGCATCAAGTATAGTATCAGCAATCTGGTCACAGATTTTATCCGGGTGCCCTTCGGTTACAGACTCAGATGTAAAAAATTTCCTCATCTTTTTGTGAATAATACCAAGAAGAATTAAACTAGGCAAGTTCTTTAATTCTTTTAATCAAATGTTCTTTCTTATTTTTTGAGAGGTCTTCGTCGACTTCCTCAAATAGCTTTTGAAGAAGTTCTCCGACTTTTGGTCCCGGTTTGATATTTAATATTTTCATTACATCATTTCCATCAACTGCGAGATCACTTATAGAGAAAGGTGCAGGTTTAAGTTGATCCTCAACTCTTTTTTTGAAAAGCTTAAGCCTCCAGCTCTCAGCCGTTTGAGTGCCGCCCCCAAGCCTGTCTCCAATTCGAAGATCCATCATATCCTTAACACTCTCAACACCAACTCTTCTTATAAATCTTCTAACAGCTGCATCTGTTATCTTCTCATCTACGGTAAACATGTGCCAACGAATAAGATTAACAATTTTTTCTCTGTCTTTTCTTGAGAACTTAAGTCTTTCGCAAATTTCTCTTGTCATTTTAGCTCCCTCAAGTTCGTGATTATGAAAAATTACTAGACCTTTTTCATCAAGTGAAGCAACGTGGGGTTTTCCAATATCATGAAGAAGAGCAGCAAATCTTACAATCGGATCTTTTGAGGAACAAAACTTAAGAGATAATATGTTGTGAGTGAAAACATCTGTCTTATGATGTCTTCCTGGTCTTTCCTGAGAAATACCAATGCCTTCAAGAAGTTCAGGCAAAATGTACTGTATAAGGCTACTATTTTTAAGAAGCATCATTCCCTCATAAGGATAACTACTTCCCAAAATTCTTAGTAGTTCGTCATGTACTCTTTCTTTCGATATCTCATTCATAAGAGGCGCATCATTTACAATTCCATTCCAAGTTTTTTCTTCGATAGTGAAGGAAAGTTCTGTTGCAAGTCTAATTGCTCTGATAAGTCTTAAGGCATCCTCTTTAAATCTTTTTTTAGGGTCACCAACCGCTCTGATAATCTTATTTTTAAGATCACCCTGTCCATTATGTGGATCAACCATTTCAAAATTTGATAGTTTACCCTGAGTGAATGAAGTGAATCGAAGGGCTATCGCATTTATAGTAAAATCACGTCTTGACAGGTCTCCTTTGATTGTTTTTCCCCAAGAGACTTTTTTGGGATGTCTTCTGTCAATGTACCCGTGTTCGGTTCTAAATGTAGTCACTTCTATTACATTTTTATTTTTATCTGGTATGCCAACCGTTCCAAATGTGTTGTCATAAAAGGCTTTGGGAAAAAGTTTTAGAATTTTCCTGGGAGTTGCATCTGTTGTAAGATCCCAGTCTTTTACTTTTTTCTTAAGAAGAAGGTCGCGAACGCACCCGCCTACCAAATAAACCTGAAATTCTGCTTTTTCAATTATTCTATAAATAGAAATAATTTCATCCGGGATAATAAAGGCCATAGTCTTGTTCCCTAGGGTGGCGTTTGCTATAGTATAGCAGAAAGAATTTTGCCAGATGAATTGGAACATTCTACATAAACTTCAGTTGAAATCCGGATCCAAGAAACAGAGACTTGAAAAAATTACAAAAATCCTTCTTGAAAATCGCGGATATAAAAACAAAAAAGAAATTAAGGAATTTTTAAATCCCGATATTAATAAAATAACCCCAAAATCTGTGGGAATTAATCAAAAGGAGCTTAAAAGAGCACTTTCGAGGATAAATTCGGCAATCAAAAACAAAGAGCAAATTGCTGTTTTCGGAGATTATGATGCAGATGGCATATGCGCAACGGCCATTCTTTGGGAAACCTTAAATGAAATGGGAGCCGATGTTATGCCATATATTCCTTATAGAATAGATGAGGGATACGGCCTGTCAGAGACAGGAATTAAAAATTTAAAATTAAAAATTAAAAATTGCTCTTTAATAATTACGGTTGATAATGGAATAGTTGCGAATAAGGCAGTCGATTTTGCAAACAAAAAGGGCATTGATGTTATTATTACCGATCACCATGTTCCATCAAGAAAATTACCCAAAGCATATTCGATAATTCACACGACCAAACTTTGCGGGGGAGGAGTGGCCTGGCTCTTAAGCCAGGAAATCCTAAACTCGAAATTCGAAATCCTAAATAAATCACAAATCACAAATCACAAATCACAAACTAACCAGCACCTAGAACTAGTTGTGTTGGCAACCATTGCTGATTTGGTTCCTTTAACTTTTGCAAATAGAGCGCTTGTCAAATGTGGACTTGAAGAACTTCGAAAAACTAAAAGAATTGGACTTCTGGCTCTTATTCAAGAATCCCAGATTAATAAATCCGCAATCGATGTTTATGAAGTTGGCCATATTATAGCTCCGCGTCTTAATGCGATGGGCAGAATCGAATATGCAATGGACAGTTTAAGACTTTTATGTACCAAAGATCGCAATCGGGCAAAAACACTGGCAGAAAAGCTGGCAAGTACAAATAGAAGGAGGCAAGAGCTTACAATTGAGGCATTTGAGCACGCGAAAATAAAAGTCAAAAGTCAAAAGTCAAAAGTCAAAAGTTTAATTTTTATAGGGCATGAGTCTTATGAGCAGGGAGTTATTGGTTTGGTTGCTGGAAGACTTGTTGAAGAATTTTACCGTCCCTCTATTGTTTTGTCTTTGGGAGAAAAAATAAGCAAAGCTTCTGCAAGATCAATAAATGGTTTTAATATTATCGAGTTTATAAGAGGAGCAGGGGAACTTTTGATGGATGTAGGAGGGCATCCTATGGCAGCCGGATTTACAGTCGAAACATCAAAAATAGCTTTACTTGCCCAAAAGTTTGAGAGTATGGCAGACAAGCTTCTTTCAGACAAGAGTTTTCAAAGGGATCTTCGGATCGATCTTGAAATTCTTTTTTCAGATCTTAATTTAAATTTAACAGAAAGACTTCTTTTACTTTCCCCTTTTGGGGTAGGAAATCCAAAGCCTACGTTTCTAACCCGAAATCTTACAATTTCCGATATGCGATTGGTTGGAGCAGAAAATAAACATTTGTCTTTAAAATTATCGGGGGATAATAGTTCCTTTTATGCGATAGGATTTGGGTTTGGCAAAAGGGCAGATGAGATAAAAATTGGTGACGCTGTAGACCTTGTTTATACACCCGAAGTGGATGAATGGAACGGAGATAAAAGAATTAAACTTAAGGTCAAAGATTTTAAAATAAACTCAGGTTAGTATATCTTACGCTCTGTTCCAGCCGCGATAAACTGTATGTGCTGCTTCAGATATTGATTCTTCCACTAAAGGCCATTTTGGTATACCAGTTCCTCCCATCTGCATACTGTTTTGAATGGTTCTTTCCACTGCTTGAAGTGATATGCCGTGACCTATTAAACTTCCGGCTCTTCTGGCAATTCTCCTTTGGACATCGTCTGGCGCTTCATACCGTTTTAAAGTTGCCTCAAGAGGACCCGTAGGCTTAACACCTCCGTATGGTCTTGCCTCTCCTTCATGTTTTCTACCCATTTTTAATTTCCACCTCCTTAAAATAAAAACTCCCTTTTTCAATTGAAATTGGGAGGACTGTCTTCCTTCCAACAAATTCCCCCTCTTCTTATTTAACAAAGAGGATAGCGGACTTTATAAGATTGAAAGAAAGACTCATATATATCAATATATATCAGGCATATAACACCTTGTCAAGAGGGTAGATATAAACTAAAATGAAAAATGAAAAATGATAAATGATAAATTAAAAAGAATTTTATCGTCGGATACGCCTCAGCTGATTGGTAAAAAAATTCTTCTTGCGGGGTGGATTAAGACAAGGAGAGACCATGGAAAGCTTATTTTTTTCGATCTTCGCGATCGGACCGGCCTTGTTCAACTGGTTGTAAATCCAAAAGTTTCAGGAGGCAGTTATAAAATTGCACAGGATTTAAGACCCGAGTATGTTATTGGAGTGATCGGAGAAGTCAAAAGACGACCAGAGGGGACTGTTAACAAGGATTTACATACAGGGGAAGTCGAAGTTGAAATTAGCGAAATTAATATTCTTTCAAGAGCAAAACCTCTGCCATTTGATATTGGGGGAGAAGAGTTAAGCTTAGAGTTGCCAACTCTTTTGGACCATAGATCGCTGGGATTAAGGCACCCCAAAATTTCCGCAATTTTTAAAGTTCAGGAAACGATCGCAAACACTTTCAGAAAGACACTAAGAGAAGAAGGATTTACAGAAATTTTTGTTCCGACACTTGTCCCGTTTGCAACAGAGGGAGGAGCAGAAGTTTTTCCTGTTGACTATTACACCCATAAGGCATATCTTGCCCAATCTCCTCAAATGTATAAGCAGATAATGACATCAATATTTGAGAGAGTTTTTACAATTGCCCATGCTTACAGAGCAGAGCCCTCGGTTACCACGAGACACCTCTCTGAATATGTGAGCCTTGATGCAGAATTCGGTTTTATAGATTCCTGGGAAGATCTTATGGATATGGCAGAAAAGAT
Organism: Candidatus Levybacteria bacterium RIFCSPHIGHO2_01_FULL_41_15; assembly: GCA_001782165.1. Taxonomy (GTDB): domain Bacteria; phylum Patescibacteriota; class Microgenomatia; order Levybacterales; family UBA12049; genus 2-01-FULL-38-13. Next base: position 5,593 of record MFNV01000007.1, on the reverse strand, counting down.
CATTAAGGAAATCATTGATGAGGTTGAAGATAAGAACGATAAGGATCTTAAGATATTTAATGTAAAAAAACTTCCCGAAATTAAACATAAAATTCCAAGACTTAAGATGAGAGAAGCTCAGGAAATAATTTTTAAAAGGACAAATACAGATCACAAGGGAGAACCCGACCTTGATCCGCAAGATGAAAAGGAAATTTTAAGATGGGCAGAGGAAGAAACAGGAGCCCCTTTTGTTTTCATCACCCATTACCCTACAAAAAAAAGACCGTTCTATACAATGCCCGATCCTAAGGATCCTGACTTTACATTGAGCTTTGATTTGCTCGGCATAAATGAAGAGTGGGTCACAGGCGGACAGAGGATAAATAACTACGACCAGCTTTTGTCAAATATAAAAAAATGGGGAAACTCTCCTTCAAATTTTGAAATCTATCTTCAGGCTTTCCGGTACGGCATGCCTGCCGAAGGAGGGTTTGCAATGGGACTTGAGAGAATTACCAAGGATATCTTAGGGCTCTTAAATGTGAGAGAGGCAAGTCTTTTTCCCAGAGATATGGAGAGAATTGATGAAAGGTTTTCAAAGACAGATTCAAAAACAGACTGACTTCCTCAAAAAGAAAATTATTGAGAGAGATATACTTCTTGTCCCTGTAAGTCTTGTTTTTATTCTATTTTCTCTTTTTGTTTTTGATCTCTATCAGAAGGGGAATTTTATTGTAAAATCCGTTTTAAATCCCCTTTTTTCCTATAGTCCCAAGGAATTCCCATATCTTAAGAATAATTTTGATCCCCGGATTTCTGCAGAATCCTCTGTTATCCTTGATAAGGATACGAAAACCGTTATTTATAATAAGAATGGAAATCTCAGATTCTCTACAGCCTCCACTGCAAAAATAATGACTGCTCTTATCAGTCTTGAATTCTTCAATCCGTCGGATGTTCTTGTCGTTAGGCAGGCAACCTCGGAGGGCTCGATAATAGGACTTAAGGAGGGAGATAAGTTTACTTTTGAAAATCTTCTTTATGCAATGATGCTACCCTCTGCAAATGATGCAGCGTACGTTATTGCCCAGAATTATCCAGGCGGGGTGGACAGCTTTGTTTCAAAAATGAACGAGAAGGCAAGATATTTTAATCTTCTCAATACTCACTTCCAAGATCCTGCGGGACTTTTGGATGAAAACGATTACACAACAGCTTTGGAACTTGCCCGGCTGGCATCCTTTGCTTTGGAGAACGAATATCTTTTAAAGGTTGTAAATACTCAGTCAAAAGTTATCGCAGATATCTCAGGTTTTAGGACTTATCAGGTTTTTAATAGAAACAAGCTTTTGGGAATAGAAGGGATAGAGGGTATAAAGACGGGTTTTACAGAGGAGGCCGGCGGGATACTGGTTTCTTCAAAGCCTTTTGATAAACATAGCATTATCTTCGTAGTTATGAGAAGCGAAGAGAGATTTGAGGATACCTTAAGACTTGTGAATCTTGTATCTTCCGGAAATCTTACTTTCCTATCCATTCATCCTTAACTGCCAAGATATAGGCAGCAAATCCACTGCCGTCTTTGAAGACAACAATCGGCATAAGATAATCTTGCTTTTTACCCCCCATATAATATCCAAGTTTTACTTCTTTTACAGAAACATTTTTTCCTCCTGTGCCTGGCGAGGCAATAAAAGCCTTTCCCTCCCTAAGTTCTTCAAAAGCCTCATCGGCTGTTTTAATTGGGTATGTTGAAGAATCCTTTGAGATATTTTGATGAAAAAAATCTCCTTGTATGACTTGAGCAAAACTTTCCCCTCCTCCTACAAAAAGATCCATAGTGGAGTCTTCGGGATTTGGATAAAAAACAGGAAGTTTATCAAGATCTTTTTGAAAAAAATCCACTTTTATAACTTGAGCAGTTGCTACACTGGTTGCTGGAATAAGACTGGAATCTCTTATGGTAAAAAGTGAAGTTCTTGTTTTGGGAAGATCAATGTCTTCAGAGAGAAGAGAAAGATTTGACAAAAAGTTCTCTCCAGTTTCTCTTGCTGCTTCGGGTCCTGAAAGATTTTTTCCCGATAGAACAGAAGGATTTGAGTAGAAAGAAGAAGTTACAGAGAACTCATAAGAAAAAATATCCATAACTATTTTTTTACCGATCTGGGAGTTTGGATCGGTCCATTGAAACAAGTTTCCCTCGGCCTTAATAGGCGGTGAAATAAATCCTTCCTTTGCGACTTTCTCACTTGCCTTTTGAAGAGCAAGAAGATCAGGTTCCCCTTTTTCAATCTTAAAAACCTTTGCTCTGTCCGGAAATTCAGGAAGAGTCCCCGTTATAGTATCAATAACGTAGTTGTAGTTGGTTTGGTTTGAATTTCGAGGAAATTCTATTTCGGGAAGTTTTCCAAAAGATACAGTCGGGGGAGAAGGGGGAGTTGGTGCAATCATTTCCTTTAGAAAAACTCCTATCTTGAAAAGAATTACGAGAGTAATTATTGAGCCTAGGATTATGGCAGACCACTTAGCAAAACTTTTGGTCAGAGCTATTGCCCGGTTTAAGGTCAGCATGTCTTGATACATTCATTAGATGAACGTATCTTGAGTATAGGAAATATATGGGGTACAATGCAACAAGAGAGGATGGATTTCGGGGTCCTGTCCCGGGTTTCCCTCCCGCCAGTGCTCGTTCGAAATATTCCGCTTTGCGGAATATTTCCTGCGCGCTGTCGGGATCCCTTCCACCCGTGCCACCCCTCAATTTAGAAAATGATTAGGGTTAGATTTGCACCAAGTCCTACGGGAATACCTCATATAGGAAATACAAGAACAGCACTTTTTAATTTTTTATTCGCGCGCCATAACAATGGAAAATTTATCTTAAGAATTGAAGATACTGATAGGACTAGATTTGTTAAAGAAGCAGAAAAGGCAATCCATGAAATATTGGAATGGCTGGGTTTAAGCTGGGATGAAAAATATGTGCAATCTGAAAGAATCAATATTTATAAAAAACATGCGGATTATCTTCTGAAAAAAGGACTTGCCTATAATGACAAAAGAGCTCTTAGGTTTAAAATGCCCAAAACCGGGGAAACTTTTTGGCAAGACCTGGTAGGCAATAAAAGAATAACTTTTAAAAATGACACACAGGAAGACTTTGTAATTTTAAAATCAGACGGATTTCCAACTTATAATCTCGCAAGTGTAATCGACGATCACCTTATGAATATAACCTATGTTATAAGAGGTGAGGAATTTATTTCCTCGACACCAAAACATGTTCAATTATATAAAGCATTCTCATGGAATCAACCTTTTTTTGCACATCTTCCGATAATTTTGGGTAAAGACAAAGGGAAGTTGTCCAAGAGACAGGGTGCAAAATCGGTTCTTGACTACAGGAATGAGGGGTTTTTAAAGGAGGCTCTCCTTAATTTTATGAGTCTTTTGGGCTGGAATCCCGGAGAAGATAAGGAGCAAATGGGTTTGGATGAAATGATAAAACTATTCAAACTCGAAGACATAAATACTGCAAATCCTGTTTTTGATCCACAAAAACTCGAGTGGCTTGATGGTGTCTGGATAAGAAGTATACGAGATCTCAAAGAGAGACTTCTTAAATTTTATAAAGATGATCATAAGGTTTTGAAAGTTTTAAATTCGGATAAGTCTAAGGTTTGGATTGATGCGGCAAGATCAAGAATAAAAACGTTAAAAGACTTCAGGAATTTAATAAATATCAAAAAACAAAGAAAATATACGAAGGAGGAGAAACAGAAAGCGCAAATACTCCTCAAGTTTCTGAATTTAAAGCTTGGAGACAAATGGGAGGATGAGAAGCTTCTGTTTACCCTTAAGGATTTTTCATCAAAAGAAGACACAACATTTAGAAAAATATATTTTCTTATGACTGGCAAAGAGCAGGGAATTGGAATTTTGGAGCTAAACAAGATTTATGGTAAAGAATTTTTTATGAAAAACCTTTCAGATGATTAAACTTCTTGCAAAAATTATATCTGTTTTCTCAAGTCCCTTGATACTTCTTCTACCAACACCATATTTGCTTGTTTTTAAAGAAACTTCCGATGTTTGGCTTTCTTTAAAATGGACAGCCTTTTCATATATTTTTCTTTTCTCTATGGTTTTTTTTGTAATTGCCGGAACTTTTTTGGGATTTTTCTCTGATTTTGATGTTTCGAAAAAAAGCGAGAGGCCTCTTCTTTTTGCAGGAGGAGGTTTTATTGCATTTTTATACCTTGCAGTTCTTATTATTTTTGGCGCCCCTAAAATTCTTTATGTTCTGATTTTAGGAATTATCTTGGGAGTAGTCGCTGTAAGTATTGCAAACAGATGGGCTAAGGTAAGTATACATACTAGCACTGCGGCGGCTTTTTCTTTGTCTTTGGTAATAATGTATGGAGCCGGTTTACTTCCCATTCTTTTTTTGCCTCTTATAATGGGATGGGCAAGGGTAAAGGTTAAAAAGCACACCCCCCAAGAAGCCTTTCTTGGTGGATTTCTTGGGGCAGTGCTGACTATAATTGTTTATGTTACTGTCAAAATTTTAAGTTTTTAGCATATGATTTATATCTTAAGAGTTATTCAATCTTTTAAACACGCCTTCCGCGGTATATTTTTTATGCACAGATTCAGTACAAACATCCCTCTTTACTATCTATATACAGCAGTTGTTATACTTCTTTCAATTTATTTTCAAATCAACTATTTTGAAATCGTAGTACTTCTTGTTATGGCTCTATTTGTAATTTGTGCAGAAATGATTAACACGGTAATTGAAGAAGTAATTAATCTTATTACACAGGAGCATCGAACTCCCGCAAGAGTTGCCAAAGATGTTGCAGCAGGGATGGTGCTCATGGCAACAATAAGTTACATTATTGTCACCTTTTTTGTTTTTACCCCACATATAGTAGAATTCTTTAAATAAGGTTTCAAGTCTGGTAAAATAAACCTGCAAAATACTGTTGGGTCACCCCGCCTCGACTCGCTGTCGCTTGTCGACGCGAGGCGGGTCTAACGGTAACCAGCGTCTATGGCGCGGTCTCGCCGGAGGCGATGAGATAGCGGACTCTGAAAATATGTATAGCATTTACATTATCAAGAGTTTGAACAAAGAGTGGTATTATGTTGGCCATACTCAAAATAAGAATACCCGATTAAAATATCATAATGGCGGGAGAGTTAAATCAACAAAGTTTTATGCACCGTTTGCCCTGGTATATAGCGAGGAATTTAAAACTAAAAGTGAAGCTTTTAAAAGAGAACAGCAAATCAAGAGGTATAGGCACGGAGAGGCCTTTAATAAATTAATTGGTGTCTAGGGCTGGGAGATCATCTAACGGTAGGATAGCGGACTCTGAATCCGTTCATCTTGGTTCGAATCCAAGTCTCCCAGCACTAGACATGAATGGTAGCCAGCGCCTATGGCGCGGTCTCGCTGGAGGCGATGAGATAGCGGACTCTGAATCCGTTCATCTTGGTTCGAATCCAAGTCTCCCAGCCAGTAAAGAGAAGAGAGAGGTCGGGAGGTAGCGCTTTCCGCGCCCGCCTCCGCGGAAAGCGCGTCAAATCCGCCTTTTTTGAAACT
>MFNV01000006.1 GCA_001782165.1 Candidatus Levybacteria bacterium RIFCSPHIGHO2_01_FULL_41_15 | reverse complement strand
GCTGGGTAGCTAGATTCCCAACGGATAACCGCTGAAAGCATCTAAGTGGGAAGCCGCCTCCAAGATTAGATCTCGCCTTATGCGTGGCATAAGGAATTTCTAATTTCTAATTTCTAATTTCTAAATAAGTTCAAATTTTCAAATTTTCAAAAATTCAAAATATTTAGATCAATTAGGTTAATTAGAGCATTTAGGAATTTCTCATGCTGCGCATGAGAATGACCCCTCGTAGACTACGAGGTTGATAGGCGGGCGGTGGAAGTACCGTAAGGTATTAAGCCTACCCGTACTAATGGTCAATTAGAGTAACTTAAACTCCGATCTAATCGGAGTAAAATTTTTCTCTTCACTTTCAAGGAGTCAAGCCCGCTGGTTATGGGTTTGGAGTTGGGGGCTATGGGCATTTCTCATAACTCATAACTAACATCTTATAACTATATTTGATATAATATTTTGCTGGTCTTTGGAGCGATGTGGTACCACCTCTTCCCATTCCGAACAGAGAAGTGAAACGCATCAGCGCCCACGATACTGGGTTTTCCCGGGACAATGGGTCAAGGCCAGCATTTTTTATTGCCAAAATCACTCAAGGTTGATATTATTCACTCATGATAATTTCCCATCGGGGGAGGAAAACGGGGAAGAAAGAAAATACTTTGGAGGCTTTTGAAGAAGCTTTTAGACTCGGAGCCAGTGGAATTGAGTGTGATTTAAGGTTTATCATCAATGATAAGGTAATTGTGTCGCATGATAAAATTTCTGACTCAGAATACAAAGATCAGCTTTCCCTGTCTGATCTTTTTGATTACATAAAATATAAAAAAAGGCCTTTTTTTCTTGAACTTAAGGATTCCTCTCCAAAACTTGTTAAACAAGTATCCGAAAAAATAAAGAAAGAAAACCTTTGGGACTTAGTTCATTTGATCGGCTTCTCGATTTATATTAAAACCGCACTTTCTTTTCAGGAAAAATATCCAAAGCTTCGAGTTATTCCGTTTCTCAATCTTCCTATTTTATCTTTTATAAGACCTCCCAAGAAAAGTTATGGAGTTTTCTTGGGATGGATAGATGAGTGGAAGGGGAGCCAGCAGATTTTCAAGACTCTTATATCACAAAATAGACTCAAAAAATTAAAAAAATTTTATAACGATAGAGGATTTCGCGTAATGGCAGGAGTTATAAATAATGAAAAAGGTATAAAATATTTCAAAAACGCAGGAATTACAGACATTGTTACAGATAAAATAAAACTTGCTTCAAAAATATTAAGATAATTAAGTCTAATGATTTAGATCATTAGACTAAGAAGAAGAGCTTGAAAATTGAATTACCTTCCTTTATCAAGTATAAATCTTTTAACTATAAAATAACCCAATGCCAAAAAGAAAAGAACGGCGACTGCGATAATTATTTGCTTGCCGAAAAAAGTTTGATAAAGTTTTTCTCCAAAGTAAAAAATGCCAATGTCAGGGATAGATGCTATAAAGGTTGCAAGGAAAAATTTCGGGAAACTAATTCGAGTCAAGCCCGCGGCATAGCTTGAAAAATCCATAACAGGAACAGTAAACAGTCTTATAGCTACCAGTCCTAAAAATTTTTGTCGCTCAGTTAGTCTGTCTTCAAGTTTATGAATTTTTTTAATCGGCACAAATCTTTCAACAAGTGGCTCCCTGAAATATCTTGCAAGAAAAAAACTTATCGAAGTCCCAATCATTATCCCTATTAAGGTGTAAATATATGTTTTAAACCAGCCGAAAATGGGAACAACTGCAAAGGAGACAATACCCGCCGGTATGGCGGGAACTATTATCCCAATTATTCTCCAAACTATAAGAAAAAGAGGCCCAACAAAAGGATTTTCCTCTATAACCTTTATGAACAGAGGAACATAATTTCTTGAGATTAAAAATAATATCAAGAAAAAAGCAAGTACCAGAAGTAATAGTGCATAAAATCCCCTGTTATTTTTTTTCATATTTATGTTTTTTTGCCACCACTATACAATGTGTAAAAAAGTCTTTGGGTCCGAAATAAAATTTCGTCAGTTTAAATCCGCCTCTTTTAAGAATATCTCTGACTTGGCTCTCCGATTTTATTAGAGAGATTTCCTCAGGATGAAGCCTTATATTTCTTTTTAAGATATCATTTAAAACAAAGTGCAGGGAGTTGAGAAAAATCACCGAGATCCCGAATTTAGGAGGCCAGAAGAGGACGATTTTGCCATTTGGTTTTAGGACTCTTGCAAACTCTTTAAATATCTTTTCATTCTCCTCTTCTGTAAAATGTTCATGAACCCCGAGGTTATAAATCCCGTCAAAAATTGATCCTTTGGTAGGGATGTCAAAGATGCTTGCCTTTAAAAGGTTTGCTTTTTCCCCGTTGTTTAATTTATAAAGTTTGAGAGCTTCGCCTGAAATATCAAGAGCGGTTATTTTATATTTATCAAGAATATCTATATCGACTTGTCCTGTTCCTGAACCTGCATGGAGGAGTTTTGACCCCTCTTTAAATTCTTTTTGGATGAAATAATTAAGGGCTCTTTTTATAATAAACTCTCTATAAAAACCCGCACCCGCCCGATAAATCGCCTGGGATTTTGTCCTTTTCTTAGTCCAATACTCATCCCACTGCCTTGCTTCTTCGAGCATCTTCGCCTTTGACATTTGAAGATTATAGCAGAATTAGCTATATAACTTTTGGTTTTTTACCTGAATAGGGGAATTCAAAGTAGCTTACCTCAGCTGGCTGACCGGGAATTTCAAGTATCAAGTCTTTATGAGTTCCGAAGGTTACAGTATCAACTTTGAAATCTTTTTGAAGCAGCTCTACAATTTTGTCAAAAAATTCTTTTGCTTTTTTTGGATTCGCGAGTTTATTTGACAGGTGTCCAAAGGGCAAAGCTACTACATGGGACAAGTTATAAAAATTATCATTTAACTCTTTTATTCTTCTAACTAAATTTATAATATAATCTTCTCTGTCGTTTTTTTCTACGCAGACCCAAATATTTATCACGTTTGAAAATTCTTTACCTTCTTTTTCAAAACTCTGATAATCTTTAATTCCTTTTGGCCATGTCGATTTCTCTCTATCTTTAAAGTAAAACCTACCTGTTTTAATGATAAGTCCACGCATGTTCCTTATTTTACCATGGCCCCATTGTGTGGTACAATGGGAGCACTCTTTAAATTAAGGAGGAATAAATGAGTGGCGAAAAAAGTTCAGAGTTCAGAGTTCAGAGTTCAGAGTTCTAAATCAAACAAAAAGCCTCAGTCGATGGCGCAGCTTTTGGCTTCGCGCAAACCTTCTTTTGTTACCCCCCATAAGGGAGACATTATTGAGGGCAAAATAACCAAATTGACTTCGGGAGAAGTTTTGGTTGATATAAATGCCAAGGCAGAAGCAGTGGTTTTGGAGAAAGATAAAAAAATACTTCGTAATATTTTATCTTCTCTTTCGGTAGGGGACAAAGTTAATGTTCAGATTCTAAACCCGGAGTCAGAAATGGGTAATCCAGTTGTTTCTCTTCGGGGTTTTCTTAACAACCGGCTTTGGGCTAAAGTAACAGAACTTAAGGAAAAAAGGGAGGTTTTGGACGTAGTGGTTAATGAGGCGATAAAAGGAGGACTTCTGGTTTCGGCAGAAAATGGGATATCGGGTTTTCTTCCAGGCTCTCAGGTGTCTTTTGCTTCCTCAAATTTTGAAGAAGGTTTTTCCTCTATGGTCGGATCCCATATAAAAGCGATAATTCTTGAAGCAGATCGCGCAACAAACAAAATTATATTTTCTCAGAGCCAATCAGTGACGACAGGCGACTTTAGGCAAACTATTAAAGGTCTTAAGATTGGAGAAAAAATTACAACAACGATTACAAATGTTACTCCTTATGGTTTATTTGTTTCAGTGCCAATCGAGAGGGGAGCAATCGACGGTTTTATTCATATCTCCGAAATTTCCTGGGACAAAATAACCGATATTTTTTCAATGTACAAAACAGGAGATTTAATTGAGGGGGAAATAATCGGTTTCGATCAGAACGGAAGGAGAGTAAACCTCTCTGTTAAAAAACTAGAAAAAGATCCATTTGAGGAAAAAACTAAAAACCTTTCGGTAGATCAAAAGATTGCAGGAATAGTGAAAGAAATAACATCAGGGGGCATTGTTTTTGATATCGGAAATGGGATGGAGGCGTTGATGAGAAAGGGAAAAACCCCCCTCACGGTTTCTTACAAACCGGAGGATAAAATTGATCTTGTTATAATAGAAATTGATTCTAAGAAAAGAAGAATTTTGGCGTCTCCTGTTCTTAAGGAAAAACCAATAGGATACAGGTGACAATTTTAAATTTTAAATTTTTAATTATGAAATCGAAGATTTCATGGGTTTGTCAGGAGTGCGGATATGAATCTGCGAAATTTCTTGGGAAGTGTCCCGAATGCGGGGAGTGGAATACGCTGAGAGAATTCAAAATTCAAAGTTCAAAAATCAAAACTTCAGAGTTTGCAATTTCCCAAAAAGACAAAACTAAAACTGCAAAAAAGATTAGTGAGATTTCGTATTTGGAGAAAAATAGGATCTCAACCGGTTTTGCCGAAGCAGATGGAGTTCTCGGCGGGGGAATGGTTCCGGGGAGCGTAACGCTTCTCGCAGGAGATCCGGGGATCGGGAAGTCTACCCTTCTTCTTCAGATCGCGCTCAATCTATCCAGTTCGAAGTTGAAGACTCGGCAAGCACATATTGAGAATGACGCTCTTAAAGATGCTGAGGTCGCTTACAAAAATTTTCGTGTTCACAACGCGGAGAAAGTTTCATTTTCAAAGAAAAAGGCTGGTGGCGCGAATGTTCACAGCGAAAATTTTGAAAGCTTCCCGCACCCTGTTTTGTACATTTCAGGGGAAGAGTCTGAAGAGCAGATAAAGATGAGAGCGCAGAGAATCGGAGGAGGCAATAATGAAAATTTATACATAGCCTCTCTTAATGATACAGACAGGGCTTGCGAAATTATTGGAGAACTTATGTCGTCTTTTGTAATTGTAGATTCAATCCAGACTATGGAATCTGAGAAGCTTTCGGGACTTTCAGGCTCTGTGGGTCAAGTTAGATACGGGGGAATGGCTTTTATCAAAACTGCAAAAACCTTAAATATTCCTACAGTTTTGGTAGGGCATGTCACCAAGGAGGGAATGGTGGCAGGGCCTATGGTTTTATCTCATATGGTAGACACTTTGCTTTTTTTTGAGGGCGAGAAATTCACTCAGACACGCATTTTAAGAAGCCTTAAAAACAGGTTCGGTCCGGTTGATGAAGTGGGGATTTTTAAAATGGATGAAAAAGGATTGTCTGAAGTTAAAGACATAGAGAGCTTATTTATAACAGAGGGAAACTCAAAAACTCCCGGATCGGTTTTAACGGTTACTATGGAGGGGACAAGGCCGTTTTTGGTGGAAATCCAGGCTCTTTGTGTTTTTTCAAAACTCCCAATTCCCCGAAGAGTCGCAAGCGGGATCGATTCAAGAAGACTCGAGCTTCTTATTGCGGTTCTTCAAAAGCAGGCAAAACTGCCGATTGAAACTATGGACATTTTTGTAAACATTGCAGGAGGACTGAAACTTTCCGATCCGGCTTCAGACCTTGCGGTCTGTCTTTCTATCTTCTCAAGTTTTAAGAATCTGCCCTTGTGGGGTCTTGTAGCCGTTTCTGAAGTAGGTCTTTTGGGAGAATTGAGAAATACATCATTTTTTGAAAAAAGAGTCAAGGAAGCGCAAAAAATGGGCTTTAAAAAGATACTTTCAGCCAAATCTCACAGAAGTCTTCAGGCGGTTTTGAAAGATTTAATTTGAAAGATCTAAAATAGTTATGGCAAAAGATAAAAAAAGAAAAAAAACAAAGATCATGAAGAGAGAGGAAAGCCAATTTCCCCCAAAGCTTGTGGGTCTTATTGCAGATGAAGTGGCAAAGACCGTAATAAGACGCCTTCCGCCATTCAGGCGTCCTAAAAAAAGAAAAAAAACAAAGAAGATAGAGAACTCCTTTTTTTTGGACACATCAGCCATTATAGACGGCAGGATCTTTGACATTACAAATTTGGGTTTGTTTTTCGGAACTTTTGTGCTATTGGAAAGCATACTTTTGGAATTAAAACATATTGCAGATTCGCAGGATACGGTAAAAAGAGAACGGGGGAGAAAAGGGTTTGAGTATCTTGAGAAACTTAAAAAGGTAAAAGGGATTAAGTTCATAACGATATCTGAGGAGAACATCTTCAAAGGCAGGGAGTACACAGAAGTTGATGAGAAACTTATTTTTGCGGCAAAAACAAATAAAGGCAAGATAATCACATGCGATTACAATCTTGAAAAAAGGGCAAATATATCAGGTGTAACGGCCATAAACATAAATACTTTGGCGACTCTTCTTAAGGTTAGGGCAGTGCCGGGCGAGGCTCTCCACATAAAGGTTCTTCACAAGGGAAAAGAGACAACACAAGGGGTCGGTTATCTTGATGACGGGACTATGATAGTTGTTGAAAACGGCGCTTCGGAGATAGGAAAGACTATTGACGTTTTAGTATCCCGAGTAATCCAGACTACAGCAGGAAGAATCCTGTTTGCCAAAAAGTTTAAAGAGGTATGAATCTTAGAAGAGGTAGGAATCCCTGCCCAAGACTCCTACCTCGTCTAAAACTGTAAATAAGTGCAAAAATTTTCGTGAAAAATCTAATAATAACAAGAAAAACCAACAATTTTAGCTTCACTGATTTTTCTTGACAATAATTTCTATTTTTGTTATTAAAAACTAAGGCAACTAGTTTTATTTCCTGCCTAAGGAACTAGTAGCCTATCTTGCAAGAGCATTGCTTGTCGTACTGAAATTATCATCGAGAGTAACGAAAGCGATGCTCTTTTTTGCAAATTTACAATTTAAGATCTATAAAAGTGCTATTGGTACCGAAAGCCCCTTTTTAATAAGAGACTTAAACTGTTCCCTGCCCTCTTTCAGCAATATTTCTTGCTTATAATCGCTGATACTCTTTCTTGTTTTTTTTCTCCTTAAAGAGAGGAATCTCATGACAAACCATATTCTAACACACCTTGTCAAGTCCTGTCAATCCTATAGCCAAAAAGGGGTTTAAATTTTGGTAACTCATAGTAAATAATAGGTTGATTAGGTTGATTACACAATCTATTTTTTTTGGTAATGAAAAATGTGGATAACTTGAGGATGAGTAACTAGCCACTAGTCGCTAGTTGCTAAGTTATGCTGATCTGACGATTGGGGTGAAGAAGGATCTAAAGGTTTTGAAAGGTGAATTGTAGTTATAAAATGCCATTGATCTTATCCAAAGTTTCATAAAATGAACAGGATTTTTTCGAAGATCCTTAAAATATTCACTTGGATGGTTTCTGTGATAGTGGAGATAATTTTTGATATTTGCAACCTTGCCGTAAGGGAGAAGTTTGAGGAATATGTCGCTGTAGATAAAAGGATTTCCTCTAGTGTGAAATTTCAAAATGTCTTTGGGGAGAAGACTTCTGTTTATCATGACAGTTTCAAACTGCATTGAGATGCCATGAAGAGGGGAACTATAGATTTGACCGTTTTCAAGAGGAAATCTGCTCTTGCCGACTCTTTTTCCATTTCTTCCTAGAAAATAACATTGAGTTCCTAAAGCTGCAACATTGGGGTTCTCCTTTAAGAATAGTAGTTGTTTTTTGATCTTATCTTTTGCCGCAATATCCTCGTCATCCATAAAAGCAATAAAAGCACCTTTAGCTTTTTTAATCAGCCTGTTAAGAGTAGTTCCAATTCCGTATCGTTTCACATTCCGCTTTACTTTAAATCTTTTATCTTTTCGGGCAAAATCTCGCAGGATCTTATATGAATCATCGTTTGAGAAGTCATCAAGCGAAAGTATTTCAATATTACGGTAGCTTTGGGTCTTAATGCTCTTAAGACACTCAAAAAGATGAGCTCCCGCATTATGAACAGGAAGAAGAATAGAAACTAAAGGCTTTTCGTCTTTCATATTTGAAAATTGTAAATTACGGGGCAATTTTATATACTCATCGGGGCAGAATTATTAGATTGTGGGTAGTTTATCAGAAACCTCATTTTCTGTCAAATTCCCCTTCTTGTTTTTGATCAATTTCAATATAACAACGACAAATGTGCCAAAAGTTAGGATAAAGCCGAGGTACTGCAGGTATTGGGGGAGATAGATAATAATAATTGATGATTGATTATTGACTATTGACGATTTTCCATTTTCCATTTGCCAACCATTGGCCCAATTGTTGACTAGGACATGATTCTTAAGTTCCTTACCAAACAGGAAAGGAAAAATTGTTACAATAAAACTTTTGACTTTTGAATTTTGACTTTTGCCTTTTATCTCATAGGCTTTCCATCCTGTTTGATAGGATTTTGAAAAGACTAAAGTATCGTTGACAGCGGGATTTTCGTTTAAAGTAACCTTATAAAGAGAGGGGTTGATTTCGTTCTGACCTTCGATTGAAGTCTTTTTTGATGTTTCTTGTTTTTCTCCTTCTTCGATTTTAGATAAAAAGTAATAAGGAAAAGGTATGAATTGGATTGACTTAAGATCATTCACGCTTTTGGTGCCTTTTATTCCAAGACTTGCAATATCTATATCGTACCCTTTCTGTCCTTCTTGCATTGGCGGAATCAGAAAAATATCTGTAGTGAACTTTGAAGATTTTGATAGATTTGTGTACAGATCACAATGTTTTGAAGCATAATTTAAGACGCACATGGTAAGTGGTAGGCCCTGAATGTTTCTTGAAGTTATTGACAGAAGATATCCTTGGTCTTGAGAAAGATTCTGGTAGGAAAAATGATCGCAGGCGGTACCTTGGACCGACTCGTATTGAATATAATTATCCTTTGCCTTACTTATGATTTTTTTGGAAACCTCATGGTTTAGAGGTGAGGATGGATTACAATTGATAGATGTTCTAGGCAAAGACGTTATATCTTGGCTTAATTGCTCATTTCCCGAGAAGGGAACTAGAGCGCTTTTATTTGCAGGATTCAACACTGCGCTTGAAAGAGATTCTTTTATAAGATCTTTTGAAAGGTTTGATGAAAAGATAGGTTTAGTCAAAGAGAAAACTAGGTTTGAATATTTAACCCTCTCAATTTTGTCCGTCTGAGTTGCGTCCAAAAATACTTTGATAGAAAGATTTTGTAAATTATTTTTTTCAATCCCAAAATAGCTCAAATTTATGGGAAATCGTCCGGGATTAACATTCTTGAAAGTATAGCTTAAACAAGAACCTGTTTTTATATCTGCAACGCAAACATATGATAATGGGTTACCGCTTTGCATGAAACTTGATGTCAAGAGAACTTCGGAATTATTAAGTTGACCCGCGTCTTTGAAAATCTCTTCCAAAGGAATGTTCATGCAAATTGGCGCGTTTTTCCCAAAAATACTGAATCCATTTCCCTCCCTTTCGATGCCGACTACTTGGTCTGGGCTTCTGCCCTCACATGCAGAAAGCCCAAACTGGATTTCTGAAAAATCAGGAGAGACTGCAATATCCGGATTCTGTGGGTAAGCTGAGATTAAATTACCCATTCCTGTGTTAAGAAATACAGTCCCCAGTGAGAACGGTGCATTTTCCTCAATATCTGCAACTCTGAAATTATTGGTTCCGTTGATGCTTACGATAAAATTTTTGTCGGGGATGTCGAATGAAGAGGTTATCGAAAGAGGAGAGTCCAAAAGATTTCTATAGGGAAGATGAGGGTAAAACTGGATTGAGACTGAGGTCCCCTCCCTTTTTAGAAACAAATCTGAAGCAATATAATTTTCACTCTCTGCAAAGTCAGGAGAAGAAAGATTATCTTTTTTCTGGAAATTAAGAACCGCGCCCTCTTGAGTTATATTGGTTCTTCCATTTAGGATATGGCTTTGAGAGTCAATTAGATTTCTGAAAGGATAAAAAGTCCCCGACCCGCTTTCCTCACTTTTGTAATCATTGTACTTAAGATATGCAAAGTCCTCATAATAAGCGCTCGCTTTTGGCAAGACTTTAGGACTGCCTTTTAATAAATATAAAGAGTTCAATCCACTTGCCACTTTAAAAATTTTTACCTTCTCGAACTGAGCATCTTGTCTTGCGAAATTTTCCTTCTCAAGCTTTTCTAAAAACTTCCTAAGCTCATCATAATACAGAATTCGTGCATCATTTTCAGGCGCAATAATACTCTCGTCCAGAAGAATATAATGGATATTGTATTTCTCAATTACCCTTTTAAAAAGATCGTCCCTTTTGGAATAAACAGCATAGGACATTTCTCGGAAGTACTGCTCGTTTGCCGGGTTCCACCTATCAAAATCTCTATTTAAGATTGGCTGTTTTACCCCAAACCATATAAATCCTGCGCCCTGATAACTTGGTCCATTTTCCTGCCAATCATAATATTGCCATCCCCAGGGCGAGTGAATGGGAAGATCTGCAATTCTTCCATTATCAGTTTGCTTATCAAAGTAAGAGAAAATATCAAAATAATAGTTCGGAATTTTAACTCTCATCAAAGGGCTTATCAGATTTCCTTTGAAAGCAGGGGTCATATAAAAAATTAGAAGAGCAGTAATTGATATAAGCTGAAGTGCAACAACAAATCTCGCGAAGAAAGAGGGGAGTTTTTTGAAAATCTCAACAAGTGCCATTTGGCCTAAACCAAAATATAAACCAAAGACAAATATAAAAATGCCGAGAACCTTATCGGCGGGAAATCTGAAGGCTTCTTTAAACAGCGGTATGGAGCTTTGAAGAAATCTGTACAAAAAAGAAGTCGGAGGATTATCATTTATTAAGAAAAAGAGGACGAATATTAAAACCGGCAGGAGACAGAGACCTATTATGTTTCTTTTAATTATTGAATAAACAATCCCCAAAACCGCAACGGCGGCAAAGAAAAATCCGATAAGAGAAACATAAGGTTTGTTTAAATACTCAGTCCAAACCTGAAGAAGGTTCCCGAACTGGCCCCCTCCGGCATAGACCCCCCAGTCGAATAAAAAGTTTTTGATAAGAGCAATATCTTTTAGATTGCCGAATTCTTTGTTATACAAAAAAGCTTGGGGAGAAAAGAGAGTATTTATATTTGCATAGGTAACTCTAGCTCCTGAAGTTAGTACGAAATATATATTTGGAAGTATCCAAAACGAATTAATAAGAAGGCTTAAAAGTATTAGAATTATTGTTTTTTTAAAGACAGAGAAGTTTTTCTTAATAAGAGTTGGCAGAGATAAAGTAAAAAGATATATAGAGAAGCAAGCAAATGTTATATACCAGAGAGTTGCGGCATAAGCCATAGGGGAGGCAAAAAGAATCGTAAGGGCAAACCATAAAAGATATTTTCCATTTGAGTTTTGTGTCTTTAGATATTGGGTTGCGAATAGGAATATCCATGGAAGCATTCCGTATTGAGCAACAAACATTTCAAAAGGAACTATAAATTGCTGCATTGTACCCAAGTTTAGAAGATAAAAGAGCCCGCCCAAAAAAGAGGCAGCCTTATTTTTCAAAACTACCTTTTGGAGAAAATAGTACATCCCAATTGGGCCTAAAAATAAGTTTAGAAATATGTAGGAATATCTGAGGAAAGAAAGAGGCATAAAATAGTTAAAAATGTATAATAGTATTGCGCGGGGAAGATCTGACATGTGTGAATGGGCTGCGACCGCTCCGAGCCCCTGCTCGGATCTGAATACTCCAAAGAAAAGTCTTTGAAAATTAAGGCCGAAATTAAATTCAGGGGCAAGCGTATCCCATCCGGAAAGAAAGGTTCCCGGAGTATAATTTTGAAACGCAAGAATTAAAGTTATAAAGAAAAGTGCCAAAAGTGGGAGATTATCTAAGATTTTGCGACTCATAAATATAATGTACAATGAATTCAAAAAATTAACAATTAACAATAAAACATTTTTTCTGTACTTTTGTGTCGACAAAAGTACCAAAAACTCCTTGCAAGCGAAGTCGGACTATTTTTGCTCATTCGCTTGTCGGGGGATTTCACCCCCTCCTCGACAAGTTTGCGAGGAATCCTCCTGATGTACTCATTTGCAAAAACTTAACGTCTTTTGTTCGATTGCAAGATTGAAGACACAGCATTTGAAATTTAAAGAGGATATAGATTTTAAATTTTAAATTTCCCTTTTGAATCCACCAGCCTATGGTTGATGAGCTCAAAAGGGAAGGTATGCAGAAGCGAAGGATCAAATTGATCAGTCTTGGTATCACCGCAATTGGTGAAGCAAGAGAGAATCAAAATGATCTCAACGCTGTGCTTTCGCACTTGTGCCCCTCCCAGGAAAATGCCAATCTTTCGATCAGCATATCTTATTGGTTATCCCCCGGAGGGGAGGACTGGGTAACGGCGTCCATTCCGATCTTCCTGTAGAAATCCCAGAAAAGGAAGCCTCGACGTTGTAGGAGGTACAACGCGAGTTTAGAAAGTGAGACGGTGGCGGAGGGGGGGGTTACACCGCCTCGAAATTTGCTGGGTGAGGGCAAGTCTAGGTGGACTTCTCAGTTGGGGGTTAAGACTCCACTATGCCCTCGGGTGTTGTCGACCGGACTACCGGTTGACTACGATTGTCGCTTCCGCGAGCACACGCTCACCCGCATGGACGACTACGCGTACATCGACGGATGCACAAGACTCTGGCTGGTTGCCACAGTTGGCGCCGGCATTGCTTGAGCTGCCTCCTGCGTTGAGGACCTCGCCCGCACGGGCAAAGGTCGGCAGGTTCAGCATGTTGGCGCTGGCGTGGCTCGTCAGTCCGAGAATAGCCCACTCGAGATGATCACCGTCCCAGTAGCGACCGTGAACCGTAAAGCCGTTGTCGGCCATCTGGTTGCGCCAGGTGAATGATTGATCGCTCACGTTGATGAGCAAAAGCAAGCATCCCTTGGTGCCGTCGTTCTGGCATGTCCTGTCCAGAAAGCCGTAGTCGGCCGTCACAAGACGGTAGCTCCAGCCCGGAACTTGGAAGTCGCACCGCATGTCCTGCTGACAGAACGGCACGTTTGCTACGCCGTATTCAGCGCCCCATGGTGCTGGCCGGTCAGGCTCAGACGGGAAATCCGGACGATCCGGGTTTCCGACGTTCGGGAAATACTTCCACTGGCTGGGATTCGGATCCTCAAGCCGGTCGAGTACGTCTCTCACGATAGGGTCGCTGTCGATGGCCGCGTTCTCCTTAATGGTCCACTTCCCGTGAGAAGCGTCCTTGGGGAGATCGGGAATCGTGCCAGTGCCTGCAGCCGCGGGCGTCAGGGTTGGAAAGGACACCATGGTCAGAGCAGCCGGTGATGCCGGTGTCGTGGTCGCGTTGGCCGCCGTCGATCCGTTGCCGCTGCCGCTGAGAGCATCCACCAGGATGAAGGCGGCTAGTGCGATAGCGGCCATTGCCATGACAATGAACGCCCAATGTACAGGAGAAAGCGCTGATGTGCCACCACCGTTGCGGTCACTGTTGCCCCTGCCGCTTGTGCCGCCGGTTGTGGTCGGGGGCTCAGACGGGGGAGGGCTGACAACATCGTTGCCGTCGTTATTCGGTTGTCCAGTGTTGTTGACATTTTCGGTCATTTCACACCTCCAAGTGTGATACGCTCGCCATTGGCGAGGTTAGGCTTGTCAATACGAGGTTAGTGTTGCTAGGCATCACCTCCTCTAGATTAAGGTTCGTTGCCGTTGGTGTGGGTGTCGGTGTCGTCGTGTCTTCCCGATTGTTGATCGAGAGGAACAAAGCCACAAGGCTTATTAAAGCCAAGATGGCTATTAACACAACGACTACCTCCACGCGCTTTCGCATCTTTGTCAGGCGATCTTCATTCGCTTCGTCCATGAGCGTCCTTTCGTGGTTTCCTCCTCGGCTTTCGCAGGATGAGGTAAATGCCGATCCCTACAGCAGTCAGGATAGCGATTATAATGAGTTGCCTCATCTTCTCGCTTCCTTTCTTGCCGTCATTATCCCTCGGGGTCCGCGAAATCGAAGGTTATTGCCGTTCCTATGCCGATGGCGGTGCTTCCCGCTATTCGGTTGTTTGGGAGGACGTTTCTTGCCGTTCACATCCGACTGCCTCCTTTACTTGTGCTACTTGAGCTAGAAAGAGGGGATTTCTCCTCGTCTGGGGGCTTTTCATCGGGTGGTGGTTCTGGCCTGCGCTTCAGCTTGCCGCTTCCGTTACTCTGTTGTTTGCGCTTCTTTCTCTCGCTTCGAGCCACGGAACCTCCTTTTGAAGCTAGCTTGTGCGCGCATCTTGTCAGCCTCTTTGTCGCGTTAGACGCGATTTCTGAAGCTTGACTTGAGCGAACACAAGCGCTGGGTGGATTTACCTTCGCCTGGTTGGCCATCTGCGTTTAAACAGAAGCCTGCCAAACAGAAGGTAAGCGTCGATCAACGATTTCACATCGCCTCCTTTCAGGGATCTCTTCACGCGCTTCCGCGGAGGCTAGATCCAGTCGATGGCGGCCTTGATCAGCAGGGCTAGCATAACAAGCTGACCCCCAACCGCTATCGTCGCTAGGACGACTGTGAATTGAGTGGGGTACTTTTGCAACCCACTCAAGGGGCCTTGAGTAGAACTCGATTAGGCTCCCCATTTGAGTCCTCCTTTGTCTCCTCGCTTGCGCGAAGGCTAGAACGATTGCTATATTCGGTTGTCAAGCTAGGCCCACAGCAAGAGTTCAAGGATGCTAGTTATCATTATGCCCAGCAGTCCTAGAACAAAGCCGTCGAAAGGCCTCTTTCGCCAGTGCGCAAGGATCACAGGGAACCAGATGCCGGCAAGCAGTACTATGGCAATCTGCAGTCCTATTTCGGTGGCTGACACGAAACACCTCCTTTACTTAGGGTTTAAAAAATTATTTCTGCATACCTTTTCAAAGAACGTTCTTTGAAAGAAATAATCTTGCGACAATTTCTGCCAAAGCACTGCCTGTTTACCACAGCAAACCCGCAATTTGGGTGGGTGTGCTAAAAAAGCTTGCGGATTGTACCAAATATTATAGGCTTTGTCAAGCTGAAAAGCTCGCCTTTTTAGGGGAAATAAGACTTAAGTGACTTAAGTGACTTATATGTCGTATAATAAGACTATGGAAAATAAATCCGACAGAATTCTTCTTGAGGTTAAAACTTCAAGGACAGGGGAAGAAAGTCCGGAGGCGATGGTTCAGTTCCTCTCGAGTCTTGTTTCTCTTAAGAAAAGAGTTCTAAATCTTGTTTCATTTGCAATCCCCATTACATTGGAGATTGGAGTAATAGATCAAACTATCCATTTTTATATATCAGTCCCTCAAACTCTAACGACTTTTATAGAATCCCAGCTTGTTTCCCAGTATCCTAAAGCTCTTTTTCTAAAGACCCGCGGGGATCCTCTTTCTGAAATTCTTTCGAACAGAAATAATTTGACCTTTGGTCAGATGAAAATATCGTCCGGATATCTTTACCCACTTCGGACTTTTCGCGATTTTAAGGATGTTGATCCCATGTCTTCTCTTGTTTCGGTTCTGTCAAAAGCAAAAAAAGAGGACAAAATCTGGATACAGGTTTTGCTAATACCAATCGGTTCGGGATGGCAAAGGACAGGAGAGAGAACAATTAATACTAAGAAAAAGGATTCCGCAGGAGTAGTTCAACAAAACCCCTATGCCAAGGTAATTTCTGAGAAGATAAAACTCAACGGTTTCAAAACGGCAATAAGAATTGCTGTTTCTTCGCAAGATCGGGAGAGAAGTCATCAGATCCTGTATGAAATTGCAAATAGTTTCTCATCTTTTAATAACCCCTCCGGTAACAGTTTTCAACTTCGCCGGACTTATCTTTGGCAGAAAAAAAGAATGATGAGCGCTCTTGTTAAAAGAAACAAAAGGTTTGTTCCGGCAAATCAGATATTAAACGTTGAGGAGATTGCAAGTTTTTTCCATTTTCCGACATCCAAATTCGCAACACTTCACAATATCTCATGGCATAAAACTATACTTTCCGAGCCTCCCGAAAACCTTCCGGTTGCCGAATATTTAACTTCGCAGGAAAAAACAGAAACTAATTTTTTTGCGCAAACCGAGTTTAAAAACAGAGTTACAAATTTCGGAATAAAATCTGCTGACCGGCGAAAACATTTTTATCTCATCGGAAAAACAGGGACGGGAAAATCAACACTTATTGCAAATATGGCAATAAGTGATTTCAGAAACCGCAAAGGGATTTGCGTAATCGATCCTCACGGTGATCTTTGCGAAATATTATTAAATTACATCCCGTCTTTCCGGGTAAATGATGTAGTTTATCTTGATCCTTCGGACAAGATACATGCTTTTTCGCTAAACCCATTGTCTGTTGAAAACCCTGAACAAAAAGAACTCGTGGTCTCAGGGATTGTTGCAATTTTTCATAAATTATACGGTCATACTTGGGGACCAAGACTTGAATATATCCTGCGAAACGCTCTTTTATCGGTAATCAGTCTGCCTGATGCGACACTTCTTATGGTACAGGATATCTTAACGGATGATAACTTCAGACACAGAGTGGTTGAGAAGATGACAGACAGGGTTCTTAGAAACTATTGGATTAATGAGTTTGAGCAAATGCAGCCGAGGCTTAAGAGTGAATCTATCTCACCGATCTTAAACAAAGTAGGACAGTTTACTTCGTCCCACCTTATGCGAAATATTATTAAAAATCCCAAATCAACAGTTGATTTTGAAAAGATTATGAATGAAGGAAAAATTGTAATTTTGAATCTGTCGCAAGGAAGAATAGGTGAGGATAATGCAGCGCTTTTGGGAGCAATGGCTATTACCAAGATTCAGCTTGCGGCGATGAACAGAGTTTCGATGCCAGAGGCAGAACGCAGGGATTTTTATCTTTATGTTGATGAGTTTCAGAATTTTGCAACAACAAGTTTTATAAAGATTTTATCGGAAGCCCGAAAATACCGACTTAACCTTATACTTGCGAATCAATATATATCACAAGTTCCCGAAGATGTAAGAGCGGCAATCTTCGGAAATGTAGGAACTATGATGTCGTTTCTCATTGGCGCACAAGACTCAGCTTATGTGGGGAAAGAATTTGGGGAGAGATTTAAGGCAGAAGATTTACTTTTGTTGGGGAATTTCCAAGCAGTTATAAAACTTGCCGTTGACGGAATTACCCAGTCGCCGTTTCTGTGTCAGACTCTTCCTCTTCCTAAGAGCGTTACTCAAAACAGGGAAAAGGTGGTAAGGGTTTCAAGGGAAAAATATACTAAGCCGGTTGGGTAAATCTCAAATTCAAAATTAAAAATCCCAAATAAATTCCAAATACAAAATTCTAATCTCAAAATATTTTTGAATTTTGATAGTTTGAAGATTAAATATTATTTGGAGCTTGGTGCTTTGAATTTAGGATTTACTTTCGGGCTTTTCTTCGAAGGAGAAATCCTAATCCTCCCGCAGGAATAAGACCTATGAGAGAAAGCATCTCAGGACCAGTAGGAGGTGTGGTTACAACAGTTGGTGCAGGGAATACCTTAAGACCGCCTTTTGTAACTGGCGCCACTACCGGTTTTTCAATACAAAACTGTGAATTGTCAGAACTTTGATTGGAATCGGAAGTTGCCAAAACCTGATTTACCACACAAACGATTCCCTGGTCTTGGGGAAGTTTGTTTTCTTCAACTGTTTTTGCTTCAAGTGTGAAAGTTTGAGACTGTCCGGCGCCAAGGTTCGAAACCTCGAAAGTTAAGACTTTTGTATTTCTATCGAAACTTCCGGGACCCGAAACAAAAGTTACGAAAGAAGGAAGAGTATCCTTAACAGTAATCTTAGAGAGATTGCCCGATCCGGTGTTTGTCACAGTGATCTGAAATGTTACAGTTGATAGAGGTAAAAGCTTGGGGTCATTGATATTAAGATTGTCAACAAAAGCACCTGTTTGAGGGTTTTTAACAGTTTTGTTAACCAATATATTTCCTACCTGAACACAAGTTTGCCCGCCTCCATATATAGGCTGACAAACAGTATCGGCTAAGGCTTTTTGAGAAACCGCAAAAAGCGCAAAAAATGCAATAGCGAAAATTGAAAGAAAAACTTTATTCATGGTTTGATCCAATAAAAAAGATACTGACTAATCAGGTACAGTATCATTAGATGCAAGGGATAGTAACACATAATATAGGCCTTGTCAAGGGGGGAAAATATAAGACTTATAAGTCGTATAGGTCTTATAGGACCTATAAATTGACCCTTGACATGGGAATCTTCTTATGATGTAATACATTTGTTCTGAATCTTCAGAAATTCCCACACTAAATGATCCGGCAATTTAAATTTTAGATGTTGATATTAGCATTGGATTTACCATTTATCATTGACCATTGTCTTTTCAAATTTTAAATTTTCAATATGGTATACACCCGGAAAACTCCAAAGATAAAATCTGCAGATGATATCGTCGGGAGACCCCAAGTCGCCGAAGTTCCCTTAGTGAAAGAAGTTCCAAAAGTTTTAACTGTTCCCCGGGGAATAGAGGAGGCTCAGACTCAGCCGGTCTCGGGCATTTTGGATATTCAGCCTGAGGGACATGGGTTTCTTCGTCCCAAATTTACTGCATCTGCCCGCGATGTGTATATTTCCCAATCTCAAATAAGAAGATTTATGCTAAGACCCGGCGATTTAATCGAGGGAGTAGGTAGACCTCCTAAGGATACGGAAAGATTTTATGGGCTTTTGAAGGTTGAGAAGGTAAATGGAATTCCCGCGGATGATTCAATGAAACGTCTTTATTTTGATGATCTTGTCCCGATTTATCCAAAGAAACAAATCACCCTTACTACAGGAAAATTTCCTTTATCAACCAGGATAATTGATCTTGTCGCGCCAATTGGATTTGGACAGAGAGGAATGATAGTTTCGCCCCCAAAAGCAGGCAAAACTACTATTATTAAAGAAATTGCGGCAGGAATTTCTCAGAACTTTCCAAAAGCTCATCTTATGGCAGCTCTTATTGGTGAGCGGCCCGAGGAGGTTACTGATATAACTGCCTCTGTAAAAGGAGATGTTGTTGCCTCAAACTTTGATGAACCGCCTGAGAAACAAACAAAAGTTGCAGAAATTACTCTTGATCGTGCAAAAAGACTTGTTGAGATGGGCACTGATGTAATTATTCTTCTTGATTCTATTACTCGTTTGGCCCGCGCTTATAATTTAGCTATTGCGCCTTCGGGAAGAACTTTATCAGGTGGTTTTGATCCGGCTGCGCTGTGGCCTGCCAAAAAATTTTTTGGCGCGGCCCGAAACTGCAAAGAGGGAGGATCCCTTACAATAATCGGAACAACTCTTGTTGATACGGGTTCGCGAATGGATGATCTTATTTATGAAGAGTTTAAGGGAACGGGAAATATGGAACTTCATCTTGACCGAAAGCTGTCCGATAGAAGAATATTCCCGAGTATTGATATTGAAAGATCAGGAACCCGACAGGAAGAACTCATCTTGCCTCCCGACCATCTTAAAAAGGTTGTAACAATGAGAAGAATGATTGATATGCTCTCGCCTGAAGAGAGAACTGCTATTATTGTTGAGAGACTTTCAAAGGTTGAAACCAACGAAGAATTTCTTGCTTCCCTTGGGAAGGGATAAAGCTCTTTGTAAATAATCTTCCTTCTTCTTTTCTGCCGAGAAAAGAAACAAAAGCTCTTGACAAGCCTCATTTCGTGCTTTCGTAATTAAACTCGTTCTTCGGGTGGTAACACCCCCTCCCCGCACAAGGCGGGAATTCCCTCTTCGAGTCTGAGCCTGAGGGCATCATCCCTCAGAGTCGAATGACCTGACGCACTAATCAACTTTTCATGCATTCGAAATGCGAAATGGCGAAGTTTAACAATTCAGCGATATAACAATTGAGCAATTTATCCCTCTTTCGATTTGACATAGCACCGCTTATCTGTTAACCTTTTAAGTTGTATTTTTCTATATGCGAAAACACCCAATTTCCCGGATAATAGTCTTTTTATCAAAGTTTTTTTTCGAGCTTTTTTCCTTCCTAAGTTTCCTTGTTTTCTTCTTTAAAAAGAAAATTCTGTCAGCATCATTGGTATTTGAAGATAATAAGAATAGCCTTGTTAAACTTTTTATGATAAAAAGGGGTCGGTACAGCCGGTCTTTTTTGCACCTTGCAATTATGGGAATTTTAGGCATTGGTGTTCTTCTTGCGCCCTTTCTCGCAAGTACATATCCGGTTTTTTCGAATAGCTCTTCAGTTTCGGCCCTCGAGTCCTCTTCACAACCGCAGTCAATAATCGTAGGCGAGGATATTCTTAGGACCGATATTTCTCAAAAGCCAAGAGACAAAATTATTACCTACAGAGTGGAAAAAGGAGACACAATTTCGACAATCGCCCAAAAATTCGGAATCTCGCAGGAAACAATTAAATGGGCAAATAATTTGACAGGAGATAATATAACGGTGGGAGATGAGCTTAAGGTCCTTCCCGTAACGGGAATTGCTCATAAGGTTGAAAAAGGTGAGTCGGTTTATACCATTGCGAAGAAGTTTGACACAAATCCACAGAAGATAGTAGATTTCCCTTTTAATGATTTTGCAAATCCTGAGACATTTTCTTTGGTAGAAGGCCAGATTCTTATAGTTCCAGATGGAATAAAGCCTTCCGAAAAGCCCTCCATAAGAAGGGAAGTTTATCTTGTTCAGGGGCCTGTTTCGATATCTTCTGCAGGATTTACATGGCCTGTTCAGGGGTATATAAGTCAATTTGCATCGTGGTATCATACGGCAATAGATATTGTTTCTCCAATTGGCACACCGATTGTCGCGGCACAATCGGGAACAGTATCAAGAGTTATTGTTGGAACTTGGGACGGGGGATACGGGAATAATGTTTATATTTCAGATGGAAGCGGAACAGAAACACATTACACACATATGAGTACTATAAGTGTTTCGGCAGGGGATAATGTGACAGCAGGGAAGACTGTTATAGGATCGGTTGGTTTAACAGGAAGAACAACAGGATCCCATCTTCATTTTGAAGTAATCAAAAACGGGGTTCTTGTAAACCCACTCCCATATCTTCAGTAGTTAATTTTCTATTATTTTCAAGAATACTATCGATTGTTTCTTGATCCGCTGGGTGGAGTAAGTTTCTTATTCTTCTCAAAAACGCTAAGTAATCTTCTCGAAGTCCACCAAGGTCTGATTTAGAATTTTTCTCGAGAGTATTTAATATATCATTTAGACCCTCAAGATTTGTTGAAAAATATTCATTTTTCTGATTTGGATTTAAATCGTCAAAAAACTCATAAAATTGATCAAGGTCAACTAAATAGACTTTTTTTGTCGTGTCTTTCTCTGTGTTCCCATACATAAAATCGTCGGGATTCAGATCACACAGAAAAAAACCTCCTTGTTCAAATTTATCTATGTGATACCTAAGAAGATTTGAAAAAAATTCTTTGGCTTCTTGTTCGCTGACTTGGGCCTTGGGTAATTCTGCACCCTTTACCTTATCTACTATCATAAAAGCAGAGGTCAGATTGTCTTCACCCAGTCCTACTACGGTGTCAAATGGGACAACGTGAATTCCATAATCTCTTTCCAATTCTTCAAATAATGCTTCGGCGATATCAATTTTGTTAAGCTGGGGTACCCCCTCGGAAACAATTATACGATTTTGTCTCACGACGTAGTTTGGATTACCATCAAGAGTATAGAGATGTTGATTCCCGTCATCTGGAACAGGTCTTAAAAGTTGTCTAAATGGAGTTCCTTGGTAAATTTCTTTCATAGGAAGACTAATTATATATGAATGGAGGGAATTTATCAACTATAGGATTAGTAGTGGACCAAATCCGACCTGGTGGACCTGAGGGGAATCGAACCCCTAATCTCTTCCATGCCATGGAAGCGCGATAACCGTTACGCTACAGGCCCAAGATTAAATTAGACGTTTATTTCTAAATGCAAATCCTGATGAATTCTTTAAGTATTCTTCAAAATTTAGAGCATTTCTCTTATTTTTAAAAGCCGCATAAAAGATTAATTCTTTTGATTTAAGCCTTGCAGTTGTCCTAACTGCCTTCTAGTTATGTCTTTTAATTCGTATTTCTAGATCTTTCGTAAATCCTGTGTAAAATTGACCATTTTTTAATTTTAAAATGTAAACATAAAACATATATTTCCCACTTCGTTAAAACTTCGCGGGATACAGTTCTTCCTTTTCGCTTCTTAGGGCTGTGCTACGCGAAGCTCAAAGAGCGAAGTGTAGTGGACTGTGGGAGAATCGAACTCCCATCTCCGCAATGCGAATGCGGTGTATTACCACTATACTAACAGCCCTTGGAGTTTAATTTTAACACACAAGAGTTTCTATTTAAATAGATTATCTTGAGGATTTGGTTGCTTCCTCTGTTGGGGGAGGGATTTTCACAGGAGGATTTTGCGGCGGAAGCTGGGCTTCCGGAGTTGAAACTGTCAAAGGTCCCGCAGTGGCTGGGTTTGGACCACCTGCAGTTCCCCCCGATTCAATTATCTTCCCAAGATCTTCGATCTCCTTATTTATTTTATCCAGATTTGTTTTGTCCTGCGCTACTAATCCTTGGACAGTCTGGTACTGTGTCATTGCTTCATTTAGGCTTCCTTTTTCCTGGAGAGCATGGCCAAGATTGTAATAGGCGTTTGCAAGGTCAGGTTTAAGTGCTGCGGCAATCTGAAATTGCCTTATTGCATTATCCCATTGACCCAGCTGATAATAAATTCCTCCAAGATTGATATATTCTTGAGGATTGTTGGAATCAAGAGTTATTGCCTGTTGATTCGCCAATATGGCGAACTGATCGGCGTTCTGCCCAAAACCAATCAAACTTCGGTAAATAGAAGCAAGATTCTGCCAATTAAGCATAGTTTGCGGGGAATATGTAACAGCTGTTCGCCCGGCGTTTATTGACTGCTGGATTAGCGTAGATATTGTTTGCTGGATTTGAGCGCTTGGAGTTGTCCCCGCAGGCTGGGTAGACGCAAGAGAGTTGGCAAGAGCAAGATTGGTCTGAGAAAAGATTCTATAATACGCGTCTCTGTAAGGGAAAATCCCGATCGCTTTTCCCTGTCTTTGGTAAGTTTCAAGACCCTTGTTTTGTGAGGCAGCAACAAGCGAAGCCTGAAAATGAAAATCTGAAATTACATATCTTCCCCCAAAATATCCTATTAATCCTGTTAATACCGCCAAAATTGCCACCAAAATTACAGGAAGAATAGAATTTCTGGCTTTGCCGGGAGTTGGATCAAAGGCAATAAGACCTTTCTTAAGAGTGACTAGTTGTATTTCAACATCGAAGAATCCTTCGCTGTGTGCCTTTGATGATGCCCCTCTTAAAGCCGAAAGAAGAGCAAGAAGTATAAAGAAAAGCGCAATTGAGGAGAAGGAAAAAGGGAGAAAAATTGCGGCAAGTATTGCAAAGGACATTCCCCAAAGAACTGTCCTGTTTTTAAAGATCCGAGATAAAATGTATATGAAAGAAAGAAATCCCAAAATTCCGGTTGTTGCCAATAATTCCAGGAGAAAACTTGATGATCTGAAAAATGTAAGATTCCATAAATTTTGATTTTGATTATAGGAAGGCTGCTTAAAACGCGTAAAATCTGTTATATAGGTGCCGTACCCAGAGCCTAGGAGAAAACCCTGAAATACTCTTCCTGTGTCCTGTGAGATTGCTGCAAATCCCGTCTGAAACCCTGTTTCATAAGGAAGAGCAAGAAGTCCTCCGTTTTGGGCAGGGGTCTTAAAGAGTAGGTAGGAAGTCAAAAGAAGTCCCACTGCAACAACTATCCCAAGGAGGGCAAAGGGAAGGGTATTATTTTTGCCTTTTAAGGAATCTTCATAGTTAACCGCTTCTTGCTCCAAACCTCTTTTTCTCTTCTGAAACATCGGCAAAATCAAGTAGAGAATAAAAGGAATAAGCATAAAAAAATAGATTGTCTGATCGGCAAGAGAGCCGAAAGAGTTAAAAGTCTGAGCTTTTGTAAAAGGGAAGGGTAAGACAAAAATCTTCAAAAATGTCAGAGTTTCAAGAACTCCCGCGATCGAAGCACCCGTCAAAAGGGAGGTAATAAGGAGAAATACGGCATTTTTTTCTTTGGTTGAGTTAACAATTGCAAAATAAGAAAGCACAACAAAAAAAAGTGTAACAAAAGACGTAAGTGAATCAGCCTTATTAACTGCAAAAAGACTAGAAAGAAGAACAATAGCAGCAAAGATGAAAATAGGTATGTCAAAAGGAGTTCTCCGTACTATTACCTGCCCTCTTATTATTGATTTTACTCCGAATAGAAGAAGAACCAGGAAAGCTACCACACCAAGAAGAATCTGTTTTGGAAGAGTAAAGGCATCGGTGGTAAAAGTAAGCATAAAAACAGGAAAGATAAGAAGAAGAAGTCCGAGGAGAAAGATTGAGGCGTTTTCAAGATAGGAAGCAATTTCACCTTTTTCTTGTTCCATATTTCTTAATCTAACAGCACGAAAGAACAATGTCAAGAACAAATTCTAATTTATTATAAGAAAGTTAAACGGAATATTGTATCCTGAGGGAGTATTCACTCCCACAGTAAATGATATTCCAGGCACTTGTCTTAAAAGGTAAATTACAATATTTTTTGTATCAGTTCTTGGAGTTACATATATCAGAGAGTCTTTTGTAATAAGACTGTTTTTGATTGTCAGTTCTTTTTGATAAGCGCTAATTGTGGCTACTCCTGCAGCTCCGGTTGCTACTGCTTCGGTTTCTGAAACTGCAAGAGCAGGTTTTATCAGAGAAAGATTCAGTTTGCCAAATGTGCCACTTCCCGATGCCGTCAGATTTCCATCTCCCGTTACGGAAACAACAGGATTGTCTTTGTTTTTAATTATAAAAGATTTATTTTCTGCGTTTATGTCAACTATCAAATCACTGTCAGGAATAGGGGATATAATATTTGCAAATATTATTCCTTTTACAGTTATGTCTTTTGCAAACTCTGCATTTCCCCCGACTTTTAGGTTTCCATCTGTATCTATATAAACAAAACCTCCCATAAGAGAAACTCCGCCTTGTCTTACAGACTGGATCTCAAGATCAGAACCAAGGACATTTATAGAATTTTCTGCCAAAATTAAATTTGAATTAATCGAAAGCTGACCCGATATTGCAGTATCAATCAGAGAGGAAGGCCCTAAGGCTATGAGTCCATCCGTAAAATTAGCCGTCTGCGCTTTTAGATTTTGAACATAGACAAGCTGAGAGGAAAATGATGCTATATTCGCAAAGACAGAGTTGTTCTCACTCTGATTTTCTATCTCATCTGTTACGATTTTTTTTGCATGAAGAACCCCACTAACAGTGGCATTATCAGATTGTATTTCATTTGTTTTTAAAGAGGAGGTAGAAAGTTCTCCTGCCAAAGTTGCGTTTCCTTCACTATCTACATTAAAAACTGTTTGTCCTTTAAGATTTTCAACTGCAAGATTTGATGTTTCTCCGATTTTTATCTTTATGTCTTTTTCCTGCGAAAGGGGGCTTATTATATTTGTCTTTATCTCATCAATTTCTGCAATGGGGGATTTTATCTGAGGCTGGTTTTGAATAATCTGAGCAATATAGTCTTTTAGACTTTCCCCTTCTATAAATAGTGCGTTTAGATTTAGGGTTTCAACTGAAATCCTTCGTGCATTGATTATTCCGGCTTCAAGTGTGCCGATTATACTTTTGTTAAAAGCCTGAATCTCTTCAACTGCTATTCCCAGTGAATCTTTTATCTCAAAGATACCGTTGTCTACTTCCTGAAGAACAAGTTCCTTGATTTTTTGGGCTTGGTCTAAGGGAGAAGGTTCATAATGCGAAACGTTCAAGAGAGTCTGGATTTTTCCTTTGCAGATCCTTTTCTCAACAAGACCGAAATTCGAAGATTCATTGATACAGTTTAGGGAGTCAAAGCTCTCAAGGGCTCTTCCTACTATTCTTCCTTCGTCTTTTGCCTTTGCGGCCAGACCTTTTATAAAAGATGAAGTGAGAGGATCTCCTGGTTTTATGTCTCCGTTTATGTTTGATACAAAAACAGGAACTTGTCCCACAAGGCCCACCGGGATCGATTTATTCCCAAGGTTCTCTCCTCCTAAGAAAGTTGGATTTTCAGACGCCACCCCTACAATATTCCGATTATTATACGAACATCCTGTAACCATACCTTTTTCATCAATGCAGACCAGAGAGCCAAAGGGAATGTTTTCATTCTCATCCTTTTTAAGATATTCAGCAAAATCAGAAACCCCGTTTCCCTGAAAAGTTACGCCTTTTTCTCCGTTTCCTTTTATCATCCCCACAATCCCGATCCCGCTCTGCTCAAAGGTAACCCACTTATTATCTGTATTTGTTGTGCCGGAAGTGTTTCCAAGTTTTATTAAAAGTCCGCTTGCCTTTGAGCCTGCGCTTGTATTGAATATTTGGGCAGCCGCGGTACTTGGTTGAGAATCCTCCACATAGAGTCTAAAGGAGGAGGAGGGTGAAGATGTTCCTGAGAGTATCAAATTCCCTGAAAGCTTAAGCGTACCCTCGGAAGATAAAAAATTTAAGGGGGAGAAAAATTGGATTTCACCGGTTGAAACAGGCTGGAGAATAAGATTGCCTCCGTCTTCCGAGCCGATAGATAAGGTTGACTGAGGGGATGTGGCAAAAACATTTACATTATTTCCCGAAAGACTTATGTCTCCTGACAGAGTCATATTCCCGAAGCTGTCTATGGTAAATTTGGCAATCCCGCTTGCAGAGGCGCTAATAATGGGTCCTAAGTCGTTTTGATTGATAGTAAGGGCCGATTGACCACTTGAGGTGGCCAGTATACTTACAAGATCGTCTATTTCAACGCTTCCGATTGCAGTTGGGATGTTGTTATTGTTTGAGGTATTTTGAATGGGTTTTTGGATGTCAACTTTTCCCAAACCATCAGGCACAATTTCAATATTTGTATTTGTTCCCGAAATTGTCGAAAGAGTTAGTATATTTCCGGATAGAACAAATTGCCCGTTTATTGCCTGGAAAATATGAGATGGTCCCCCAAGAGACAGGTTGCCTGAAGAATCAAGAGACAGGATTACATTTTTATAATTTAGGGGTGAGTTAATTCCCAGACCCTTCAGAGTCTGGGCGCTTGTTGCTAGGGAAACATTTGTCAGCTGCTGTCGGGGTCTAAGTTCGGATGTTTGGCCTATGCTTGTTCCAAGCCAGAGGGAGGGATAAGTGAAAAAGATGCTCGAGGGAATAGGAGTTTTTTCCCCCAGGCTTGTTTGGAAAAAGCCGTTTTCATCGGGTTCTACTGTTTTGACATCTTCCCAAAGCATTGCTGAGCCTGAGGCTTCTGGATCCCCATAGATAGCGAATCTTATGAGAGTTTTCTCGGTGATGGGATTTCCTAAAGAATCTGTAAGTCTCTGTTTTACCGTAAGAATTCTGGAAAGGGAAAATATTGACTCTCCAAGGACATTTGTTGTTGGCAGGAAAAACTTTTGATAAATCCCAAAACCCAAAACAGTCATGAATATGACAAGGATGGAGAAGTGTATGTAATGGACAACTGCATAGTTATGATATCTTAAATACCACTTTGGTCGTATAAATCGAATGGAATACGATATTTTTCGGATCCAAGACATCCCTTTTGTAGAAATATTTAGCGGAGCATAAAAGTTTTTGCCAACATTTGAAATTTTTATTGGATCTTGAATTCGCGGGATTTTCTTGATATCTGACTTGAAAATGGATTTTCTATCAAACCTAAAAAGAAGTAAGTTCAAAAAGCTAATGAATTCTGCGATGGGATCTATGATTAGATCATCATAGATTGAGGAAAAAAGAACTAATATTTTCTGAGCTACCCTGATTGGGGGAATCTTTGAATAGGTCATAGCCTTTTCTTCTATCTTAGGGGTCAGAAAATCTGCAAAACCTCCTTGAATGGTCAACGTAGACCCTTTTGTGCTGAGGGGGAAAAGCCCTTTTTCTTTTATGAAATCAAATCTATTTTTTTTGATTTTCCCTTCTTTAATTGCCCAGAAAATGAGCTTTCTTATTGAAGAAAGCTTTCTGTTTACAGAAAGGGGAGAAAATCCCTGATCGATTAATCTTCTCTTATACTCATTGACGAGTTCATTATCTATCCTTGAATAAAGATCTCTTTGAGAAACTATCCAATGTTCGCTGGGTTTGATTACTTGATCCGCCCAGTTTAGGAATTGAGTTATGTCAATCAGATAATTCTTGGAAGAAACTGATGAAATGTTTTGCCTGAATAGAAAATTCTTAAATTCTTTAAGTGAAAACTTATCTTCTGCTTCTTTCGATTTCTCCTGAAAAGGAACAGAAGCAATGAATCCTTTCTCTTTGAGAAAACTAAAGAATTTTCTTAAAGCAGAAAGTTTGCGATCAAGAGACGAGAAGGCGATCCTGTCGAAGTGATAATTTTTAAAAGCTTGTACAACAGAGTAATCTATGGATGTTGGAGAGAATGGCTGAGAGTAAAACCTCTCATACCAAAATATGAAAAATCTTATATCAGAAAGATAATTTTTTAGAGTAACCTTAGATACTTTACCCGATTCAATTAGGAAGGATTTGAATAAACTCAGAAAGTCCATAATTTATGTGAAAAACTCAATCTAGCTTTGAAATTATACGGATTATACAAGTTATAAGGTTATTTTTGCTCTCCATAAACAGAATAGATAAATTTATTATTGCTTGTCAATAGCCTAGAGTAAATAAGAAACGATATATTTCTATATGTTTTGTTGTTAAATTTGGAAGACATATAGTATGTACAAAAAATGGAAAATTTTGTGAAAATCCTAATTGGAGAAAATATTCAATAAAAATTCGTCTTTTAACTCCTCAGCTTTTATATAAATCTATATTAAACAATATCAGATTGTGTGAATTTGTTCTTGACTTATTTTGATATACTTATTTTTTAGCCTTGTAAAATTTACTTTTTGAAACGTACTCACGTAACGTTGTTGGTCTTTATTTAGTTAGAAATTACCAGACCCTTAAAACTAGAGGATATCTTTTGGCAATTTAATAAATTGAGTGATATGGTTGCTTATTTATTTTTTTGGATTGAATTTTCGGGGAGTTTGATCTAGTTGTCAGTTTATTAGTAAAAGATTTTATTAAAGATTTTATCTTGGTCTTAGTCCTAATCAAAAAACCCTGCTTTTGATTCTCGCTGTTGTAAATATAAGAAATATTAAGATCAGTGTCAAGATTAAGACATGTTTTAAGGGAAGAGAAACAAAGTTGGCATTCTTCGTGAGTATTTTTTCCTCATTATTCAATATCAGGGTTGTAGTATAGGGCCCGAGTAAAAACTCACCACCTTTTGTATTTATGAATTCGGCTTCTTTAGCCGTAAAATTTCTTGAGGATTTTGCAAGGATATTGGTTTGGCTGAAGTCAATTCTTTCTATTTGCTTGCCAAAGATATTTTTTACCAAAATATATGGCTTTATGGTTGAAAATCTATCGGAGGAATTGGTCAAAATAAAGCTGAAGTCAAGGGTCTTTTTGGTTTGGGTGAAGGGAACAGTAAAATCTTCAATCTGTAGATTTTGTTGCCCATCACCCATTGATACTAATATGTTTGATCCTACTCCCTGTATTATTCTTGTAAAGCTATTAGAGGAACTGTGATTATTGTGTGTAAGGAATACAGCTGAAAAATAGTAATCCCGATGTTCGCTGAGTTTACCGATGTCAATTATGAGATTCAAATTCTTCTCCTGTTCGGGTCCTATGATCAATTCTGATACAGATTGATCTTTTTCTACTATCCTTATTTTGGATAAAAAATTGGCAAGTTCATTCGTATAATCTTTGTATAAAATGAACTTGAATTGTCCGTCCTGAGTTTTTGCATCCTCAAAGGGTCTTAAAACTACTTGAAGACTTATTTCTCTGCCGGAAAAATTTTTTATTTTTATCGCAGCCGAAACTTTGGAAGAAGATTTGGCCCTGATCTTAATAATCGGGGGGTATACGCCAAAAGAAATGTCCTCCGCCAATGCTTTGGAGGGAACTAAATAATTTATTAAAAACATTAAAAATAAAACTGAAATAAGTTTTTTCATAAAGAGGGGAGAACAACAAATGTAACGTTGTTCAAATAGGTTTGCTTAGGCTGTGAAGAAGAAAAGTTTAGCTTATAAATAATTTTGATTTTGATATCTGGTTCTTGCCCTTTACCTTTAAGAATAGCTTGGGGGTATTCATTCTTGGACTCATCCGCAAACTGCTTAAATGAATCCTTGGGGAAATTGAGGCATAAAACACCTTCATTTTCGCATCTGAATCCGAATCCGTAAGTTAAATTGTTGCTCCATGTTCCAGGATTCTTTTCTGAGCACGCCCCGCTATCGCAAGTTGCATCCGGCACCAGATTTTCAAAAGGAGCGTCAGCCAGCGGATGATTTTCCCAGGCAAAAATGACAAAACCATGAGCGGGTCTAGAGCTTAAGGTTAAATTACTTTCTCTTACCACCGGATCGGTAGGCGATATGTCACCGTAGTCAATTATGTTGTTTTGGATAGAGAAAATGAAGAAATTTGCAGCTAAGATATCATCAAACCCGAGCAAGGCCCCCATGTCTTTTTTGATAGTACCGAAACGTCCGGAATCATTTTCTATTGGATTCTGAGGGAAGATACTCTGTTCTATCTCATTGGTTTGTATTATATAATTATCATTTGATATATTTTGGGCTTGGGTGAATTTGGTAGTTAGAAGATAAAAGGTCAGACAAAAAACAAGAAAGAGTAGATTCAGGGCTTTTTTCATAAATTTATTGGGGTTTTTCAGCCTCTTCAGCCTCTTCAATCACGTCTTCAAGTTTTTTTACATCTTCTTCTTCAAGTTTCCCTTTCTCGCTTTTTAGAACATCCTTTACATCCTCTTCAATTTTTTCAAAAGCTTCTTCGTCTTGGCCGCTTTTTTGATATTCTCTGCCAAAGAAAAATGCAAGGGGAGAAATCAAAACTATAGAGCCAAGCTTAATAAAGTTTGCGACGACATCGTCCTTGATAGCAGAAGGAAGAAAAATAAGAACGATCCCCATAACAAAGGGGATTACAGCATAAGGTTCAAATATAAAAACGAGTGCCAGAACCACAAAGTAGAGAAGAAAGAAAAAGGAGGAAGACAGACCGCCTGTCGCAAAGACAAAAAGAAGAATAATGGTATTTAAAATAAAAACCCCTAAGGGACCCCCAAGAGAAATTTGTTTTCCCTTGCGGGACTTAGCAAGAGAACTTATGATATAGACAGCTATTAGAAAACCTATGATCTGAAGCGTGTAGCCTGAAAGGGGGGAATCCTGCCATACAAAGACAAGAGCAAACGAAAAGAGAATAAGGAGGGATTGAAGAAGCAGTCTCATAATCAAATCGTATAGAATCCCAAATCAAAAAGCAAGAAGTCGGTATTTGGACTATTGCAAAAGCACAAGACTTTGTGCTATAGAGTTAAATTATAGCAAATGAAACTAGAAACAGCAGTTGAGAAAAAAGACCGGTTGGAAGGATATTCCCCTGGTTTAGTTGAACTCTTTATAGATGGAGAAGCTGTGATTGTTAATGGGGGACAATTCTGTCTTAGGGCTGTGAGTGATTTAAGTGATGGACAACTACCAAGAAGTAAATTGACAGTTCTAAGAAGAAGAGAGCATCCCACAGTTGTGGTAGGAAGACAGGGACAGGTTGCTATTAGTAGCGCACAAAATCTTAACTTGCGACCAGAGGAAATTAGCAGTATTACATTTGGTCAATATAGTTTAATTATTAAAAAGCCTCAAAATTCCTCATCTATAACAGTAGAACTTCGTTCATTCGACAGACAACCATTTATCTTCCGCAAGTTTAATCTAAATAGTTTAAGAGCAAGGGATAGAGGAAAAGAAAGCGGAATTATTTACGAAAGCCATTTAGGAAAGAGAGTCCGGGGAAAAAGGCGGAAGCGCCGGGTTACAGAAAGGGCCGAGGAGTTAATCGATATGACGGAGACAGAATTGGAGCTTCAACCGGATGGCTCAGCAGTTGTTGTCGATGGTCTTTTCGCCCTTTTGGCGGAAACCAAGAGGGATCCATCAGAAGAACCCGGAAGATTATTGATAATCTTGCGTGATGGGCAAATTCCCCTTAGGATTGTTTTTGATGACAAGCGAGAGAGACTTTTTAACAGACCTGTTAATGGAGTTATAGGATGGGCTACTGAGTGCAGAAACTTTAGCATGTATGAATTGTGTGGATATCAGGTTCTTCTTGATGATCATGGTCCAGGAAGGGTAAAAATAAGAATAAAATCTCCGGAGAAGCCAATATTTAGATCTGTTGCCCCGGTAAATGCTAGAAATCTTTTAGAACAGAGGCAACTACCACAGGCCGATAGAGTGTCTAGATAAATACCCTTCTCTGTGCTATGCTCCATTTATGGCTAATTTAAAATCAAAAAACAAAAAAGAAAAGGTAAAAATCATGATTCCAAAATATAATCCTTCGGAAATTGAACCCAAATGGCCCCACTTCGCCGCGTCAAACGCGGCTTCGCGGGGCAAGCAGAAGTATAACCCAAGTTTAATAGAGCCAAAATGGCAGAAGAGGTGGGAGGAGGAGGGACTTTATAGGGCCATAGATTTTGATAAGCGGCAGAAATTTTATGTTTTGATCGAATTTCCCTATCCTTCAGGCTCAGGTCTTCATGTAGGACATATCCGCTCATGGTCTGCAATGGATGCGTATTCCCGAAAGAAAAGAATGGAAGGAAAGAATGTGCTTTATCCAATTGGCTGGGATGCTTTTGGTTTGCCTGCTGAAAACTACGCTTTGAAGATGCGTGTCCACCCTTCTACTATTGTCCCAAAAAACATTGAAAGATTTAAGAAACAGTGTAAATCCCTAGGTCTTTCGTTTGACTGGAGCCGCGAAATAAACACGACCGATCCTAAGTACTACAAATGGACTCAGTGGATCTTCTTAAAATTTTTTGAAAAGGGATTGACTTATCAGGCAGATGTTCCAGTAAACTGGTGTCCATCGTGTAAGACTAATTTGGCGGATGAAGAAGTCTTATTAGACGGAACACATGAACGCTGTGGCACCAAAACTCAAAAGCGAATGCAAAAACAATGGCTTCTTAAGATTACAAAATACGCCGATAGACTTTTAGAAGATTTAAAACTGGTTGATTACTCTCAAAAAATAGCCATACAGCAGATAAATTGGATTGGAAAAAAAGAAGGAATCAACATTAAATATCAAATAGAAAATAGTAAATATCAGATCGAGTGCTTCACGACAAGGCCCGATACTAATTTTGGCGC
This sequence comes from Candidatus Levybacteria bacterium RIFCSPHIGHO2_01_FULL_41_15, assembly GCA_001782165.1. Taxonomy (GTDB): domain Bacteria; phylum Patescibacteriota; class Microgenomatia; order Levybacterales; family UBA12049; genus 2-01-FULL-38-13. The sequence goes on along the minus strand of MFNV01000006.1, from coordinate 31,678 downwards.
AACTTTCATAGTAGTTGGTCCTGAACACCCGCTTATTCTTAAGATAACAAAAGAAAAACATAAAAAAGTAGTCAAAGAATATATTAATGCATCAGTAAGAAAATCAGAGGTTGAAAGAATCGCAGAAGGCAGGAAGAAAACCGGAGTTTTTACGGGATCGTACGCGATTAACGACTTGAACAAAAGAAAGATGCCAATATGGGTGAGTGACTTTGTTCTAGGTAATGTTGGGACGGGTGCAGTTGTTGGCGTGCCTGGTCATGATATTCGCGATTTCGAATTCGCTAGAAGTTTTAAGTTACCAATAATCCGTGTGGTTGTTGGCAAAGATGGCGATAGATCGCCAATCACAAAAGCTTCTCAGGTCCAAGAAGAAGAGGGAACAATGATCAATTCGGATTTTCTCAATGGATTGGATATTCATGAGGCTACAAAAAAGATAATGGATTATATTGAAGAAAAAGGTTGGGGTAAGAGAGTTACAGTTTATCATCTCCGCGATTGGGTTTTCTCAAGACAGCACTATTGGGGAGAGCCAATTCCAATAGTACACTGCAAAAAATGTGGAGCTGTTTCGGTTCCTGAAAAAGATCTGCCGGTTGAGCTTCCGTTCCTTAAAGAATATGAGCCAACAGGAACGGGAGAATCTCCCCTGGCGCTTGCCAAAGATTGGCTCAAGGTAAAATGCCCAGAATGTGGCGGAAAAGCACGACGCGAAACAGATACTATGCCAAACTGGGCTGGTTCAAACTGGTATTTTCTACGCTATCTAGATCCTGGCAATGATTCGGCTCTTGCCGATAAGAAAAAAATGGATTATTGGATGCCGGTTGATATCTATCAAGGCGGATTTGAACATACCACCTTGCATCTTTTGTATTCGCGGTTTGTCTACAAATTTTTATTTGACATTGGTGTAGTGCCGAATCCTGAGCCATATGCAAAGAGACGCTCACACGGGATTGTCTTAGGGAGAGACGGCAGAAAAATGAGTAAGTCCTTTGGAAATATCATTAATCCTGATGAAATAATCAATAAATTTGGGGCAGATACCTTGAGAATTTACGAGATGTTCATGGGACCTTTTGACCAAACTGTTCTCTGGAGTGAGGAAAGCGTTGAGGGGTGTTTCAGATTTTTAAAAAGAGCTTGGGTTCTTTGTCTAACCAAAATTTCAGATAAAAGTGTTTCAGTCAAGTCTCTCTCAAAGCTTCATAGAACAATAAAAAAAGTCACAGAAGATATCGATAATCTTAAATACAATACTGCGATAGCTTCGCTTATGGAATATTATAATTTTTTGTCAAAGGAACAAAATATATCAAAAGATGAAGTTAAAACTTTTCTTCTTTTGATTTGTCCTTTTGCTCCGCACTTTTCAGAGGAGTTATGGCATGCTTTAAATTTCCAAGATTCTATTCATAAAGCCTCATGGCCCAGTTTTAAAGAAGAATATTTGGCAGAAAAAATTTTTGCTATCGCCGTTCAGATAAATGGTAAAACCCGGGATGTTTTAAGGGTTGACTCAGCCCATATTAATGATCAGCAGAAAATAGAGGAAACTGCCAGGAAAAGTCAAAGGGTGCAAAAATACTTAAACAAAAGGAAGATCAAAGACATTGTTTATATCAAAGGGAAGGTAATAAACTTCGTTTTAGACAATGGATTATAAAAACCTTAGTGACTCTTTAGTTCCTCTTATCCGACAGAACCTCTTGCCGCTAATTTTGGGTTTTTTGGGAGTGATACTTTTAGGATATGGTGTGATAGGGTTATTAGTTTCATCATCAAACTCAAATGATATTGCATTTGAGAAAGCAAGCCAATCATCGGAAGTGAATTCAGGTAATAAAAAAGATAGCCAGATCGTAGTAGATATAGAAGGAGCGGTTGTTTCTCCCGGAGTTTATAATTTGCCCAAGGAATCAAGGGTAAAAGACGTACTGGTAGCAGCCAGAGGTCTTTCTTCAGGTGCAGATAGAAATTGGGTAGCCAAGAATCTAAATCTTGCTTTAAAAGTTACGGACGGAATAAAAATTTATATACCGTTTGAAGGGGAAACATTTACCTCTTCCCAAGTTCAGGGAGGAGCCAGTATTCAATCAGGAGGCTTAATAAACATAAATACTGCATCTGATAAAGAATTAGATACTTTGTCTGGAATAGGGCCTGCTACGGCATCAAAAATAATACAAGGGAGGCCTTACCAGACCATAGATGATCTGCTTTCAAAAAAAATAGTGGGCAGCTCGGTCTTCGATAAAATAAAAGATAAAATTACGATTTATTAATGAGAATTGCCTCTGTCTTTTTGGTTCTTATTCTCGTTCTTGGAATCCGAGCATTTTTGGAGTATCAAAATAGACAAGATTTAAAGGACGGAGAAGAAGTTAATTTTGTAACCCAGATCAAATCACAGCCCAAAATATCTGGCAGTCGGCAAATAGTATCTGCTAATTTAGATTTGAACAGAATTTTAATAATAACTTCACCTCATCCTGAATTTAATTATCAAGATCGAATAAGAGTTTCTGGCAAATTAAAAGTCGGAGTGCTAAATAAAAATGAGATTTTTATTTTGTCTTTTCCGAAAATACAAAAGATAGAAGATGAGAATTCTATTTTTAAATTTATATCAGTATTGCGGCAAAAATTAATATACCTATTTGAGAGAACATTGCCTTCGGATTATTCGTCCTTGCTTTTGGGCATTGCTTTTGGAATAAGGAGGAATATGTCTTCGGAATTTTTGGACAATTTAAGAATTGCGGGAGTCTTGCATGTAATTGCGGCTTCGGGAATGAATATAACACTTTTCGGCGGGTTTATAGGAGGAGTATTCTCGTTCTTCTTAAAGAGGCAGATTGCCCTTTTTCTTACAGTTTCGGGGGTTCTCTTTTATGCAGTTTTGTCTGGGTTTGAAGCATCAATAGTAAGAGCGACAATTATGGGAATACTTGCTTTGTCTGCTCAAATTTTGGGCAGACAAAGACTTTCTTTTTATGCCCTCATGGTCGCGGGATACTTAATGATTTTCATAAATCCATTGACGATATTTGATATAGGTTTTCAGCTTTCTTTCGCAGCAACTTTTGGGCTTTTATCCATAAGACCGTTTTTCTTTTTCTCAGACACAATAAAAAAAGCTTTGAACATAACTTTAATAGGAGAAGATCTGATAATAACTTTGTCTGCCCAAGCCGCCACTCTTCCCATTCTTATTGCAAATTTCGGAACCTATTCGATTTGGTCAGTCTTTGTAAATGCATTGGTGCTCTGGACTGTCCCTATTCTTATGGTCATCGGCGCAGTGGGAGGATCCTTGGGTATATTTTGGGAATTGGCAGGTAAAGCGGTGATTCTTCTTGCCTTTCCTCTAATTTTTTATTTCGACAAAATTGTCTCCCTCTTTTCGGATTTAGGGGGATCTCTGGAAATCGAAGATTTCCCTTGGCAGTTTGCGGCAGGATATTATCTCATTCTTGTCTCACTTGTTTTAAAGTTTAAAAATAAATTATGAAAAAGACCGTACTAATCTTCTCTTTTCTAATTCTTTTTTTTGGCGGCTTTGCGGTATTTGAAAATGCAAAATACAATGACGGCAAACTTCATGTCATATTCTGCAATGTAGGACAGGGGAATGGGGTCTTCATAAGAACGCCAGGTCGGAAGAACTTCTTAATTGACGCAGGTCCGGATGATAAGATCATAAAATGTCTTGAAAGGCACATGCCTTTTTGGGATAAAACTATTTCGGCAGCGTTTTTGACACATCCTCATCTTGATCACTTTGCAGGACTCAATTTTGTAATAAAAAGATATAGTTTGTTATCTTTTGTCACTGAAGACCTAAGCAATAAAAGTGTAAGTTTCCAGGCGCTTATGGATAATATCAGAAGTAGAAATTTGAAAATTATATATGTTTTTTCGGGAGACTCTTTTAAGTTAAAAGATGGAACAAGTCTTTTGATTCTAGGACCAAGTTATGAATATCTAGACAAGACAAGCCCTGGCCGAAATATTCAAGAAAGCGGGGAATTTGGATCCCTCATCGTTCTTCTTAGGTTCGGAAGCTTCAGTGTTCTTTTTACAGGAGACAGTCAAACAGAGGGGCTTGTCCAAGCTCTTGGGACAGAAGCTGGGGAGACAGATGTCTTGGAAGTTCCTCATCATGGGTCAAAAACAGGTTTAAATGATAAAATTTTATCATCTCTTGAACCAAAGCTGGCTGTAATATCCGCTGGCAAGAAAAACAGATACGGACATCCAAGCCCCTTTACCTTAAGCCTTTTAAAAAATTTCCATATAAAGACTTTAAGAACAGATCTGTCGGGAGATATAGAGGTGGTATCAGACGGAGAGTCATTCGGTATCAAGCCTAATTAGGAAGATAAGATGGAGCTTGGTGAGTCTCGTCATATGCAGGAAGAGAAACCTTAATTTTTGTTCCCTGATTCTCTTCGGATTCAATTTCGATTGTACCTCCGTGGGCCTCAACAATTTTTTTGGTAATATACAAACCCAAACCTGTCCCCTGTATTTCTATACCATGATTTTTCACCTGGTAAAACTTGTTAAAAATATCTCCTTGAAGCTCTTTAGGAACACCAATACCGGTATCTTCTACTATAATTTCAACTCCTCCGTCTAAACTCCGCCTTGCCTTAACTGTTATTTTGCCTCCTTGGGGAGTAAACTTTATGCTGTTTGACAAGAGATTATTTATTACCTGCTCAATCCTTATTTTATCAATAAAAACAAAGGGAAAAGGGCTGTCTATGTGAGAGGATAGAGTAAGATTTTTTTTGTTTGCCTGCGGTTCGAAAAGCTTTATTGTTTCGTAGATTATATCACTTATATTTTCTTTATTCTTCTCCAGAGTAAATGTTCCCGACTCAAGTTTGGCAGCATCAAGAATCCCTGAGACATGGCTTAAAAGAAGCTTTGCTTCATGATTTATTATTTTGAGGAACTGTTTCTTCTCTTCCTCAGTGAATTTATCCGAGAGGAGAAGTTCGGATGAGTCTTTTATGCTTGCTAAAGGCGCGCGAAGTTCATGTACCATAACATGCGTCAGCTCTTCCTTCACTTTATTCATATTCTCTTCATTGATAATATTGTCTTTAAGTTTATTTTTTTCAGCCTCGAGTTGCTTTTGCGCCTCGGCAAGTTTTTTTTTGCTTCTCTCTTCTTTTATGGAGAATATGATTGCAAGAGCCCCAAAGAAAACAGCGGTTAGAATTGAAAACTCCATTTTTATTAAACTGTCTGCCCGGAGTCGTCTGATTTTAAGGCACCTTTGACTTTGTTCACTATGTCCTCAATGTCTGCCTGATACTTGAAGATATAATCCGTTGCTCCGTCATTTATTGCCTGATTTACTAAATCTTCCTGGCTGAAATTTGAAACCATCATGACCGGTATAGTTTTTGTTTGCTCATCGATTTTAAGTTCTTTTAAAATCTGGTTGCCTGAAATATCGGGGAGGACCTGGTCGAGTAATATCAGATTGGGATTCTCTTCTTTTGCCTTATTTAGCCCGTCTCTTCCGGTTTTTGAAACAATTGTAGTAAAGCCTTCTTTGGTAAAGGCTGTTGAGAGAACCTGAGTTAGACTTTCATCGTCATCGACAATTAGAATTTTCATCTTCAATTATTACGCTATCAATTATGGCTTAAAGTGTCAAGCCCGAGAACTGGCCGTAAGAACGTACATAATAAGTCGTACGCTTTAAATTTTAAACCTGAACCATTAGCCATCTCTGTGCTACAATAACATCATGAAGGGAAAGATTGAGAGAGCGCTTAGGAAAGAACTTGAGAAGATCATAAAGGAGAAGTTTGAAGTGGAGGTACAGATTGATATAGTATATGGAGATTATTCCACGAACGCTCCTCTTACCTTTTTTCACAAAGTAAAGGATAAATATAAAAACCCGATTGAATTTGGAAATTTCCTCTCAAAGGAGCTTCAAAAAAATGTACCCGAAGTTGGGAAGATTGAAGTTTCTCCGCCCGGATTTCTTAATTTTTTTCTTTCCAAGAAATATCTGACAGAAAAACTGCATCAAATAGCATCAGATGAAAATTACGGGAAACCCCACTTCGCTACCTCCTTCGTTAAAACTTCGAAGGTCAAGAAAGCTCCGCGGGGCAAGCAGAAAATAATGCTCGAGTTTGCAGACCCCAATCCCTTTAAGGAATTTCACATAGGCCATCTTCGAAATATAGCTTTGGGGGAATCTTTTTCAAGGCTTTTGGAGTTTCAAGGCGCAGAAGTTTTTCGAGCCAACTATCAAGGGGATGTTGGAATGCATGTTGCAAAAGCGATTTATGGAATTCAAAAGTCAAAATTCAAAATTCAAAATTTAAAGTCAAAAGACAAAGGAGCAAAATTTTTGGGAGAAGCGTACGCGGCAGGTGCAAAAGCGTACGAGGAAGATAAAAAAGCACAGGAAGAAATTCGGGAAATAAATCTTAAAATTTATCAAAAATCAGACCCAGGATTGAACAAACTTTGGGGAGAGGGGAGAAAGTGGAGTCTTGAGCATTTTGAAGATATTTATAAAAGATTAGGAACCAAATACAAAAGATATTATTTTGAAAGCGAGGTTGAAGAACCTGGAAGGGAGATTGTTCTGTCTCATATCAAAGATGGGATTTTTGAAAGACATGAAGGTGCTGTGGTTTTCCGCGGAAAGCACACTAGAGTTTTTGTAACAAGCGATGGTTACGGAACATATGAGGCCAAGGATTTGGCTTTGGCATCGGCAAAATTTGACGATTTTCCCTACGACGAGTCAATAATTATTACCGCAAATGAACAGGTATCTTACTTTAAAGTAGTTTTGCAAGCGCTTGATAAGGTTTTTCCGGATCTTGCCAAAAAAACTTTCCATTATTCTTTTGGTTTTGTGAGTTTAAAAGATACGAAAATGTCATCCCGCCTTGGAAACATAATTTCGGGGGAGTGGCTTTTGGATGAGACGAAAAGAAGGTTAAAAGAAAATTTCGAACAAATGGAGGAGGAAACCTTGGAAAAAGTGGCTGTAGGGGCTGTAAAGTACTCTGTGCTTAAATTTTCCCGCAAATCCGATATCACCTTTAGTTTCAAAGAGTCGATCAATCTTGAGGGCAATTCAGGACCGTATATTCAATATACTTTTGCGAGAACGCAAAGTGTGCTCGCAAATGCTCGGAATTCAGAATTCAGAATTCAGAATTCAGAAAATATTAAACTTGAAAAGGAAGAACTCTTGGTTTTAAGATTACTGATTCACTTCCCAGAAATTGTAGAGGAGGCCGGAGACAGTTTTGCTCCAAATCTTCTCTGCAATTATCTTTTTGAACTTTCACAGGCGTTTAATAATTTTTATCAAAAACATAAGATTCTGGAAAGTGAAAACGAAGAGTTTAGATTAAAACTCACGCGAGGAGTCGGTCAGACCCTCAAAACCGGCCTCTATCTCCTCGGTATCGAATCCCCAACAAAAATGTAGTTATTTCTTTTCCGGTCCGCGGCCTTGAGGAGCAAAAGAATCTCTTAGCCGGGTGAATCTCTCAATAGATTCTTCAAAACTTCCATTGGCAAAATGATCTCTTACAATTTGATCATGCAAAAGCATGGTTTCAGGACTCAAACCTTCTACTTTAATATCTTTTGCTAGATAAGCAGTAATATCGTGTTGGTATCCCAGAAATAAGATTCCAGTTTCTCCTTGGCGAATGTTATTATCAACTCCTTTTGCAATTACTTTATCTCTTTTCTTTACGCAATTCATAATTTCAGATACCAATCCTACCATACGGTCATAATAATCAAATCCCTCCAGCTGTCCTACTGTGGGAGAATTGTTTTCACAGGCGTTTCCCAATCTCAGGAGAGCAGCTTGTTCTCTAATCAATCTTGGATCCTCGACACCGATCAAAATCGCACCATGGGCTACAAGATTTCTTATTATTCTCATTGTTGTACCCGGTTGATCAGATCTAAGTGCCATAAGTTCTTTTCCTTGAGCAATTCCATCTGCGAATATCTTAACTTTTTGTTTGTCTAAATCTAACTTATCAATTTCTTTTTCTATCTCTTTCCAAAGCATTGTGACCCTCAGTCTTTTCATCTGATCGGAAGTGTTTCTAAAAACAGTCTGTTCTGCTTCGTGTATCATCGGAATATATATAAGTCTTCTCATGGAGGTGAATTATAGTTTAGAAACGCCTATTTTTCAATTTTTCTTGCAGTTTAAGTATTGTCTGGGTAAATTGGTTGTGCTATTATAATTTTTGCTGATCAGGATATCTGATCATTTTTGTTCTATTTATAAATATTAATATGCAGTTTAAGAAACATGTTTTATCAAATGGACTGCGGGTTCTCACTATTCCAATGCCCTCATTAGAAAGCGTAACAGCAATGGTTTTGGTGGGCGCAGGCTCAAGATATGAAACAGACCGCAATAACGGAGTTTCCCATTTTCTTGAGCACATGGCCTTCAAGGGGACTCAAAAAAGACCCTCAGCTTTGGAAATTTCTTCTCTAATTGATGGGATTGGAGGAGAGTTTAATGCATTTACAGGAAAAGAAACAACAGGCTATTACATAAAATCTTCTTCAAATCATCTTGAACTTTCTTTGGATGTAATCTCAGATATGCTCCAAAACTCACTTTTTAAAAAAGAGGAGATCAATAAAGAGAAAGGGGTCATTATTGAGGAAATAAATCTTTATGAGGATACTCCGGCAAGAAAAATCGGAGATGTTTATGAAAGACTTTTATATGGAGATTCGCCTATGGGTTGGGATATAGCAGGAAGAAAAGAAGTTATAGGCAAGCTTACGCGGGATGACTTTATTTCCTACATGGAGAGTCTCTATAGTGCTGATAACATGGTGGTTATTGTTGCAGGAGGAATCGACTCTGGAAAAGTTCTAAAGCTTGTCGAAAAACACTTCGGCAGGATGAAATCGTTTGATATAAAAAGATACTTAAAAGTAGTAGAAAAGCAGTCAAAGCCGGAGGTGTTTGTCAAGCAGAAAAACACAGAGCAGGTCCATATTGCGATTGGTTTTCGGACTGCACCGATAAGAAGCGAAGACAGGTTTCCTCTTTCGGTCCTTGCGGCTGTACTTGGAGGAGGAATGAGCTCAAGACTTTTTCATGAAGTACGGGAAAAAAGAGGACTTGCTTATTATGTGAGGACAAGCTCTGAGCATTACCAGGACTGCGGAACTTTAGTCTCAACAGCAGGAGTCGATCCTAAGAGAGTTGATGAAGCGGTCTCTGTGATACTCAATGAGTATCACAAAATATCAAATATCACCCATTCGGCAAGCTCAGGGCAAATATCAAATAAGGAACTTACAAAATCCAAAGAATTTTTAAAAGGACATTTTGTTTTGGAACTTGAAGACTCAAGGGCTGTGGCAGGATATTACGGCATACAGGAAATTCTTGAGGACAAGATTGACAGTCCGCAAGAGCAGATTGCAAAAATAGAAAAGGTGAGGCTGGACGATGTTCTTTCGGCCGCAAAGAAATATTTCGTAAACTCTTCGATTAACCTTGCTGTTATTGGGAATTTTCCCGATAGACAAAGGTTTGAAAAGTTGCTAAAGTTATAACAGAGAATGAAAATTACAAACTCAAAGCACCAAATTCCAAATAATATCAAATTTCAAATGTTCAAAATTCAAAACTCTTTTGATATTAGAATTTAAAATTTTGAATTTATTTAGGATTTGTAATTTAGAATTTAGGATTTTATAGTTTGTGGAACAGACAATGGTTTTCGTAAAACCCGACGGAGTAAAAAGAGGTTTGGTTGGGGAAATTATAAAAAGATTTGAAAGAACGGGGCTTAAGATTGTGGCAATGAAAATGGTCAAAGCCTCGGATGAGCTTCTTGTCAAGCACTACCAGTCTAATAATCCAGCAACGCTTAAGAGGTGGGGAGAGAAAACTCTTAGAACCTATACTCAATACGGCAAGAATGCCAAAAAAGACTTAGGCACCGATGATCCAATAGAGCTTGGTAAAATGGTTAATAAGTGGCTGTTTGATTACGTTAAATCAGGGCCGATTGTTGCTCTTATTTTGGAGGGAAAACATGCAGTCGAAAATGCCCTTTCAATTTCGGGTCCTACAATGCCAGTTCAATCACCTGCAGGTACTATAAGAGGGGATTTCTCAACAGACTCAGCCGCTTATGCCAATGATGAAAAAAGGGGAGTGCAAAATTTGGTCCACGTTTCAGCCAGTTTAGAAGAAGCAAATCTTGAGAAAACTCTCTGGTTTACTCCTTCTGAGATCCACGAATATAAAAGAGTAGAGGAATATATCTAGCCCCTAGGAAATTTTCAATTTTCAATTTTAAATTTTCATTGAAAAATTCAAATTTCAAATTTTAGATTAATTTTCGTGCATTCGACATTCGAAATGGCGATCTGAAGGAGTTTAACGTCTTTTACCCTCCCAAAATTTTAAAACTACAAGGATTAAAAGTGCTGTGGTTATCACTTCGGACAAAACACAGTATTGGCAGAAAGAGTGGAGTATAAATGCCTGGATTAAGAGGAGAATAACAGAAACAATAAAACCCGCGAAAACCAAAAGATTTAATATATTAAGATATATTTTTTTATAGTTTGTAATTAGAAAAAGACATAGAACAATAACCGTGAGATAGAAAATACTGCCAAACAAAGCAAGCGGCATTGGTCCTAGCATCGAATAAGCGCTAGTCAAAACTTCTTCGCAGCCTGAAGTGACACTGCAAGGGGGGAATGCGTTTTTATAATGAAGAATAGTAAGATAGACAGAATCCAGAAAACCCAAAAACGAAAGAATAAGAAGGATAAAAAAAAGTTTTTTACTTTTTATTAAGTTCATTTTGAATCAGGTTCTTAAAATCATCATAGGTTCTCGGGTTTTGGATTTTAACTCCGTTTAGAAAGAAAGTCGGGGTAGAGTTTACTCCAATCGCAATCGCCTGACTATATTGGTTGTTTATAAGATTTTTAGTTTCGTCTTTCTTAAGATCGCTTTTGAATTTATCAATGTCAAGATTGAGTTTGCCGGCATATTCTACAAAAATCTTTTCAGCGTTTGACGAGTTTACCCAGGAATTCTGGTTGTCAAAAAGAAGATTGTACATCTCAAAGAATTTGCCTTGCTTATGTGCAGCTAAAGAACTTTGGGCAGAAATCATTGCATTTTGATGGCTTTGAATAGGGAAAAAGCGGTAAACAAAAAGCATTCTCCCTTCAAATTCCGAAATTAGTTGATTGACCATGGGGTGGTATGCGGCGCATGCCGGGCACTGAAAGTCAGAATATTCGACAAGAGTGATTCGCGCACTTTCCGAACCGATTTTTATATCCTCCTTTGAGACTTGCGGAATTCGGGTTGAGGAATTTTGTTGGTCTGGACTTGAACTGGAAAGAGCAATAAGCCCCCAGACAGATAAGATCAAAAGAAGCGCGGCTCCCGCCCAAATTGCAATTTTCTTAAGCATTTCATTTCTCTTTTGAGATTTTAATTTTTCTTGCCACTCAAATTTCTTAAGTTCTTTCCTCTGCTTCTTGGTCAGTTTTTCCATTTTGTAATTCTGACATATCTACGTTTTAATTTCAATAAGTTTTTATTTCTGATATATTTATTATATGTTACATCAGCATCCGGTTCACAAAAAGCATGCATCAATATTTCATAAATCCCTAAATGCGGTCATAATGATTGTTGCAACGGCAAGCCCTTTAATTACTATTCCCCAGTTATTTGATATTTATACAAAGAAAAATGTGGCGGGAGTCTCTTCAATAACTTGGCTTGCATATGTTTTCACCGCAATAATCTGGTTTACTTATGGAATTATCCATAAAGAGAAGGTTATTATCGTAAACGGAATACTAGGAGTAATTCTTGGCGCCACAATCTTTTTCGGTACTTTACTCTACGGAGGTTAAAGATTAAAACTAAACGTCGGAAAAATCAAAAATTTTTCCGGAGAGTTAGTTTAGCCCGAGACGATCCCTTTCCGATCCCGTATCGTCATAGATCGTCATAGATCATAGGTCACAAAACTCAAGGTTTAACCTGGTCGGAGACGAGGGAATTGAACCCTCTACCTCTCGGTCCCGAACCGAGCGTTCTACCGATGAACTAGTCTCCGCTTTTCATTAGTATTTTAGCTTTCTTGCTGATAAAATACAAATAATGCCACTGCCCAAATATAAATATCTCTTAACTTATCGATACTGCGAAATAATCCATGATTTAACTGTTGTATTTTGCAATAAGTTTTTATATGGATTTGATAACCGCCGCAATCGGGAGCAAATGATTCAAGCCGCAAGATCGGGGAAACAGAATATTATTGAAGGAGTGGGCCAGAGTCAGACTTCTAAAAAGGGTGAAATTAAATTGCTTGGTGTTTCAATGGCATCTTTAGAAGAATTACTAGCTGATTATGAAGATTTTTTAAGGCAAAGAAAATTGGAGATTTGGTTAAAGACAGACAGAAGAATAGCGGAGTTTAGGAAAAATAGTTTTCGTTTGACCTCATTAAGTAACTTAAGTGACTTAGGTAACTTAAAAGAGAAACCAATTTTGCCAGAGAATCCTCAAGAGGCGGCAAATTTTCTTTTGACTCTATGTCATCAAGCGACCTTCCTTTTAAATAGACAAATTAAGGCTCTTGAGGAAAAATTTATTAAGGAGGGTGGGTTTTCGGAAAACTTGTTTAAACGAAGGTTAAATGATAGACTTAAGTCGCTTAAGTAGCTTAAGATACTTAGGTTTGCTCTCGTAGCTCAATGGATAGAGCAGTCCCGTCCTACCGCGCCTGCACAGGCCGTTGTAGCTTAAAGGATAAAGCAGACCCGTCCTAAGGGTAAGACTGAGAGTTCGACTCTCTCCAGCGGCGCAAAGTTTCGGCGAGCAGGAGGGAAAGATTGGAGGTTCGACTCCTCTCGGGAGCGCTTCTTTGTTATTATTAATCTATGAGCAAGGATGAAATTATCCGCTTTTTGATCCTGCGTACAATTGGGAATTTTTTACTTCTTTTTGCAATTTTTGGAGTCTTGGCAACTTTTGGTCCTTCACTCTATTATGAAATTTATTTTAAAATTACTCAAATAAGAGGTATAAGTTACACAGTTGCCGATAAGGAAACTCCGTTTGGGGAACTTTTGCGAAAATCCAAAGAGGCGCAGGCAGGCGGAAGGCTTGGCGCTCTTTTGACAGGCCCAAAAGAACAAATCTTGATACCTAAAGATACAAATTTTAGTATTTTGATACCCAAGCTTGGCGCAAGCGCTAAGGTATTTGCGAATGCGGATCCGGTAAATCAGAAAGAATTTCTGCCCTTCCTTCAAAAAGGAGTCGCTCATGCGAAAGGGACATTCTTCCCAGGACTTGCGGGAAACATTTATCTTTTTGCCCATTCCACAGATAACTTTTGGGATGTGGGACGGTATAATGCAATTTTTTATCTCTTAAAAGATCTAGAACAGGGGGATGATGTGACAATCTTCTTTGAAAACCAAAGACATAATTATGTAGTTACCGAATCAAGAGTGGTTGATGCGGAGGATGTTTCTTTTATAACCAAAAGCAATACCGGAAAAGAGGTTTTAATTCTTCAAACCTGCTGGCCGCCCGGGACGACCTGGAAGCGTTTATTAGTCTTCGCAGAGCCTAAATAATACTACCAATCTCAAATAAACAAAGTTTTCAATATTGGAAATTGGTATTTATTGGTAATATTTGTAGTATTTACTTAAGGCTTATTGTGTAAAGATTTGCCACAGTATCGAGGTTTCCCAAATTAGTTAAAATCACAATTCTTGATATATCTCCCCATGGGAATACGTAGTTGTCCAGAAAAGGACCGGCATATACTGTAGTCTTGTTTTGTCCGTCATACTCCATGATATCTATTTTCTTTTCATGGACGTAGATCAAATGTCTTGAGTCAGGAAACCAGGTAATCTTTTCTCTCTCATCAATCGAATCTTTTATCTTGTAATTTCTATCTTCCCTTACGTCGTAAATATAAACCTGTCCTCTTTTTATATCTCGAGTTTCGGGAGTGGGGTTTGGGCCTATGATGCGAGGCTTAATAATGATAGGAAGGGTGGCCGAGGAAGAGGCTTCATAAAGTAACTTTGTCTCGTCTGGTGACCACTCAATTATTTTAAAATTTTCCTTGATTAAGATTCTTACTTTTGAAGGCATGCTGTTCATTGCTGATTTTTCTCTATCAGCTTTGATCTTGTCCCAAGAAGAAGTTACGCTTAAAAGTGTGGCTGTGACATCGCTTGGGGTTTGATTGAAAGAATTTGAAACAAGAAGATAGTTTGATAATGCTTGGGCTGAGATACTTGCGATTAATGAAGATCCATCGGGCGCCCACGTAAGTTTTGCAACTGAGAATAGATCAAGGGTGTCATCTGCAATTTGCGTAGAGGAGCTTTGAAGTGTAAGTATTGGCCTTGTCGTCATGTCCAAGATATAAACACCGTTTTTTCTGACACTTTGAGAAGAGACAGTATAGGCAACCCTGGTTCTAGAAGGGTCAAGAACGGGGCCGTTTGCTCCAAGATTGGCAATGCTTTCAAGCTTGGGTGCAGTCGGAAATAATAAAGCCTCTGCTTTGGCAACAACACCCTTTTCAATGACCAACTTTTTCTGCCACGGAAAGTAACCATCTTTAAAAATCTTTACATTGTAGGTTCCGGGAGACAGGTTTATAGTATTGTCTGTTGCTGTTGTGAGATGATCGTCTATGAATACCGAAGCTCCGTCAGGATTGCTTGTTGTGACCAAAAGCCCCGTTCCCGAAAGGTCCGGGCGCCCCTTATTGAATGACAGCCGCCACCCCGTTGCATAAAAAATGATTGCTGCGGTGGCTGACAAAAGAAGGATAAGGATTAAGAGCGTGAGAACTATTTTTTTCATCAAAAGAATTATACCCCGCCCGCAATGACTTCGCAAGGTCGATCTGTAATATTGGCAAAGAGGTTGCGCGTCGGGCAGCGACTGATAATAGGTCTTGCAAGAGATATTAAGTGTATATATAATCGATCATACAGGACAAGAGTTCTTTGATCTATTAAGATAGTATTTTGACATACTAAACTAAGTCAAAACTCAAAAGTCGAAATGCAAAATTATAAATCCCAAATAAATTCAAAATCCAAAATTCTAATTACCAAAACCGTCTTGAATTTTAAATAATTTGATATTGGATATTATTTAGAATTTGATGCTTTGAATTTTGAATTTAACAATGAAACAACCCAGCAATTAAAAATTTATGCTTTCTAAACGTATAGGTATTGATTTAGGTACTGCGAACACCCTTGTTTATCTTGCTGGGGAGGGAATCGTTCTCAATGAGCCTACTGTGGTCGCGGTTACGGCTGAGGAAAATAGGGTAGTTGCGGTAGGACGTGAAGCAAAAGAAATGCTCGGACGGACTCCAGGAAATATTGTTGCCCAAAGACCGCTTAGGGACGGAGTGATTGCTGATTATACTATTACAGAAGCAATGCTTTCTTATTTTATAGATAAAGCAGCGGGAAAATCCCGATTCTTCAAGCCTGAGGTTATGGTTTGCATACCCTCCGGAGTCACACAGGTCGAAAGACGTGCTGTCCTTGACGCCACAATGGCGGCTGGAGCAAAAGTTGCATATCTTATAGAAGAACCCCTTGCTGCAGCAATTGGTGCAAAAATTCCTATTGCTCAGGCAGCAGGACACATGGTTGTTGATATGGGAGGTGGTTCGACCGAGGCCGCTGTAATATCTCTAGGCGGAGTTGTAGTTCACAATTCAGTAAGAGTCGGAGGGAATAAGATTGATGAGGTAATCGCAAATTTTACCAAGAAAAAATTTAATCTTTTGGTGGGGGAAAGAACAGCCGAGGAGATAAAAATTGAGCTGGGAAATGCTCTTATAGAAAATCCCTCAAAAGAAACAAAGAAGATGGAAATTCGAGGGAGAGACAGTATAACAGGATTGCCCCGGACCGTCGAACTTACGGAAGTTCAGATAAACGAAGCTATACAACCTGTGCTTCTGGAAATTATATCGGCAATCAAGGGAGTTTTGGAACAGACACCGCCGGAACTTGCAAGTGACATAATTGACAAAGGAGTCGTCTTAAGCGGAGGGACGTCTCTTCTTAAAAATCTGGATAAGCTTATCACCAAATTGACGGGTGTTCCCTGCCATGTTGCAGAAGAAGCTCTTCTTTGCGTCGTAAGAGGTACAGGTGTTGCTCTTGAAAACATCGAACTTTATAAAAGAAGCATTGCGAAAAAATAAATTGAAAATCTTCTTTTTTTATCCTATAATTTTCCCGTCTGCTTTGCAAAAGATAAAAAGTTTTATAAAAAAATAGAATTTTTCACAGTACTTATGGTTTATAGTATTTATCTTGAAAAGACAAATAAAATTTATTGTTTTTCCGAGTCTATGAGTGTAGATTTTATGGGTAAGTTTGGGTATATAAAGTACCCAAATATGCTAAAAATCAACATTTAGCGAAATTTTACTAAAGGCTTATAGTAAATTAACTATGCTTGAGAAAATAAATTTATTAGAAATTGGGTTTTCTAATGTAACTCCTGAAGAAGTCCTAGAGTATATAGTCAAAAGTCTTAAAAAATCATCAAAAAAATATTATGTGGTTACCCCAAACCCCGAAATTTTGGTTATCGCAAGTAATGATGAATTTTATACAAAAGTCTTAAATTCGGCAAAAATAGCCTTGGCTGACGGAGCGGGTGTTGTATGGGCAAGTAAATTTCTGGGAAAACCTCTCAAGCATAGAATTACCGGTGTAGACTTATTGGAAAAGCTTTGTGAAGGGGTTGCAGAAAAGCCTATAACTGTGGGATTTTTGGGAGGAGGACCTAAAATAGCAGAAACAACCGCCGAGTGCTTAAAGGGAAAATATCCGGGCTTGAAAGTAACTTTCGCTAGTTCAGAGTTTCATAACCATGAATCCATAACTAAGATACCAGCTACTGACATTCTCTTTGTCGCATTTGGGTCGCCTAAACAAGAAATTTGGATTTACGAAAATCTTAACAGACTCTCGGTAAAGGTAGTAATAGGGGTAGGGGGAGCTTTTGATTTTATTTCAGGGAAGGTAAAAAGGGCGCCTTTATGGGTTCGAAGCTTAGGTTTTGAATGGCTTTTTAGATTGATTATTCAACCTTGGAGAATCAAAAGACAAATCTCTCTTGTAACGTTTATTTTATTGGTATTTAAAGAAAGATTCTTTACAAAATCCATAAAGCCTCGTAAATGATATAATTAACCAAAATGAAAATACTTTATTTATATATGTTTCCATTGTGGGGTAATGGGAGCGCTGCTTTTTTAAGAGAACTGACTGGGGAAATTGTAAAGAGGGGACACACCGTGGCGATTATTGCTCCTGACAAGAGAAAACTTCCTGGCATAAAACACTACGTGGTTGAACCCCCGCAAATGGGCGTATTCGTTGGGCATCCAGAATTACCACGTGCAAAGAGGTTTGAAGATATGAATGGGAAAGAGCTTGGTTACATCTACGCCAGCTATCTTAAGGCCACAATCGATGCTGTTTCTGAGTTTGATCCGGAAATAATCCATGTATTCCATACGGCATTTTTACCAGGTATTGCAAGGCTTATCAAAATCCTTTTTGGTATTAAATTTATTATTACGACTCATGGAAGCGATCTAAATTATCTCTCTTCAGATAATCGGTTCATCGGACTTATTAATGATGCGAATCGGGTAGCACGATTTATCACTGCGAATAGTGATTTTACAAAACGTTGGTACCTTGATATGTTTGGTGATGATTTGAGGCGGAAAAGTAGTGTAATTATGGGGGGTGTAAATCTATCAAATTACAAAAGAGATCCCGGAGAGATAACTTTCATAAATAAAAAATACAATCTTTTTAATAAAAAAGTGGTTCTTTTTACCGGGAGATTGACAGAGAATAAAGGAGTAATCTATCTTGTCCGCGCAGCTGCCTCAATTAATGGAACGGTATTAATCGTTGGAGATGGTTCGGAAAGGAAACATCTAGAACACGAAATCAAAAAACGACGGCTGAGAAATGTTGTGCTTGCGGGTTACATAAATCCAACAAACCTTCGATTCTTTCATGCTTTCTATGAGAGGGCAGATGTGTATATATCCTCAAGTGTATGGGAAGAGCCACTCGGATTGACAATTCTTGAAGCTATGGCCGCTCATGCGCCCGTTGTAGCTACCAGAAAGGGAGGAGTCGTTTCTCTTATTAAAAACGGTGTGAATGGTTTTTTTATACGGCCGAGAAACAGCAAACAGATTGCAGAAACGATAAATATGCTTCTTGAAAATGATGCGCTCCGCAAAAAAATAGCAGACGAAGCCTACAATACAGTAAGGGAACGTTTTACTTGGGATAAGATTGCAGATCAGTTTGAAGCAATTTATAAACAATTCCGCTATTCTACTTCAGAATATATAGCCCGTGTAAAAGGAACCAGCCCTCAGCTTTCTGGTATTATTGGATCAATAAATCAATTTTTTGCAAGAAATGGATCTTAATCTATGACTAAGCTCAGGATAGGAATGTTGGCGCCGTTAAGACGTTCTCTTAATCCCACAACTACCGTCAGCAGAAATCGTATTATTGTTGATTTGGCAACTGGATTATTTAAAAAAGGGCACAAGGTGACTGTGTTTGCAAGCTCAGACTCGTACATTCCAGGCATTGAAATAGTTGGGATTTCTAAAAAAGGATTAAATTTTCTTCCCCCTTCCGAAAATCCGTTTTATACAGAGACTGCGTACATTTCCCACGAAATTATGGAAGCCGTAATCCATCAAGATCAGTTCGATATTATTCACAATCATATGTATCCCGAGTTTTTACCACTCCTTGCAGCACACTCTTATACAATACCCGTTGTTACTACAATTCATGCTCAGGTAACGCAAGAACTTGTGATGGCGCTCTCGGATACCTATAAAAAAACTCATCTTGTTTGCATATCTAAAAGTGCTCAAAAACGACTTAATCTTCCATCAGTTGTCATTTATAATGGCATTGATATAACATTATTTAGCAAGGCAACGAGTATAAAAAGATCCTACTTTCTATTTGTTGGGCGTATGAGCAAGGTAAAAGATAAAAGCGGGAAATTTTTGGATCCCAAAGGAGTACGAGATGCTATCATGGCCGCAGAACGGTTAGGGGAAGAATTACGAATCGTTGGGAATGTTGAGGACAGAGCATTTTACGATACAATTATTGCCCCACATTTATCTTTAAAGATTAAGTTTGTGGGTGAGCCATCTTCGGAACAAAAATTAAAAAGAGAAGAGATAGCGAATCTCTACCAAAATGCCAAAGCACTTCTGTTTCCCATTCACTGGGAAGAACCGTTTGGATTAGTAATGACAGAATCTATGGCATGTGGAACGCCGGTGCTTGCTTATAAAAGAGGAAGTGTCCCTGAAATAGTAGTAGATAGTTTGACAGGTTACACTATAGATCCTATAGGTGGAGTTGATGGACTTACTGAGGCTATGAAAAAAATCAACAGTCTTTCCACAAATGAGTATCAAAAAATCTCAGACAATTGTAGAATGCGAATTGAGGAAGAGTTTAGTGCTGAGAAAATGGTTGAAAACTATGAAAAGCTTTATAGGAAACTTATAGGAGAACGGTAAAGAATATGAAAATTGGGATGCTTCTTCCATCTGTCTATATGGGGAGTAAATATAAAAATAAAATCTTTGCTCCTAAGCAATTATTCTTAAGTCTTGTAGATGGGTTGGTTGGAAGGGGACATACAGTGTATGTATATGCTGCTCCAGGAACAAACACAAAAGCATATCTTGTCGAGGGACATCGTGAGTTCATCGAGCAAGACTTTATAAGCCCCAAATTCCGTGGATTGGACCGGCTTACAAAACTAAAGAACGCTCACATTGCTACAAAAACAGAGTACGAAATTGACCTAAGCATGAAAGCATATATTCATGGGAAAGAGAAAAAGCTTGATATCATGCATTCCTACCATGACTTCATGGCTCATTATATAAACAGACTTGCAGATTTACCAACTGTGTATACGATTCACGATCCACTTCCTCGAAGAGAACATCTGGAGTACTGGCGGTTTAAACACTTTAGAAATGACAACTATATTTTTATTAGTGAGTCCCAATTAAAGAATTTTAGTGGATTAGTAAAATCTGTAGGCGTTATTTACCATGGCGTGAATACAAAGAAATTCTCCTTTGGAGATGGGAATCAAGGATACATTGCTTTCATCGGTCGGTATATTAAAGAAAAAGGAGTTGTTGAAGCAATTACTGCTTCCAAGGAAGCAGGAGTTACGCTCCGAATGGTTGGAGATGATGCATACAGAAAGCTTGCCTTCTATCAAACAAAAATAAAACCCCATCTTAATAAGGGTGTTATTGAGGATGAAACGTTTCTTGGCGAAGCAGATCGGGGTAGTTTCTTGAGGAATGCCAAGGCACTTCTATTCCCAATTCTTTGGGAAGAACCGTTTGGTATGGTAATGATTGAGTCGATGGCCTGCGGTACACCTGTTGTTGCTTATAACCATGGATCTGTATCCGAGATAATAAAAGATGGAATTACGGGTTTTATAGTTGATCCTGATGAGGGGAACAATCATAAAGGTAAAGGAAGCTTTATTATTAAAAAAACCGGAATAGAGGGCTTGGTTGAAGCTGTAAAAAATATAGACAAAATAGACAGAAGTGCTTGTCGAAAACATGTTGAGGAGAATTTTACTGTTGAAAAAATGGTGGACGGATACGAAAGGGTTTATAGTCAACTAATCAACAAATAACAAATTAACAAATTGACAGATTTACCATTGAACAGCTGACCAAATATATACTTGATACTTAGTACATAATATTTAATACTATTAACAGTGGGTGATTTTAAATTTATTAAGAATCCGATATCCGGCAAGTGGACAATTTTTGCTCCAAAGAGAGCAGAAAGGCCCGATGCCGCAAAGACAGTTTCTCCTCTTTGCCCCTTTTGTATCGGAAGAGAGAAAGAAGAGCCTTCGGCCTTCCGAGTCGGAGGAAAGGATCCGGAGGATAACTGGCAGATAAGAGTGATTTTAAATAAGTTTCCATTTGCCCCGTTTCATGAGATTATAATTCACTCGCCCGACCACCATAAAAATTTCGAAGAGCTTCCGCTTGATCAGGTCGTTTTGATTTTTGATACTTACCGGCAAAGATATAACACTTATAGAAACGAAGGGCGGGTTTACATATTTCACAACAGAGGAGAGAGGGGAGGAGAGAGCTTGCCCCACCCCCATACTCAATTAACTGTCATTCCAAATGATGTAGAACTTGATATTCCTGCCCGCAATTCTAAAGACGAAGACCCGACAGTATCAGACAGGATAGAAACAGAATATTTTCTAATTTATTGTCCATTGTCAAGTCAATGGCCTGACGAGATATGGATATCTTCCAAGAAGTCTCAAGTCTTCGGTGACGCT
Source organism: Candidatus Levybacteria bacterium RIFCSPHIGHO2_01_FULL_41_15 (assembly GCA_001782165.1). Classification (GTDB taxonomy): domain Bacteria; phylum Patescibacteriota; class Microgenomatia; order Levybacterales; family UBA12049; genus 2-01-FULL-38-13. Next base: position 10,113 of record MFNV01000006.1, on the reverse strand, counting down.
TCGGATTCGGAAATTCAGGATTTATCTTTTATAATACAACGGATTATTCAAATACTTGATTTAAGGCATGGCCATGAATTTCCATTTAATTTTTATATTTATCCTGGAAATAACTGGTATTTAAGAATTATGCCAAGGGCAAAAATTCTGGGAGGATTTGAGATAGGAACCGGAATCTTTGTAAATACTCAGGATCCAAAAGAGACAATGGAATTTCTGATAGAACACTTTGAGACGCCAAATGTTGAAAAAATTAAAACAAAACATAGAGCAGCTTATAGAAAAGCTGTCTAAAACTTGCCTGGTTCGGTCAGCCCGAGGAATACATGGGCTTCGTTTTCGTAAACCTTAAGCACCCCATTATCGATTTTGATTTCTTGGTCCTCTCCGCTTGCCTTATGAATTATAATCTTGTCTTTAATAACTGATATAAAATTTTCGTGCTGGGGAAGAACATCAAAAATCCCCTTTTCATTAAAAGAAGTAAAAGCTTTTACTTTGTCATCAAAAGTAACTCCCTCTTTGGTCTGAATTTTTAAAAGTATTAAAGGTTGGTTATTAAGGTCCGGGTTCATTTAATAGCTTTTGCCTGTTTTGCCTGACTATTACTTTGCTTGGGTATGGGAGTTGGGGGGCGAACTTGTCCATTTGGAGGTTGGGTCAAAGGAAGCTCTTCTGCAGATCCAATAAATAAGAATTTTTCTTCTGTAATGTCATCGTATTTGCCCTCAAGAATGTCATTTACGTCCTCAACGACTGTATTTCTTGGAACATATTTCCCAGGTCTTCCTGTCTGACTTTCTGCCACAAAAAAACTCTGGGTCATATAGTTTATAAGTTTTTTGGACCTTTTATATTTTGTTTTGTCATCGGGAGCAAGTTCTTCCTCCCCGACAAGAGACACTATCCTTTCAAGCTCAATTGCTTCTTTGAGTAGATTTTGGGTTTTAGGAACAGTCTGGCTATGAAGTTCTCCGACAATTTCAGGATTTAAATTTGCAGAAGTTGATGAAATAAGATCGATTGCCGGAAGATGACCCTCCTGATAGGCTGCTCTTGAAAGAATAGCTGTTGAATCAAGAAAGGGAAAGATGGATTGTACCCCCTGATCGAGAATATCATCATTCGGAACATAAATTGCCTCAATTGCAGTTATGCTTGTTCCCTGAGAAGAAACAAGTCTTTCATGAAGAGCAGCCATCTCAGAGATAAGAGTTGCCTGATAACCATCTTCTGATGGTATGGTATTCATAAGGACAGAAATTTCATTTCCTGCCTGGGCAAAACGGAAAACATTATCTATGAAAAACAACACATTTTTTTTCTGGTTATCCCGAAAATATTCGGCAATAGTTGCGGCAGTAAAGGCTGTCAGGAAACGTACTGTAGGGTTTTCTCCCATGGGTCCAAACACCAAGGATACAGAAGGCAAAACATTTTGTTCTGAGAGTGTTTGATATAGTTCGTGCCCTTCTCTTGTTCTTTCTCCAACGCCTGCAAATACGGAAACACTTTCCTCATTGCTCCTTTTTAAGATGATGACATTGTGGATAATCTCTGTAAGAAGAAGTGTTTTTCCTACTCCTGCTCCCCCAAATAAACCAAGTTTGCCGCCTTTTACAATCGGAGAGAAGAAATCAATTGCCTTTATTCCCGTTTCAAGTATTTCTTGTTTGGTTGAAATGTCACTGTAGGTTGGATAACGGCCGTAAATTCTCGCTTTCTTATTTGTTTTTATTTCTCCCCCCCCGTCCAGAGGGTCGCCAAAAACATTTATTACCCTTCCCAATACTTTTTCTCCGACCGGAACAACAATCGGTTTTTTGGTATTAATTACCCGGGCGCCTCTGTATATTTTGGATGTGTCGGAAAGACACAGACAGTAGAATTTTGAAGGTCCGGATGATCTCATTACTTCTATTTTTACCGTCTTGTCTTCCTCAAGAACCAGAAGGTCATGAAGACTGGGATAATCTTGCGAAAATTCTACCTCGGCTATCTGTCCCACAAGTTTTATTATTTTTCCAACTCCCTTTTCCATATTATCTCCAAAGACTCATGCTTGCGAAGGTTTCAAGCTGTTTTTTGTTTTGAATTCTATGTCTTATTCTCCCCCTTTCTATATATATATTTTTTAAAATGTCCTTTATTTTCTGGGCGCGAAGTTCAAGGGTAGTCATTCTTGATGCAAATTTGGCAAGCCTGGATTCAAAAAGAGTCTGCTCAAAAAGAGACGCAAATATTTCAGCCTCGAAAAATTGTAGAATTTTATCAAGAGATGGTTCAAAAAAGTATTTTACATAAGGCATATTCTGTTCTTGAGGGAGAATATCGCCTGAAATTCCTGTTACGGCAGGGTGCTGGGATGTGACAGCGTCAAAACGAGGATAAACCACAAAGACCCTTTGATATTGAAGAATATAATTGACTATTTTTTTAAGACTCTCATTGTCTGTGCCGGAATCGGGCATATCAAAATCAGTGTGGGGAATTGAAAGATCTGACTCACGGAAATATTCACGGCCGACTCTGCCGATTATAGCCACATCAGCACTCTCTTTTTTTATTAAATCAAGAAAAAAATTGAAAGTCTCTCTTATTATGCCTCCGTAAAGTCCGGCGTTTGCGGAAAGAAGAATAAAAACTGTCTTTCCGTTTTTTTTAAGAAACGAAAATTTCTCGGCATCCTTGCCTTTTTTTTCCTTCATCAATCTTTCTACCTCGCTTTTATAAGAGTGCTTAACCTGCTGGAAAATAAAGTCTAGCTCATCAATAAAAGTCCTGCTTCTTAAAACATAACTTCTGGTATTCTGCATTCTGTTTGCTGCAATCTCTTCAAGAGCCTCAACCATTTCTTTAAAAGTCGAAATCCTTGTATACTCGTTATCTACGTCTCTTTTAGTTGCCACTTCTAACAAGCACCTCCTTTAATAATCCCGGCCCCTCTTGTTTTATAATTCCAAGCATTTTGTTGAAGGAATCTGTTTCCGAAAGACTGTCAATCTTTTTTTTTATTTTTTCATCTGAATTATAGGCTTCTGCTGTCTTATACATCTCATCTTTTATAGAATTTGCGTCTTTTCCGTCCCAAAGATTTGCCCAGAACATCGCAAAGAGTGCCATTTCAAGCTTTAAGGGCATCACATGGGGTGTGATTTGAGTGAAAAAAGCTATAATTTTGTCTCCCATTGAGAGGGTAGCTTTTATATTTTCATTTATTTCTGCGCCGAAGTGAACAAAACTCTGCATCTTTTCATAAAGATTTAAAAAACTCATTATTTCCCTTGAGAGTTCTCTTCTTAAGACATCCTGGGTTTGTCTTCCTACACGAGTGACGGATAAGAATGGATGTATTGCAGGTCTTCGACCCAAATAAAAAAGATCTCTGTCAAAGTATAAATGCCCGTCTGTCATAGACATCAGATTAGTTTCTATATATCCTGATAAATCACCCTGAGAGGTTTCGGCAACAGGAAGGCATGTAATGGAAGCCTCTCCTTTGTCTGTCTTAAAATTTCCTCCTCTTTCCATAAGTTTTGCATGGGCATAAAAAATATCGCTTGGATATGAATTTCTGCCGGGAAATCTTCGTCCGAGAAGCGCAATTTCCCTGTAGAACTTAGCATGCGAAGTCATGTCGTCAAGAACAAGAAGAACATCTTTCCCCTGGTCCCGGAAGTATTCGGCAATTGTCATAGCCATATATGGTGTAAGATAAATAAGTCCTGTTGAATCACTAGACCCTGTTGCAGCAATAACCATTTTATCTAAAACACCTTCCTTTTTGAAAAATTCCGCAACTTTCTTAATATCCATTTTTTTCTTTCCTATGCCTGCATAAACGCATATGTTCCCTTTTTTTGTTTGGGTCAAAATTGTTCTGGTCAGAAAGTTTGTTTTTCCGGTTTTTCTCTCACCTAAAATTAACTCTCTTTGCCCGTGTCCTAAGGGAATTGCAAGATCAACCAAAAGAACCCCTGTTTCAAACTGTTTGGTGATTGATTTTCTCTCTATTATCCCAGGTGCAGGGGGGTGGATGGGTCTTCTTTCAGATAAGCCTTGTATTGGTTTTCCATCATCTATCGCCTGGCATAAAGGATTTATTACTCTTCCCAGAAGCCCGGATCCTACCGGAATCCGAAGAACTTCATTGGTTCTTGCCACTCGTGTCCCGGGCTGAATATGCTGTTTGGAAAATATTAGAACTTCCACAAAATCTGGATTTATCGAGAAAACATGGCCGAACTCTCCTGTTTCAAAGACCACAATTTCATCAACCTTAACCTTAGGAAGGCCTGATACATAAATTATTGCATCAGCAACCTGCTCAACATATCCAATTTCTTCAGTCTCATTTAGATAGGCAGTAAAATCTTTCATTTGATAAGGGCAAAAACTTCATTTCTTTTACTTTTGAAGATCTCATCAAGTGTTTTCCTAAGAGAAAAATCCTTGTATTGACCATCAAAGGAAATTATAGCCCCACCTAGGATTGTTTCATCCCTTTCTATATCCAGGACCACGTCTTCTCCTAAATTTTCCTTGACCCATGAAGAAGTATTTTCAATGATCTGAGGAGTGGGATCAATCGCAAGATAAAGCTTAAGAACCTTGACTTTTGAAATTTCCTGTTTAATTTCAAAAAGAAGCTTTTCAAGTGAAGAATGATTCGAAAGATCTATCTTCTTTTCCTCTGCGATTTTTTTTAGAATCTGGGCATTCTCCGCCCCCATATTTTTATCAAGAACCTGTGAAAAGCTCCCCCTTTTAATTTTGAAAAGGCTCTCAAGGGTATTATTGATTTGGGACAAGAATTCTTCTGTCTCCTTGAGGGTCCTCAAGTTTTTGAAAATATCAGAACTGGGCAGATTATTTTGCATAAGAAGCTATTTTTACCCGGCTTTTTTAGCTTTTTCCAAAGCATCGATTATAAGTTGTTCGTGTTCTTGAAGTGATAGTCCTTTTCCAAGAGCAATTTTTGAAACATTTTCAAGAATTTTGTAGATTTCTTCCTCAGCCTTTTTCATCATTTCATTCTTGTACTCTTCGACTTCTTTTTGGGCCCCGGAATATTGGTCCTCGATCTTGTCTTCTACGATTTTTTGGGCGGCAATAGTTTCTTTTTGAAGAATACTGTCAAAATCCTGCACCTCTTCAAGAGTATGCTTTCCTATATCTTCTGATACATTTCGAGCTATTTGTACACTTCTTTGCTTCAGGGCTCCAAGCTCCCTCCTGTATTCATTCAGGAAATCCTGAGATGCTTTCTCAAAATAGGAAATCTGATGTTTTATTAAGGCTTCAAGAGCATCATCAAGCATTTTCTTTGCCTGAGAATTAGTCGACTGGCTTTCGCTTATCACTCTTTGCGCTTTTTCCAAAGCTTCATCAATAATTTCCCTTGCTTTTTCCCTTGCCTCATCAATGATCCGAGATTCCTTATAGTTAATTTGCTTTTTAAGATCATCTGCCTGCCTCTGATACGAGTTCATTTTTTTAAGAAGTTGAGAATAAGAGATTACCATTACCCAGAGAGCTACAGAGACCACCAAAAGAGCAAATGCTATATCTAGGATTACTATTTGATTAATGTTCATAGTTCGAATACCTCACTATGACCTCTTCAAGCCTGAGCGGTTCGACTGAGCTCACCGTCGAAGTCCTCAGAGCCGATGGCCTGAACTTGGACTTCGGCTGAGCTCAGTCGAATGCCTCGAACGGGTCATAAAATTATTCTACAACAAGTCAGAATTGTTACCAAGTCAGACTTGGTTACAAAATTAAGATTAAATAAGCTATGCCAACCCCAACAAGTATAATTGCTGCTGTCAAAAGAACATTAATAATAATTCCAAGCTCAATCATTCTTGCTGCCAAGGGATTTCTTCCCAATGCCTCTACTCCTGTTCGCGCAATTCTCCCAAAGTAGATAAACCCAAGAATGAATGAAGCTATGGCTACCAATCCTGCCAAAAGATACCTAAGCGTCGTAAGAGGGGACAGTAAGGGAGCTCCGGCAATTGCCTTCAGATTTTGCACAAGATTGGTTTTAACTGCAACAAAGGTAGCATTGTAATGCGGATCAATAGATATCATAATTTGTCCAATTGCATTTGGATCGTTATTGGTATAGTCTTCAAGCGAGATTCCCAGGACAAAGCCATTCATATCAGCTCTTTGCCCAACACCCGGTATAGAGGAACTTGCAATAAGATCATTTTCCTTTATGGGTCCATTGATTGTTGATACTCTGACAAGAGTTTTTCCGAAAGAGATTACGGGATAGGTATCTTTGCTCTTGTTTTTAAGAGAAACAGCCGGATTAAGTGTAACTACCCCATACAGAGATGGATCATAGGCATAAGTGCTAAGCCCATATCCTTTTAAAGTAGCAGTTATTATGGATCCGTCTTTTATATTTTTATCAGCAATTGTAGTTGGCAGAGCAATTCCCGTTGAAACGTTTTGGGCAAGAGCTAGCCCCACAGCTACAAATAAAAAAATTATAAAAAACAGCGCTAAGATTCTATTCATTTCAAATTTAAAATTGAGAATTAATTTCATACCTTAGAATAGTATACCGATCTGCCCCTGCCGTGTGTAAAAACTAGGCCTAGAGTTGATAATTTGGATAAATCACGCGATGCTGTAATTTGAGATACTTTGAAATATTTTTGTACTTTTTTATTGGTTATGGTACTGTTGGGTTGGTCAAGCAAAATTAAAATTTCCTTCTGTCTTTCGTTAATATCCCAAAAGGAACTATCAAGACCTATAATATCAGGATTCTGACTTTTTATTTTCCCAATTGTTTCATTAAGCTGGGAAACAACACTATTTGCAAAAAACTCAAGCCATAGAGTAATGCTTGCTGCATTCATCCCGATTCTTGATGCATCCAAATATGTTGTTTTATCTTTGCTCCAGTTTTTTTCAAAAACCAATAGCCCCCTTACATCATATCCATGCTTATATAGAAAAAGGTAAGCAAGAAATCTTCCCAGTTGATCATTGCCTTCTGAGAAAGGCCTTACTCTTTCTATACCAAGACAGGCAGTGCCCGCCTGAATAATTGGATTTTCTTTGTGTGCTTGAAGATAATCCAAAAGTTCCTGAATACGAGAAAGAGGGAGAATTAGCCTACCTTTATTAAAGGTATCATAGAGTATCAAAGTGTCTTTTACAGAAACACTTCTTGAGGAAACAAACCAATCTCTTGAAATAATATCCAAAGCCTTCTTGTAGTTGAAAATTTCCTCTTCGATAGGAAGAAGCTTTGGATTACCTGTTTGATGAGATAAAACTTTTGAGATTTGTTTTCTGGAAACGGAAAATCCAGCAAGGTCAAGTGATGAAAAAATTTTATCCACCACTGCGTCCCATCTTAACTGAAGTTCCATCTTGGGCGAGAGAGGAGAAAGAAGAATTTCTGTTCGAAGGCTTTCTATCTGCTGCAGTTTCTCTTTTAGGATGATCGAATAAGTGTAAGACAATTGAATCATAATTAAAATTTATCATAATCTCATCATTTTGGCAATAGGGAAAATTGTGAAAAATTTAGCTTCAAAAATTTGATCTTTCATTTTCGCTGACAGTAACTTGATAAGATTCTGATAAGATTATTATACCACTTGACATTTTTTCACATATATGTAGTAATATATATATTATTGGAAAACTTGGACAAACATGGACAAAAACCTAGACACACTTAGACAGACTTACTTTAGAATGTTGACAAACTTGGACATCCTTTTTCGAAATTTTGAAAAAGATCTAGGCGGAAATTTTAATCCGCCCCGCCATTGGCGGGACCTGCCCTATGAAACTTTTTAGTATCCAAAAAGCAGCGAGTATCTTGGGCGTTTCAACAAAAACTCTTCGAAGATGGGAAGAAAAAGGCATTCTTATTCCTCATAGAACTCCGGGCAATCAAAGAAGATACGCCCCAGAGCAAATAGATAACTTTAAAAGACAGCAGGCAGGCGAAGTATTGGAGACCTTGCAACCCGCTTCAGAAAAAGTTTCTATTTCGCACTCCCAAAACTATCTTGAGGAGCTTGTAAAGACGATAATTGTTTTCAAAAAGATGATGCTTGGAGCCGTTTTTGTAATGTTCTTTATTGTTCTAATTGGTATTGGATTTGCAACTCTTAAGTCAAATAATCTTCTTAAAAAACCTGATCTTTCCAAAATTCTTTCATTCGCAGGCATTTTGAAAACCCAAGAAAAGCCTATCTATTCTGAAGTTTCAAGGTTGACAGGGAAAGCAGTTTTGGGGGCTGCAAACCTGGCGGACAGTCTGACTTTTGGAGTAACTGTTCCAAGCGAGTTTGCCCAAAATGTAGAATTTCTAAATACCATTAAGGCAGTCGGAGTAGCAACTCTTTCAGGAGGTATAATAACCGAGGATCAGGATATCGATGCTGGAGCAGGAAGATTAACAGCATCAAATGTTCTCTACGGAGTGGTTGCAGGGGATGGTATATCGGTCGGAACAGGTCAAACCCCGACTATTACAAATACGGGGGTTCTTTCTATCGGAGGTAAGTCCGGTAGCCTTACCCTTGAAGCAGGAGGTGGAATATCTGTTTCAGGCCTTAAGATTACAAATGCGGGGGTAACATCGCTTACCGGCACCAGCAATCAGGTTATTGTTTCCGGATCAACCGGCTCGATTACACTTTCTTTACCCCAAAATATTCATACAGGCGCATCACCAACTTTTTCTTCTCTCACTCTTTCATCTTTTACATCAAACGGTGGCCCTCTATATACCAATGGATCAGGAGTCCTGGCCCAGACAACAGCAGGAACAACTTCTCAATGTCTTCTGGGAGGAACAGCGCCATCATTTGGCTCTTGCGGAACAGGGGAGACGGGAGATACCTTCTGGAGCCAGAGTTCGGGGCTCTTGTTTGCTAATAATTCGACTGTCGACTTTGCTATCGGCGGACAGGCATCTACTTCTGCTAAGTTTGCAGTCTTAAACATCTCATCGGGTACTCCTACAGCCTCCTTATCTGCAGGGACAGCAGGAGGAGCATATCTTTTATCTTCAGGAACACTCTCAACTACTGCTCAACAAACCTTGACTCTAGGTAGTGCAACAACAGGAGACGTTCTCATCCAGCCAAACAGTGATACGGGAGACTACTTCAAGTTCCAATCCGATGCAACAAACTTAACTCTCTCAACCACAGACGGATCAAACCTTACCATTACTCCTGCAGGAACCTTAAACTTAAATTCAACAGGAGATATGACCTTAGACTCCTCAACAGATATTATCCTTGATGCAGACGGTGCAGATGTTATCTTTAAGGATGCAGGAGTTACCTTTGCAACATTTACTAAAGACACAGATGGCGATCTTGTAATTGATGCAGCTGGTGGAAATATTCTATCCTCTGATGCTCTAAATATTGGAGGTGGAACTGCCAACGCCTACAACTTCTTTGCCTCTGATACCTCAGGAGCATCAACCCCAGATGGAGTAGCTGACCTATATATCCAGGATGAGCTTGAGGTAGACGGAACCACAAGGTTTGGGAATCTTACCTATACATGGCCGGGAACTGAGACTGCAAACTATGCTCTAACAACAAATGGTTCAGGCACTCTTTCCTGGAGTGATATGGGTGTATCTGTTGGAAACTTCTGGAGACAGACCTCAACCGGCCTCTTATATCCTGCCAACTCAACAGTTGATCTTGCAATAGGAGGTACTTCAACCACTGCTGCCAAGTTTGCAGTCTTAAACATCTCATCGGGTACTCCTACAGCCTCCTTATCTGCAGGGACAGCAGGAGGAGCATATCTTAATGCAACGGGAACACTCTCAACAACGGCAAAACAGACTCTGACTTTGGGCACCACAACAACAGGCGATATCCTTTTGGGAAGCGACGCAACGGCAAGAGCAATTACCATAGGGTCTTCCTCAACAACAGGGCTTTCCCTAACAGATGATAGCTGGTCCATAACTGCGGCAGGTGCGGGAGTATTAACCACTCTTGATACGGGACAGGGAGCAAATGAGCTTTACGACATGGACCAGAATGTTCTAACCTCATCTTCCCCAACCTTTGCGGGACTTACCCTCTCAGGCTT
>MFNV01000005.1 GCA_001782165.1 Candidatus Levybacteria bacterium RIFCSPHIGHO2_01_FULL_41_15 | reverse complement strand
CTGTGGGATCGGATAATAAAGAACTGCATGAGGCGAATCTCAGAAACCTTGACCCAATATATGGAGACGTGGTTGGCGAAGAAGAAATTATAAAAATCTGGTCAAATTCTTCGTAAACTAATTGATTTCCTGCTATAATTTCGTATGTCTTTTGTGAAGGTGGATTTGGCTTATGACAGGGTGCATAAGTGAGAAAAGGTCTATTGGGATTCGAGGGTTGTGAGGCGTGCTTCGTGATCTTTTATTTTCACATCATGTTCCCTATATTGATCAGCACCAACAGTATTTTCATTTTCTAAATCTTTTACTCTCCCTGTAAAATCAGACAAGGTATTCATTACTTGATCATGTTGCTCTTTCATTTGTTTTGAAAGTTTATCTTCAGTCACTTCGGCCCTTTCTTCAACTCTAAGAATTTCTCTCCATAGAGACTTTTTTGTGCTTCTGGATTCAGATTTTAGCTCAGCAATACTTTTAACAATTTTTTTTATATCGGTTTTTGTCGCTAAATTATTTTTCGGAGATTTTTTCTTCATGGAAAATTAGTATAACACTGGTTGATACTTTACTGTCAATAAGACAAAGTAGAGCTTTTGGATGTTATAATCAGGAGGCGAAGGTGGTTTTGGTTTATGCTAGGGTAAGTAAATATGTCAACCCGTAAAACACAGATTAACCAAGAAATTGTTCTTGGGTTTCTTCAAAAAAAATTTAAGAACATTACTTCTTTTGAACCGCTTGAAGGTGGTGAGATATCTCGTCCATTTTCTTTTAAAGTGGGTGACGAAGAGTTTGTTATTCGAATAGATACCGAAGTTAAAACTTTCGAAAAGGACAAGTATGCTTTTGAACATTTTGCTTCGGATAAAATTCCTATTCCCGAAATGATCGAATTTGGGAAAATGGACAATAAATATTTTTATGCAATAACGAGGAGAAGTGTTGGTGATACATTAGATCATTTAACCAAAGAATCGGTTAGAATGATTCTGCCCCAGCTAATACAGACTCTTGATGAAATTCATAAAGTTCGCATCCCCATGCATGGGAAATATGGAGATTGGAATGCCGATGGTAACGCTAGGTTTGATACATGGAAAGAATATCTTTTGTCAATCGGGTATGAAAAGTATTTCGGTTGGAGTAATCTTTTCAAAAACAGTTTTATGGAAGAAGAGGTTTTCGCCAAAACCTATAAGCGAATTAAGAAGGCGGTGGCCTTTTGTCCAAAAGAAAGATTTCTAATACACGGTGATTATGGTTTCAATAATCTCTTAACAGATAAAGAGAGAATTACTGGCGTTATTGACTGGGGTGAGTCAAAATACGGGGATTTCTTGTACGACGTAGCATGGCTTAGTTTTTGGACAAAGGATATTGACTACGAAAAAGAGTTTTATAAATTCTATAAAAAGAAAAATGCTGATGTCTCAAATTACAAAGAGAAGCTTCTCTGCTATAAATTACATTTAGGCCTCGGTGCAATACATTTTTTCGTGAATTCAAACCAAGAAAAAAGTTACAAATGGACAAGAGATCGAATTCTTTCTTTTTTAATATGAAAGTTGCTTTTGTTTATGACAGGGTGAATAAGTGGGGAGGGGCAGAGAGAGTTCTTTTGGCACTTCACAAGATTTTTCCCGACGCTCCTCTTTATACTTCGGTTTATCATCCGGAGAAAGCAGAGTGGGCAAGAGTATTTGATGTTCGAACTTCATTTGTTCAGAAGTTTCCTTTTGCGAAATCTTTCCACGAGCTTTATGCAACCTCGATGCCTCTTGCTTTTGAAAGTTTTTCATTTGATGGCTACGATTTGGTAATTTCAGTGACGAGTGAAGCTGCAAAAGGAATTATTACAAGACCGGGCACTCTTCATATTTGTTATTGTCTTACTCCCACAAGATATTTATGGAGTGGGTATGGAGAGTATTTTAAAAATCCCATTTTAAGATTTATTTCCGCACCTTTTGTTTGGTATCTAAGAGCTTGGGATAAAATCGCATCCCAAAGACCGGACAGAATTATCGCCATTTCGAAAGAAGTTCAAAAAAGGATTAAGAAATACTATGGTCGGGATTCAGAAATAATTTATCCTCCAGTGATGATTAATAGTTATTCGGCTTCGGTATCGCAGCCCGTTACGTCAAACGTTAAACGTCAAGCGATACGGGAAGCGAAAACGTCGACCCAAGACGATCGACTATATTTCCTCATTGTTTCTCGTCTTGTCCCCTATAAAAAAATAGATTTGGCTGTCAGTGTATTTAATAAACTTGATTTACCTCTTAAAATTATTGGTAAAGGATCAGAGGAAAGCAGATTAAAAGCCATGGCAAAAAGCAATGTCGAATTTTTGGGAAACTTGACTGATTCAGATTTAGTGAAGTATTATAAAGGATGTCGTGCTCTTATATTTCCGGGAATTGAAGATTTCGGACTTTCCATTCTAGAAGCACAGAGTTTTGGAAAACCAGTTATTGCATATAGGCAAGGCGGAGCACTAGAGTCTGTGGTTCCCGGGAAAACCGGAATACTTTTTGCTCCCCAGACTTCTGGGGCCTTGGAAAAGGCGGTTAAAAAGTTTTTAAAAATGTCCTCCAAAGGAGGATCCGCCTCTGGCGGAAAATTCGATCCTAGAGACTGTGTGATGAATGCCCAAAAATTCAGCCTTACGGAGTTTAAAAGAAAACTTGAAGAAGCCATAACTAATAACTAATAACTGATAACTAATAACTAATAACTGATAACTAATAACTAATAACTGATCTTATTATGAATATTGCCATTTTTGCAGGTGGAGCAGGGACAAGACTCTGGCCGTTGTCGCGCAAAAACACCCCCAAGCAGTTTGAAAAGATTATCGGAGACAAATCAACGCTTCAGCTTGTAATAGACAGACTTGTTCTGGACTTTAACCTTAATAATGTTTATGTCTCAACCGGCAAAAAATTTAAAGATTTTATAGCGTCTCATATTCCTCAGATTCCCAAAAAAAACTTTATTTTTGAACCAGAATCCCGGGATGTTGGCCCTGCTGTTGGGCTTTCGATGGCTGTGGTAGGACATAAGCATCCGGATACCCCGATTGCAATTCTTTGGAGCGATCACACAGTCAAAAAAGAAAGAAGATTTAGGGAAGTTTTGATGTGGGCGGAGAAAATTATTTCCAAAAATCCCAATTCCCTAGTTCTTATCGGTCAGAGAGCAAGATTTGCAAATCAGAATTTAGGTTGGATAGAATTTGGCAAGCAAATAGGTAAGATAAGAGGGACAAAGATTTACAGTTTCAAGCGGATTGTTTACAGACCGACTTTGGAACAAGCTGAGGAATTTTTCCGCTCCCGCACATTTGCATGGAATCCGGGATACTTCGTAACCACCCCCCGATTTCTTCTTTCTCAATATAAAAAGTTTGCGCCCGAAATTTACGAAGGACTAATCAAGATTCAGAAGGCAGTAGAAAGAAAGAGTTTTGAAAAAACTCTTGAAGAAATATATCCTAAATTTGAGAAGGTAAGCTTTGACAATGCAATTCTTGAGAGAATTGATCCCAAGCATATTTCAGTGATCGCAGCAGATTTGGGATGGAGCGATATCGGAGCATGGGAAGCGCTAAAGGAAGCCTTGGAAGTAAAATCAGAGGAAAATGTGACGCGCGGAAAGATTCTTATTAATGACTCTTCGGACAATTTAGTTTTCAATTTTACGGATCAGCTTGCTGTGGGTATTGACCTTGAGGGCATGATTGTCATAAATACAGATGATGTTCTTCTTGTCTGCCGTAAAAGTTCTGCTCCTAAGATTAAGAAAATTGTAGAGAGTTTATCAGGTACTCCCAACGATCATCTTACATAACCTATGCCTTACATAGAGATTAAAAAAAGCCTATTTTATGAAGTGATGAAGAGAGTTTTGGATTTGATTCTTGCCTTTATCCTCATGGTAATTTTTTCCCCTGTAATATTAATTGTAGCAATTGCCATCAAGCTTGACTCGAAAGGTCCTATCCTTGCCGACACTCCAGAGAGAATGGGAAGAGGCGGCAAGCTTTTTAAGATGTTTAAATTCCGCTCCATGGTTCAAAATGCCCATGAAATCCTTCGAGAAAACCCGAAGTACGCAAGGCTCTACAGAGAATATAAATACGGAAGCTATAAGCTTAAGGACGATCCAAGAATAACAAGAGCAGGCCGATTTATAAGAAAGCATTCTTTGGATGAAATTCCTCAGTTTCTGAATATATTAAGAGGAGAGATGAGTTTGGTTGGTCCACGTGCTTATTATTCCGATGAGCTTAGGGAACAGCAGAAAAAATATCCACAAACGGAAAAATCAGTAAAGATTGTGTTATCGGTTAAACCGGGCATAACAGGTTTCTGGCAAGTATCGGGAAGAAGCGAGATAAACTTTGACAAAAGAATAGGAATGGATGCCGATTATGTAAGAAGAAGATCAATTCTTTATGATCTTTGGATTATTTTAAAAACTCCCTGGGCAATGATAACAGGCAAAGGAGCCCTATAAGCAATTGACTATTGACAATTCGAAGCTGATTAAACTTGACACGGTTGCCAATTTCAGGGTAACATATACTAATGGAAGGATTTGAGAAGATAGAGTTATCCTCAAAAAGCGCTCCCAAAGAATCTCCTTCTTTTAAGATCAACACTCCCAAAAAAGAAAAAAGATGGGGGTTTTTAAAAGGGAGAAAAAATTTAACCATTATTGTGGTGGTACTTATTGTTTTTATTTTATCTTCCGCTTTTGTCATAGTTCTTCCGGCCCAAAAGGTTTATAAATCCGCCAAAGTTACTCAAGCTCAGGCTATTCGCGCATTGGATGCATTAAAAAAACAAAATATTGATCTTTCTTCATCAGAACTTGCAAAAACAAAAGAAGATCTCACTGTAACCCAAAAAGACCTAGATTCAATAGGATATTTAAGGTTTATTCCTTTGGTTAATATTTACTATAACGATGCGCAGCATCTTGTGAAAGCAGGTTCCTCTGGACTTTTCGCAGCTGAGGTTTTCTTAAGCTCCCTAAAACCGTATGCCGATGTTCTAGGGCTTAAAGGGCAAGGAAGTTTCGTTGGAGGTACGGCTGAGCAGAGAATTGAAACAGCAGTGAAAACTATGGATAAAGTTACTCCTCATATCGATGACATTGCAAAATACTTAGAGGATGCAAAAACTGAGATAGATGAAGTTGACCCTAATCACTACCCTGTATTTTTGGGATTTGGAAAAATTCATAGATCCTTGGCAAGTCTTAAAACAGCGACAGATCGAGGAGTAACTTTTATAGAGGAGGCAAAGCCTCTTATAAAAGTTTTACCCAGTCTTCTTGGAGAACCTGAGGAAAAGAAATATCTAATTTTATTTCAAAACGACAAGGAACTTCGGCCAACAGGAGGATTCATAACGGCATATTCAGTATTCAGACTTGATAAAGGAGTTATTCATGTAGATAAGTCCGACAATATTTATAATTTGGACAATACAATTCCAAATAAACCTAAAGCTCCTGCTCCTATCCTTAAATATTTGCCCAGAGTTTCAGTATTTAATTTAAGAGACACAAATCTTTCCCCTGATTTTATAGAATCCATGAAGACCTTTAATTCCTTCTACGATAAAGCGCGGGGGAAAATGGCAGTGGATGGAATTATTGCTCTTAATACTAATGTTTTGGTCTCGACAATAAAGATTCTGGATGATAATGTTTCTGCGGCCGGAATGACATTTACGAGTAAGATCGATCAACGATGCGATTGTCCTCAGGTTATTTATGAGCTTGAAAGAAGTATTAGTACTCCTCTTAGTCTTGATCTTAGAGTGTCTGATCTTGAGGCGATTCAGGCGGGAAGAAAGGCCATAATAGGAGATTTATTGTATGCTATTATGACCAAAGCCTTAAAATCTTCTCCCAAGAAATATTGGGGGCCTCTATTTCAAGATTTAGTAACAAAAATCAACGAAAAGCATGTATTGTTTTACCTATATGATCAGGGAGCCCAACAGGGCCTTCATGCAGTAAACGCTGACGGGAAAATTCGGTCCTTTGAGGGAGATTACCTTCACATAAACGAATCGAATTTCTCAGGAGCCAAAGTGAACCTCTATGTCAGAAAGGCGGTTACCCAAAATTACGAAGTTAAGGGAAATGATATAGTCAAAACAGTTGTTCTTG
The DNA here is from genome assembly GCA_001782165.1 of Candidatus Levybacteria bacterium RIFCSPHIGHO2_01_FULL_41_15. Lineage (GTDB taxonomy): Bacteria > Patescibacteriota > Microgenomatia > Levybacterales > UBA12049 > 2-01-FULL-38-13. The sequence continues at coordinate 65,405 of MFNV01000005.1, read as the reverse complement.
AATACAAGAATCCCCGTCCTGCCTCTGATTGCAACTTGGAGCGGGGAGGATTATGTCTTAATGCGATTTACAGAAACTGGTTTAGGATTTACGTTCCTAGGGGAAGCAAGCTCATAGACAGCAGAGGATCGGAGGTCAAAATTACTGCATATGAAGAACTCGGAAAGACTGTATACGAGGGATTTCTTACTGTAAAGCCCCAAGGAGCAACAACCTTTACTATTTCCTATAAACTTCCTCAGGATTTGAAGAAAAATTCAGCTCTTACTCTTCTTATTCAAAAACAGCCGGGGATATCAGACGAGGAATATAGCATAAAGATTAACGGCAGGAAGAATAATTCTTTTATCCTCAAAAGCGACCAGGAAACTAAGGTAGATCTAAAGTGAGAAATTATCAAATTCAAGGAATTATTATTAAAAGAAAGAATGTCGGGGAAGCAGACAGGATTATTACGGTTTTTAGTAAAAACCATGGCAAAATAAGAATTAAAGCTCCGGGAGTCCGCAAGATTACAAGCAGAAGATCTTCGCATATAGAACTTTTTAATATATCGGTTTTAAATCTTTATCAAAGCTTACGGGGAAGTATTCCTCTTTTGACTGAGGCAAATGTTATTGAGGATTTTAGAATAATCAAAAAGGATCTTAAGAAAATTGGTTTTGCTTTTTATATCTGCGAGCTTTTGGATAATCTATGTCCCGAGAGACAAGAGAACAGAAAGATTTTTTATCTGACACAAGAAATCTTTGAAAAACTTGAAGGAAGTTTGGAAGAAGAAGAGAAAATTGTAGATGAGTTTGAAGAAAATATCTTAAGCTTCTTAGGTTTTATTCCAGAATCTTTTGCTCTTTCCAACAGACAGAATTTTATAGAAAATATTATAGAAAAGAAAATGCGGACTAAGGATATTCTCCCTCTTCTTATAAGTTAATTTCGTCCCTGAATGGCTACGGTAAATGTTGCGAGATTAACGAGGAAAATTATGAAAGTTATACCCAAATAAATGATAGATGTTTTAAGGTAGACGGGACTGTAGTTTCCTTGTATTAAAAAGGGGAGAAAGAAAAATAAAATCAAAGACCATAGAATCAAAATTCCAAGAAAAGAGGAGAATCTTAGAACTCCTTTCCAGATTCTTGATTCAAGTCTTGTAAGACCTATCAGGTTTAAGGATCCAAGAACAGCTATAATTAAAAGAAATACATGGTAGACTCGAAGGCTTTGCATCCACGGAGCATTTATTATCTCTCCTATCCCTCTTATATTGCTTGGAACCCTTAAAATTGCCAAAGCAGGAGGAGCAAAGAGAACGTCCACGGTAAAAGCGTTTAACAGGAATATGATAAATAAAAAGACATAGACTGCTTGAAGAGCCCTCGCGTAAAAGTTGATTCTGTTTGACATACCTATATATTACCAAACATATCAAAATAACTCCTCAAAAGTCAAGTTTGAGTTATTGACTGATTTACTTTAGTTTGTTAACCTAAGATTAGGTGCAAGAACGCTTTAGATTACTAAGACAAGGAGAAGTAGAAAATCACTACTCTGACAAAGGTGGGCATAGAGCAAGACATGATCATTGGAATGGTATGAGAAGAATGTATTCTTCTGTCAATATAGTACCACGTGAACTTGCATGGATAATAAGAAGAAGTATGCGGCGCGATCCTCAAAGCGGAAAATAATTCTCAATTCACTTTATATCCCTTTTTTGCTATCATACAATTGTGGCGGAGAATTTAATGGTCGCGTCAGACGCGATGGAAAAGACTTGCCTGTCAGTAGGAAGGTTGTGGCCCCCGTCGCTTTTTAATTTTAGAGAATGAAACAAGAAAATGGTCTGAATCTTATGGAGAAAATAGTTGCTTTGTGTAAGAGGCGGGGTTTTGTTTTTCAGAATTCTGAAATTTATGGAGGGCTAAACGGAGTTTGGGATCTCGGACCTTTGGGAGTCTTACTTGCAAATAATATAAAAAGGGAGTGGTGGAACTCTGTGGTTTTGTCCCGCGATGACGTAGTAGGCTTAGACTCCTCAATTCTTTCTCATCGAAGAGTCTGGGAGGCATCCGGCCATATAGCTTCTTTTACAGATCCTCTTATTGAGTGCAAAATTTGCCACGAAAGATTCAAAGCAGATCTTAAGAAAGAAATCGAAGAGCATGCCAAGACACACCCTTCGACGGGCTCAAGGCAAGTTGCTTGGACAGATGTAAAAAAGTTTAATCTAATGTTTAAAACCTTCGTGGGGCCCCTTGATAATGAAGAAAATAAAACCTACTTAAGACCTGAAACTGCGCAGGGGATTTTTATTAATTTTGAAAATGTTCTTTCTACAACGCGCGTAAAAATCCCATTTGGAATAGCGCAAATTGGTAAGGGATTCAGGAATGAAATTACTACGGGAAATTTTCTTTTCAGGGTCCGGGAGTTTGAGATGATGGAACTTGAGTACTTCGTAGAACCGGATACCTCGAAGAAATGGTTTGATTACTGGAGGCAAGAAAGACTTAAATGGTATTTGGATTTAGGAATTAAAAAAGAAAATATTAAACTTGTTGATTTACCAAAAGAAGACATAGCTCATTATTCCAAAGGAACAACTGAGATCTGGTACAACTGGCCATTTATAGCAGAGGATTTTGGGGAGCTTGAAGGAGTAGCTAATCGAGGAGATTACGATTTGAAACAACAAAGTAAATATTCCGGCCGTGATCTTTCCTATTTTGACGATGATAAAAAGAAAAGATATGTGCCATATGTCATTGAGCCATCTGTGGGGGTAGGACGTATGATGCTGGCTTTTCTTATAGATGCTTATAGTGAAGGAGGTAATCGGGTAGTTTTGAAACTTCATCCTAAATTGTCCCCAATAAAAGCTGCCGTATTTCCGCTTCTTGCCAACAAAATGGACCTTGTAAAACTTGCAAGAAATATTTATGATAACTTAAAGAGCGAGTTTGGAAGTATTGCCTTTGATGATAGAGGCAATATAGGAAAGAGATATTTTTACCAGGACGAAATCGGAACACCTTATTGCGTAACAGTTGATTTTCAAAGCCTTGAAGACCAGACAGTTACGGTAAGAGACCGAGACACAATGAAACAGGAAAGGGTAAGAATAGATAAATTATCATCCTTTATACGGCAGGAATAACGGATGCACGAGAAAGTAATTAATCACTCCGAATCTAAAGAACTAGATAAACCTCGAGATCATTGTGCTGTTGTTGGAATAAGATCTTCTGACTTTCAGGATGTAGCTTCTCTAGTAAGATTTGCCTTACATGCTCAGCAAAATCGCGGTGAAGATGGTTCAGGAATTGCTGCGTATGACGGATATTCAGGTACCTTCAGGGTCTTCAAAGGCCTGGGTTTGGTTCTAGAGGGAGCTTTTCCCGACGGAAAGCTAGAAGAGCATGAAATTTCTGGTTCAGTTGCGATTGGTCATAATAGATATGCAACATCCGGAAGAAAAGACGAAGACCCTGATAGGAAAAGAAGATGTCTTCAGCCCTACGTAGTAAGTCACGATAGAAATTCTTTAGCACTTGCTCATAACGGTAATATCCCGGAAAGATATTTAGAGAGTTTAAGAAGTGAGTTGCCACCCGGTATTCCTTTTCAATCAGACACCGACAGCGAAATAGTCGCCTGGAGAATACTTTTCGCAGATGGTGACTCATGGCGGGAAAAAGTTATTAATGGATTAAACGGAGTGGTAGGGGCCTACTCATTTGTTATTGCAACAGATGATGGCGATTTGTTTGGAGTTAAAGATCCGCTTGGAATTCGTCCTTTAGTTTTGGCAAGAACACAAAGCGTAGCGGTTTTGGTTTCTGAAAGCAGAGGACTGGAATACATAGCAGGGGTAGAAGAAAAAAAAGAAGTAGGAGCTGGTCAATTGGTTCATATAAGAAGAAACGGAGAGATTTCCGTTGATCAAATTTTTCCCCAAACTAATACTGCTCGTTGTTTAGTGGAGCCAATTTATCTTAAACACCCCTATTCACTTGAAGGAGAAAGACAGGTGAGGTCAATACGTGAAAGAATGGGCGAAGAATTGGCTTCCGAGATCCAATTTCCTCCGGACTATGTAATCATAGGTGTCCCCGATTCAGGAATAGAGATAGCAGAGGGATACGCAAGGGCGCTTGGAAGAACTACGGATAATTTAATTAAAAAAGACCGTTACAGACCAGGAAGGTCCTTTATAAGTGACTCAAGTCACAGGAGAGATAAAACTTTAGAGTTAAAATTCACGATATCCGATGATGTGGTCGGGAAAAGGCTTGTAATTGTTGACGATTCTGTTATTCGAGGAAAAACGACAGAAAAACTTGTAAAGAGTCTTTTGGAAAGAGGCGCCTTAGAAGTTTATGTTGTTTCTGCATCCCCTAAATTTATCAACGTATGCGACTTGGGAGTAGATATAGCAACCCTAATGGAGCTTAAAGCCCTAAGAAAGAATGGCGGACAGGATTATGACGTGAAACCTGATGAAGAAATGGCAACTGAGATAGGGGCTAATAGTATTCATTTCTTAAGCCTTGAGGGATTAATAAGAGCTATAGGCGGAAAAAGAAATGAATTCTGCATAAATTGTCTGGCTAGAGAACACCCTATAGATGGAATGGGAGAGCAAAAAGATTTAATATATACAGCAAGACAGTTGACACCCACTTAATTATCTGTATAAATAATAATATGGATTTTTTAAAAGACAAAAAGATAGTGATTGGAGCTTTAATTTTGGTTCTTGTCATTCTTGGCGGGATTTTTTTTCTTGTTTCTAAAAAACAAGTAAAACCCGAGAATACTGCCGCAGGAGAACAGCAGGAAATTCCCAAGCTTTCCTCTGATGAAATTGGCCTTTCTATTGCAATGGGGGAGGATGGCAGAAGGGTGATAATGGAAATATCAAAAATTGAAGACATAGAGGAAGTTGAATATCAGCTTTCTTACACCTCTGAAGGTGATATCCCAAGGGGTGTAATAGGTATGGTTGAGGCAAAAGGAAGATCTATTAAAAAAGAAATAGTTCTTGGTACTTGTTCTGATGTTTGTCATTACGATGAGGATGTAAGCGATATAAAAATAATTATTAAGGTTACGAAAATAGACGGCAAGGTTTATCAAGTAGAGAAGGCTTTAGAAGAGTAACTGTATAATTTCCCCAAGTTCCTCCTATATATTGTGTTTTAGACTGTGAATCTACACTATTTTGGTTATTTTACCCCTTGACAGACCTTTGGAAAAGTCTCAAAATGGAATAAAGTGGGAAAAAGTGGAACAAAGTGGGACACTTCGCTTTGCTCAGTGCAAGCTAAATCAATATTAACAAAGGGGGCAGGAATATGCTTATCGGTCAATACGAAGGTAGAATCGGCGCAAAAAACAGAATCGCCTTCCCTAAAAAATTTAGGGAAGTCTTAGGTGACAAGCTAATTATAACTTTAGGGTATGAAAACTCGCTCATTGTCGTATCGGAAAAAAACTGGAAGCAGCTTCTGGAAGGAACAGAGGGTAAACCCTTTATCCAGTCGGAAACACGGGAAACCCAGCGATTTCTCCTCGGAGGAGCAAGCAATGTTGCGCTCGATAATAAAGGAAGGTTTGTTATACCTTCTTACCTACGAGAATTTGCAAAAATTGAAGACGAGATTATATTCCTAGGGCTTTCGCGATACGTTGAGATTTGGGATAAAAAGAGATGGATTGAATATAGAGAGAATCTTGAGAAGAATATTGACAGAATATCACAAAGACTTATTGAAAAAGATGACCATTCTTTGGGCCCACTTCGCAGCGAGTCGAGCAAGGCAGGCCTGCCTGCCGACAAGGCAGGGAAGAAAGAGTAAGGGCAATGAATCGATTCCATACGCCTGTTCTTTTAAAAGAGATCTTAGAGTTTCTTAATGTTGGAAAAGGAAAGAAGTATATAGATGCGACGCTTGGCGGAGGAGGGCATACAAAGGAAATACTCAAGTTGGGCGGAAGAGTTTTGGGAATAGATATAGATGAAGAAGCAATACGGTTTATCAAAGAAAATTTTAAATTTGAAATTTTTAATTTTAAATTAGTACCTGTTCTCGGAAATTTTAAGGACATTGACAGAATTGCACATTTAAATAATTTTGACAAAGTTTCGGGAATAATATTTGATCTTGGAGTTTCAAGTTTTCAGATAGATCAATCACAAAGGGGTTTTAGTTATCAAAAAAAAGGTCCGCTTGATATGAGGATGGGAAAATCCCTGTCAGTTAAAGCAGCAGATCTAATAAGTGTTTTATCAAAAAATGAACTTTATGAATTATTTTCTAAATTGGGTCAGGAGCGTTTTGCTCGGGTCGTTTCTGGTCGTATTGTCAGGGCCCGTAGAATAAAGAGAATCGAGACGACCGATGATTTAATGAAGACATTGGAGGAATTATCCGGCAAAAATCAGAGGTTGTCTGCCTTTAAGAGGGCGCTTATAGGCAAAAGAGTTTTTCAGGCCTTAAGAATTGCTGTAAATGATGAATTAAACAATCTTAAGGGAGCTCTTCCCAAAACCTTAAGACTTTTAAAAAAAGGGGGAAGACTTGAAGTAATAAGTTTTCATTCCTTGGAGGACAGAATTGTAAAAGACAGTTTTGAAGATTTTGAAAATAAAAATATGGGAAGAATAATAACCAAAAAACCTGTTTTGCCTACGTTTGAAGAAGTAAAACAAAATAAAAGAAGTAGAAGTGCTAAGCTTAGAGTTTTTGAAAGGTTATAACTATGAAAAAACATCAAATTCTTATAGCGTTAATAATTTTATCAGTCATGGGGCTTATCGTGACAAGGACTGCTGTCTTAAATAATCTCTCAATTGCAGGGCTTAAGCTTGGTAAAATTCAAACTGAACTTGATTCTGTTCGATTGGAAAACTCAAGACTTAAGAAAGAACTTCTTAAACTTTCTTCTTTAAATTATATTTCCTCGCAAGCCTCGCTCTTGGGTTTTGTTGAAGGGAAAGGAAATTTCACTTTTAACAAGCCTATTCCCCTTGCAATTAAACAATGACCCTTCGACGTAAGCTCAGGATCATATTGAGTTTATCGAATGTATGATATGGAGATATCGTCTGATTTTATTAATTGTAATTCTGTTTTTTGCTGCAATAATTGCAAGGCTTTTTTACTGGCAGGCAGTAAAAGGTCAGGAACTTTCTCTTCTTGGAAAATCTCAATACGCAAGTGTGATTAAGAATTTACCTGAAAGGGGAGAGATAAAAACATCCGACGGCTTCCCTGTCGCAACGAATAAAATTTCCTACCTCGTATATGCAAATCCAAAAGAAATAAAAGACAGAGAAAAAATTTCAGAAATTTTATCTTCAAAACTTCAAATTTCCCACGCTTCGGTGAGCTCGCAGCTATCTCTTGATAAATTCTGGGTTCCTTTAAAGAGCGGCGTTGATCCTGAGAAAAAAAGAGAAATTGAAAAGCTAAAAATTCCTGGGCTTGGATTTGAGAAAAGATTTGAAAGATATTATCCGGAGGCCTCGTTGTCTTCGCATCTTTTGGGTTTTGTAGGGAAAACCGAGACTGGAGAAGATCAAGGATATTTTGGTCTCGAAGGATATTATGACAGATTATTGCGCGGCAAGGAAGAAATAACGGTTGAGGTGATTGACGCTCTGGGAAGGCCTATTCTTTCTAGGGTAAATAAAGATACCGAGAATACAAAAGGAAGCACGCTTGTCTTAAATATAAATAGAACCATTCAGTTTATAGTTGAGGAAAAATTAAAGAAGGCAATTGAATTCTACGGAGCTTCAGGCGGAATGGCAGGAGTGATGGAACCGTCAACCGGAAATATTCTTGCCATATCTTCTTTTCCATCTTATTCGCCAGATAATTACAAGGATTTTGAACCCGAACTATATAAGAATCCTTTTATATCAAGTTTGTACGAGCCTGGATCTACCTTCAAGCCCGTTGTCATGTCCTCGGCCTTAGATTTAAAACTTGTTACACCCTCAATGAAGTGCCTTATATGTGGTGGGCCAGTTTCTATTGGAGGCTATGAGATCCATACATGGAACAACAAATACCATGAGGATATCAATATGGTTGATATAATAAGGTACTCTGATAATGTCGGAATGGTATATGTAGCTCAAAGGCTTGGGACAGATAATATGATAAAGTATTTAGGAAAATTTGGAATTGGAGAACCGACCGGGATAGATCTTCAGGGAGAAGTTTCAAAACCTCTTCCTGAAGAAAATTTATGGTATCCGGTTGATCTTGCTACTAAAGGTTTTGGTCAAGGGATTAGTGTTACGGCAATTCAGCTTCTTGGCGCTTTCTCTGCAGTTGCCAATAAGGGAGTGAGAATGGAGCCGCATGTGGTTGCCAGAGTTCAGTCTCCCGATGGTGAGGGTGCAAAAATTCCTCTGAAGACACTGGGAAGAACAGTATCTTCACAGACAGCAAAGATTATGACCGAAATATTAGTCAACGCAGTTAACAAAGGCGAGGCATCCTGGACAAGACTTAAAGGTTATAGAATTGCGGGCAAAACGGGAACTGCCTCAATACCTATTGAAGGACACTATGATCCCCACAAAACTATTGCATCTTTCATCGGTTTTGCTCCCGCCGATAATCCAAAATTTGCACTGATTGTAATATTAGATAAACCGACGACTTCTATTTACGGATCCGAAACAGCAGCTCCAGTTTTTTTTGATATCGCAAGGGATCTTCTTCTGTATTATGGTATTTCTCCCTCCGGTGAATAGATAAGAATACAAAAAAAAGGTATAATACGAACCTATGTGGCAAAGAATAAAGAATTTGTATCATCTTATTATGGCAATTGCGGCCAATATACGGTATGGTTTTCCCTCAAGAAACCTGACTGCTATCGGAGTAACCGGAACCGATGGGAAAACAACTACGGTTTCTCTGATTTATCATATTCTTAGAACCAGTGGGAAAGATGTTTCTATGATTTCCTCTGTGGGAGCTTCGATAAACGGAAAAAACTACCCTCTTCCTTTCCATGTTACAACTCCTTCTCCTTTTGCTCTTCAGAAATTTATTAAAATGGCCTGCCTGCCCTTCCCGTCCGGCCCGCTTCGACGAACCGGGGCGAGCAGGCGGGCGGCAGGCAGGGCAAATGGGAAAAATAAAGGAAAGAAAAAATACTTGGTTTTGGAGGTAACTTCCCATTCTCTTGATCAATTCAGAGTTTTTGGAATAAGTTTTGATATCGGAGTAATAACAAATGTAACATGGGAACATCTTGATTATCACAAGACCTACGAGAATTATGTTTTGGCAAAACTTAAACTTCTTAGAAATTCTACAAATGCCGTGGTTAATAAAGATGATCAATCTTACCCATTAGTCAAATCGGAGCTTAAAAAAACTGCTTCAGGATTTCGAAGGACTGTGACTTACGGAATGTCAAAAGCCTCGGATGTTAATCCGGAAAATTTTCAAATGGAGTCCCAGATTGCAGGTCAGTTTAACAGGTACAACATACTTGCCTCTGTTACAGTTTCAAAATTACTCGGGATAAAAGACAGTCTTATAAAAAGGGCTGTTGAATCTTTTGAACCGCCTCTGGGAAGACAGGATCTTGTATATAACAAAGGTTTTAGGGTTATGATAGATTTTGCGCATACACCAAACTCGTTTAAACAAGTCTTAAGTTATTTAAGGGGGCAGATAAGAGGAAGGATTATTCATGTATTCGGCTGCGCAGGGGAAAGAGATAAATTGAAAAGACCCAAGATGGGTAAAATTTCAAGTCGACTTAGCGATATTGTTATAGTTACCGCAGAAGATCCCCGATCGGAAAACATTGAAAACATTATGAATGACATAACTTCTGGAATTCAGAATTCAGAATACAGAATACAGAATAAAACATTAATCAAAATTCCAGATAGACAAGAGGCAATCAATACAGCAATTGCAATGACAAAGAAAGGAGATTTGGTAATAATTACCGGAAAGGCCCATGAGAAGTCAATGAACTATGGACGCGGAGAAGAGCCTTGGGATGAATATAAAGCAGTAAAAAAAGCCATAGAGGCAAGATTAGATGAAAAAAATTAAAAAAATCCATTTTGTCGGAATTAAGGGAGTTGGTATGACCCCCCTTGCGATAATCTCAAAAGAGGGAGGATTCGAAGTTACGGGATCGGACATTCCGCAAGTTTTTATAACAGATGATGCTCTTGAGGAATCAGGTATACGGGTTTTTGAGAGATTTTCCGAAAAAAATATTCAGGATCCTGATCTTGTTATAGCAACAGGAGCACATGGAGGGTTTAAGAATGCAGAAGTTATAAAGGCGAGAAAAAAAGGTATAGAAGTATGGACGCAGGGACAGGCAGTGGGAGAATTTATGAAGGGAGAGATTTTCGAAAGGAAGTTTCTGGGAGTTTCTGTAGCCGGGTCTCACGGCAAGACTACGGTTACAGCAATGATTGCGACAATTTTAAATGAACTTTCAGCCGATCCCTCATATATTATAGGTACAGGCAGTATTCCTTCTCTTGGGCTTCCTGGTCATTTTGGAAAAGGAAATTTTTTTGTTTCAGAGGCAGATGAATATGCTACTGATCCTGAGTTTGATCAAACTCCCAAGTTTTTATGGCAGCACCCTCAGCTTGCAGTTTTTACAAACATAGAATTTGACCACCCTGATATTTATAAAGATCAGAATCAATTGAGAAATAATTTTTTGGCCTTTGCAGACCAGCTTCCTAAAGACCGAGTGCTTGTTTTATCTAGAGATGACCCACAAAACAAAAAACTTATTCAGGAATTTTCAGGAAACAAGGTTACTTATGGCTTCTCCCCTTTAAACGATTATGTTATTGATAAGGTACATGTACGGGAAAAAGAAGTTTATTTTTGGGCAAGTTTTAAGGGAACCTCTCTGGGGGAATTTTCTCTTAAAGTTATGGGAGAATTTAATGCCTTAAATGGATTAGGAGCTGTAGCTTCCTGTATTGAGCTTGGTTTTTCTTCAGAAAAAATCAAAAAGGCAATTAGCAGCTATAAAGGGTCAAAAAGGAGGTTTGAGTTTATGGGAAGATTGGAATCCGGCGCTCTTTTATTTGATGATTATGCCCATCATCCTACAGAAATAAGAAAAACCCTAAAGGCCCTGCGGCAGAGTTACCCGGGAAAAAGAATCGTATGCATATTTCAGCCTCATACTTATTCCCGAACCAAAACGTTTTTTTCAGAATTTGTCAGTTCTTTTTCAGATGCTGATTATGTTGTACTTACTGATATATATCCTTCTTCCCGGGAAGAACCTGACAAAACTATTTCCTCAGATTTGCTTTCTAAAAAAATCAGCCTTATTCATAACAATGTTCTCTTTTTTCCTAAACTTTCTTCTGTGGTAGAATATATCGATAAAAAAGAGTTTGATGAGAGGTTTATTGTTATTACGATGGGAGCAGGAGACGTGTATAAAATAAGCGAAAGACTAAAGACTAAAGACTAAAGACTAAAGACTAAAGACTAGAAACCATATGGAGCAATTTATTGTGACAGGAGGAAAAACATTAAAAGGCGAAATAAAAGTGTCAGGCTCTAAAAATATGGCTCTTAAGGCTTTTGTTGCTGCCTGTCTTACAGATGAGGAGGTCGTAATAGAAAATATACCTCTTATTTCAGATCTTTATGTTATGGCTGATATTATTAAAGATCTTGGGGGAAAAGTAAAAATCGAAGATCACAGGGTAATTATAAAGGTAGATAAAATAAAAAAGACCAGGGTTCTTTTGGATAAAGCTGTCCTTGTTCGCACCTCTTTTCTATTTATGGCTCCTCTTCTTTCAAGAGTTGGAAAAGCAGAAATTCCAAATCCAGGAGGCTGCAGAATCGGAGCAAGACCAATAGATAGAATTATTAAAGGAATTGAAAAAATGGGAACAAATGCAGTTTATGATAGCGACGATGGGTATTTCTATTTTAGAGTAAAAAATAAACTCCGGCCGATAGTTTATAAGTTTGACAAGAATACCCACACCGGTACGGAAACATTAATGCTTTCCTCAGTTTTGGTAAAAGGAAAAACAGTTCTTAAGAATGCTGCGGAAGAACCTGAAATAGATGATCTTATAAACCTTCTTAACAAAATGGGAGCTTCGATAAAAAGAGTTTCAAAAAGGGAGATTGTAATAAACGGAGTTAAGAAGCTTCACGGAGTTAAATTTGCTATTCCGCCTGACAGAAATGAGACAGTTACCCTTGCTGTTGCGGCAATAATTACCAAGGGGGATGTTAAAATAAAAGATATTACCACAAGAGGTCTTGATGAGTTTTTAAAAATGCTTTTGAAAGCAGGGGGAGGAATAGAAATACAAAAAAACGGAATAAGGTTTTTTTATAAAAATCGGTTAAAGCCTACCAATATTACTACGTCTTTCTATCCAGGTTTTATGACTGATTGGCAGGGACCGTGGCTTATTCTTATGACCCAGACTGAAGGGACATCCATTATTCACGAAACAGTCTACGAGAACAGATTCTCCTATATTCAAGAACTTCAAAAGATGGGTTCTAAAATTGAGCTTTTTAACCCCAAAGTAAAAAATCCTGAAAAATTTTATAACTTTAACTATGAAGATAATAGGCCTGAATATAAACATGCTGCAAAAATAATAGGCCCAATAAAACTTCATAATGCTGCAATAAATATTTCAGACCTTAGAGCAGGAGCAACGCTGGTTTTAGCATCTTTGGCAGCAAGAGGGAAAAGTATAATATTTGGAGTTGAGCATCTTGATAGAGGTTATGAGCAATTTGAAAAAAGACTAAATTTGTTAGGCGCTGATATAAGAAGGGTGAAGGACTAATATGCAGGCAGTAATACTTGCGGCGGGAATTTCAAGCCGGTTTTATCCGTATACGCAATATCATCACAAATCTTTAATAAAAATTTTTGGAAAACCCATTGTTCTCCATACATTAGAGTCCGTAAGGAGCTCAGGAATAAAAGAAGTCATTCTAGTTGTTTCCGGGGATTCTGAGATAAAAAGAATCTTTGGAAATGGAAAAAATTTCGGAGTTAATATTCAATATGCAGTACAGGATAAGCCTTCCGGAGCAGGTGACGGGCTTCTTCTTTGTGAGAAGCTCATAAAAGGAGATTTTTTTCTTCTTAACGCTTCAAGAATTGACTTTTCTGATTATAAAAATTTGATGGGCAGAAAAAAAACAGAAGAAACAAAAGCTGTTCTTCTTGCAAGAAAACAAGACAATTTAGAAAAATACGGAGTGTTAAAAGTAGAAAAAGACAGGGTTTTGGGTCTTGTTGAAAAACCCCAAAAAGGTAAAGAACCATCAAGTTTAAGGCTAATAGGAATATATCTTTTCTCAAAAGATTTTCTGAAGATTCTTAAGGAAACCGGGAGAGATCACTATAGACTTGAGAAGGCGATAGACAGGTTGTGCGGTGATTTTCTTGTTAGCTTTGTAGAAACTCAAAACGAGGTCCCCTCCTTAAAATACTCCTGGGATTTGCTTGAGATGAAAAATGCTCTTTTTAAAATTGCAAAAAAATCCATAAAAAGGAGCGCTAAGATTGCAGAAAGCGCAGAAATTGCAGGAAACGCAGTCATAGAAGACGGTGCGATTGTAATGGAGGGAGCCAAAATCAAAGGACCCTGCTTCATAGGGAGAAATTCAATAATCGGGAATAATGTAGTTTTGAGAGGTGGAACAGATATTGAAGAGAACTGTGTAATAGGAGCAAATATGGAGATTAAAAATAGCCTTATTATGTCGGGAACAAAAACCCATTCAGGTTACATTGGCGACTCCATTGTGGGGCAAAATTGCAGGATTGGGGCGGATTTCTCAACAGCAAATGTAAGACTCGATAGAGGCAAAATCAAGGTAAAGGTAAATGAGGAAGAAGTCAAAACTGGACTTAGGCGTTTGGGAGTAATTACAGGAAACAACGGAAGGATAGGCATTAAATCCTCAACAATGCCTGGAGTAATTATTGGAAATAATTCTCTTATTGGGCCATCGACCGTCGTCTTAAAGAATGTCCCGGATTCTACAAAGTATTACACAAAGTTTCAGGAAGTGATTGAGAAGAAATGACCCATTCGGCAGGCTCAGGATCATATTGAGTGAACTTGTGGTGAGCATAGTCGAACCAACCGAAATATGAAATATCAAAAAATTATTCTCTTTGATATTGATTACACGTTATTTAATACTGATGTTTTTAAACAAACCGATCTTAAAAAACATTCTGTTTATGATGAAGTAAATAATGTTTTGAAAGAGCTTGGAAAAGTCGGGATTTTAGGTATATTCTCGGAAGGAGATTTAGAATTTCAAAAAAACAAACTTTTTAGAACAGATATTCAAAAGCATTTTCTTAAAGCCCATATGCATATTACCGAAAAAAAAGAAAAAATATTAAAAAAAGTTTTACGAAAATATAAAGACAAGAAAGTCTTTCTTATTGATGATAAACTGTCAATATTACATTTGGCAAAAACTATTTCTCCTTCCCTTTTTGCAATTTGGGTGAAGCGAGGTATGTATGCAAAAAATCAAAAACCAATCCCAGAGTTTAAGCCGGATACAGAAGTGGAGAATTTAAAAGAAATTATCCCAATTATACTTAATTCTTAAGTCCTAAGTCTTATATCTTAAGTCTTATATTCTAATCTATGTGTGGTATTTTTGGTTACGTCGGTAAAAAAACTAATGCTCCTAAGTTAGTTCTTCAGGGTCTAAAGCTTCTGGAATACAGAGGATATGATAGTTGGGGGATAGGGGCAAAGCCAATTTCGAAATTAGAAATTAGAAATTCGAAATTTATTATCGAGAAACATGTTGGAAAGATTGGCGATGTAACTCTCAACTCTCAGCTCTCAACTCTTAGCTCTGAGCTATCTATCGGTCATACCCGTTGGGCAACTCACGGAGGAGTTACTGATATAAACGCTCACCCTCATTTAGATTGTACAAAAAGTATTGCGGTTGTTCACAACGGAATTGTTGAGAATTTTCAAGAGCTGAAGGATGATCTTATAAAGAAGGGTCACCGGTTTGTATCGGATACAGATACAGAAGTGATTCCACATTTGATAGAAGAATTTTTAAAAAGGCGGGGATTTGCATCTTCTGTTCGTGATGCTTTTAATAAACTCAAGGGATTAAATGCAATAGTTGTCGCAAACGCAAAATCAAGCGAGATTATTGCCGCCAAAAACGGTTCCCCTCTTGTAATCGGAGTCAGTAAAGATGGACTATATGTATCCTCAGACGCAACGGGAATTGTAAAACATACCCGTAAAGTTATTTTTCTTGAAGACAATCAAATGGCAATTTTAGGACAGAAAATTAAGTTAATTATTTTGCCAAATGGTTCAGAGATAAGACCAAAAGTTAGCAATTTAACATGGAAATTTGAGGATGCAGAAAAAGGAAAGTTTAAACACTTTTTTCTTAAAGAAATATACGAACAGCCAAAAGTTTTAGAAGGTATTGCTACAAACTCAAGCCAAATAAAAAAGATTTCAGATTTGGTGAGAAATGCTTTTGGAACGTTTTTCATAGCATGCGGGTCTGCCTCTTATTCAGCACTTGCAGGGACTTATCTCTTTTCAAAGATTGCCAAAAAACATGTAAATTTTGCTATAGGTTCGGAATTTAATTATCTTGAGGACTATATTGAAAAAGGAACACTTGTAATACCGATTTCCCAGAGCGGGGAATCTGTTGATGTTATTGAACCTGTTACTCGCGCAAAGAAAAAAGGAGCTAAGATTATCGGAATTGTAAACGTCCTCGGATCAACTTTGTATAGAATTTCGGATTACAAAATACTTCTTAATGCCGGTCCAGAAAAAGCAGTAGTTGCCACCAAAAGTTTAACAGCAATGATAGCTACCATGATGCTTATTGCCTATTCTCTAGTAAATAAATTAAGAGAGGGTCGGACCCTAATCTTGAAATCGTCTAGGAATGTAGGAGAAATTCTAAAGGATGAATATGTGGGCAAGATAAAAAAAATTGCCAGAAAGTTAAAAGACCACGAGCATATTTACGTAATTGGAAGAGGTCTTTCATATGCGACTGCTCTTGAGGCAACTTTGAAGATTAAGGAGGCTACCTATATTCATGCAGAAGGATTTGCCGCAGGAGAGTTAAAGCACGGAGTAATCGCTCTTATTGATAAGAAAACACCATGTATGGTTTTTGCGCCAAATGATGAAACATACGATGAGATAATTTCAAACGCACAGGAAGTAAAAGCAAGGGGAGGGTATATTATAGGAATAGGGCCTAGGAACAACGAGGTTTTTGAGGAATTTCTTTCAACAGGGGACTTGGGTGAGGCAACAATGATTTCCCAGATTGTAGTTGCTCAGCTTCTTGCCTATTTTCTTGCGCTTGAACGCGGAGTTGAGGATCCGGACAAACCCCGCAATCTCGCCAAAAGCGTTACTGTTAAATAAATTTTGATTTCTTAAGCAATAGTATTACCTATTGACTTTTTATTTATCTTATAGTACTATACCGAGCAAAGGAAAGGCTATAAGTTTAAAATAGCCCTAATATGCAGTCCAAAATCAAAAAATTTTTAGTAGGAGTTACTCTTTTGTCGATTATAATCCAATCGACAGGAGCTAATTTTTTTGTTTCTCCGAAAGCTTTCGCTGAGGATGAAGTATCTCCTGTCCCAACTGTTGTACAGGATAGTCCAGTCCTTACCGAAGCTCCGACGGCAAGCCCTACATCCTCGGATATAACACCAATACCAGCACAAGATTCTACTGTTGCAACTCCGGAAGTTTTGGTAATGCCCAAAGAGGAAGTTTCGCAGCCTCCATCAGATATTTCTGAAGATGCTATCTCACCAACTCCGGCAACAGTTGATAATCTTTCTCCCCCAAGTGCAATTGAGAATTCTCCGGAGTCAGCAGTAAGCGCCCAACTGGCTCCAGCAGTATGGCAAACAGCAGATGACGGCAAGGCGACTACTATAAATAATGTAGTCTTAGGCCAGACTTATAGTGCTCCTCAAAACGATAAGGTAAAAATTACTTTTACTAAATTACCCGACCCCTCGGACAAACTGATTGTCAGTGAAGTCAAGTTATCTAGCGAACAACAGGAAGAGCTTTCGGCAGTTTCCGACACGGCTTACGAATTCACTTCGCCGATGGCAGACGGCACATTTGCGTATAATCTGACTTTGCCTGTACCTGCCAATGTTAATAAGGATGAGGTAGTTGTAAAGAGTGCCGAGTCGACAGAAGATCTTGGCAATGCCCAAACGCTAGGCGAGCCAAAAGAAGTTGCAACTGACACCATAACGATCAAAGGACTTACTCATTTCACCGTTTTCGTTTTGGTTAACGATGTCAACGGCGACAACGCCGTCGATGCCACTGATGATATTGCAAACGGTGTTCTTGTGGCAATTGATGACACTTGGGCTGAACAGAATAATGCCGATGCCAATAAGGGCGGCGGCGATGAGCTGCATGTTAGAAGTAAAACAGATGAGAACAAGCGGACATTCGTGAAATTTGACACTTCAGCGATTCCTGCCGGCTCTGAAATCACCAAGGCGACTTTGCGGCTGTTTATGTTCGATGCCCCTCCATCATCGAGAGATTATGAAGCCCGCCTAGTCGTTGAGGGATGGGATGAGGATACCTTAGCCTGGAATAGTCAGCCGGCTGATACAGGCGCGGCCACAGACACCACTTCAACCGGTACTTCAAACAATGTCTGGCGCCAGTGGGATGTCACAGGCGATGTCCAAGCTTTTGTCAACGATGAATTAGCAAATTACGGCTGGGCAATTCGGGATTCAGCGGAGGATTCAGGTACTGCTAAATTAGGTAAATTTAGATCAAGCGATCAGGGAAATGAGCTGAGACGTCCACAGCTGATAGTTGATTTTGCGGCGCCTTCCGACCAGCCTACCGATTACAAATCCCCAATTGCAGAGGAAGCCAGCGGTGGTAACGGCCTTGAAAATAATCCTGAAGGTGCGTTTGATGATGGAGGCTCTGTAGCGAGTCACACCAATAATGCAGCGGGCGAAAGTCATATTTTCTATAACTATAATCCCTTTGAGATTCCGGATGGCTCTACAATTAGAGGCATTGAGGTCAGGACCGATTGGCGTCTGGACGCCACAGGCGGGGAGAATAGTTTGGATGTTGAACTGTCTTGGAACGGTGGAGACGATTGGACTGGCGCAAAATCTGACATTACCGAAACCAATAAGGAACACGTGGCTTCTTTGGGAGGTGCCGCAGATACTTGGGATAGAGAATGGACAGCGGACGAGTTCACTAATGAAAATTTCCGTGTCCGGGCAACGATGAACTCGACCAATGCCGGCCGCGACTTTTTCCTTGACTGGATTCCGGTTCGGGTTTATTACACAGCGGACACGACCCCGCCAGTTTCGACAATTGACTCTCCCGAAGAAGGAAGTTTCTGGAACATCCCAATTGAAATTTCCGGAAGCTCAACAGACGAACCAGCTACAACCGTTGATTATGTCAATTTTTATTACCGAACTTCCGGGGAGGAAGAAAATCCCTGGATTGAAATTCCAGATTCTCAACAGAACAACGATCCATTTGAGTGGTCTTTTAACTGGACTCCGGATACCGAAGGAACATTTGACATTAAAGCTGAGGCGACAGACATGGCTGGTAACACCGAAAACAGCCCGGTTGTTGAGTACGTCACTTATGATGTGAGCGCGCCGCTTGTCTCCACTCCTTCGGCATCACCCGATCCAACCAATCATCCGCCGCAGATTCTGGCAGATGCTGTAGATGCCATTTCCAATATAGTTTCGGCAATCTTTTCGGTTGACGACCCAGACTTTATCTTTGCCAAGCCCTTGGAGGCGCTCGACGGCTTTTTCGACTCTTTAGCCGAAACCCTATTTGGGCCAGAGTTTACCAATGGTATGGATTATCCCGGTGAAGGGGAACATACACTTTATGTCGGTGCCTTTGATGCGGCTGGCAATTTCGGTTCTAATTCGGCGCCCTTTACAGTCGATACAACCGCACCGACGCTGGAATCAGCCGAAACTCAGGATACAAATGGAAATGGCAAGATTGATGCTATCAAACTAACCTTCTCCGAAAACATTGACGATTCAAGGTTAGATCCCGGTAATCCTGACGGCTGGGATGTCGACGATCCCTACAGCGGTGAGGCAATTGGTACAGGCGAAGGCGAGAATGACAACATACTGCTTTTAACCTTCAGCGAAGGGGAGTCTTTTGATACGGGAGCGACTCCAACTGTTACCTATACTCCTTCAGGTGGTGGGGACCTGGACCCGAGAAGCACTCACGATGCGGTCGGCAATGAACTAGAAGACGGAGAATGGTCCACCTCAGATGGGGCACCCCCATTAATACCTGTTGCCGATCCGGCAGCTGGCGACTACTTTAGCGACCAATCAGTAACACTAACCAGCAACGATGACGGTGGAACAGGATTAGAAGGAATCTATTACACGACAGACGGATCAACACCTGATAATTCATCAACCCCATACACAGATCCAATTGCTATTGGTGTTGATACGACTCTTAAGGCAATTGCCTATGATAACGCCGGTAATCCCAGCGACGTCTTGACGGCCGAGTATGGCATTGCGCCGGTGATATCCGATGAAACATCAGGCTCTGTGACGGATACATCAGTCACAATAACCTGGATTACAGATGACCCTGCTACTTCAAGAGTTCTATATGATTCTGTTTCGCATCCATCACTTGGTGGAGCGCCAAATTACGGATATGCCAACTCAACCGACGAGGAAGACGCCGATCCCAAGGTTACTTCTCACTCGGTTGATATTTCGGGACTTACCTCAGGAACTACTTACTTTTACAGAACAGTTTCCCATGGATCGCCTGAAGCAGTCGGCGATGAGAAGAGCGTTACGACTACCAGTCCTGCTACTACTAGCGGAGGCGGCGGAGGAGATGGCCAATCGGACGGTTTGGGTTGCGGATCTAAAGATTGTTCAGGAAATGTTGTCGGAGTGCCCCAAGTCTTGGGAGCTTTAATTTCGCCCCTTGCGACCGGATTTGCGCCTGAAGTTTTGGGAGAGACAACTCCTGAAGCGCAGCTTTCTCCGGTGCCAACCCAGGGAGTTTTAGGAGAAGAAAAGAATGCGCCCGAAGAAAAACCGTTAATTACAATAAACAAAGGTTTTGGATGGAAAAAAATGACAGCAACAGCACTTGTAATTATTTTTGCTATTTTCCTCTTTTGGTTCCTCAGAAGAAGACATAAGAAAGAAGGACTTTAAAAGTTTAGTCTCTAACGGATGCCTCTTGTCAAAAGCGTCACGGTTCAATAACAGTAACATATGAGATTTATCCTAAGCGAAATGAAAAGTAAAAATTTTATTTTATCCCTCATGGCTTTCGTTTTCTTAAATTTAGCTCTATATTTATTTATTTTCCTATTTAACAGCAAAGTACCTTTTAATAACAATAATTATATTAATAATGCCCATCATTATATCCAAGATAGTCGGGTTATACTAAAAAAATTCAAGTTTATAAATGCATTAGGGCAATACGACTCTCAGTGGTATTTAGGAATCGCGGACGTAGGGTATCCTAGAAAGTCCTCAATAATTGATACCGAGAATAAAACAGTTCTTAGTGGACTTTCCTATGCATTTTTTCCCTTTTATCCGCTTGCCATATCTGTATTCAACATCATTTTAAAAAACATAGAGCTAAGCGCGTTCGTATTAACAAATATTTTACTTATCTTAAATTTTTTTAGTCTTTTTTTCGTAATCAAGAAATTATTCTCAGAGGAACTGGCAATAAAAACCATTTTTCTTTTATTCTTTTTCCCATTCAGCATTTTCTACAGAAGTTACTTTACGGAAGGAATGCTTCTTTTAATTATCACTTGGTTTTCTTACTTTCTGGTTCTGAATAGATATTTTTTATCATCGTTATTATTGGGGCTTCTAAATATTACGAAGGGTAATGGAATATTACTGAATTTGGTTTTCTTCTACTATTTAACAAAATTTTTAAAAGGTAAAAAGAATTTCTACCAAATTAAGGAGATTATTTTAAAATCCGTTTTTGCTTTTACTCCTTTTATCGTTTTTCTAATTTATATTTATTTTCAGACAGGAAGCTTGTCATATCTTATTGAAATAAGAGATAGTTGGGTTCCAAATGAATTTCCTCTTCTAAGACTACTCCACAATTTTCTATCTATTCTTTCTTTCTTAAAGCTACCATTACATTTGTTTCATAACTCTAAAATCGATGCACTGGTTGTTTTAATAACATTGCAGCTTCTTTTACTGGGAAGAAAAAAAATTCCCTTGAAGTTATGGCTTGTATCTTTTTCCCTTTGGTTAACACCTCTTATGTTTTCCGATCTTATGTCCTTCACACGACATCAAACGGTTTCTTTTCCTCTTTTTTTATATTTATCAATGGTTTTAAAAGGACCTGTCTATCAGGCGGTTTTCGCTGTATTTATTGCAGGACTATTTATAGTTTCCCTATTTTTTATCAACTGGTATTGGATCGGATAGCTATCTTCTTACAAATACTGCCGAAACATTATCTCCATATACCAATCTCCATTTTCCTTCTTTTGTTAGTTTAATAAGCCTTCCGTACATAGGTTTTGATCTGAGGACTAGGACCCTGTCATATTTAGATTTATCAATGCTTTCCCAGTTCTGAACATTGGTGTAGTATTCTTCAAAAGCACTGTAGCCCTTATCGTCTTCCCAGAGGTGCATTCTGCCATCTATACTCGGTTTAACATCAGGAAAGTTCCAAATCATCCAGCCACCCCAGCTATAGGGAGTAGATAAATTGCTTGAAAGTTGATTTTCCGAAATAAATTCAAGCGTTCCAAAGGAGCACTGGTTTGCCGCAGCCAAACAAAATTCTTTCCAGTTCATGGTCAGATATCTTTCAAAGGGAACTTTAGAGCTTAGAATAAAGACTAAAGTAATGATAGAAATTATACCGGCAGCAATAATTTGATTTGATTTTGAATTTGGTTTGAAAAAATCAGAAATTCCCAAAAGAACAGGAAAAGAAATATAGTACATTGACCAAGCATATCTTCGTTCATAAAATGACAAGGCGATAAAAGGAAGTATCAAAAGAGCAATCGGAAGTTTTTCATTTAATTTCCCTGTTAAGAAAAGAATCGCAACGCCGACCATATATAAAATCATAAAAATTATAAGATTCCACCACTGGGAGGATTGATCGGAAAAAGGAGACCATTCGGAAACATACTTAAGCCATGGATTTCCAAAATGATTTAAAGACTCAAGGTAAACTCCGTATCCAAAAGGATTAAGTAGCGACGCCAGTACAATTCCTAAAAGGACAAGTATTTCAAATTTAACCAATCTAAGCAAAAATTTAATATTAAAATTACCCTTAGCCTCAATAGTCTTTTTTATTGTAAGATAACCGACAAGAAGTATTATTCCCATAATAAAGCCTCCATGAAAGTTCGCCCAAATTAAGAAAAGAGGTATTGCCCACAAGAGATTTTTAGGATTTTTGTTATAAAGAAAGATAATGTAGAAAAGTACTCCGGTAAAAAAATATGAAATCAGTTGCGTTCTGAAAGATACCGCATTTACATTACTAACTAAATACAGAACAATAGGAACAAGAATTACCTTGTCCCAAAAAGAAAGTTTGAAAGCTTTAGTAAGAAAAATAAAAGTTAGCGTTACAACAAGTGCTCCAAGTAAACTTACCCCAAAAAATCCCAGCTTGTTAAAAGAAAAGTAAACCAAAAGATCAGATGCCCATGAATGGTTTACCCATTTATAATCGGGCATCATTGATGAAAATATATTTTCTCTGAGGACCCTTCCTGTTTTGAAAAAGTATTCCCCATATTTCAAATGCCATCCAAGATCGGGGTCAGTAGGTAAATAAAAAGACGATAAGAAAACAGATAGGTAAATAACAAAGCTTATTAAATTTTTCATTTTAAACTGTGGTTTGAGATTATACTACCAATCAGTCCAGTATTCAATTCATATTTCCTTGACAGGACATATATAATAGTATACGCAACATGAAAAACCTAAATCTTCTTATAATACTTATTGTTATTTTGGCACTGGCTACTTTCTCTCAGGAATCATTTTTTAATAAATCAGAGGAAGTTAAAAAACAGACAACTCCTAACCCAACCTCTTACCCATCGCCGACATTAACGCCTACTTCAACTGTTGTTAACCAGACAAAAAATAATTCAACAGTTCAAAGTACTCCATCTCCCGTAAGTTCTGCCAACAATACTATGTATAGTGTAGGATCTTTTATATATCCGGGATCCGCGGTCTCTTTTCAAACAGAGGATAAGCTTAGTCTTCAGAGTTTTGATGATTCATCTAGGATAACAGACTGGTATAAAGAAAAAATAACAAGTTTAAACATGAAGGCTAAATCTTTCGTCCAGACTTCCTCAAACAGAAATATCTTAAATAAATTAGCAGGAGCAAACAGTTTGCTCAAAGTCAATGTGGAGATTTCCAAAAAAAATTCCGATTCAAAAACAGAAATAACAGTTTATCTTGAAAAGTAAAACTTGTTGGGTATTGACAAGGGATTCTCCTTTTGTTATAGTCCGAGCTACCAAGAGCAGCCTGCCCCGTAAAAGGGGCTTTTTTTTACTTAATAATAATTATGGAAGAAAACACTTTACCCTCAAGACGCGCTCGTCTTTTGAATCCTCGAAATTTTGGAAATTTCTTTTCAACTTTAAACCCAGCCCAGAATATAAAAGAAAAAACCAAGGTACTCTTGAGTAAGGTTCTCAGTTCTAATCTATTCAGAAATTTTAAGAATCGAAATTTAATACTCCCGGTTGCTTTTATTATTATTGTAATTTTAATTCTAGGTGGATTTTTATTCTTTGGAAGAAAAGTAGTAAATATAGTTGGAAACGAAAACGAAAAACCTGCACCATCAGTGGCAAAAGCAACAAAAATCATAAACAAAGAAATGGAGTTTCCTATAAAGGATAATAAGGGAAATGTGGTAAGCACTCTTAAGTATAAGATAGAAACGGTAGGGCTTTATGACTCTATAATCGTAAAGGGTCAGCGGGCAAGAGCCGTACGGGGTAGAACTTTTCTTGTTCTAGATCTTAAATTAATAAATCAATACACACAGGCAATAGAAATAAAAACATCTGATTATGTAAGACTTTCTGTAAATAATAAAAATGAATTCCTAGCGCCTGATATCCACAATGACCCCGTTTCGGTACAACCAATTTCAACAAAGTATACAAGAGTAGGGTTTGCCATAAACGAAACGGATAGGAATCTAAAATTACGGGTAGGCGAAATCTCCGGTAAGAAAGAAGAAATTAGCATAAAATTTTAACATGAACAAGAAGGCAACGGCGCAACTTGTAGATGAAATAAACTCGGCTTTGAAAGATCTGATGTGGGGAAGTGTTGAGATCTATGTTCAGGATAATGTAGTTACTCAGATTACAGTTAAGAATATCAAGAAGACCAGAGTTTCAACAAGAGATGAAAGTAAACGGTTAGAAAATAGTAAGAATGAAAAACAGGTATTGACAAATCGAAAACACACAAATATACTTACAAATATAGACTAATATAACAAGCTGACCGCAAACGGAGGCTTTTTCACCGGATCTGCTAATTGGTGGATCGGATGAAGGAGCCTCCGTTTTTGTTTCAAACAAAAACGGATTAGAAAGTGCAACCTCTCCCTTTTTTTCAAAAAAGAGGGGGGAAAGGAAATCTAAAAAGGAGAGGAGGTGACAACATAAATGGACTACAAAAGAAAAATAGGAGTAGCAATTGCAACCGGAGCGCTAATACTTAATGCATTTGCACCACTCGCGTTCGCAGATACAACGATCACCATAAACGGTAACGGATCAAATTCCGACAATGACGCCACCGTTACTTTGAATCAGACAACAACTGTTACTCAAAATAACGATGCAGATGTCAACAATGATGTAGAAGTCAATGCTGACACAGGAGACAACGATGCAAACAATAACACCGGAGGAGATGTTTCAATCGACACCGGAAATGCTGAAGGAAACGTTAATGTGACAAATTCACTTAATGCCAACTCGGCAAATGTTAATTGTTGCAACGCCGGAGACTCCACAGTTAAAATCAGCAATAACGGATCTGAATCCAATAATGATGTAGATCTTAAAGTGAAGAACGACGTAAATGTCGATCAGGATAATGATGCTGATGTTAATAACTGGATTGATGTCAACGCTGACACAGGAGACAACGACGCAAACGGTAATACCGGAGACGGAGGAGTCTCTATAACAACCGGAAATGCCAAGGGCAATGTTTCACTCTCAACAGCAGCTAACCTCAACTCAGCAGTAGTTGGAGGAGGCGATGAAGATGGGAAATCATTGAGCCTTTGGATAACCGATAACGGCTCAAACTCCGATAATGATATAACCGCAGATATTAATAGCGATCTGGATGTTGATCAGGATAATTATGCAGACGTTGATAACGATGTAGAGGTTAATGCCGATACAGGCGATAACGATGCAAACAACAACACCGGAGACGGTGATGTTATGATCGACACCGGAAATGCTACATCAGACGTTGAAGTTGATACAATGGTTAACTTCAACCACGCAGAAACTGATTGCGGATGTGTGTTCGGTGATTTGACCGTTAAAGTTGACGGAAACGGCGCAAACTCAGACAACAATGTCAATGTCGAAGTTGATTCTGATCTAAATGTTGATCAGGACAATGATGCAGATGTTGATAATGAGGTCGAAGTTGAAGACGTTGAAACCGGAGACAACGACGCCAATGGTAATACATCTGGTGGAGACGGAGATCCATCTGTCACAACCGGAGATGCCGAATCAAACGTTGATGTTTCCACATCAGGAAATGTTAACAGTTTTGGCAGCGATTCCGAAATAGACTTCCCGGACTTTGATTTCGATTTTGACTTTAGTTTCTCATTCGATCTTGAAGATCTGTTGGATGCTCTACTTTAGAATGTAATTCTGTTTGTAGGGTAGTCCTCCCTGGCACTTCGGGAGGATACCCTACAAAACAGAAGCACCGAAATTTAAAATTTGAGATTTAAAAAGTTAAATAGCAGATTTTAAACTTTAGAAATTATGAGTAATTTAAGGAAACTACTGGCAATATTTTTGGTACTGTACCTTGTCTTAGGTGGAGCTTCTTCTGTTTTTGCAGAGGCTTCTGAAGCCCCGGAAGCGGCGGAGGTTGAGGAGATAAATGAAACCGAAGAAATCCCAGCAACTGTGCCTGAGGAAGCTCCGCAACAACCCGAGGAAAACAGTAGCAATAATGAGGTGGAAGAAATTCCTGAAATTCCGGAAAGCGATAGCAATCCGGATGACCCCGTCGTATCCACTGAAGGTAATCCTGAGGCAGATGTTTCCAGGGGTACATCATCAGATGGTAATGTTGGAGACACATTTATAGATACCGGAGATGCAAATAGTGATGGAAATATTTTCACCACTGCTAATTCAAATCTTGCAGGGAATGATGACTGCTGCGCCAGTGGTGGAATCGGAATAGTAAATGATGGAAATGGTTCGGGATCCACGAACACTAGTTCTGCAACAGTTACCGATACCAGCACAACTGATCAATCAAACAGTGCGGGTATTCAAAATGGACTTACGGGAGCAAGTGTTTCAGGGCAAAATTCAGCGTCTGATAATGTAGGGGATTCCTTTATCAATACGGGAGATGCTTCAACAACGGGGACTATAATAACCTCCGCCAATACGAACATCGATGGGGTTACAGTCGCGGAGTTTAACATAGTAGATGATCACACCGGTGATTACATACTTGATTTTGGAGCCGGTTGCGTATCGGGATGCGACGGATTTACAGGTCTTGCTCAAAACTCCAATAATGGTTCTAATTCTGATAATGATGCCACTATAAACTCAGACACCACTAACACAACGAATCAAGCTAATAATGGTACAGTTAACAATGATCTTTACTTAACGGCTGACTCGGGAGACAACGCTGCGTCAGGTAACACAGGTGGGGATTCATATGTCACAACAGGTGATGCATCAGTTACAGGAAATGTTCTGACACTTTTAAATAATAACCTTGCCGGAAATGTAATACTTGGGGTTGTTAATATCTTCGGAGACTTAATTGGAGACATTATTCTTTCTGAGTCGGCTCTATCTGCATTTGCTTGCGCGACATGCGGAGGGGACACTACTTTGATAAACTCTGGAAACGGTTCAAATTCTGACAATAATGTTTCTTCGGATCAAATAGTTATAGATACAATTAACCAAGTAAATGTTGCGGATATAGATAATAATCTGATATTGACCGCAAACACGGGCGGAAACTCAGCATCCGGAAATACAGGCGGGGATAGTTATATAACAACGGGGAATGCCGATGTAACTGCGCAGGTATTAAACATAGTAAACAATAATATAGTCGGCGGGAATTGGTGGCTTGTAATTATAAATAGAGCTGGGCAGTGGATAGGGCAGATTGTAGGAGCGCCACAGGGTGCAATGTTTGCAGGATCACAGGGAACAGAATTTGCAGTTGATGAAAATGGAGAAATAACGGCAATTAATTCAAATAATGGTTCCGAGTCAACCAACGATGCAAAAGTTTATCAAAGTACAAAAGAGCACATAGATCAGACAAATAATGCAGATGTAAATAACAATATATATTTATCAGCAAATACAGGGAAAAATTCGGCAAATGACAATACTGGAGGAGACAGTTACATTACAACAGGGGATGCAAAAGTAATTGTAAACTTAGTTAATTTTGTAAACAACAATATTGTAGGAGGAAGACTTCTCGTTACTTTCGTAAATGTTTTCGGAAGCTGGATGGGGGATTTTGTAACACCCGGAGCACAAAAAGACAATGATGATAATATAGCGGGGGTAGGAGGGCCACCTCAGTCGGAAAGTTTACCAAGCAATGATTCTAATCCTCCATCTTCTTCTCCGGGTGGGGGAGGAGGATCGGGAAATTCCGCAATTTCAGGAAACTCAGTTCCGTTTGTCGGCGGAGTTTTGGCCGGTGCGACTGCCGGAAATCTTTTTGCAGCTGCTTCGGGACCATCTCAAGATTCTCAAGACACCCAAACGTTAGGCGTAAATAGTTCCGAGAAAGATAATTCTAAAAAGAAAGTGGATATCAATCTGGCGTGGGCGTTTTTGGCACTGCCGGTCTTAGGAATAGGATTTATTTTAAGAAAAAAAGCATTAATACTTATGGGGAGGATTATCAAATGATAAGGAAAATATTTTCATCCTTGATACTTTTGATGGCCGGTCTGTTTGCAGTATCCGGTGTTTTCGCAGAAGACATTACCGTATCAAATAACGGCGCAGGATCGAGTAACAATGTTCAGATTAACAATACTTCTTCATCAACTGTTGAGCAGACAAATAATGCCGAAATAGATAATAATGTAGAAACAAATGCAAATACGGGAGAAAATTCCACTTCTTCAAACAACGGCGATGCAAACATTACCACAGGAAACATAGAAAGCACCTCTTCAATTACAAATGAAAATATTAATACAAACTTTGCGCAAGATCCTTGCGGGCAATGCGAATCCCAGACGTCTGTTGATATAAAAAATAATGGTTCGGATTCAACGAACAGTATTAATCTGGATATTTTAAATGATGTTGATGTTACGCAGTCCAACTCGGCAGTAATTGTTAATAATGCATATAACAATGCAAACACCGGAGAGAATCAGGCTAACAATAACAATGGAGATGTTGCTATTGATACCGGAAATATAACTTTGGCAACTATAATAAAAAACAAAAAAATAAATTTTGGTTTTGCTGAATACGGATTCCCTCAGAATTCTACAAATATTAGTATTTTAAATAATGCCGACGGGTCAATAAACTCTGTCAATTTCTCGCTTGATAACAACTTGAATTATGATAACAATAATTTTGCCTATATATATAATAATGCTGTCAATAACGCAAATACGGGAAGAAATACTGCAGACGGTAATAACGGAGCAGTTCTTATTGTTACGGGGGATATTGTAAGTGTCATAGAGATAGGTAATGAAGATATTAACGGATCTTTTGCTAAATTATGTTGCGAGAAAGAGATTGTTCCACCTCCGGGGGGAGGGCCAGGACCGGGACCAGGAGGTCCGCCAGGACCTTCGGTACAGCCGCCAGGTGCCCCGTCTCCTTCAGGAGGCGGAGATGGCAAAGTTTCTGAGGGAGCAGGACAAGTTTTGGGAGCGGCAATCGGAGGAGTTCTCCCTGTAACAGGTAATTACTGGCTGTTGCTAATGACACTTTTGTGTCTTACAATGCTTCTTGCGGGATGGTATTTGCGCTTTGGTTCAGATCCATCCCCACCTCTTTATGCAACCATATAGAAAGTTTATTGGAAACGCCTTAATGGCGTTTTCTCTTTTATTACTGGCATTCATTTATTATCCGATTATCGCTTTATATCTTAGTCCTTCTTATGAAACAAAAACAGTAAGTTCTTTTTACATCGAAATTCCCCAAATCAAAGCCAGATACAATGTTTTGGAGAATGTTGATCCATTTAATGAAAAAGAATACAGGAAAAAACTCGAGAAAGGGATCGCCCATGCAAAAGGTACATCTTTGCCGGGAGAAAAAGGAACGAGCTTTCTATTTGCTCACTCATCTGATCTTCCCTGGAGAATAACAAGGTATAATAAGGCATTTTTTAGATTACCAGAGCTTAGAAAAGGAGATAGGATTAATATAGTAAGAAACGGCAAAAGTTTTCAATATGAGGTTTTTGAAACCAAAACTGTTTGGCCCAATGAGGTTGATTATTTATTAGACAATAAGAAAGATCAGTTAATACTTCAGACCTGTGTTCCCATAGGAACATCTCTTCAAAGACTTCTTGTCTTTGCCAAACCCACAGAATAAACTACCCCGCAAAAAGCGGGGCAGTTTTAGAACAGCTTTAAATCCTATTCTATGGACCTGGATCAGGCGGAACCGCAGTATTGGTGTTTCCGGAAACGGTTATCGTGATTGTAGAAGTTGTGTTTCCCGTGTCAACAGTGACATCTCCGCCGTTTGTCGTATTGTTGTTCGCATCATTTAAACCTGTATTTTGAACAACTATAACTCTGGTTCTCACCGTAGCAGTATTTCTCTGATCTACCGTAACTCTTCTTTCAACCTTTATTCTGCATCTATTTGTTGAGTTGTTGCCGTTATTTCTTATAGTGCACGTCTGATCTGCAAAAGCAGCAACAGGCAGAATTGCTCCTGCAATAAGAGAACCTGAAATTATGGCAGCTGCAATTTTCTTTTTAACCTCCATTTTTTTCACCTCCCTTCGCCATCAAAAACTTTAGTGAAGGATGGTTCCACTTTTACATTTAATTAAAATCATATTTCACAATTTGTTTCCGATTCGGCATCGCAAGTATCTATTCCTATATTTCCATTTACCTTATCCACTCCTAATCCTCCCACTAAATTATCGTTTCCTACCCCTCCCGCAAGATCATCATCTCCTTCTTCTCCATCAACTATGTCATTGCCGGTTCCTCCCACCACTTTGTCATTTCCTCCGCCGGCGCTTGCGCTGTCGTTTCCCACTCCCAGATGAATATCATCACTGCCGGACCCTGTTGTGACCTTGTCATTTCCAACTCCTGCGTTAACTTTATTATTTCCATTTCCTGCATCAATAGTGTCATTTCCAACTCCGGAATTTATATCATCATCTCCATCTGTTGTTACAACTACGTCATTTCCAACCCCTGTTGTGACCTTGTCATTTCCTCCGCCAGAGGTAACAATACAATCATTTCCAACTCCAGATGAAATCCTATCGACTCCTTCAAAAGTGATTATCAAATCGTTTCGTACGGTTCCTGAAATATTATCGTTTCCTGCCGTTCCAAAAATGGGTGGATTTGGAAAGTTAATATTTTCGCAGGTTGTTGGCAGAACAAAAGAAATACCAATCGTAAGATCAAATATTATTGTCTGATTTTGAAACTCATTCCCCGAAGCCTCATCAAATGTAACAGTGAAATCATAAGTGGTATTTGCTCCTGATCCTAAAGTCGATAGGGGAATGCCATCGGGGCCTGCGGAATCTAGGAAAAAATTCTCAAGAGTATTGGAATATAAAACAGTCGCGCCTTCCTTAATTTCTATATTCAAAACACTGTCCATGTTTCCCGGATCTGACGTAAGATCTCCGCGAGCACCAATAGGGCGTTGCGTTGGAGCGCCATTTGCAACATTTACTGTTTTAGTTTGCGAAAATCCAGGAAGAATATTGCTTTCATTAAACAAAGGATCAGTCTGCCAAATAACAGTTAAGTCTCCTACGGCATAAACTGTTTTTTTTTCAAACAAACCCAAAACGTTGAAACTGATAACAACGGCAACAATCAAAATTAACGATAATAATGTCAAAATCCCCTTTTTCATATCAAAAACTTACAGCTGCACTTCGCAATACATCTGAGCCCCCAACCATACTTACCCAAAAATTTATTGTAGAACTAACTAGCGTGTGATTATTTAATGTATTAGATCCATTTCCGCTTCCATCTGTTGTGATAAAACCAGAAACTGTAGGCGAGGAAAGTGGGCAAGCACCAGGATCTTGGTTTACCCACAAATCATATGAAGTATTTGGAATGGTTCCCACCAAAGTAACGGATATCTTAAGATCGGATGTTTTAGCAATTGTGACTGTACCTTTGCTGACAGATGTATCTGATGCTCCTCCTGAACAGGTGTATCCGTTGCTTACGAATAAGTTACTTGTCTGCGGAAAGCTTGCTGCTGCCGTAAAGGTGTTACCAGTTGATGTTTCTGAATCGCTGAAAAAGGCAAATGTGCTTGGGATAAAAAGACTTATAACAAGAAGGGGAATTAATAATTTTAATGTAAATAAATTTTTTGTATGACTTCTTTTTAAATCATAATTTACAAACCCGAGGCTATCCCTCAGCTCCTTTCTCTTGCGAACCTCTTTAATGATAGACCAAACTTCAATTAGTATTACAAAAACTGCCGGAAATATAATGAGTGCTGGAAACCCTATGTCTGATTTTGCAAAAGCAAGGACTTGTCCTACATAAGGAATTACTATGTATGTTTTTCCCAAAATGTTTCCGGGCCTAACAAGTCCTGCATCTGGATCATCATTCGCATCACCCTGAGTTCTATAAAATATTTGATTCCCTTCAATAACCGCATCTACTACTCTATGAGTTGTGATTGTTTCTTTATTTTTTTCAGATCTGAATGCGATAACGTCTCCTGTTTTATAAGTATTACTGTCAGTTTTTTTAATAACTGCTACCGATCCAACATCTATCGTGGGACTCATTGAGCCTGAGCGGACAATTAAAGCCTGATTTCCAAATTGCGGAAATGCAATAAAAGCAACTCCAATCGCTATGAATATGAGCACTCCTGCTATAACTATATTTAATAATTTAAATACACTCCTCATAAATCCTCCCAAGAGAATTGATTTTTTATTTTTAAAATTTAATATTTTATCTGCCTAAGTCCCCAGGGCGGGAAAGTTTCCAAATCGCTTCTTCCCCACCCTTTTAAAATTTTCTATTAATCTAGTGACTGACAACTGAAATCTGGGTTATTTCTGTGTTGCACTGCTGTAAAAGTAATATCAGCGGTAACAGAATCAGTTTGGGCTTCGTTCCCCAAAGAGCTACCGTCACAATTCAAGCCAGTATTTCCAGTCATATTGCCTAATTCGTTACCAGGATTTGTCAGAGTTCCTGCACACCATGCTAAACCGATGAATTTAGTTTGGCTTTCAATGAATGGCCCACCATCGGTAGTTGAGTCAGCCAAAGAATAAATTACCCCATCAAGGACATCACTTGCAGGACCTATTGTGTTAGAGAACAATGGAAATTCGCCTGATTCCCAGACATTATCACCATCATCAGCCCAAGCAAAAAAGTTTAAGTTTTCTGCAAGTTCTCCACTTGCTACTCCATCGTCATTTTGTGTATCGAGTTCTGTTTGAAGAAATGTATTTTCTTCATCCTCCATATTATTAATGGTTGCACAGACCCATGCATCATTATCAACTACATGAAGACTGATTGTATTTTCACCATAATCACCTGGTTTTATGTCGTTAAAATTAAAAAACTTTTCATTTGTCAAATCTGTTTCGTTCCAAGTGCTTCCCGAAACTGGTTGACCAAGATATGATGCTGTATCATCAACTTTTAGATCAACGCTACCTGCTATGAAAGTGTTGTCTTCTGAAATTTCGGAATCGCTGAAGAATGCGAATGTGGCGCCGATCACCAGAGCAGCAGCTGCCAGAATTGTTGCTCCTGATAGCAAAACTTTTCCATTTATTAAATGTAACATTTTATTTTCACCTCCCTTCACTAAAAAACCCGCATTTACCTAGGCGGGTTTTTGAATATTTTTGTAATGATTTGTAAAGTAGAAAATCATATCTCCTCCGTTTGCGGTCAGAAACACTTTGTCTACAAAAACCGGTATTTTAAAGTTGGTTTTTAAAAAATCTCTCCGGGCGGGCAGAACACAGAGATTTTGTCGTGGGCAGTCGACAGTTTATCTATTAAACGGCATTTGGATTATTGTGTCAAGACGGACAAACTAGATAAAACTACTACTTATGAAAATTTGGATAAAATTATCTTAGAGTTGTATAATATACACCATGGCACAAATCTTAGGGCTTATGATCCTGTCCTCGTTTATAACTTTCGTACTTTTAATTCCCTTCATAGATTTTCTTTATAAACTTAGGATAAGAAGGCAGAAACAAAAAACCGTCGATATTTTCGATAAACCCACTCCTTATTTTGATAAATTTCACTCATGGAAGGAGGGGACTCCCTTTGGAGGGGGACTTCTGATAGTTATTGTTACCATTGTGCTTTCCCTTTGGGCTTACGGACTTTTTAATGCGCAAGTCAACGGATGGGAAGTATTTGTTCTTCTTTTTACTTTTATTTCCTTTGGTCTTCTTGGGTTTTATGATGATTTTAAAAAACTTGTGAACGGCAAGAAATTATCTTTCTTCGGCCTTCGCTTCAGATACAAATTCCTTATCCAATGGATACTTGCCTTTATTATTGCTTCTGTTCTTTATTATCAGCTAGGATATGACTTCCTTTTTATAAGAGGAATAGGACTGGCTAGTCTTGGACTTCTCTTTATTCCTTTTGCCGCATTTGTTATCGTTTCTTTCGCAAATGCTTTTAATATAGCAGACGGTCTGGATGGTCTATCCTCGGGTCTTCTTCTTATATGTCTTGGCGCTTTTTTGGCAATATCTGAAAATCAGCTTGATCAGTCTCTTCGGGTTTTTATTGCAGTTCTTATGGGGAGCGTTGCCTCTTTTCTTTATTTTAATATCTACAAGGCAAGGATTTGGCTTGGAGATGTTGGGTCGCTTTCTTTGGGTGCCGGACTTGCCGTAATAGGCCTTTTGACCGGTAAAGTTATCGTGCTTGCTTTTATAGGAGGAGTATTTGTAATTGAAGTAGGGTCATCCCTTGTTCAGATATTGGGAAAAAGATTTCTTGGCAGAAAAATCCTGCCTGTTGCGCCTTTTCATCTTTATCTTCAAAAAATAGGATGGGATGAGCCCAAGATTGTAATGAGAGCATGGCTTTTGGGATTTTTCTTTGCGATTGTAGGTCTTTACATCGCCTTCATAAGATGAGGAAGATCGACTTTGCCCTTCTTTGTTCTGTAGTATTTTTAACACTTTTCGGACTTTTCATGATATATGATGTTTCTTCGTATGTTGCTTTTCGTGATTTTCAGGATAAGTTTCATTATGTAAAAGGACAGATCTTTTGGGTGGCAATCGGATTTGGCTTACTTACATTTTTTACTTATTTTGATTATCGCAAGCTTTACAATCTTTCTCTTCCGATTCTTATTTCTGCCTTGGTATTTCTTATTTTAGTTTTTATTCCGGGAATAGGAGTTCACGCCCTTGGGGCAAAAAGATGGATAGATGCCAGACTTTTTATAATCCAGCCGGTTGAATTTGCTAAGCTTGCCCTTTCTATCTATCTTGCCTCTTGGTTTTCTCATAAAGAAAGAGGGAGGTTTCCTGCATTTGTTCTTCTTGTGGGGCTAATTCTCTTTCTTGTTATTCTTCAGCCTGATATGGGATCCTCCCTAGTAATTCTTTCCGAGGCGCTTATTGTTTATTTTCTTTCAGGAGGAAACCTTCTTTATTTTGCTGCAGGTATTCCAGTTACTGTTATCATTTCTCTTATTTTTATAAAGATATCACCTTATCGGTATGAAAGGCTTAAGACATTTTTGGATTTTAACCAATCTGCGGAAACCTCTTCTTATCATGTCAAACAAATTCTTATTGCTCTTGGCTCGGGCGGTTTTTTTGGAGTTGGTCTTGGCAATTCTATCCAGAAATATGCGTATCTTCCCGAAACAACCACAGACTCAATTTTTGCAATAATTGCCGAGGAAACCGGTTTTATAGGCGCAACCTTGATAGTTCTTGTTTTCGCTTTTGTTATGTGGAGGGG
Source organism: Candidatus Levybacteria bacterium RIFCSPHIGHO2_01_FULL_41_15 (assembly GCA_001782165.1). Classification (GTDB taxonomy): domain Bacteria; phylum Patescibacteriota; class Microgenomatia; order Levybacterales; family UBA12049; genus 2-01-FULL-38-13. Next base: position 29,698 of record MFNV01000005.1, on the reverse strand, counting down.
ATTTCTGATAGCGGTGAAGACAAAAGATAATTTTGGAAAACTTCTGGGAGGCGGGATAATAACTTTTCTTTCTGTCCAAACCATAATTAATCTTTCTGCCCAAACAGTCCTGGTGCCTCTTACCGGGATTCCCCTTCCGTTTATTTCCTACGGAGGATCGTCTCTGATAGTAGATTTGTCGGCAATAGGAATACTTCTTAATATTTCAAAACATACTTTATGAAGATAGCTTTTATAGGAGGACACCTTTCTCCAGCTCTTTCTCTGATTGGACAAGCTCCCAAGAACTGGGAAATTATTTTTATCGGCCGAAAATATGTTTTTGAAAAAGATAAGACTTTATCCCCAGAATATAAAACCATAAAAAACCTTGGAATTCTTTTTGAAGAAATTTTAACAGGAAGGCTCCAAAGAAAGTTTACAAAAAATACGATTCCCTCACTCCTTAAACTTCCCGGTGCTTTTTTTAAGGCTTATTCAATTTTGAAAGAACACAAACCAGATGCAGTTTTGGGTTTTGGTGGTTATGTTCAGATACCAGTCGTTTTTGCAGCATTTTTTCTTAAAATTCCCGTTGTATTACATGAACAGACTAGAAAAATAGGTCTTTCCAATAAACTTTGCGCTTTTTTTGCCAAAAAGATTTGTATATCCTGGAGGAGCTCTTTTGATTTTTTTCCAAAACAAAAAACTATTCTTACCGGAATTCCTCTTCGAAAGGAGCTCGTAAGTAAAGCGGAAAGTCAAAAACGAAAAGTGAAAAATGGAAACACAAAACCCTTGATTTTTATAACAGGCGGAAGCTCAGGGTCTCATTTTATAAACAAACTTATAGAAGATTCGTTGGAAAAACTACTTGAAAAATTCTTAATTATTCATCAAACAGGAGATTCTGAGGAATTTAGAGATTATGCAAATCTCAAGACCATTGTATCGAAACTTCCCAAAAGTTTTAGGAAGGACTATTTTATCAAAAAATTTATAGACCCTCAGGAGATGGGGGATTACCTCTTCGACTCTGATTTAGTAATCTCCCGATCCGGAATAAATACAGTTTCTGAGCTTATTTTGTTTAAAAAACCTTCCATTCTGATACCTATTCCCTTTTCCCAAATAAACGAACAAATGGAAAATGCCAAGTTTCTTAAAGATATAGGACTTTCTGAGATAATTGAGCAAAAAAAAGCTACTCCAAAACTTCTTTTTGAAAAAGTAACCGAAATGTTTAAGAATATAGATCAACATAAGAATGCTAATACAAGAGGTTTTATAGACGAGCATGCTGCGCAAAAAATTGTAAAAATAATCGAGAAATGCATAGAAAAAAAATAAAGAGAAAAGGAAAAATTTTTCTTAAGATACTGGTATTTTATTTATTTGCGGCTTTATTTTTTGGTCTTTTAATCATGAATCTTTACCGCTTTCCATTTTTTTCAAAGGATTTGATAAGCCCTCTTGCAAAAGATCAAATCTCAGGGAATAAATCAATTGAGGAAATCTTAAGAAAAGAGAATATTCCTTATTCTTCTGTTTCGGTGGCTTCGGATTCTTCATACTTGGTGGATCTGAGAGATGGAGGACAAGCTATAATATCCAAAAAAAAAGATATTCAAGAACAAATAAACTCTTTACAATTAATGCTTAATCGGCTTACAATAGAGGGGAAAAGAATAAAAACAGTTGATTTCAGATTTGATAGGCCTATCTTGAGGCTTTAATTTAGTTTTATGAATGAGGGGAAAATAGTCGTAGGGATCGATATAGGAACATCCAAAATCGCCACAATAATTGCAAAAGTTGATGATTCGGTAAATGTACTTGGGATTTCCGAGATAAAATCTGCGGGAATAAAAAAAGGCCAGATAGTTGATATAGATGAGGCGGTAAATTCCATAAATACATCCTTGGAGGCAGCAGAACGAATGGCAGGCTATTCTGCCTCTCATGCAATTGCATCAATTGGAGGAAGCCATATAGAATCGCTAAACTCAAAAGGAGTCGTTGCGGTGTCGAACCCGCAGGGGGAAATTGCAGAAAACGATGTTCTGCGGGTAATAGATGCTGCAAAAGCTGTTTCTCTTCCCTCATCCCGGGAGATAATTCATGTTCTCCCGAGAACCTATGCAGTTGACGGACAGGAGGGCATTAAGGATCCTGTAGGCATGAGCGGAATAAGACTTGAAGTTGACACACACATCATATCTGCCAATACAATTGCTATAAGAAACCTTGAGAAAACTCTCTCTGAAGTTGGCGTTGATGTAGATGAGATTGTTTACAACGGGTATGCAAGTAGTCTTTCTGTTTTATCAGATACCGAGAGGGAACTTGGGGTGATTCTTGTTGATATCGGGGCAGGAACTACTGATATTTCAATCTATACCGATGGTTCTGTTGCCTACTCTTGCGTAATAGGAATCGGAGCAAGACACATAACTAATGATCTTGCCATAGGACTTAGAATTTCACTTGAGAGTGCTGAGAAGATAAAAGTTTTTCTTTCAAGTCCAAAGAAACCTTCAGGAGAAGAAAGTGAAGAAGGCGAAACAAAACCCCGAGGAGATGAAATTGATTTGTCTGTCCTGCATTTGGCTGAGGAGGTAAGCAAAGTGTCAAAAAAAACGCTGATCGATGGGATTATAAGACCAAGGCTTAATGAAATATTTACATTCGTAGGTCTTGAAATCAAAAAAAGCGGTTTCGGCGGACAAACCCCCTCAGGAATAGTGATAACAGGAGGGGGAGCAAAGACAATTGGTGTAGTTGAGAGTGCCAAAAGAACTTTAGCAATGCCTGTAAGAGCAGGTTATCCTGCGGATCTTAAAGGAATAATAGATGAAGTTGAGGATCCCTCATTTGCAACAGCTGTCGGACTTGTCAAATATGTAGGGACAATTGAGCCCAGACAGGGTCTTCCTTTTGGCATATCCGTTCCTCAGATACCAAATCTGCGTTTTAATAAAATGATTTCAAAGGTCATTGATTTTATAAAATCCTTTATGCCCTAGGGCTTGCCCCGCAAATCTTTCCGTTCGGCTTTTCAGTACTATTCGTACACGCCTCACGGGGCGATTCTTGCGGGGCTTGCAAAATATTTTTTTATTTGATAGCATGGAATTTGTTTATGCTTATTAAGCCCCAGACTGCAAACTTCGCCAAGATAAGAGTTTTGGGAATCGGTGGCGGCGGCGGAAATGCCCTTACTTCAATGATTACTCAAGGACAAATTCAGGGAGTTGATTTCGTTTCAATAAATACTGATGCACAAGCTCTTCTTCTATCAGCAGCGACTACAAAAGTCCAGATAGGGGATAATCTTACTAAGGGACTTGGTTCTGGAGGAGATCCTGAACTTGGGAGACAGGCAGCAGAAGAGTCCCGGGAAAAGATAAAAAATATGCTTGAGGGGTCTGATATGGTTTTTTTGGCAGCCGGGATGGGTGGGGGAACAGGTACCGGAGGATCTCCTATTATTGCTGAAATTGCAAAAGAGGTAGGTGCTTTAACTATTGCGGTAGTTACTAAGCCATTTGCTTTTGAAGGTACAAGACGAATGGTAACTGCTGAGGACGGGATAGAAAATCTTAAAGACAAGGTAGATACCCTTATTATTATTCCTAATCAGAGGATCTTGGATGTTGTTGATAAAAAACTTTCTCTTCTTGAGGCATTTAAGGTGGCGGATTCGGTTTTGACCCAGGGAGTACAGGGAATCTCAGATCTTATAACCATGCCGGGGCTTATAAATGTAGATTTTGCAGATGTAAGAACTATTATGTCCTCGGCAGGATCAGCTCTTATGGGTATTGGAACCGGGGTAGGCGAGAACAGAGCCCAAGCGGCTGCAAGGTCAGCTATTGCATCTCCTCTTCTTGAGATCTCAATGGATGGAGCACGCGGAGTTTTGTTTAACATAACAGGAGGGCCAGATATAACGATGAGTGAAGTTGATGAAGCGGCAAAGATTATTGCATCTGCCGCAGACTCTGACGCAAATATAATATTTGGAGCAACAATTGATGAAACCATGCATGATACAATCAAAATTACTGTTATCGCAACAGGGTTTGATTCAACAAGACAAAGACTTTCTGAATTTGTGGTTCCCGAGAAAAAAATGCAGGAGGTTCAGGTTCAACAAGAGGAAGCATCTTCTGAGACTCCCGCAGGAGATGAGGAAGACGTCTTCGAAATCCCCGCATTTTTGAGGCAGAAAAACTAGAGGGGGTGAGCTTAAATAACCTGCTATAAGCACCGAGAGGTGCTTTTTTGTTACCTCTGAATCATAGCAGAAACTGCGAAGAACTAACAGGGACTGGCTGGTGGTTTGAAAGTGGGGATTAGGATTTCTTAATCCCTGCGAATGAAGTCATCAAGCTAACTTAAGTTCAAATTTGAAACTCTTTTCGTCCTGAGCGATTTTATGTTTAAATCTTTTATCTGTTTCAAAATGAAAACTCTCATAAGCATTGCGAACCATTCTGAAAATTAAACTAGGATCAACATTTTTTCTTATAAGGGGGTGCATAAATGTTGCTTCTTTTAATGTTGTGTCAGCGAGATGTAAATAATTATCTACGGTGGTTCTAACATCTTTATGTCCAAGTATTTTAGATACTACTGCAACATCAACTCCAGACATCAACAGTTGTGTGGCAAAGCTATGACGGAAAAGGTGGGGATATACTCTTTTTGTAATTCCTGCTTGAATTGCTCTTTTTTTAAGTTGGAATGCAAAATCACTTTCATATACTCTTTTCCCCAATGAGTTTATGAACACTAAATCTTCAGAATTTCTTTCTCCAACTAATTCCCTTAAATTATTCGCTAAATCTTCTGCGAAGAAAACGCTGCGGTTTTCGTTAGTTTTTGTATCTACCAATATTGCTCTGCCTGCAGATAAATCTAGGTGTTTTATTTTTAAATCTCTTGCTTCAGAAAATCTGCAACCGGTAAAAGCTAAAAAACTTATTAGTGTTTTATCTCTGAAATCCAAAAAAGAGCAATCTTTTCCGTAAAATTTGCCATATTCTATCTTCGTCTCCAGTATTGCTTCAATCTCATTTATTGTAAGAACTATGATATCCGATTTTGTTTTCTTAAATGCCTTAAATCCTTGCAGGAAATCATAAGGTAATCCTCTGTCATTACAATATGCAACAAGATGCCGGAAAACGAATAGGTAAGCATTAAGAGTATTAGGCTTCAGTTTCTTTTCATTTTTCAGGTAGCCAAAATATACCTCAACATTTTCTTTTGTTAGTTTTTTCTCACCAAACCAAAGATTTATGAGCCTAATTGTTTTACGGCAGTTATCAACACTATTATCGTCTAGTCCTTCTTTTATTGAAACAAAACTGACAAAATCTTTTTCGTCTATCATAGTCCCCCGTAGGGGACTGGGGATGGTTTGAAGGGGGTGATGCGAAGAACTGTTATTTATATTAAATGCCGGATACATAAAAATCAAGAACTATTTTGGGCAGTTTCGTCTTTTAAACCCTCTGCGATATATCCCTCTAGAAGCGTTTTAATGGGCACTCCTGCTTTTGCGGATTTAATTTTGAGCAGTTGGTGCAGTCCGGTATCAATCCTTACCTGTTTTGTTAATTTTGTGTCGATTTGTCGATTTTTCATCTTAATAATAAATTCCTTTCTTAAATTTCCACGCAAAGTATTGCTTAGAATTTCTAAACTCATACCTTCCCCCTTTCTTCTCTTCCTCCTCTTCTTTATGAGATTTCCAAAATGAATAAGCACCTTGAATACCTAACTTATTTACCACTTTCCGATAAAATGCGTAGTTCTCGAGATCGTTAAACGATAAAGCAATCTTCTCTGCTAATTGAGTTTCTTCGGTGTTAGGTGTAAATTTACTTCTGTTTAAAGCGTATTCCTTAGAAGGACTATCGTTAGTATCGTTATCTACGATTTTTATATTATCGTTATTATCGTTAATAGGAACTCTTGTTTTTAAAGTATTCTTAATATGTTCCATATAAAAACCCCCGTCTCGGGTGGAATCCCAACAGGGGCTTTTATATCCACCCGAAAACCAATAAAAAAAGACATCTCTATTTTCAAGTCGCTCGGCAACTTAAAAATAAAAATGCCTTTATTAAAGTATATAAAACCTTAAAATCTTGTTGTCAAGTTTTTTTTCAATATTATTCCATAAAATACCATACTTGACCTTATTTGACACAAAAATTTATAGGAGATTGAGAATTGTGAGAAGGTTTAAAAATTAAAAAGCTCCGAAAGTTTTACTTCTAGGGCATTGGCTATTCTCCAAATTGTTTTAAGCATTGGACTGCGATTTCCATTTTCTATTTCATTCACAGTAGTCAAGTCAAGTTTAGCCCGTTGTGCCAGATCAAGTTGAGACATTTTCTTTTTTTCTCTTAGTTTTCTAACCTGATTTCCAAACCGTCCTGTTATATTTGACATTTTCTTTTCACCTCTTGATTTGAGTATGGCTTCCGTGCCATACTCTGTATGTAGCGAGAATGCCAAATTTTGAGGCTGTATCAGGCACAAAAAATGAAAAAGGATAAATTAACAAAATTAGTTAATTTTGCAAAATGGGGCTTAGTAATTCTTCTTCTTATCTATATTGCGATTTCACTAAAGACTATTGAAAATAAAATCGAAACAGCAGGAGATAATAATTTCAAAAGATTTGGCCCATTGCAGTATGATTTAGAGGTTGGGATATTGAAGTCAATGATTATTGATCTTGAAGAAAAAATAGACAAACAGTCCCAGCTACTTGAATATATTGATGAAAATACAAGGAATCGTTAAAAGGTTATTGGATCATCGAATAAAGGTAGGATTTATTCTTGTAGCTATCATATTTTTAATTTCTGTTTATTTTCTTGGTCGTCCTCAACCCCAAACATCAACTGAACTTAATAGGACAACTGAATCTACTCCGAAAGAAATTGAAGAATACTATGCTGTCTATAAAAATCCTTATGTTCTTTTTCTTCGCAAAGCCCTTAGTGCTTATCTAGCTGGTGATGGTTCACAAGTTTGTATCTTGCAAGGAGCTGTCAAAGAGGATCACAGAGAGGGTATTATTACCGGCCTCGACGCCTTTGATAAGGAATATTACAAGAGTAAATTTATAGTTGCCACCATTGGTGACAATCAAGAGAACGGAAAAGATATTCAAATTATATTTCAGGATAAGCCGGACAGAATCTTTTATGCTTGGGTGGGGAAGAATCCTGATGGTGATACTTGCTTAATAGGTTTTAACTCAAAAGAATACTTTGATCCGGATAAAGTGAAAGACCTCAATGAAGTTTATAAGGAATTTCTCCTAGATAAAGAACACGCACTTTAATTGAAATTTTAATTTAATATGTATAAGGAATACCCCCTTTTATTAAAAAATTCATATTATAGTCATACTATAGTCATATTATAGTTATGCTATAGCTGTGTTTAACTTATATTTAAGTTGCGTTTTACTTATTGCACTTACATTGGACTAACATTGCAGTTGTGTTTCAGTAATATATTCACCAAAGTATATGTGGGCAATAACTCATACCTCCTGTGTGTTTTACGCAATTAGAAGTGCTAGTCCCCACCATTGTAAATTTTGAAATTCCTTTTGTAGGGTAGGGGATAAGTTATCCGGAAGATATCCAAGCTTATAGTAGAACACTTAGCCTCAAGACAATTTTTCTGTTGAAGATTTAGCCTCAAACCTATGTCGTATTACAATCATTGTGCGACATTGAACGTTCCAATAATTTAATATACAATTTGTTAAGCGAGATATGACTATTGATTTGTCCACTGAATCGGCAATCTTGATTAAGGAATTAGCGTCAGAATTTAATCAAGGTTCATCAACTTGGTATGAAATTATTGAATCATTAGGAATAGGTATTGGGACTTTTTTAGTAGGGATTGGAGCATTGTCCACTTTAATACCTTGGGCGACTAAAAAAAGAGAAGAATATAAAATTAAAAGGAAACTTAAATTTTATAAAGATAAATATCCGGTGGAAAACATTGGTAAATCGTTCGAGCTAATATGGTTCAATGGAAAGCTGATTCTATTTGACTACGAAGAAAAAAAGTATCATCACATATACCCTTGGGACACGGCAGAAGATTTAAACTTTGTATCTTTTGGAATTCATATAAAAGATGACCTTCCTAATCCGAAAGAAAATACGGTTAAGTTAGGTGATGGTAGAGAATTGAAAATAGACGAATATACAAATGGTGGAGGCATAAATACACAAACCTCCTCTCCCTAAATTGATTTTCTGAAGCAATTGGAGTATAAAGTTGACTATGGCTGACCTAATGAAAAGAGCAGAAAAACTTGACAGCTTGCGTCTAAAAGGTATAGCTGAAAAATTAACTCTTGAGGAAGCACAAAATATTGTGAACATTTGGGGAATATTTTTGGAACACTCGGGAGGTGTCAGAATGCTCTTTGCCACCGATATACCTCAATCAATACTACCTTTTCCAATTGAGATATTACAGGGAGCACTTAATAAAATGGAAGCTTATTATTACGAGTTGGGCATGCAAGATAGGGTAAAATTACTAGAGTCAACTGAAGCAATGCTTATGCAATATGAAGAAGATGATGAGGCTATGAAAGCGACTGCGAAACGATATGCCGATAAAAAGTTCCGTGATGTATTTATTACTGGTTTAAAAGACTACCAGATGAGCCAACTTCAAAAAGGTTATTTAGTTGACAAGAAACTTTGGAAGCTATCAGAATCACGCATAAAGGAATTACTAGAATAGTTGCTTCTTGACCTTTCTTCTTAAAAAAATGGATTAATATAACTAAATCATGACCCAACCGCGATATAGTGAGTCTTCTTTTAGCTTCTTTTCAAGTGCATTAAAAGCTTTTGTTGTTTCGTATTCTCCTCTCGGGTCAATAAAGTCCTTAAAGAATAGTTCAGCTACCAAGTATCTGTTTATATCTGCTTGTGTTCTTGCGTTCTCTCTAGCTTTTGCAATAGCATCTATATAAGTTCCTGCCCCTTGAGGTAGATGATAAGAGGGAATTTGATGCGGTGAATATAAATGGGATACTTCCTGATGAACTCTTTTTATTTCTTGCAAAACCTCAAGATATTCCATACTTATATTATATCACTTCTACAGAGGAAGATAAGTGCACCTACACCCGTATTTATGTTTACACTCTCTTTTTGGTAGAGGTGAGCTATCTAAAGCTTTCTTGAAATCAAATGTTTTTCCGTCTAATGCTTTGCAACTTTCACAACTGTCAACAGCACAGAGTATCTCAACGCCTTTAGCAACCTGAGAATTTATTAAACTTTTAATATAATCTTGTTGATGCTGAAGTTTCATCTTGTAGGCTTTATCTCGTATTTCTTTTGAACTTTTACCTTCTTTATCCAAGAAGTTAGCCATCTCTTGATAAACTACCCCCAGCCCATAAAAGTCATTAGATTTCATTAACTCCTCAAGTTTTTGATTAAACCTTTTCCATTTCTCATCCGGCGAAAGTTTTGACATATTGATATTGTAGCATTTACCGAAATTGCTTTTTGACCATAAAAAGAGTATAAAAAAATTATGTTGGTTAACATCTTAATAACTATCGTATTTTTCTTAATACTGATGTATGCAAGCGTAAACCTTTTGGGTCTGTTGGTTAGGGGACTGTTCACAAATCCAGAGCTTGATAAACTTGAAAAAGAAACAGAGCATGATTTTCTAAAAAAAGAAATTGCAAAATCTAAAAAAGCAGATAAAGCTATAAATATTATAGCTCTAGTTCTTATTATAGCCTTCTCTTATGCTTTATTTCACTTTTGGAATATAGGTGTTTTAGCTGTAGCTTTAATTATTATGGCAGGAAGGTTGCCGGACTTGTTGTGGGAAATAAAACATGGTAGAAAAGTTGACCCTGATTTAATGAAAAAGAACGCCTTATATTATATAACATCTTTTTTGCCTTGGGTTGGACTTCCTCTTTTATATTTTTCCCTTTACTAGAGTAAATTTACCTTACAAAATCACGTAAATTCTTCAGTCTCTTGACCTTTTATCTTAAAAAGTCTATATTCTTATCAGGTGTTTTTAGTAAGAATTGAAGCTGAGAACAATGTTTGACTTAGACATCCCCGCATTCCTAAGACAGAGAAACTAAGCAGGGCTTAGATTACAACAGTAGGATAATCAAGGTTCAACCTCCAACTTTAACAACCTCCAACTTTAATGATTAATAAACTCTTGTTTGATATAATCTGGTTATGCAATTTCAAATAAGACCCTATGTAGAGTCCGATTACCCCTTCATTAAATCTATTCTTCAAGAAGCAGATATGTTTGACTCTCTGTGGGACAGTAAGGAGAATTTTAATTCAATAATAAAGAAAAATCCAAAATCAATATTGGTTGCAGTTGTTGATAATAAAGTTATTGGAAACATAATTATTTCTCCTCATGGATCAGAGGTTAGCTTACTTTTTCGTCTGGCTGTTAGAAAGGATCATAGGAATAAAGGTGTTGGGACAAAACTTCTAGAGTACGCTGAAGATAGTGCCTGCAAAAGTAAAGCCAAGGAGATAGGATTTTTCGTAGATTCTAAAAAGAAAGAACTCCAGAAATATTATTTTAAGCGAGGTTATCAAACAAGAAAAAAACCTTATATCTTCATGTGGAAGAAATTAAAATAAATGGTTTAAACGTTTTTATAGTTTTGGAATAAAGTTCCTATGAAAATTGTGGTCGCAAGCGATGAGAGAACAGGTCTTACGGATTTTGTTATTAAATATCTTAAAGATAAAGGTCATAAGCTTACTTATTTAGGAGACCTGATCGATAAAAGGAAGAAATGGAAATGGGTTGATATCGGTATAGAAGCTGCTGAATTAGTTTCAAAAGCAAAAGTTGATCAGGGGATTCTGTTTTGTTGGAGCGGAACAGGGATTTGTATGGCGGCAAATAAAGTAAAAGGCATTAGGGCAGCTTCGTGCTGGGATTCTGAAACTACAAGACTTGCTAGGAAATGGGATGACGCAAATGTTTTATGTATGAGTCTTAGAGCGACCTCTGAACAAGTTGCAAAAGAGATAATTGATGTCTGGTTTTTGACAAAATTTGACGAAGAAAGCCTCGACCAAGCCCATAAATTAGACAAAATGATATAATCAGGGATATGGCTGTTACACCTTCCACTATGCTTGAGTTGGGAACAAAAGCTTTCGATTTTAGTTTAAAAGATGTTGTATCGGGGAATTTGATTTCTCTTAAAACTTTTAAAGACAAAAAGGCATTTTTGGTGATGTTTATCTCCAGGCATTGTCCGTATGTCCAGCACGTGAGGGAAGAAATAGCAGAAATTGGACATGGTTATAAAGATAAAGATATAGGAATTGTTGCGATAAGCGCAAATGATGCAAGTTTGTACCCGGAGGATGCGCCAGAAAGCTTAAAAGAGATGGCGCAAGATCTAGGTTTTGCATTTCCATATTGCTATGATGAGTCTCAAAAAACAGCAAAAGCATATACTGCCGCGTGTACTCCGGATTTTTTTCTCTTTGATAAAGATAGAAAATTGGTTTACCGAGGGCAACTTGATGATTCAAGACCGGGAAACGGCGTACCTGTTACAGGAAAGGATTTAAAATCCGCAATAGATTCAATTTTTGAGGATAGACGAGTTAACCCTATTCAAAAACCAAGCATAGGATGCAATATTAAGTGGAAGAAGGGTAATGAACCATTCTATTATCAAACTCACTAAATCATTCTTAAAATATTAGGTATTCTTGAAGTCAACTCCATTTTAAGCTAGAATTAATTTTATGTTTAAACCCGTAAATCCCAATGTAAATTTTCCCCAAATGGAGGAAGAAATTCTTAAATATTGGAAAAAAAATAAAATATTTGAAAAATCTATAGAATCAAGACCCGAGGAGAAGAAGTGGACGTTTCTTGATGGCCCTCCCTTTGTAACTGGAGTTCCCCACTATGGTTCGCTTCTCTCAAGCATTCCAAAGGATGTCTTCGCAAGGTTTATGACGATGAAGGGCTATAGAGTAAGAAGAGTTTGGGGATGGGACGGCCACGGACTTCCAACTGAGAACAAGGTTGAAGAAAAACTTAATATAAAAAGAAAAAAAGACATAGAGGACAAGATAGGAATTGAAAAATTTATCGATGAATGCAGAAAATATGTTAATGAGGTATCAGAAGAATGGGAATGGTACGTCGAGCATATCGGCAGGTGGGTCGATTTTAAAAATGCTTACAAAACATGGGACAAAGATTACATGGAATCGGTTATGTGGGTCTTCAAACAAATGTATGATAAGGGATATGTTTATAAAGGGCTTCGGGTTACCCTTTACTGTCCTCATTGCGCAACGCCAATTTCAAATTTTGAGGTTGCTATGGATGCCGATAACTATAAAGACGTTGAAGACCCGACCACGGTATATAAGTATAAACTTAGAAATGAAGAGAATACATTTATCCTTGCTTGGTCGACTACCCCCTGGAATAAAATCGTAACCCCCGCTCTTGCCGTTAATCCCAAGCTCACCTATTTAAAAGTTAAACAAGAGGGAGAGTTCTTTATTCTTGCCAAATCGAGGATTAAAATGCTTGGAAACAAACCCTACGAGATTATAAGCGAGTTTGAGGGTAAAGATCTTGTGGGAGAGAAGTTTGAGCCCCATTACGATTACTATCCGGCAGAACCCGGAGAAAAGATGTTTGAAATAGTTGGAGGAAATTTTGTGTCATCCGAAGAAGGCACAGGAGCTGTAACAATTGCTGTATATGGAGAAGAAGATTTAAAGGTGATGCAAGAACAGAAAATTCATATAGAAAAACATCTAGATGAAGAAGGAAATATTTTTTCTAATGTGCCAAAATTCGGCGGAATGTATTATCTTGCCGCAAATAAGGCAGTCAATGAAGATTTAAAAAAAAGAGGCTTAATCTATAGTGACAAGAGAGAAAAACATAGTGTAGCTCTCTGTTGGAGATGCCATACTCGTCTTTACTATTCTCCCATAGACGCATGGTATGTTAATGTGCAAGGGTTAAAAACCCTTCTTAAAAAAACCAACGAAAAAGTTAACTGGTTTCCAAAACATTTTAAATACGGAAGATTTTTAAAGAGCCTTGAGAATGCGCCAGACTGGAATATTTCAAGAAATAGATACTGGGGATCTCCTGTTCCTGTTTGGGAATGTGAATGCGGGCAAAGGTTTGTGCCTAGGTCTATAAAAGAACTAGAGGATGAATCAGAAAAAAAAATTGAAGACTTACACAAGCCTTTAATTGATGAAATAACGGTTAAATGTAGGAAATGTGGGAGAAACGCTCATAGGGTTTCGGAGGTCTTAGATAGCTGGATAGAAGCAGGTTCTGCATCGTTTGCAGAGAGACATTATCCATTTAATAAAAAAGAGAAACTCTCAGACTTTTTTCCTCCTGATTTTATTGCAGAATACACAGGTCAAATAAGGGCCTGGTTTTACGTGCTTCATATAATAGGAGGCGCTTTGTATAAATCAAATGCTTTTAAGAATGTTGTTGTCGAGGGTGTAATCCTAGGGACAGATGGAAGAAAAATGAGCAAAAACTATGGCAATTACCCTGATCCCAAGAAACTTCTTCTTGAATATGGGGGAGATGCTTTAAGACTATATCTTATGGGTAGTCCGGTTATGCATGGAGAAGATATTTTGATATCCGAAGAGCAATACAGGAATCAGCTTAAAGGATTAATTCTTACCTTATGGAATATATATAATTTTTTTATAAGCTATGCACTTTTGGATAAATGGACACCTGAGAAAAATAACAAGTCCAATAATGTTTTAGACAGATGGATTTTGTCTAGTCTCAATAAGGTCATAAAGAAAATAACAGAAAATTTGAATAACTACGATACTGTTTCTGCAATTTCAGAACTTAATAAATTTGTTGAGGATTTTTCTAACTGGTATATAAGAAGAAGTAGAAGTAGGGTAGGTATTTTATTAGAAAGCAAGGAAGATAAAAGCAGCTTTTATAAAACTTGCTATGAAGTTTTAATTGTCTTCTCAAAGATACTTGCTCCCATTGCCCCATTTTTGTCCGAGGAGATCTATAGAAACCTTACAGATAGGCAGTCAGTTCATCTGGAATACTGGCCAAAATACAATGAGAGATTAGTAGACGAAAACTTAGAGAGGGAGATGGATGTTGCAAGACAGATTGTTGAGCTTTCGCTCTCCAGGAGAAAAGAGGCAGGGATTAAAGTAAGGCAACCTTTGAAAGAATTAAAAATTAAGAATTCAGAATTAAAAATTAGGGGGGGAATTCTTAAGGTAATCAGGGATGAAGTAAATATTAAAAATATTGAAATGAGTTTGGGAAAAGGGAAGCTTGAAGTGCATCTTGATACGGAAATAACTCCCGAACTTAAGGAGGAAGGGCAAGCAAGAGATATAGTTCGGATGATTCAGGAGGAGAGAAAAAAACTTGGAACCAAGCTTGATCAGAAAGTGAATGTAGTATTGCCTTACTTTCCAAAAAATTTTGAAGATTATATTAAGAAAAGGGCTCTTGTTGAAAAAGTTGAAAAAGGAGACAGCTTTAAAATTTCCCTTTTGTGAGAAGTTCTTTTCTTAAAATCGACTGGGGGCTTTTGATACCCGCAATTGTGTTGGTATTTTTGGGTCTTTCCGGAATTTTTTCAATAAATTTATCATTGTTTCGTTCTCAGGTTGTCTTTTTTGCAGTTTCTCTTTTAGGTTTTGTTTTTTTCTCGCAGGCGAACCTCTATAATTTTAAAAATTATTCTCTATCTATTTATATCGGCTCGATACTTATTCTTTTTATAGTTATTCTTTTGGGAGTAGAAAGCAGAGGTTCTGTAAGATGGATTGATTTTTTGGGATTTAGGGCTCAATTCTCAGAGATATTAAAACCGTTTCTTATGCTTTCTTTAGCAGTTTTTATTTCAGAAAAAAGCGGTCGGTCTTTTAAAATTTTTTTTACTATTCTTGCTTTGCTTTTCCCAATATTTTTTCTTATTTTTCTTCAGCCTGATTTAGGTAATGCCCTTATTTATTTTTTTACTGTACTCTTAACTCTGTTTGCATTCGCTTTCCCATTAAGATATTTTATTTTCTCAGCTCTTACCAGTGTTCTGTTTTTTCCCCTGCTGTGGACTTTTCTTAAAGATTACCAAAAAGAGAGGCTTTTGATATTTTTTAAGTTTAGGGTGGACCCTCTTGGTTCTTCCTATAATGCTATTCAATCTATTATTGCAGTGGGATCAGGAATGTTTTTAGGAAAAGGCCTAGGGCAAGGTACCCAGTCTCTTTTAAGATTTTTGCCGGAAAGACACACAGATTTTATTTTTGCTACTCTGTCTGAGGAATTAGGCTTTGTAGGGGGATTGATTATAGTTTTAACTTTTTCGTTTCTTTTATACAGAATTATCGTTATCTCAAATGATTCAGACGACATGTTTCTCAGGATATTTGCGGTATGTTCTTTTTTTCTCCTTTCAACTGAGTTTCTTACGAATGTGGGAATGAATATAGGACTTATGCCGATTGTTGGAGTTTCTCTTCCTTTTGTTTCATATGGAGGAAGCTCCCTTTTATCAAATTTTATTCTCTTAGGTTTTTTGTCTTCCATAAGTAAAAAATTTGAAAGGAAGGAAGTTCTGGAAATTAAGTAGAATGTCTGCTATAATCGGAAGCTATGCAGTACGCCGTAATAAGAACCGGAGGCAAACAGTACAAAGTAAGTAAGGGATCGATAATTCAGATTGATAATATAGAGCAAGATAAAGAAAATCAACTTGTTTTCAATGATGTTCTTCTTTTGGTAGACAATGGAGAGATTAAAATAGGAAAACCCAATGTTGCCAACGCTCAAGTGAGGGCAAAGATAGTAGATCAAATAAAAGGGAAAAAGATAAAAGTAGGAAAATTCAAATCAAAATCAAGATACAGAAGGCGTGCGAGTTTTCGTCCGCACTTTACAAAAATTATGATCGAGGATATAACTTGGCAAGGAAAGATGGAAAAGTCAGACAAGAAATCTCGATTAAAAAAGATTGTCAAGAAAGGAAAAACTTCTTAAATTAGCTCTTGACTTAGACAAAGACTGGCAATAAAATGATTGTAGATTTTTCACAAGATTAATATGGCACATACAAAAGCACAAGGGGCAGTTAGAGGAAACAGAGATTCTAGGGCAAAGCGGCTGGGCGTTAAGCTTTATCAAGGACATAAAGTTAAGCCAGGCAATATTATAGTAAGGCAGAGGGGGACTAAGTTTTTCCCGGGAGCGGGAGTTGATATAGGGAAAGACCATTCTATATTTGCTTTAGATTCCGGAATGGTTTCTTTTAAAATCTTAAAAGGCAAGAAATTTATTGAAGTTTTAAAGATTTAATTATGGATGAACAAAATCAGGAAAAAGTGTTTGAGCTTGATGTAAATTTCCTTCAGGCAAATCCTCTTCAGCCCCGTAGTGTAATTTCCCCTGAATCTTTAAATGAACTTGTGGACTCAATAAGAGAGCAGGGGATTCTTGAGCCGTTGGTGGTAGCAAAGACTCCAGCAGGATACCAGATCATAGCAGGAGAAAGAAGATGGAGGGCTGCAAAGATCTTAGGACTTCCTAAGGTCCCCGTTGTTATCAAAGATGCAACTCCTCAGGAAATGCTTGAAATGTCAATTGTTGAGAATGTTCAAAGAGAAGATTTAAATCCCATAGAGAGAGCCTTGGCATACAGAAGACTCATAGATGAATTTGGCATGGGTACCAATGAGGTTGCCAAAAGAGTAGGCAAGAGCGCTCCTACTGTCTCAAATACAATGAGACTTCTTTCTCTTCCTGATGCTATCAAAGATGCTCTGGTTGCTGGAGTTATAACAGAAGGTCATGTCCGTCCTCTTGTTTCTATAGGCGATCAGAAGCTGATACTTGATCTTTTTAAGAAGATTCTAAAAGAAAACAGTACTGTTCGTCAAACTGAAGATATGGCAAGACGTACGAAAATTGAGGTTGAGAAAAAGGAGCCGCGGACACAAACAGACAGGCTTTGGGTTCCTGAACTTGATGAAATGTCAAAAAATCTTGAAAAGAAGCTTGATCTTGATAAGGTCACAATATATCAGTCAAGAAGTCTTGCCCGTATCGTTATTGCAATAAGAGGAGACATTGAAGAAACTACCCCAAAAATAAGAGAAATTTACGAAGCTCTTCTTAAAATAGCTAAGGAATCTTAACGATCCCTATTTTATCAGGTGGCCAATAGACGAAAAAAGATTTCCCGATAATATCTTCTCTTTTTACAAATCCCCATTCTCTTGAATCAGAGCTGAAATTCCGATTGTCACCCATTACAAAGTAGTTGTTCTCAGGAACTGTTATTTCCTGTCCTTCTTTAAGAAACGATCCTGCGTATGTTAATACATCTGGTTTTAGGTATTTTGATTCATCAAGCTTTTCCCCATTTAGAAAAACACTTCCATCCTTGATTGATATTTTGTCTTGAGGGATAGCAATGACCCGTTTTATAAAGTCTTTCTCAGGATCTGGTGGTGCCTTAAAAACAACAACCTCATTTTTTTTAGGTGGCGCGAAATTAAGAGCTATTATATTGGTAAGAACATACTCTCTGTCAGTAAAATTTGGGTACATCGAGTCCCCATTTACTTGAAAAGGGCGAAACAAAAACACATAAACAACAAGAAATACAGCTGCGGCAAGAAGAAGCGTTTGGGCAATGTCAATGATAAAAAGATATATTTTTTTTACTATTTCCATGTATTTCACATTGTCTTAGATTTAGCTTCCTTTGTCAATGAGAGTATTCTGTGATAACATATGCTCGTGGGTGCATGATTTAAAGGTAAAACCCGCTTGCAATGGCCGATTAGCTCAGCTGGTTAGAGCGCTTCATTCACATTGAAGAAGTCGGGGGTTCGAATCCCTCATCGGCCACGCCACTTTTTTATGAAAATTCTTTTTTTCTCCCGATTGTTTTATCCCCATATAGGTGGAGTAGAGAAGCATGTTCTTGAGATTTCAAAAATTTTAATAAAAAAAGGTTATAGCATCACAGTTTTAACGGAAAAATATTCAAAGGAATTAAAAACAAAAGGAAAATCTCAAGGAATTAACATAGTTAGGATCAATCCTGGAAGAGATGATTGGTTTAAAAAATTTAGAATTTGGTGGCAGGTTGGGAAATTAAGGAATTTAGTTAGAGACGTAGACATAGTTCATATTCACGATGTATTTTTTTGGTATCTCCCGTTCAGATTTTTACATCCTTCAAAAAAAGTATTTACGACATTCCATGGATATGAAGGAAACAAAATTCCAGGATTTAAAGCAAAACTTATGCATAAAATCGCAGAAAAACTCTCAAACGGAAATATATGCGTTGGAGATTATCTTAAAAAATGGTATGGAACAAAACCGGATTACATCACCTACGGTGCCGTAGAAACCCCAAATCACAAATTACAAATAACAAATAAATCTAAAAGAAAAAATTCCAAATACAAAATACTATTTCTTGGAAGGCTAGAGGAGGAGACGGGGATAATGGAATATCTAAAGGCTCTGTTAATGCTCAAAAATATAGGAACAAAATTTGAATTAACGATTCTTGGTGATGGGAAATTGAGAAGAAAAGCAGAAACCTTTTCAAAAAGTAATAAAATCAATGCGGAATTTAAAGGATTTGTAGAAAACACAGATAAATATTTTCGAGTGTGTGATTTCGTATTCACATCTAGATATTTAGGAATCTTGGAAGCATTAGCTTATAAAAAATTAGTTTTTGCCCATTACAATAATCCAATAAAAGAAGATTATCTTGAAATGGCTCCCTTTTCTAAATTTATCTCAATATCCAAAAACCATCAAGGGCTAGCGAAGCAAATAGAATTTTTTTTAAGAGAAAATGAGACTAGTAATGATTTGATAGGGAATGGATTTGGATGGGTAAAAAAACAAAACTGGAGTAATATTACAGATATTTATTCAGATCTCTGGAGCAAAATATGAAATCGAGTAAGTGTACTGTTTGTGGATCTACAGACACCTTTGAATTATATCCTGCAAATGTAGAGATTGAGAAATTATCTTTTACTTATGTAAAGACACCATGTTCGGGAAAAATTTTTCGAACTGTAAAATGTAAAAAATGTACACACGTATTTTGTTCTCCTATTCCCAAGAATATATATAAGAACTACGAAGAAGTAGTTGATAAGCAATATCTTCGTTATACAGAGTCAATAAAAGTATCTGCTCGAAAAATATTGCCTATTATTAAAAAATATAGAAGCTCAGGTATTATTCTAGATGTAGGGTGTGCAACTGGTGAATTCTTGGAAGAGGCAAGAAATTTTGGATATTCTGTTGAAGGATTAGAACTGTCTAGGTGGTCTTCAGATTTTGTTAAAAGAAAAGGAATAAGAGTTTATAGGGAAAGATTGGAGCAGTTGGCAAGAAAAATTTCTGGCCGATACGATGTAATTACTTTATTCGGTGTTATAGAGCATTTCGAAAATCCCGTTGAGGAGTTGAAGCATATTAGTAAACTTTTGAAACCCGGAGGGTTGCTTGTTATCTGGACAGGAGATATGAGCTCTTTCCCAAGCAAAATATTAGGAAAAAACTGGTGGTACTGGCAGGGACAGCATATTCAGTATTTTAGTCATCAAAGCTTGAATTATTTAGCAAAGCATTCAGGATTTAAGCACATAGCTACTAAAATTTATCCATTTGTGGCGACATACGGTCTCTTAGATAATTCTTTGAGTAGGTATCCTATACGCTCAATCATTATGAAAACAATTAGGCCATTTTTTAAATTCAAGCGCACATGGACATTTTATATACCCGGTGAAATGTTATGGTTTGGAAGTAAAATTTTTGAAAGATAAAACAGTTAGTCTTTTAATATTAGGAAATAATGAAAAAACGAAAGCAATTAAGAGAATACTAAAGGTTGATACGCTTATGATTTTAGTGAATCTATATACTGGTATATCATTATAGGAGAGCTCGACCTTTTGTAATCCTGCAGGAAGTTTTGCATTAATTACTCCTCTTTTTCCAGGATATATTAAATTATTTTTACTGTTGACCGATAAAGACCACCCAGGGAAATAGAGTGTGTTTTCTTGAATTTCAATTGGAGTCTGAGCATTTACTATATAAGTATGTTTTGTGGAAGTCCTTTTAATTTCTTGAACTGTACCTAATCCATTTATAATTTCCAAATGTTTCTCCGGTAGTGCAGAAAACCAAAAATTATTTATGTCTGCCCATTTATTATTCAAGAAATATGCCGTTGTCCCCTCAGTAATTGTGCTAATCCAAACATTTTTTCGTAAAACACTATCGTTAATTTGCGGTATTACTCTTCGGTGTCCCCAATTTAAAATAGTTGATCCTATTGTAATTATTAATAGAATATAAATAAACTTTTTTTTAATTTTAGAATCTGAAAAACTTAGCGTGAAGTACCCTGTAATTACGGAAATACAGAAACTAATTGCCAATGATAAGCGTCCATACGGAATTACCATGTTGAAAAACTGATAATTAGTATATTTCCATATAAATATTGATAATGGATGCATCATAAATATGAAAAATATGCATAAGAATATCCAAAAAATATAATCAGATTGTATTTTTTTTGGGATTTTTTTAAGGATAATCATAATTATGGACATTGCTATTACGAAAATTTGGACATAACCCATGATGAGCGCTAATTCTCCTTTAGGGCCTTGAAATAATAAGCCATACCTCCAGGGGGAAAAGATTAGCTGTGTAAACGGATAAAACTGTAAGTCGCTGACAGCTGTAGATACAGAGAGCTTAAACATGTACGGCGTGTATAAAATAAATGAAATCCAAACATAAATAGAAGCAGTAGCTCCTACAAGTAGGGCAAGTAATTGAAGCAAAGTAGATTTATAGCTTTTATTTCTTAAATCCCTGAACAGAATATATAGAATACCTATTCCTAAGAATACGGTAGCAAGAAGGGGATGGGCAAGAAATAATAGTCCCATAATCAGACTACAAATAACAAAATATTTAAAGCGTTGTTCTTTAATAAATTTAATAATGAAATAGAAGAGCACGGGAGCCAAAAAAAATATAGTAGATTCTCCAAGGGTAGCTCTGAAGTGGACGTCAATAAGGTGATAGGGGCTAAATAGATAAAAGATGCTGCTAACAAATGCCCCAAGCTTACTATTTGTTATCTCCTTGACTAAGAAATACATAGTTATTCCGGACAAATAAAAAACTAAACCAAGATAAATCTTCATGCTTGTAATAAAACTTAAGCCTAAGAAATGAAAAAAAGAAATAAAGTAATATGGAAGATTGTAATTAAAAATAAAAAGCGGATTTCCATAGGTAGCATTCAGTTCCGATGCCCAGGATGGCATCAAATTCCTCTCTCTGAGGGAATCATAGAAAGACATTATTCTGTAAATGTGAATATTAAAATCTCCGCTTTCGTATGTTCCGGATCTAAAGATGCTTATAACAGGAAGAATGGATATCAGAGCTAGAAGAATAAAGAGGTTTATCTTTCTTTTTGGGTAAATGTATCTGTAAATAAGTATCCCTGATAATAGAAGGATAGAAGAGACAAGGTTGACAAAAACCATTCTGTAAGGATCAATCATATGTTCATTTTATCGAATAAAGATAATACTGCGCTGCTGAATATGGTATTGCCGAGAAATGCGATAAAAGTTCATAATTTTCAAGTTTACAATTTCTTAGATTAATTTTTGTACAAAAGTAATTTATATCCCCCCCTTTGATAAAAAGCTTGGTAACTCCTCTTTTTTTAAATAAATTAAAATCTCTACTGTTTCTGTCAAATATGTAATTGATATCGATGTAATTAAAATCTGCATAATAATATCCGAATACTCCGTATGTTGCCACGAGATCATCTTTACTTATATGCTTATCAAACTGCCTACCAAAATCATAATAGCTTGAATTGTCTTTTGAAAGCGTTCTTGTTAGATATTTATTTTTATCTGCCATTCCGATTCCGTAAGGCAAAACCAGCAAGCTGTTTATAAAGTAATACAAAAATAATAAAAATAAAACTATTGATGTTAAATATTTTAAAAATACATGCTTAACTACAAATTGGTACAGACCTATAGAAGCTATTATTATTGCAACAGAATAAAGTCCCAAGAGATATCTTCCGTAGGGATAATTTATAAACATATACTCAATTGCTAAAAAAATAAAAAAAATTGATAAGTTCATTTTTTTCAAATCCTTAATATTGCCCCTTAATTTATAAAGCAAAAAAACAATTCCCAAGAAAAATATTGGACTAAATACTTTAAAATTTTGGGTCCCAAACATTACAAAATTAAACTTAAAATAATTGAGTATCCCAAAGTTAATGGATCCCTCCAGCAACTCCTTATTTGAAAACGCAGGATACACAGGATTACCGGTTAAAATATATGATCTTAGAAACCAGACAGAAGGAATAATGACAGATGATATAGTAAAAAATAGAATTGATTTAATCTGAATAATTTTTGACTTGTAATTTTTAACAATTAAATAAAAAATTAGAGTAATCAGAAACGCAATCGTCCATAGCTTAGTCGAAATCATAGCGCCAATAATAACTCCAGCAATAAATATGCTAGTCATACTTAATTTGTTTTTAATTAATATAAATACCGCGAGTAAAAAAAGAAAAATCCACTGAAAGTCACTATATTGGGATGAAGTTTCTCGCATTACTTCGGGCGCAGTTGCAAATATTAAGGGAGCTATTATCGCAAATTTATATTTTTTATCTTTTGATAGTGAATATAATAACAGCAAGACTAATATGTAAAAAATAAAGTGAATATATCTTGCTGCTTCTTTAGATCCTAAAAATATAGCTATTAAATAGCTCATTTCCGAAAGCTGAGGACTTGCAGAAACCATAATTTGTTCTTTTGAAGGTAGCATTATTGAATGGTTTTTAAGATATTGTACTGGGAGATCTGTGTGATACTGGTCTTCTCGAATCTCCGGTGACTGAAGTTTTAAAAAGCCTATAAAAATAAATAGTGTTATCCATATAAATATCCATTTGTGAATTTTGAAATCTCTATATAACTCTTTTACAAATCTGCTTAATTCGATTCCTTTATTTCTAAAGGAATTTATGGGTAAAAGAGCCAACAAAACACACAATAGTAAATATAAGGTTATTATCGAAGAATACAAAAGAGAAAAGAAACCAATTATTGCCAATCCGCTTCCTATAAATATGTATCCGAATGCAATTTTGATAAAGATGTTTTGTTCTGAAAAATTTTCTTTTTTGAAAATAATGTTTTTTATTTTAGATCCGAGTAAATAAAAAACGGCAATAAGCCCAAGTGATATAAAGATGTTAATTAATAAGTTATAAAGTATTAAAATATCGAAATTAATGCTGACAAAGTCATTTTTTAAAAAAGTCAAAGAAGTATAAATATTAGTTAAATATTGGGACACTGACAGTATTTTAATCCAGAAGATGCTATAATTTCAATCAATCAAATATGAAATCATCTCTTGTCATAACTGTTATTAACGAAGAAAACTCTAGTGGACAGCTAATTGATTCAATCTCTAAACAAACAAAAATCCCTGATGAAATAGTTATCATTGACGGTGGTAGTACAGACAGAACGATAGAAAGAATTAAAGGGAAAATCATTGAATATAAAAAAAAGCTTAATGTTAAATTATTTGAAAAAAAGGGAAATAGATCTACAGGGAGAAACTTTGGTATAAGTAGATCCTCAGGAAGTATAATTCTATCGACAGATTCAGGATGCACTTTGGATAAAAATTGGATTAGAAATATTACGCAACCATTTTTAGATCCGAAGGTCGATGTAGTCGCAGGATACTACAAGGGTTTATATAAAAATATATTTCAAAAATCACTTACTCCTTATGTTTTGGTTATGCCCGATAAAGTCGATCCTAAAAATTTTCTTCCCACTACTCGTTCTATGGCTTTTAAGAAGTTCGTATGGAGGAAAGCTGGAGGATTTAATGAAAATTTATCTCATAATGAAGATTACGATTTCGCTTTTAAGTTAAAAAAATTGGGAGCAAAAATCAAATTTCAAAAGAATGCAATAGTTAATTGGATTCCAAGAAAAAATTTAAAAGAATCATTTGTAATGTTTTTCAGATTTGCACTAGGTGATATAGAAGCAGAAATTATAAGGCCGAAGGTTTTTTTAATTTTCCTAAGATATCTAATAGGTCTTTACTTGATTCCCTTAAATATTATTGAAAAGTCAACTCCTTTGTTAATCTTTTCAATTATTTTATTTATCTCATACATTTTATGGACAATAATTAAAAATTATAAATACGTTAAGCACATTTTAGGATTTTCTTATCTTCCTTTGCTTCAATTCACATCCGATATTGCGGCAATTTCGGGAACTACAGCTGGTTTTGTAAAAAGAGGAAGTCAAATAAACATTCTTTCTCTAGTAAAAAGGAATAAAGTTCTAATTTTGTTGCTTGTCATTTTCATAATTCTCGAACTTTTGATGATGCCGGTTGGTATTCCAAACAAAAATCATCCCTTTACCTACTTTATGGATGAGTGGCACCAATCCCAGGCTGTCAGAAATCTTTTTAGGCATGGAACACCTAATATGCCCGGAGGAGCAAACGGATCTATATTCCAGTTTTTTCTAACAGGAATTTATCTAATCCCCTTTTATCTACTGGGAATTATAAATCCCTTTAACATAAAATCGTCTGTTACGGATATGGAGCTTCAGGAAAATCTTTTTATTATTTTAAGATCAAACACGATTTTATTTGGAGTTTTTTGCATCTTAGTTCTTGCTTATATGTCAAAAAAATATTTTAAACTAAACCCTTTTTTGGTTTCCTTTTTATTTATCTTCAACCCTCTTTGGTTAATTTTAAATAATTATTTTAAATATGACATAGCCCTATTGTTTTGGGTTCTTTTATCATTTTTGTTTTTCTTAAGATATACAGTGAATCCAAACACGAGCAATTTTTTACTGGCAGGATTTTTTTCAGGGCTGTCTCTCTCAACTAAATTAAGCGCAATCCCACTTATCCTCTTGTACATAGTAACTTTTTTGATTTTCACGCCTAATTATAAAAAATATATTTCTCAACTTTTCTTGGGATTATTTATTTTTTTAGCTACCTTTCTATTGTTTGGTGTACCTGACTTAATCTTAGGTAAGGGAAACATTTTAGAGTATCTTCAGTCCAATCTTTTTCGAACACCAGAGACAACTTCTGATATTTATAATATTGGGATGAATTATGCCCAAGTCCTTTTGTATAAAATATACCCAGTAACTTTTGGGCGCGTTTTATATTTTGGATTCTTGTTGTCTCTAATTACAGGTACCTTATTTTATTTTAAGTCAATTTTTAAAAATCGAATCAACATTTTAACACTTTTGTTTTTTATTTTTTTTGCTTTAAGTTTTATTCCTCTTAAGATTGGAGCAGCATCAAATAGGACACTTGTTTTACTTCCTTTTATTGTTTTAATTCAATTAGTGGTTTATGTCAGAATTTATAAATTTATAAAAAGTCATCTTCTTAAATATCCAATCCTAATAGTCTTTATTTTGCTTATGGGGTTTCAAATGTTTGAATCGTTGTCTTGGGTAACGGTAAGATTGAACCCCGATCCAAGAGTGGAATCATCAAAATGGCTGATTGCTAATATTCCCAAAAAAGTTACGATTGGAATTGAAAATATACCGATATACCAGTTTTTACCAGATATAGTCCTAAGGGAGTTTTACTTAGCTCAATATAACAATATTCAAGCTACCAACTTTAGCTATCAGATTATTAATTCTCAAACTGACAATTTTCCCGAAGTTGTAGTTTTAACTAATAGCGAAATAGAAGCTAAATATCTTAAGAAATCAGAGAAAAGGGATATTATTGAAAAAATGGGAAGAAATTATGTTGAAGCTGCCGAATTTAAACCTGATTTTAAATATTTTAATTTAATTAATAGCGAATTCGATTATTATATATCAGGACTTATCTTTATTCCTAATATTTCTTTTTTTGAAAAAATTGAAAAATAATGGATAAAAATACAGCAGTAATTGTACCTTCCTATAGGGAATCTGAGAAAAATATTAAGGCTCTTGTACTGAAAATAAAAAATATTCTTCCAGACTCATTGACAATAATCATTGATGATTCTCCCAAAAAAGAAGCACATAAAATTAAGTCTCTATTAAAAAATTATAAGAATGTAAAAATTATCTTTAGATTTAAAAAATTGGGAAGGGGGAGCGCTGTTATGGAAGGGTTTAAAGAGGCGTTTAAAAATAAAAATATAAAATATTTTTTTGAAATTGATTCTGATTTGGCTCATAATCCTAGCCAGATGCCACGATTTTTAAATAAGATAATGACGGGGAAATGTGATGTAGTAATAGGGTCTCGTTATATAGAGGGAGGCAAAACAATAAATATAGTTTTAAGCAGAATAATTCTAAGCAGAATAATCAATTTATTTTTACGATTTTGGTTGAACATCAAGCTTAGCGATTTTACCGGAGGATTTAGGATGTATAACAGAAAATCTACAGAATTTTTATGTAAAAGTAAAATAAGGTCTAATGGTTTTATAACTCTTTCGGAGACACTCTTTCTGTTAGATAAGAATGGATTTAGAGTAACAGAAGTGCCAATAACGGTCAGTGTGAAAAAAGAGGGTAAGTCAAATGTTGATATAAAAGAACTATTTCGGTCGCTCTTTTTTGTTTTATCTATAAGATTTAATCGTTTTATTAATTAAATGATTTCAAGCTGAGGTAAGGGAAAGATAAGATGTCCGCCTTTTTCAAGATATTCTTTTTCCCTTTTTAAAAATTCCTCTTTAAAGAACCAAGGCAAAACAAGCATGTAATCAGGTTTATCTTTTCTTGCCTGTTGTTCTGAAATGATGGGGATTCCTACTGATGCTATTTTTTTACCCCATTTCTCTGGATTTCTCTCAACTGCATAAGGAATCAATTTTTTATTTAATTTAAAATACTGAAAAAGAGTATTTCCTCTTGTTGATGCTCCATAAACATATATTTTCTTTCCCTTCTTGATTTCGGTTTTTATAAATTTTTTCAGAATGTTTTTATTTTCCTTCACCCTCTTTGCAAACTCTTTATAAATTGTTTTTCTATCAAAATTAAGCCTTTTCTCAGTCATTAGAAGATTTTTAACGGATTCTGAAATAGGTTTTTTTTTCCTAAAGCATATGTATGTTCTAAAGCTTCCTCCATTTATCTCGTTTACTTCCACATTAAAAACCTCAAGATTATGTTTTTTTAGTAAGTTTTGAAGTGACAGCAGAGAATAATATTCAAGATGTTCATGAACAACATTATCGAACGCATTTTGCTCAAGCATTGATTTTAAATAATTTTGCTGAATAACAAAAATACCGTCCTCTTTTAGAATTTTTGTAATGTCGTGCAAAAACTTGTTTGGATTAGCTATATCGTAAAAACAGGAAATAGCAGTAATAATGTTGGCTTTTTTATTGCCTAAGTACTTTTTATATGAGGGGTAGTTAAAATAATCATTTATAACTATATCCGAATAGTCTTTACACTCCTTGGCAAGTTTTTTAATTGGTTCTATCCCTATCTTATAAACATTTTTTGGGTAAAAGGAAACAAGCGTTCCATCATTTGCGCCAATATCAACCGCTATTATTTTATTTTTTCTTTTTCCTAATTTTCTTAAAGAGACTAAAACAATTTCTTTTAGGTGATCCTTCATCGTTTGGTTAATTCCGGATTTGTATCCGTAATTATCGGTATAAAGTAGGGAGGGTGGAGTTGTATGTCTAAGTTGAAGAAGAGAACAGTTCTGACATAAAACCAGTGCCAGTGGGTACTTTGGCGGTTTTTTATTAGTTTTCAAAAAATCAGAAAGATATAGGTTACCAAATGAAATAACGTTAAGTAGTCTTTTGGAATAGCACGCTCTGCATCCTTTAATCGCAACATTGACTGTACTCATTAGATAAAAGTTTGATCAATTATAGATCAAAAGATGATATAATTTCAATAATATTTATGGGCTACACGAAAAGAGCAATAAAAGGTGTGTCTTGGATGTCTGCCTTTAGACTTGTAACTCGGCTATTTTCTTTTTTAAAGATTGCCATATTGGCAAGAGTGCTTAGTCCGTCTGACTTTGGAATTTTTGGGATAGCTTCAATTACCCTCGCACTGCTTGAACTTCTTACAGAAACCGGAGTAAATGTTTTTTTAATTCAGTCAAAAGAAGATATAAAAAAAAATATCGACTCTGCATGGGTGGTCTCAATTGCCAGAGGTGTTCTAATTGCCCTTTTAATTTTAATTTCTTCTCCATTTATTTCATCTTTTTTTAATTCTTCTAAATCTCTTACTATATTAATTTTAATTAGCTTAGTACCTTTAATTCGTGGATTCATAAATCCTATGATAGTTAAGTTTCAAAAAGAACTAAATTTTAAAAATGAATTTTGGCTTAGGTCGTCTATATTTATAGTCGATGCAACTGTCGCAATAATTTTTGCCCTGCTTACACACTCGGTTTACAGTCTTATATGGGGACTTCTGGCCGGGGCGGTTCTTGAAGTATTAGTATCTTTCTTCATAATCAAACCAACTCCCGGGATTAACTTTCAAAGAGCTTATATTTCAGAAATCCTGCATAAAGGAAAGTGGGTTACAGCGTATGGTGTTTTTAATTATTTAGCTCAAGAAGGGGACAGCATTATGGTCGGAAGACTTTTAGGAGCACCTATCTTAGGCGTTTATCAAATGGCCTATAAAATTTCAATAATTCCTTTGTCTGAGATCTCGGACGTATTTAATAGGGTTGTTTTTCCTGTTTATTCAATTATTGGGGGAGATAAACAAAGATTAAAAGCAGCGTTTTTTAAAACGATTGGAGTAATATCTATTTTAAGTCTAATTCTTTCTACAATACTATTCCTTTTTCCAAGAGAGATTATTCTTATTGTATTAGGAGAGAAGTGGCTGCAAGCTGAAGGTGTTCTTCGTGTTTTATCGATTTATGGATTTCTGCGAGCTATTTCGGGCCCGGCGTCCGCTTTATTTTTGGGAATTGAAAGGCAAAAGTATGTAACATTTGTGGTTATTGCAAGATTTTTAACCCTTGTTGTTTCAATATATCCACTTATAATTTTGTTTGGACTAAGCGGAGCAGCTTACTCAGCGCTTCTCTCTGTTCTAATAGAGATTCCTGTTATTATGTACTTTGTGTTTAAAGTTTTTAAGTGAATTAAATTTTTTATTTTAATTATGAAAATTGGTGTTTTTTATAATATTGCGTTTAGCGGCGCAAAAAGAGTGGTTTTAGAGCATGTGAAGGGATTAAAATTGTTAGGGCATACCGTAGATATTTACACTACGGATCAAGCAAATGACATTTTTGATTCCGGAACAGAAGCTAATAGCAAATATTTATATAATTTTTCTCCGATTGAATTTAAACTTCCAGTTTTTAATAGATTTAAAAAAGATTTTATCGATACTTTTTATACTTTAAAAAATGTTCATAAAAA
>MFNV01000004.1:2990-6352 GCA_001782165.1 Candidatus Levybacteria bacterium RIFCSPHIGHO2_01_FULL_41_15 | reverse complement strand
TCTGAAATTGAAAAATTGGTGTCTGCAATTAACAGTCAATATGGTTCCAAGGATTATCAACCCATTCTTTTTTTAAAAGAACATCATCATCAGAAAACCATCCGACAATTTTATCAGATTGCAGATTTTTGCCTTGTGAGTTCGCTCCATGACGGAATGAACCTTGTCGCCAAAGAGTTTATTTCAGAAAGGCATGATGAAGACGGCGTTTTGATTTTGAGCCGCTTCACCGGCGCAAGCCATGAACTGAAAAGCGCCCTGATCATTAATCCTTACGATATTGAGGAAACAGCCGAGGCCATTCATCAAGCGCTTTCCATGCTTCCCGAAGAAAAACAAGAACGGATGAAACGATTAAGGAATCAAGTTCAAGATCAAAATATTTATCGCTGGGCAGCGGAACTCATCACAGAACTTGTAAAGTCATTTTAAAAATGAAATCACTTGATCAACACCATCAAAATCATTTTTTCGATACTTGGAATAAATCGAAAAGCAATCTTAAAGAATATCATCTCATGATTTTTTTTAGATTATGACGGGACGCTTACCCCTATTGTGAATAACCCTTCAAAAGCTTTCCTCCCACCCTTAACCAAACAGCTTATTAAAGCTCTTATCGAGCTTCCGGGCGTGGAAATCGTCGTAATCAGTGGCCGCCTCTATCTGAAATCAAGCGGCTCATAAGTCCTTGTAGTCGTTTCCGTTTTGTTAATAGCTGCATACTGGTGGCTTCATTTGCTTAAGTGGCCAGTCGGGAAAGGTTGGATTGCATTGCATTGTACGGCCTTGCCATTGTTTTTATTTTTTATTTATTTGAACGCTTAACGCACGTCCATATAGAAATTTTACTGCCGGCTTTCGCGTTTGGTTGTATCTTGAACAACCCGGCTCACACAATCGAATTGCCCAAGCACTTATACGAACACACTCATCTTGAGCCAGAAAAAGGCTTGGCGCATCTCTTTGATCGTTTTATTAAGTTGGCTTTTATGTTCTTAGTCGGATGTTCGCTTCCTAAAATTAATATGGAAGGAATTTCTATTGGGATGACGGTCTGGCGCGTGATTATCTTGACTGTATTAGCCAACCTTGGGAAATGTTTTCCGGCACTTTGCTATCGAAATGAGGCCAGCCTTAAACAAAGATTGGCATTGAGTATTGCTATGTTTCCGCGTGGTGAAGTAGGGGCAGGAGTTCTCCTCGTAGCGTTAAATTATGGTTTTACCGAAACCGCAACAACGCTTTCGATCATGAGTCTAGCGCTCAATCTGCTTTTAACGGGCGTATTTATTTCCGCAGTCATTCAGCTCATTTCACACAAAGCAAACGGTGAAGTATTAATGTCCAGTTAGAAAGCAAGGATAATGGCCAAGTTTTGCACAGTAAAAGAGTTAAGAGTTTTTAGTCTCTCGAAACTTGGACAAACTGGACAGTTTCTCCCATAAGAAACTACTGCGTCGCCACGGACCAAAGAAGTCCGTGTGCGCCGCTGCAAGATTCCCCTACGGTGTACTTTCTAGTTGGTCGGGGATTGCCTTGAAGTAGCCCTCTCGGGCGAGCCATAACTGATGGATATGATGAAGGGATTCGATTATAATATCGAGCAATTGTCCCGATGGGACGCCGGTTCCAAAGATTCCCAAGGATACCATTATCTCATTTAAGTGAATCAAAAATGGACACTCTTCCTCCTTTCGCCAAATTTTTGTCCCCAATGCGAAGCCTGATATTATGGATATTCCTCTAAATTCGAACAACGAAACAAGAAAGAATGCTTAATTGCCCGAGGTAAAAAATATGAACCCTGTTAATTCTATAAAAAGAATCGGGCTTTTAACAAGCGGGGGCGATGCTCCGGGAATGAATGCCGCTATTCGCTCTGTTGTTCGGATGGGTTATCATTTGGGGATAAAGACTTATGGCGTGATGCGTGGTTACCAAGGTCTTCTTTCCGGGGGATTTAAAGAATTAGGGCCTAGAGATGTTTCAAATATTATTCATAGAGGAGGGACCATCCTTAAAACATCTCGTTGCGCAGAATTTAAAACTAATTCGGGTTTAAAAAAAGCAAAACTTAATCTGGATAAAAAATTGCTTGATGGTTTGATTGTGATTGGCGGCGACGGTACTTATCGCGGCGCTTATGAGCTTTCAAAAGTTTGGTCAGGTCAAATTATTGGCGTGCCAGGAACCATTGATAATGACCTTTACGGAACTGATTTTACAATTGGTTATGATACGGCCGTAAATACGGCGCTTCAAGCGATTGATAAGATTAGGGATACGGCAGAATCTCATGAGCGAATGTTTCTCGTTGAAGTAATGGGCCGTGAGGCCGGTTTTATTGCCTTGGATGTGGGAATATCGGGAGGCGCAGAGGACGTTTTACTTCCGGAAATAAAAACAAATCTTAAATCGATTTCGAAACATCTATATCAAGCAAGGGAAGCTGGAAAAACCAGCAGTATTATCATTGTGGCGGAAGGCGATGAAGAAGGAGGCGCTTTTCAAATTGCCGAGAAATTAAAGCAATTAAGCGGCAATGAATATCATGTGGTAGTCCTAGGGCATTTGCAAAGAGGCGGTACTCCGACGTCTTCTGACCGGAAATTGGCGACAGAATTAGGCGCTTTTGCACTATTGCAAATGATCGAAGGTAAAAATAAAGTGGCGGTCGGCAGGTTAAGAGGTGTTCTTTCAACAACATTGCTTTCCCAAACGTGGAAAAGGAAAAAGCCTCTTGATCCATTTCTTTTGAAACTTTTACCCATTTTAGCAAAGTAAAATGAAATGATTTCTTTCAAAGCTTGAGTTGGACCATATTTGACAGATTGATTGAAGGAGTATCATCTCTTG
Source organism: Candidatus Levybacteria bacterium RIFCSPHIGHO2_01_FULL_41_15 (assembly GCA_001782165.1). GTDB lineage: Bacteria > Patescibacteriota > Microgenomatia > Levybacterales > UBA12049 > 2-01-FULL-38-13. The sequence continues at coordinate 3,493 of MFNV01000004.1, read as the reverse complement.
ACATATCCTGATTAAGAGGTATCATTTAAAAATCACATTCTTGAAATGAAACAGGGTCTAGGCATTAGCCTAGAGGAGCTTTATTGATGGTCGGGCCGCCGTCTGATTTTTCAGATGACGGTTTTTTTGTTTTTTTCAGATGTTTACAGAATAATGGAATAAATTAGAGAGGAGATTAATATGGTTTGGGAAGATCAAAATCAAAATCCGGATCAAGTTCCAAGAGATATATTTGAGCGGATTTTTACGGACCCAAAAATGTACATGACAACTTTTTTCGCTGGCATTTTGCTTTGGTTTTTAAGCGGGATTTATTTTGTTCAAGAAGGCGAGGTGGGTATTATCAGGCGTTTCGGAAAAGAAGTAGGGCAAGCGACACCTGGGATTAATTATCATTTACCTTGGCCCATCGAACAACGCAACATTGTGAATATTACCAACATCAGACGAGCAGAAATTGGTTTCAGGTCAGAAGCTGCAATGGGAAAATTGCAGCGCGTTAT
>MFNV01000004.1:2817-2984 GCA_001782165.1 Candidatus Levybacteria bacterium RIFCSPHIGHO2_01_FULL_41_15 | reverse complement strand
ATCGTTAATGCTTACCGGGGATGAAAATATTGTTGATGCTCAAATGATTATACAATATAAAATTCAAGACCCTTCAAACTTCCTTTTCCGTTTAAGAAGCCCAGAAGATACGCTTTATGCGGCATCCGAAGTAGCGCTCAGAAGCGTTGTCGGACGAACCACCATTG
>MFNV01000004.1:0-2749 GCA_001782165.1 Candidatus Levybacteria bacterium RIFCSPHIGHO2_01_FULL_41_15 | reverse complement strand
GATGATTATCAATCAGGCATACAAGTGACCGAAGTAAAACTCCAAGTGGTTGATCCGCCAGACCAAGTCAAGGATGCTTTTCATGAGGTTGTGCGCGCACGTGAAGATAGGGAGCGCTTGATTAATCAAGCCAAAGGTTATAAGGAAGATTTGATCCCGCGCGCGCGCGGACAAGCGGAGAAAACCATTCGAGAATCTGAAGCCTATAAAAGTGAACGAGTTTTGAAAGCGCAAGGTGATGCGGCTCGGTTTCTGGCTCTTTATGAAGAGTATCAGAAGGCAAAGCAAGTGACGCGGGACCGGTTATATTTGGAGACCATGGAACGAATTTTACCGAAAGCGCCAAAATTTGTGGTGGATCCAAATGTACCAACCAACATCGTTCCAGTGATGAACCCTTCCGCAGCTTATTTGGGTTTACTGGAGGCGCAATCAGAACCTGTTTCAAATGAAGCTGGGTCTTCCAAATTGTCTTACCCTGAATTTTCAGTGCGCGGAGGTAGCCGATGAATTCAAACCGTTTGGGCTTTTTGATTGCGTCCATCGCTTTAGGCGTTATTTTATTAATCCAATCCGTTTATGTTATTAATGAATATGAGCAAGCCATTGTCACGCGTTTGCAGAAATACAAACGCACTGTGAAGGATGCTGGACTGCATTGGAAATGGCCCTTTATAGAATCCGTTATTCGCTTCGACAAGCGCGTGCTGGCCCGCGATGCGGTGCCTGGTGAATATCTCACCAAAGACAAAAAGAGGCTTTTGGCCGATCATGTTGTTCGGTGGAAAATTGCGGATCCGCTTCTTTTTTATAGAACAGTCGGAAATGAGTTGAAAGCGGTTTTACGTCTTGACGATATTGTTTATTCTGAAATGAGGCGTGAATTGGCCGAAAATGATTTTGCAGACATCATTTCTGGAAAGCGTGAAACACTAATGGAAAGCATCGCCGCCCGCGCCCAAGAACTCTCGAAACAATACGGAATCAACGTCATTGACGTCAGAATTAAACGGGCCGATCTTCCTAAAGAAGTTCAAAACAGTGTTTTTTTCCGCATGGTAGCAGAACGTGAACGCATTGCGAAACGTTACCGATCTGAAGGAGAGGAAGAAGCTCAGAAAATTCGAGCTGAAACGGACAAAGAAAGAACGATTATTTTAGCGCAAGCTTATGCGGAAGCTGAAAAAATAAGGGGAGAAGGCGATCAAGAGTCTACGCTCATTTATGCGCAGGCCTATAGCAGAGATCCTGAATTTTATCGATTCGTCAGAAGCCTAGAAACTTATGAAGGAACATTGAAAGATGGTTCGACCTATGTTTTATCCACCGACTCGGAATTAATGAAATATTTTAAATCCACCGCGGCCAGCGAATAAATTAGAAATTCTATTTTAATTTATCCGATTTAAGTTTTAGAAGAAAAATGCTGCAAATTTACCTTCGTTTTGACATCCTAAGGTTCCTCGGGATTAGCTAAAAGGGCCCTCTCGGTTTTGATACATTTGGTGGATACGATATAGGGATTCTATTATAATGTCGCGCAGCTGTTCCAAGAGGCCCTGGGTTCCATGACCTGTTAGGGACGCTTATTCTAACGAATAAACACTGCGGTCGACACTTCCAAAGAGTGACGTGTCCGACACCGCGCTTTCTTACACGAGCCGGATGGGCGACATAATAGGACACGACTTGATCGGAGGAGTGCCTATTAAGTACTGAAACCAAGCGTTTCAGCAGTGAAGAAAGAGTACTTTTGCGATCGGCAAAAGTGCCCTTTACATTACCACGCTATTTCAATCATGATTAATGAGCGATATCCTTTCAAAAAAAGTTGGCGATGGACACTCATCAAATGCTTCGATTTTTTTATCGATCCCTTTGCTGGATGGATTCGCCGCCGGAAATTTCCCACATCCGTCCAAAACATTTTGGTGATTCGGCTCGATCAAATCGGCGACTTAGTTTGCACCCTTCCGGTATTTCCAATTTTAAAACGCCGGTTTCCTCAAGCAAAAATCACCGTTTTAACAGGCTCGGAAGGGAAGGCAATTTTAGACCAAAATCCATTTGTAGATCGTTTGATTACCTTCCGCTCAAATTGGTTTTTGAGAAATCGAATCACCAACCCAATCGAGTTTTTTCAGGTTCTTTCCGATTTGAGAAAAACGCATTACAATTTAGGCTTTGATTTGCGAGGGGATCTTCGAAATATTATTTTGATGGCATTGGCCGGCGTTCGATATCGAATTGGCTATGGAATCGCGGGCGGAGGCGGTTTACTTCATGAGACGCGTCCTTATGACGCAGCGCTTCATCAAGTTGAGCTTAATGCAAGATTGGTGACGGACGGACCTGTTTCTAAGCTAGATTTAAAGCCTGAAATTTATTTTACTCCCAAAGAAAAGGAAAATGCGCTCAATCGATTGAAAGGTTTTGGGATTCCACCGGAAACACGGCTGATCGCCGTCCATCCGGAAGCAGGTTATTCGTCAAAAGAGTGGGAAGAAGAAAAGTTTAAAAAATTGATTGCAAAGTTTCTCGAAGATTCTCAAAATAGAGTCTTAATCGTCGGTCTTTCAAAAGCTCAGGGGCTTGCGGCAAGTTTTTCGGATACCAACCGAGTGATTAGCTTGGTCGGCGCGCTTTCGCTTCGAGAAATGATCGCCGTTTTAAGTCAATGTCATTTATTGGTTGGCAACGATTCAGGGCCGTCTCATCTAGCGCAGGCGTTTGGGATTCCGGTTGTTGT
>MFNV01000003.1 GCA_001782165.1 Candidatus Levybacteria bacterium RIFCSPHIGHO2_01_FULL_41_15 | reverse complement strand
GACAGCGCAAGTAAAAGCTCCGGCAGGTGCAAGAACATTTGCTTTATGAGCAAACTGCCGAGAAATGTTAAGCCTCAAAAACTAATCAACGCTTTAAAGAAACTTGGATTCACCAAAACAAAAGGTAAAGGAAGTCATATAAGATTAAAACATCAAGATGGAAGATGGACTCAAATAGCTGTTCATCCTGGATCAATTCCTCAAGGAACTCTGAGAAAAATTCTCAATCAAGCAGAAATAACAGAAGAAGAGCTAGCTAAGCTACTATAGTTTTATTTTAAACTCAAATTCTAGCCGGAGTGAATATTGAAATTAAGATGCAATTCTTCTAAAGAGTGGCCTTGCTTCACGGGATGCCCGATTTGCTGTTCTTCTAACCGGGTCAATTTTATCTTCCATTATTAATTTAAAAGCGTTCATTAATGCCATTACAGCAGTTGTTTTCTGCTGAGCGTTTTCACTTTCAAGACTGGCAACAATTCTTTCAGCAAAAGCCCTTCCAGCGTCTCCTTTAGGATTGTTCACATATTCAATCAGAGATCTGCCTAATTCTTCACCATACTGTTTAACAGCAGCGTCTCTTCTAGCAGCTCTTTCTCTTCCTGCTAACTTGTTGTAGTCGTATTCACCATAAAAACTTGTCATTTAATCACCCCCTCTAAATAAACTAACCTATCTTTAAACATCCAGATTCTACTTATTATTTGAGGTTTTGTCTAGTATTAAAACTTAATGTCTATACATATTGCATTTACGCTTGGCTTCTTATATAATTGACTTCAAGCTAATGACAAAGCGAATGGAGGTTTTCTTGGCCACGTAAAAGAGTCATCAATCTGCTGAAAGGCGGAGAAGCGGCTCAAAGTGGGTCGCTTTTTTGTTGTTCTGCAAAGCAGAATTATTTAAAGAAAACAACAGCTAGAATTATGCAAGTATTATTAGGGCAAAAGATAGAACAGACGCAAAAGTTCCTCGAAGACGGAACAAGGATTCCTGTCACCAGGCTTTGGGTAGAAGGAAATATAGTTATCGGGGTGAAAACTCCTGATAAGCATAATTATTCCGCAATCCAACTCGGATTCGGGCAGAAGAAAAGAGCAACAAAAGCACTTCTTGGAAACTTCAAAGGGGCAAGTCTTAAGACTGCCCCTAAATTTATTAAAGAGGTAAGAGTTGATGAGGGCACTTTATCTTTAGGGCAGAAGGTCAAGGCAGAGGAAGTTTTTAAGCCCGGAGATATTATAGATGCGACAGGAATTTCTAAAGGAAAGGGATATGCGGGAGTTGTAAAAAGACACCATTTCAAAGGCGGTCCCAGAACCCATGGTCAATCAGATAGAGAAAGAGCACCGGGTTCTATAGGACAAACAACAACTCCGGGGAGAGTTTATAAAGGAAAGAGAATGGCAGGAAGAATGGGACACGAAACTGTAACTATTAAAAATCTGGAAATAGTTGCAGTTACCGAAGATGAGATTTTGGTAAAAGGTTTGGTTCCGGGAGGAAAAAATAGTTTTATAGTTCTTAAAAAGGTTGGAGAGAATAAGAAATTTACTCCGCTTTTTAAAGAGAAGGGAGAGATAGAGAGTGCTGAGCGACCGGCGCATGCTGAAGGAGACGCTCTCCAGAATGAAGAACAAACATTAGAAGATTCGGACTCGCTAAGTGAAATTCAGACACCGGAAGTAAAAGAAAAACCAGAAGAAGATACCGTGTCGAATTTCAGTTCTCCTTTAGATGACCAATCGCCCAGCACTCCAGAAATTGCGGGAAAGGCGTCGACTTTCAGTTCGTCTGAAAATGGGTCGACTTTCAGTTCATCCGAGGGAAGTCAAGCTCCAGACTCTATAAAAGATTCAAAGCAAAATAAAGGAAAGGAGCCAGCCCGTAATGCAAGCATAAGCGTAGCAGGCGGGGACAAAAAGGATGGTCAATAAAAAAGAAAAAATAAAAAAGAAAAAAGTGCCAACTAAAAAACTTAGTGGTTCAAGGAAAATCAGTGGTTCTGTGGGTGCAAGAAAAGTACTGGCTAAAAAAACTGCGACCATTGAAACACAGAAAAAATTTAAGATACAGAGACAAAGATCAAGTGGCTTAACGGTTGATGTTTACAGTATTTCAGGTAAAGTTGTCTCAAAACTTAGTTTGCCAAAAGAAATTTTTGGAGTAAGAGTAAATGAACGGCTTATAGCCCAGGCTGTAAGAGTTTATCTTGCAAATCAAAGGAAAGGAACCGCGTCAACCAAAACAAGAGGAGAGGTGAGAGGCTCCACCAGAAAAATTTGGAGACAAAAAGGGACAGGGCGAGCAAGACATGGCTCCAGAAAAGCCCCTATTTTTGTGGGTGGCGGAATTGCTTTTGGTCCTAAGCCTCGTGATTATTCTCTAAAACTTCCCAAGAAAATGAAAAAGGCTGCTCTTTTCTCCGCACTTTCTCTTAAGAAAAACAATGGAGAAATAAAGGTACTATCAGGGATTGAAAAGATTAAACCCAAAACGAAAAACATGGGCCTTCTTATCAAAAAGCTGGGGTTTAACGATAAGAAAAGAAGCCTTCTCTTGGTAACACCAGATAAACAGAATAGTGGTTTTGAGAATGTCTATAGGGCCGCGAGAAACATAGAAGGTCTTAAGATTCTTAAGGCAGATCTTTTGAATACTTATGATGTTTTGGATAATAAGGGAGTTCTTCTTATGAAAGATGCAGTGTTAGCTATAGGGAAACATTTCTTAAAAGGAGGAGGTAATTAATGTATCAGGATGTAATCTTAGGACCTATAATTTCAGAGAAATCAATGAATGATGTCGGACTTTCAAAATTTACTTTTAAAGTTTCAAAAAAAGCTGACAAAGGCCAAATTAAAAAAAATATTGAGGAAAAATTTAAAGTAGATGTAGTTTCCGTATCAACAGCTATAGTCAAAGGAAAGAAAAGAAGATTTGGCGCAAGGAGAATAGAGATAGTTCTCCCTTCCTATAAAAAAGCCATTGTAAGAATCAAAGAAGGACAAAAAATTGGAATGTTTGATACGGCAGGACAGAAGGAGGCTTCGGATGAAAAAACTTAAAACTATAAAAAAGAAACAATCAGGAAGAGATGTTTGGGGACACGTTGCTGTTCGCCATCAGGGTGGAGAACATAAAAGGTATCTTAGGAAAATTGATTTCAAAAGAGATAAAATCAGCATAAAAGGAAAGGTCGTCTCAATTGAGTATGACCCAAACAGAACCTGTGATATTGCTCTTGTCCAATATCAAGACGGAGAAAAAAGATACATACTTGCCCCCGGGAGCCTTAAGCTTAATGACACTGTTGTATCGGGTCCTGAGGCAGATGTAAGGGTAGGGAATTCCCTGCCTCTTTCTCGGATTCCGATCGGAACTTTTGTCCATAACATTGAGCTTGTCCCTGGTAAAGGAGGACAGATGGCAAGAGCAGCAGGTACATCGGCAATGGTGGCAGCTCATGAGAACGGATATGTTCACTTAAGACTTCCTTCAAAAGAGATTAGAAGGGTAAGAGCCGACGGATTTGCCACTATAGGAACTTTGGGGAATGTAGAATGGAAAAACGAAGTTTTCGGAAAGGCAGGACGAAAAAGACATATGGGAATAAGACCGACAGTTCGGGGTGTTGCGCAAAATCCAAGATCTCATCCTCATGGAGGAGGAGAAGGAAGATCGGGAATTGGTATGCCATCTCCTAAGACATATGCGGGAAGAAAAGCAGTAGGAAAAACAAGAAAAAAGAAAAAATATTCTGATAAGTACATTATTCAAAGACGTAAGAAATAAAAAATTAAATATAAAATATGAAAAATACAAATAAAAAATTAAAAATATTAAAACAAATTTTTAACTTTTCATTTTTAACTTTTAATTTGAGTTACGAAAGGAGCGATTATGGCAAGAAGTAGTAAAAAGGGGCCGTTTGTAGACCCTAAACTTATGAAAAAAGTTATGGCGCAAAAACAAACCGGAGATAAAACTCCTATTAAAACATGGTCAAGGGCATGCCAAATTCCGCCTGAGTTTGTGGGGCACACTTTTGCTGTTCACAACGGGAAAAATTTTGTAAATGTTTTTGTCCAAGAAACTATGGTAGGACACAGGCTTGGAGAATTTTCGCCAACACGAACATTTAGAAGCCATGGAAGAGTCGTGGCAAGGGAAATAAGCAAAACTTAACTAATAACTAATAACTAAATTCATGGAATATACAGCAGTTGCAAAATCAATAAGAATAGGGCCAAGAAAAATAAGATTGATCGCGGATTCTATCCGCAAAATAGGCTCAATAGATAAATCGATTGATGCTCTTTCTATTCTTAAAAAAAGAGCAGCAGGTTCAATTGAGAAAACCTTAAAAAGCGCAGTTGCTAATGCAATAAACAGAGGTGCTAAGAAAGAAGACCTTTTTATAAAAAGCATAGAAATTACGGAGGGGCCTGCTCTTAAAAGATTCAGACCATCTACGAGAGGAAGAGTCCATCCATATAAAAAAAGAAGTTCACATATTAGAATTGTCCTTGCGGACAATAAAAATTAAATTTAAAATTTGAAATTTAAAATCAATGAATAAAAATTTAAAATTGAAAATTAAAAATTACACGACTGGAGGGAGGTTTTATGGGACAAAAAGTTAATCCAAAATTATTAAGACTGGGTCTGGTTTTCAACTGGAGCTCAAGGTGGTTTGATGACAAAAAATACAAAGAGACTTTTCTTGAAGATTATAAACTAAGACAGTCTCTTATGAATAAGTTGGAAAATGCGGGGGTATCCAATATCGATATAGAAAGATCTATAAATAGTATCAAGCTTACAGTTTACGTTCTTCGCCCCGGAATGGTGATAGGAAGAGCAGGGACAGGAATGGAGGAGCTTAGGAGGTATCTAATTTCAGTTCTTCCCAAAACACATGGGAAAAATATGCCAAAGCTTGATATCAGAATTGAGCCCGTAAAGGAGCCGAATCTTGATGCTTATTTAGTTGCTAAGAATATTTCGGATCAGTTGCTAAGACGCCTCCCTCATAAAAGAGTAATGGTGCATGCAGTTTCAAAAGTGATGGGGGCAGGAGCAAAAGGGGTTAGAATTGTCCTTTCGGGAAGAATCGGAGGAGCAGAAATAGGAAGAACGGAAAAAGCTCAGCAAGGAAAGGTCCCTTTATCAACAATAAGGGAAAATATTAATTTTGCAAGCGTTCCGGCTCTCACCAAAAAGGGTTATGTAGGTGTTAAGGTTTGGATAAACCGAGGAGAAAAATAAAAAATAAAATATAAAAATGAAAAATTACACATCAAAATTAAAAAATAAGATAAGATCTTTTAAGATTTTTATTTGCAGTTTTTATATTTTCACTTTTAGTTTTTAATTTATTACGATGTTAGTTCCAAAAAGAGCAAAATACAGAAAACAGCAAAGAGGAAGAATGAAGGGGAAGGCATATCGAGGTAATAAAATTGCCTTCGGGGATTATGGCCTTTTGTCAATAGAAACTTCTTGGGTAACTGCAAGACAGATCGAGGCGGCAAGAAGAGCTATCACACACTATATTCAAAGAGGAGGAAGGGTTTGGATAAGAGTTTTTCCCGATAAACCAATAACTAAGAAACCTCCTGAGGTGAGAATGGGAGGAGGGAAAGGAGATGTTGCAGAATTTGTGGTGCCGGTTAAGCCCGGGAGAATTCTTTTTGAAATGGGGGGAGTTTCAAGGGAGGCAGCTTTTGAAGCCTTAAGACTTGCTTCGCACAAACTCCCTGTAAAAACTTTGATTGTAGATAAAAAAATGCAGGGAAACTTATGAAAACCAAGCAAAAAAAAGAGTTATTTTTAAAAACCAAAGAAGAACTTAAGGCTTTATTAAAAGATGCAAGAAATGATCTTTTTAACTTAAGGCAAGATCTTTTTCAAAAAAAGCTCAAAAATTTAAGAGCAGTTTTTTTAAAAAGGAAGGAAATTGCTCAAATTTTAACAGCACTTAGAGAAAAGGAATTGTCTTATGGACAGAAGGGAGTTTTGGAAAATGAAGAAAATATTTGAAGGGACAGTAACATCGGTTAAAATGCAGAAAACAGTTGTTATAGAGATTGTGAGAAAATCCCCTCATCCTTTGTATGGCAAACTTCTTAGAAGAAGTAAGAAGGTAAAAGCAGATACAGGGGACTTACAGCTAAATGTAGGGGATAAAGTCAAGATTTTGGAAACTCGCCCAATATCAAAAGAAAAACATTTCAGAGTCATTGAGGTAATTAAATAATGGTGCAACACAGAAGCATATTAGAAGTAGCAGACAATTCAGGAGCAAAGTCCCTAATGGTGATCCATGTTTTTCCCGGATCAAAAAGAAAGTACGGATTCTTAGGAGATGTTTTAACCTGTATTGTAAAAGATGCAAATCCAAATGGGTCAGTAAAAGTAAAAGAACTTGTTAAGGCAGTACTTGTTAGAGCCAAAAAAGAATACAGAAGGAAAGATGGGTCTTATATAAGATTTTCGGATAATGCCGCAGTAATTATTGATAACATGAAAGATAAAAATCCAAGAAGTACCAGGATTTTTGGTCCAGTGGCTCGGGAAATAAAAGACAAGGGTTTCCCCAAAATAGCAAGTATGGCAGTGGAGGTTCTGTAAAATATTAAATATAAAAAATAAAAAATATGAAATTAAAAAAAGGAGATGAAGTAAGAATTGTAAAAGGAAAAGATAAAGGAAAAACAGGAAAAATCGAAAAGATTTTTCCAAAAGATAATATGGTTCTTATTCCAAATGTAAATCTTTATAAGAGGCATTTAAAGGCAAGATCACAAAAACAACCTTCGGAGATAGTAACCTTGACAAAACCCCTGTCCGTCTCAAATGCGAGACTTATTTGTCCGAAGTGTCACCTTCCAACCAGAATAGGATTTGATCTGAGGGGAGGTCAAAAAGAAAGGATATGCAAAAAATGCAAACAGGTAATATAAACACGGCAGATTTAAGAAAAAAAATTAGAGAAGAGGTTTCCTTGAAACTTCAGAAGGATTTTGGGATCAAAAACCCTATGGTAGTACCTATGCTATCTAAAATTGTAATTAATGTGGGAGTCAAAAATGCTACGGTTGACAAGAAAAATATTGGAGTTGTCTCAAATGCCCTTTCAGCAATAACAGGACAGAAACCCAAAGTTACCAAGGCACGAAAATCAATTGCATCATTCAAATTAAGAGAGGGGGACAAAATCGGACTTATGGTAACGCTTAGGGGAAAAAGAATGTATGACTTCTTTGAAAAACTTGTAAATATTGTCCTGCCAAGACTTAGGGATTTTCACGGAGTGAAGCTCACAAGTTTTGACGAGAAGGGAAATTACACTTTGGGTTTTACCGAGTTTAGTATTTTTCCTGAAATTGACATTGGCAAGATGGACCCATCATTAATTGGTCAGGGAATGGAAGTAAGTATTGCCACTACAGCTAAAAAAAAAGAGGAGGGGTTTGAGCTTTTATCGGCACTCGGAACGCCGTTTAGAAAGGACAGGATATAGAAAATAGGGTATAGCGTATAGTTAAAAAACTATTCGCTAAACGCTAATATCTAAACGCTAATTAATATGGCAAAGGTTTCAGATATAGTAAAATTCAGAAAAAAACAGAAATATAAGACAAGACAAAAAAATAGATGCAACATCTGTGGAAGGTCAAGATCTTATATGAGAAAATTCGGGATTTGCAGGATATGTTTTAGAGAAAGAGCATCAAGAGGGGAACTGCCGGGAGTTATAAAGTCAACCTGGTAGTAAAGTATATGGTTAATCATTCAGTTTCAGATTTTATAATAAGAATTAAAAACGCAGCGAAAGCAAGAAGAAGAGAGATAAAAATTCCTTATACGAGAATAGGAAGGGATATTGCTAAGGTTCTTTATGGGGAAGGATTTCTTGAGGAAGTAAGAGAAGAAAAATCAGGGAATAACAAAGTATTAAGTATTAAATTAAAATACAAGAATAGAGTGCCCATTTTAACCGACGTACAAATAGTCTCAAAACCGTCTCTTAGAATCTATTCCTCTTCAAGGAATCTTGTTGCGAATCAAAGAAAAGGAATGTATACAATTATTTTGTCTACTAATAAAGGAATCATGACGGGAAACGATGCTCAAAAGAAAAAAGTCGGAGGAGAAGCACTTTTTAAGATTTGGTAGAAATCTGCCAAAAAAGGAAAAAACTTTATGTCAAAAATAGGAGGAAAATCAATAAATATAAAAGAAGGAGTTTCGGTTACTTTTGAGGGAAATTCCGTGAGGACTGAAGGTCCGAAGGGGTCATTGGTATTTGAAATTCCAAAAGGTATTTCTGTCAAAACCGGGGATGGTAAGGTTCAAGCTGCTCAAGACCTGCCTGCCGGTAGGCAGGGAAAGGCAGAGAAGGAAACGAGATCCCTGTTCGGTCTTACCAGAGCAACGATTGCAAATATGATAAAAGGTGTGTCAGAGGGGTTTGAAAAAAAACTTGAGCTGTCAGGGGTTGGGTATAGGGCACAAATTTCAGGAGAAGATCTTATTCTTAATATCGGCTATTCTCATCCTGTCAAAGTAAAACCGGAGCCTGGAATAAAGCTCTCTTTATCCGACAATGTAATTGTTGTTTCAGGAATCGATAAGACTTTGGTCGGAAATACAGCCGCAAAAATAAGAGCAATACGCCCACCCGAGCCCTATAAAGGAAAGGGTATAAAATATCAGGGAGAAGTTATAAGAAGAAAAGTAGGTAAGGCAGCAAAGGCAATAGGAGCAACAAAATAGAATAAAATATAAAATAAAATAAAATATGAAAGATAAAAAATTGAGAAGAAAAATAAGAATAAGGTCGAAAATTCAGGGGACAAGAGAAAGACCAAGGCTTTCGGTCTTTAGATCCAATAAATATATTTATGCCCAGCTTATAGACGATGAAAAAGGCGAAACCATTGTTGGGATTTCGGGAAAAGCTGATAAAAAAGGAAGTAAAGTTGAAAAATCAAATGACTTGGGACTTTCCTTGGCAAAACTCGCCTTATCAAAGAAGATTAAAACTGCAGTTTTTGACAGAGGCAGTTATGCATATCACGGAAGAGTGAAGGCAGTTGCCGAGGGAGCAAGGGAAGGGGGGCTTAAGTTTTAATGGCAAATGGTGTTTTAGAACAAAAAACAGAAAACGTATTTGAAGAAAAAATAATTCAGGTTAATAGAGTTTCCAAAAAAACAAAAGGAGGAAATAAAATTGGATTTTCGGTTCTTATGGTTGTTGGTGACAAAAAAGGAAGAGTCGGTGTCGGACTTGGCAAAGCACCAGATGTATCTCTTGCCATAAAAAAGGGAATTGCAATCGCAAAAAAACATTTGATAAGTGTTCCCATTGTTAAAGATACTATTCCTTTTAGAATTGATATAAAATCAGGAGCCGCCAAAATACTTCTTAAGCCTGCACCAAAAGGAAGCGGAGTTATCGCAGGAGGCGCGGTAAGAAGCGTTGTTACAGCAGCGGGAATTGAAAATATCTCCTCGAAGGTATTGGGGACCAAAAATCAGGCAAGCAATGTCTATGCAACCCTAGAAGCATTAACTAAGATAGCTCAAAGATACAAGAACTTAGAGGAGAGATAATAAATGGCTTTAAATAAACTTAAAAAAATTACAAAAAAAGGAAAAAGAAGACTTGGGCAAGGGCATGGATCAGGACGAGGAAAAACAGGAGGAAGGGGAACAAAAGGACAGAAGGCAAGAGGGAAAATTCCTCTTTCATTTGAAGGAGGAGCGCTGTCTCTTATCAAAAGACTTCCCCTAAGACGCGGAAAAGGCAGGCACAAGGTATTTAAAAAGAAACCTATTATAGTAAATGTAAAGGTTTTAAATCTTTTGAAAAAAGATAGTATAGTGGATATTGACTCTCTTATTAAAAATAAAATAGTTGACGGGGAGGACGCAAAAAATTATGGGGTTAAGGTTTTGGGGGAGGGAGAACTTAAAGTTCCTCTTACTGTTAGATTGCCTATTTCGAAAGGAGCAGCCGCAAAAATTAAAAAGGCAGGTGGCCACGTCGAACGTGGCTCAATGTCGGGTAAAACCGCGTCTGACGCGGTCGAACGCGACATACCAGGCGGCGTGATAGCAAGAAAACAAAAAAACAATTCAGTTAAGCCGCGTTTGACGCGGCAGGTAGGAAGATAGAATAAAATGGAACACGTTTTATCAATTTTCAGAAATAGTCTTAAGACGCCAGAAGTTAGATCGAAGATTCTTTTTACCGCAGGAATTTTTGTGGTTTTTAGAATTTTTGCTCACATTCCTGTCCCTGGTGTAAATGTTGAGCAACTTAGAAATCTTTTTGCACAAAACCAGTTCTTAGGACTTCTGGATATATTCTCAGGAGGAACTCTTGCAAACTTTTCAATAATGGCACTTGGTCTTAATCCCTACATCAATGCTTCAATTATTCTTCAGCTTTTGACTATTATCTTTCCTAAGCTTGAGCAATTATCAAAGGAGGGCGAAGAAGGAAGGCAAAAAATTAACCAATATACTAGATACCTAACTGTTCCTCTTTCGATAATTCAGGCATTTGGCATGTATGCACTTCTTAGAAGTCAAAATATTATTTCGGTTCTTGTCCCCATTGATCTTTTGGCGTTTATTGTCACAATGACAGCAGGAACCGCCCTTCTTATGTGGTTTGGGGAACTTATTACAGAAAAAGGTGTCGGAAATGGAATATCTCTTCTTATCTTTGCTGGAATAGTAGGAAGACTTCCTGTTGTCTTCGGGCAGACAGTGTCAACATTGACTGCGGAAAATATTATAAATATTTTAACCTTCAGCGGTATGGGAATTGCTGTTATAGCATCAATAGTTGTAATAAATGAGGCGACTAGACAGATAACAGTTTATTATGCCAAACGCGTTCGGGGAAATAAGATTTACGGAGGACAATCAACTCACCTTCCTTTAAGACTCAATCAGGCAGGCGTAATCCCAATTATTTTTGCGGTCTCGCTTATTCTTCTTCCCTCTTTGATTGGGAATTATCTCACAGCCTCCCCAAACCCACTCCTTAAGAATTTTGCTTTTTCGCTGGTTTCTATGTTTAATCCTTCGGGTCTTTTATACAACAGTCTGTATTTCCTTTTAGTCGTAGGGTTTACATATTTTTATACTGCGGTTATCTTTAATCCTAAAAAAATTGCAGAAGAGATACAAAAGTATGGAGGATTTATTCCCGGAATAAGACCGGGGACGCCTACCTCCTCCTATTTAAACTATATACTTACGAGAATAACACTTGCTGGAGCAATTTTTCTTGGACTAATAGCAATTTTTCCCACTGTTACCCGTCTTTTTGCAAATGTCCAAAATCTTGTATTAGGGGGAACTGGAATTCTCATAGTTGTTTCTGTGGTACTTGAGACAATAAAAGCAATTGAAGCTCAAATTGTAATGAGAAGTTACGAAACTTTTACAAAATAATATGAAAATAGTTTTGATAGGAATACAGGGAGCCGGAAAATCAACGCAGGGAAACCTTTTATCCAAGAAACTCAGTATTCCTTATCTATCAACCGGACACATCTTTAGAGAATTGGCAAAAGAAAAAACAAATCTTGGTAGATATGTTAAAGAAGTTATGAACGCAGGTTATCTTATTCCGGATAAAAAAACTGTTTCAATTGTCGAGGAATATTTAAAAAGACCCGAGTACAAAAACGGCTACATTATGGATGGTTTTCCAAGAACAGTTGCTCAGGCTGAGTTTTTCAATAACGGAGCAGATAAAGTAATTTATTTGAAAGTCTCCGATGAAGAGGCACTGAAGCGTTTGAGTTTTCGAAATGGGGATAACGGTACACGGGAAGATGAAACACCTTCTGCCATTGCCAAAAGAATTGAGTCATTTCATAAACTTACAGAACCTGTTCTTGATTATTATCGAAAAAAAGGAAGTCTCATAGAAATTGATGGAGAAAAAACCATTGAGGAAATCCACGGGAAAATATTAAAAAAATTAAATATCAGATAATGGAGGCGATAACAGGCAGGCGAGGGGTTCCAGACCTCAGGGAAGGAGATAGTCATAGAAAGCATATAATCATTTTTGTAGGACCGGAGGGTTCCGGAAAAAGTTCGCAAGCCAAGCTTTTAGCGGATCAAATTGGTTTGCCTTTTTTAACATACGGAGATGTATTCAGGAGAGCTGCTGAGGAGGATGATACTTGCATTGGAGATGAATGCCGGCGTGCCTTTCGAGAGCATGATTATATCAAACTACCAGTTTTAAAAGAATTGATAAGCCGGGAGATAAAAAAAGAAGAATGTCAAGGTGGGGTAGTGATAGATGGAGCTTTAAGAATACCGGGGGAAGTGGAAACATTCGAAGAACTTTTACAATTGGCAGGAATCGAAAACCCAATTATATTTGTTTTTTATCTGAGAATTCCAGGATGGAAAAGCTTTGAAAGGTTAGTAGACGGAAGGAGAAGACAGGATGACACTATTGATGCAGTTCAAAGCAGATTATTCAACTTCTATTCAGACTTAGGGAAAAGGATGGCAGATGTAAGAAAAAGATCAGACAGAAATGGCGATTGGAGATTTATTCAGATTAACGCAAATAGAACAATAGAAGAGGTAGGCGGGGAAATTCTTGATAAATTTGAACATGAGGACGACTAGTCTTCTTATTGGAATAACCGGGGGATTTGGAAGCGGGAAATCAAGTGCGGCTTCCTTTTTTGAATTAAAAGGATTTAAAAAAATAATTTTGTCAAGTTTTCTTGAAGGAGAAACAGAAAGACGCGGTTTTAAAAAAATCACAAGGAAAATCCTGCAGGATATCGGAAATGAGTGGAGAAGAAAATACGGCAGAGGGATTCTTGCAAAAAAAGCAACGAGTTATTTAAAAAGGGAGGGAATAAAAAAAGCTGTAATTGACGGGATAAGAAACTTAGGAGAGATACAGGAGTTTAAAAAAAATAAAAACTTTGTTTTAATAGCTATAATTTCGAGCAAAAAAACAAGATTCGAAAGACTTAAGGATCTTAAGAGAAGAGAAAAACTAACATGGGAAGTTTTCCAAAAACTTGACAGAAGAGATATGGGCCTTGGACAGAAGAATTCAGGTCTTCAAGTTCTAGCCTGTTTAAAAAAAGCAGATGTTTTTATATCCAATAATAAAACGATAGAAGTATTCATAGATAATTTAGAAAAAATTTTTAAAAAAAATATTTAAATATGGCTAAGAATTTTTCAATAGCAATAGATGGGCCGGTGGGAGTCGGTAAAGGAACTCTAGCAGTTGCACTGGCAAAAAAATTTAACGCTCTGTATGTTTATACGGGCGGGATGTATAGAGCATTGGCTCTTGCATGTCTTGAAGAAGGCGTAAGTCTTCACAATGAAGAAAAAGTTTTAGATGCCCTTTCTAAAAGTTCGATAGAACTTAAGGTTGATGAGACTGGAACAAGAGTTTATTTAAATGGAAAAGAGGTGTCAAACGAAATTTTTCTGCCTGAGGTTAGCAATGCTGTTCCAATTGTTGCTACTTTTAAAAAGATTAGAAAAAAAATGGTTTTAGAACAAA
>MFNV01000002.1 GCA_001782165.1 Candidatus Levybacteria bacterium RIFCSPHIGHO2_01_FULL_41_15 | reverse complement strand
TATCGATACTTTTTATACTTTAAAAAATGTTCATAAAAAAATTGCCAGAGATATTGATAAAGGAGATTATGATATCGTGTTGGTTCATACAGATATATCAACCCAAGCGCCATATTTATTGAGATATCTTAAAACAAAAAATGTTTATTTTTGTTTGGAGCCTTTAAGAAACGCTTATGAATACTCATTAAGACTTAAGGATAATGTATTTGTTTTAAATATATTTTACGAAAATCTAAATAGGTGGATAAGAAAAAATATAGACAGAAAAAATGCTCGTTCGGCAAATCATATTTTAGCCTTATCTCTATTTGGAAGAGAAAGAATTATAGCTGCTTATGACTTATATCCTAAAATTTCTTATTTAGGGATTGATGAGTCAGTTTTTAAGCCTAGTAATGTAAAGAAAAAAAACCAAGTATTCTTTGTGGCAGAAAAATACCCTATTTATGGATATGATCTTGCGCAGCAAGCAATGAATTTGATTCCTAAAAAAATAAGGCCGGATTTAAAAATTATTGATTGGAAAAAAAATAATTTCGAAAGATTATCTGATGAGGAGCTTGTAGGGTTATACAGGGAATCCTTAGTAACACTTTCGCTAAGTAAATTTGATACTTTTGGATTGGTCCCTTTGGAATCAATGGCATGTGGAACTCCTGTTATCGCCCTAAATGTTGCTGGGTATAGGGAGACCGTACTTAATAATAAAACTGGATATCTAACTGATTTTGATTCCAAGGAAATATCAGAAAAAATTATATATTTGCTATTGCATCCGGAGGAAGTCAAAAGATTGGGAGAGAATGGAAGAAAATGGACAGAAGAGAAATGGACATGGAATAAGCAAATAGAAGAGCTGAATAAATTATTAATTAATTTTGTTAAAAATGAATTCTAATGTTTCGTTAATTATCGTAAGTTATAAAGTAAAACGAGAAATTTTTAATTGTATTAGATCAATAATTGAATCTAAGCCAAAAATTAATTTTGAAATTATAGTAGTTGACAATGATGAGAAAAACACAATTGAAGAAGATTTAAAAAAGCAATTCCCTAGAGTAAAATATGTAAAAAGCCCTAAAAATATAGGATTTGGGGCAGGGTGTAATTTAGGTTCAAAATATGCAAGGGGAGAGGTCTTATTTTTAGTAAATCCCGACACAGAAGTCCCTGAAGGGACAATAGATAATCTTTACAATTTTTTAATTTCGGATAAAAATATTGGGGCAGTCTCCCCTATCTTGCTGAATAATAGGGGAGTCCCCTACTTTGTTCAGGGATCAGAGTTAATAAATCCCATAAACGCTGTTTTTAGTCTATCGGGCATTTATAAACTCTTTCCGAAAAATTGGATAGCCGAAAATTTTTTTTATAAAGATTGGGACAGAAAAGCGGTGCGAGAAATGGACGTAGTTCCCGGAACATCCTTAATGATAAAAAAGAAAGTTTTTGATGAAATTGGAGGATTTGATGAAGAATTTTTTCTTTTTTTTGAAGAAGCAGATTTGTGCAAAAGATTAAAAATTAAAGGTTATCGAAATTATTCTGTCCCAGATGCAAAAATTATTCATTTTGGTGGGATAAGTACAAAAAAAAGAAATGACATAAAAGAAATATTTTCAAAGAGCAGGTTTTACTATTTTAAAAAATGGTATGGCTCGTTTCTTGCTTTAATATTAAAGTTATTTTTTCGATTTAATAAAAATCTTTTATTTTTAACAATCATCCTTTTTCTTGCAGCGCTTCTCCGTTTCTATAAACTAGGGTCAACCATGGAATTTATAGGAGATCAGGGATGGTTTTATCTGTCTGCGCGAGATTTATTATTGACAGGAAACATTCCTCTGGTTGGAATTACGTCAAGCCACACTTGGCTTCATCAGGGTCCTTTGTGGACGTATATTCTAAGTTTAATCTTTTTAATTTCAAATTTTAATCCTGTCGCTCCCGCCTATTTTACGGCGATTTTTAGTGTTCTGTCAACGTTCCTAATATATAGAGTGGGTACAATACTGTTTTCAAGACAAACAGGACTCGTATCAGGTTTGCTTTATGCGGTATCACCTCTTACCGTTTTGCACTCGAGAATGCCCTATCATACTACTTTGATTCCCTTTTTTTCTTTATTATTTATCCTGTTTATTTATAAATGGCTTTCGGGAAAAGCCATGTTTTTTCCCGCTGTCATTCTTGTGCTTTCTATTCTTTATAATCTTGAACTATCCACAACTTCCCTATGGATAGTTCTGGTTTTATTTATGGTATACGGTATTTATAAAAAAAAGCAATTTGTATCCAAACTTAAAAATCCTAAAATAATACTCTTATCGATAATTGGATTTATCGTTCCGATGTTGCCAATTTTGATTTATGATTTTAATCACGGATTTCCGCAAACCTTTAAATTCATAGCTTGGATAGGATATAAGTTTTTAAAATTTTTTGGGCTCCCCGGCGTCGGTTCAATAACTGAACAATCGAGTTATCTTACGGTTCTAAATTTTTTTCTTGAGTCTTACGGAAGATTAATTTTTGCAGAAAGTTATCAGATCGCCTTAATTTTATTGATAATATCTTTTTCGCTTTTCTTTTTTATTCTATATAAAGATATCGGAAAGAAAAAAATTCAATTAGGTTATCTATTAATCGGAATTTATTTTATAATTTCATTTTTGGGATTTTTGATCGCAAAAACTTCCTCTGAGGCATACCTTCCAATTTTTTTTCCTCCGATTATTATAATTGCGGGATTAGTTTTCAATAAACTGATAGTGAGCAATACATTTAAACTTATTGGTATTACATTTTTAATCATTTTAGTAAGCTTTAATGTCTACCCGCTTTTTAAAAATAATTCTCGTATCAATGAGGGATTGTCGTTTAAAAATAGATTGAATGCGGTAGGAAGAATAATAGCTCTGACTCAAGATCAGGAATACAATTTATTAGGTAAGGGTGAAGGAAGCCAGTTTGAGAGTTTTACCATGAATTATGAATACTTGTTGTGGTGGAAGAGTCATCCTGCAAGCCGCGAAAGTGTAAAAACTAAAATTATAATTTCCGAAACATCAAAGGGTATAATAATAGAGAAAAAATGATATCTGCTGTTATTTTAACTAAAAATGAGGAAAAAAATATAGAAGATTGTATCAAGAGTGTTAAGTGGTGTGATGAAATAATCTTAATTGACGATAATTCAACTGATAAGACGAGAGAAATAGCTGAAGAGCTGGGCGCGAAAGTCTTCAGAAGAGATTTAAACGGTGATTTCTTTTCTCAGAGGAATTTTGGTTTGGAAAAGGCGAAAAATGAGTGGGTATTCTTTGTAGACGCAGATGAGAGAGTAACTCCTTCGCTTTGCGAAGAAATAATCGGATTAACCAATAATCCAATTAACCAATGCAGCGGGTTTTATATTAAGAGAAGAGATTTCACATGGGGTAAGGAATTGAAGCATGGGGAGACGGGAAATATTTGGCTTCTGCGACTTGCAAGAAAATTACAGGGAAAATGGGAGGGGAAGATTCACGAGGAATGGAAGATTAAAGGAAAAGTGGGGAAATTAGAAAATTCACTCTATCATTATCCTCATCAAACAGTAAATGAATTCCTTACGGAAATTAATTTTTATACCAATCTCCGGGCAAAAGAACTCTTTGAAAAAAAAGTCAGATCAGGATTTTTAGAGATTATTATTTATACTAAAGGAAAATTTATTCTCAATTATTTTTTGAAGCTCGGTTTTCTAGACGGGATACGGGGTTTAATATATGCTCTTATGATGAGCTTTCATTCATTTCTAGTCCGCGGAAAGCTTTGGCAATTATGGCAAAAGAAATAGTAAACATCAATGTACTAAAAGTTCTTATTATAGTTTGTTTGGTTTCTTTTGTTTTTGGTGAACTTATTCGTTTTTCAATTTTTGGAATTGAAACAAAATTATTAGATCTTACAGTTGCGTTAACTTTTGGCTTTTGGTTGATATATTCATTCCTGAAGAAAAGAATATCAAAAACCATTTATGCTCCAGCACTTATTTTTTCTATTTACTGTTTATGGACCCTTTTAATAAATCTAAAATTTTTGGATTTAAACCAAGGTATCGTCTCGTTTGCATATTTATTAAGGTGGGTTGGGTATGCAAGTCTTTTTACAATAGTCAGTAGTTTTGATCGAGAGTTTAAAGACACAATTAAATCATATCTTATTTTCATTGGCGCGATTATTGTGACAGCAGGATTTATACAATTTACTTTCTATCAAAGTTTAAGAAATCTTTTCTATTTGGGTTGGGATGAGCATTTATACAGGATGTTTTCAGTTTTTTTAGATCCCAATTTTGCCGGAGCTTTTTTTGTATTGTATTTCCTTTTTTTGTTGGATTTGATATTCGAAAATTTGAAAAACAAAAAAAAATTGCTTATTTACTCTTTTCTTTCAGTCTGTACATTTCTTGCGATACTTTTAACTTACTCAAGAAGTGCATTCATAATGCTTATAGTTGGGGCTGTGATGTTTTTTATTCTCAAAAGAAGACCAATCTACATAGTTATCTTAGTTTTTTTATTTGTTGTTTTAACTTTTCTTCTCCCAAAAGCTTACAAGACCGAAGGAACTAATTTCTTAAGGATAGTATCTTCTGAGGCAAGGTTTGACTCTGCGAGATTAGCTTTTAATATTTTCAAGGACAACCCAGTATTTGGAGTGGGTTTTAATAGCTATAAATTTGCAAGACAGAGATATGGCAGCAAAATTTCTGTGACAAGTCATGCGGATGCGACTACGGACAATAGTTATTTATTTATTCTTGCAACCACTGGAATCATTGGACTAATCCTATACTTATCTATTTGGTATAAGCTGATAAAATCAAATAAAAAATTATCTTTGTTTATTCCGTCAACAGTCTCTATTTTTGTGGGGAGTCTATTCATAAATGGCTTGTTTTACTCATTCATTATGTTTTGGGTGTGGATAGTAGCGGGGATTATGGATAATAACGAGTAAATAATAATATGCTTAATGATGTTATTAATCGACTTAAAGGGTCAAAATAATCTATTTGACGTCTATTATTTTTTAATTTTTGAATGTTTGGGTAGGAAGAATTAGTTTTCTCAATTACTTTGTATATCGTAAGGCCTGCGTCTTTATCAATCGTTGCGTATTCGTTCAGCGAATACAGCCTGATTACATCTTCTAGGAAATATCCCCTAACGTAAGAAAGTGATATCATATGGAGAAATGGTCCCGAATACAATCCATATGGATCAGATAGCGCTTGGGAGGTAACAAATATAGGTTTGTTATTATCTAGGTATCTATCGATTATTCTCCCTATCTCTTTCTTACTTAAAGTTGTTTCGTTTGTAAATATAATTTCGCCATTATAATACCCTTGAACCTGAGGACGTGCGAAATGACTTTCAATCAAAAGCCCTTTAGGAAGTTGTTGAACAAATTTTTGTTCGGTAAGATAAGGTATGGGCTGCTTTAAAAGAGTCAAAGCTGGTAGGGAAGAGGCCAGTACATATAAAATTACCAAAAGGCATAATATTCTTCTTTTTTCTAAAAATATTGCGGCAAAAAATGCAAATCCAAACCCTGTGATTGCAGCATGACGGCCAAAAAGGAGAGCGTCGAAGTCAAACCATTGATTTACAATAAGAGCTGGGATAATCCATAAAAACCCAACGGTGAATAATTTTTTACTATCCTTAAATTTCAGAATAAGCGAAATTGCACCCAAAAAGAATATAACAGAATTATTATTTTGTAAGAGCGGAATAACAGCGTTTCTAATAAGTCTTATTAACGTCAAAAATGAATGAATGGTTGGTGTAAAGGCTATTCCTTGACCAAATAAGTATTTATATATTCCGTTTTGAAAAGATATATTCAAGGCGTTTGCAATAAAGAAACTATTTAATAAACCCGCTAGAATGACGGCGATAATTACCGCAGGAAGGGTAATAAAAATCTTTTCTTTCTTAAAAAAATATATTACAGATATTAAAAATGGTAACCATAGTATGACAAGGGGGTGAGTGAGAAATGATAAGGCAAAAAATATACAGCCAGCAAAAAGAGTAATCCTAGAGTGTTCCTCCTCTTTTCCATATTTTGCTAAAAAAATATTGATATTAGAAAAAAATTTATATATGTTGACTCAGTCATGATTGAGACGTTCATTATCCAGTACAATGGAGTAAGTGTTGCGATAAGTGATCCAATAAAGGCAATCCTTCTATTTGTTACTATTTCAATAAAACGATAAAAGCAGTAAATGCCAATGGTAGATAATAAGATCTGAGCAACAATGATTGTTAGAGAAGGATTAAACCCAAAAAAAATAGCGCAGCGGAATATTGGCCAATATAGTAAGATGTACCCGATATGAAGAGGGAGATGTCCGGAAATTATTGCCTTAAAGTAATCAGGGTTGAAAAATCTGTCTAAATATTCCGGGGCATCAAAAAAAACAGGGAGATAGTTAATAAAGATAAGCCTAGATAAAATGAATACACAAAGTGGAATAAAAACTTTCCTATTCATTCAATTCATTAAAGGACTTACGGAGAATAATTGACCTTTATATTTTTTTCTGTTTTATTGCCAGCTTTGTCTTCTGCGATTATTTTTATTTCGTTATCTCCATCATGAAGAGTCAGATTGTATGAAAAATTATTTTCCTCATCAATCTGCGCCCAAAAGCTGTTAACAGTTACTCTTGTTCCCGAATCTGTTTTTCCGGTAACAATAACCGTGTTCTGATCTTTTTCAAATTTTTGGCCTTCTGTTGGCGACTTTATCTCAAGAGATGGAGGTTTATTCTGATAAATAATAATAAGCTCATCAGAGAAGTCGCTTTCTTTATTATCTTTCTCAGCTTTTGCTTTTATTCTATTTTCTCCATCATTTAAAGTTATTAAAAAAGAGAAAATTCCATCCTTCTCAACTTCGTTTTTTTCAAAAAGGGAACCGTTAAGATAAACTGAAACTGTGGATTCTGCTGTTGACTGCCCTGTTATTCTTGTTTGAGCACTGTTTGTGGCAGTAAAAGGTATATCGAGTATGGGCGCAGTTACAAAGCTTTCGGTTTCGGTTTTAACGGTCTCATCAGCTTTGCCCAAGCTTCCTATAAATACGGAAAAATTTACAAGAAGGGGAATTCCGAATTTCACAAGAAGGAAAATAACTACAAGTATTCCAAGAGCACTTAATATTAGGTTTTTTTGAGACTGCTTTTCAAGCCGCTTTGAAAGGCGGGAATATTTATTCCTATTCATACTTCGATAAAACTCAGTACGAGTTACTTCAATTAAACTTAGTACAGAATGTGAGCCGGAGGTGGGACTTGAACCCACGACTTGCTCTTTACCTGTCCGCCGCTTGCCTGAGCCAGGAGTGGGATTTGAACCCACGACCTCGGCTTTACGAAAGCCTTGCTCTACCAGCTGAGCTATCCTGGCAAGCTATGGCAGGCGGGCGAAAGAGCTACTCTACCACTGAGTTACTCCGGCGAAGCCGAGTTTGACTCGACAACAAGTCTATTTTATGAAATTTAACCCTCAAGAGCAACTATTGACAATAAAAACTATGAATATATAATAGTTCTGCTCTGTCTCGTTTTGTATGTCAAACTTTCTAGAAGGAGATCCTCGTGAAAAAAGAGCTCGAGAAGAAAAAGTAAGACAGATATTTGAAAGAGCTGGGGTAATTCAAGAAGGCCATTTCCGGCTGGCATCAGGACTTCATACAAGTAAATTTGTGGAAAAGACTTTAATTTATCCGTATACAAAAGATACTTCAGATCTTTGCGAAATGATCGCACAAGATTTTAAAGATAAAGACATAGGAATAGTAGTAGCGCCCGCAGTAGGTGGAGTAATTTTATCGGACAAAACGGCAACTCATTTATCAAGGATGAATAGCAGAGAAGTTCTAGCAGTGTTTGTCGAAAAGATAGAAGGAAGGATGCGGTTTCGCAATAACGAATTAAGCGAGCTCGTTGAGGGCAAAAATGCTCTAATCGTAGATGATGTGTTAACTACGGGTAAGTCAATTAGAGATATTATCAGCGCAGTGCAAGGAGTTGGTGGAGTTGTTGTTGGAGTTGCTGTTTTGTGTAATCGAGGCGATGTACGCCCGGAAGATGTTGGGGTGGATAAGATAGATGCTCTTATTACTTTAAAATTAGATTTGTATAAGCCTGAGGAGTGTCCATGTTGTACACGAAACGAACCATTATGTATAACTTAATCAATTAGACTTCTGTTGGTCTTGAGGGTTTTCGTTTGTATTTTGTTGCGACTTTAAGTTCGGTTATCGCTTTTATCATCTCAGCCTGTGCTGTTGCAAAATCTTTTTCACTTCTTTTCTCCTCCATAAGCTTGCCGGCTCTTCTTTGGGCTTCTTGAGCCTTAAGAACTTCAATATCCTCTGCTCTTACAGCATAATCTGCAAGTATGCTTACATTATTTTTTTCAACTTCAAGAAAGCCTCCTGTTATTGCAAGTAATTGCGTTGAGCCCCCCTTTTTAACAATAAGTTCTCCCGGGACTATCTTAGTAAGAAGTCCGACATGATTGGGAAGTATTGTAATCTGTCCATTTTCGCTTTGGACTACAACTTCATCGACATCATTTTTGTAAACTATCTTTTCCGGTGTAATTATTTCAAGATGAAGATTCATATCAGCTGCGCTTTTTAACCTCCTCAAGTGTCCCCGTCATAAAGAAGGAAGATTCAGGAATTTTATCAACCTTTCCCTCAAGAATTTCCTTAAATCCTCTTACGGTATCTTCTGTTTTTACATATCTTCCGGGCTCTCCGGTGAATATTTCGGCAACAAACATCGGCTGGCTTAGAAATCGTTGAATTTTTCGAGCTCTTGCTACAATAAGTTTGTCTTCATCCGAAAGTTCATCGATCCCCAAAATTGCAATAATATCCTGAAGATCCTTGTATCTTTGGAGAACTCTTTTGACCTCTTGGGCGACCTGATAATGTTCATCCCCGACGATACTTGAGTCAAGGATTCTTGAGGAGGATGAAAGGGGATCAACAGCCGGATAAAGTCCTTGTTCGGCAATTGATCTGTCCAGTGTTAAAGTTGAGTCAAGGTGCGAAAAAATTGTTACAGGTGCAGGATCAGTATAGTCATCTGCGGGCACATATACCGCCTGGACAGAGGTAATAGAACCTTGTTTGGTTGAGGTTATTCTCTCCTGAAGCCTTCCCATTTCTGTTGCGAGAGTAGGTTGATATCCAACTGCAGATGGCATCCTCCCAAGAAGTGCTGAAACCTCAGATCCTGCTTGAGCAAAACGGAAAATGTTATCAATAAAAAGGAGCACATCCTCATGCTTTTCATCTCTGAAATATTCAGCCATTGTAAGAGCGGTTAATCCGACCCGAAGTCTGTTTGCAGGAGGTTCATTCATTTGTCCAAATACCATTATTGTTTTATCAAGTACCTTTGCTTCTTTCATTTCCAAAAGCAAATCATTTCCCTCCCTTGATCTTTCTCCGACTCCTGCAAAAACAGAATGCCCCTTATGTTCAACAGCTATATTTCTTATAAGCTCTTTTACGACAACTGTTTTGCCCACCCCCGCTCCTCCGAATACTGCAATCTTTCCTCCTTTGGTAAAGGGCGCTATCAGGTCAATAACTTTTATTCCAGTTTCAAGAATCTGTGGTGTAGTTTCTTGTTGTATTAAAGAAGGAGGATCTTTATGAATTGGCTCAAGCTTAACATTTTTGAAATTAAAAGATTTTCCATCGATAGGTTTTCCCAATACGTTGAACAGCCTTCCTAATGTTTTGGGTCCGACAGGAACCTTAATAGTTGCACCTGTTTTTTTTACTTTCATTCCCCGCAAGAGTCCGTCTGTAGGTCCAAGAGCCAGCGCTTTTGCCTCGTTGTCGCCAGTGATAAATGCAACTTCAAGAGTCAAATCCTTTTTTTCTTTTGTCGCAACTTGGAGAGCTTCATAAATAGATGGAGCTCCATACGGAAATCTCACCTCAACCACAGGCCCTTGAACTCCTATTATAAATCCTTCGTTTTTAGTCATATAATAAAGCCGCTGCTGCGCCTCCTATATCCAGAATTTCGTTTGTAATTTTTTCTTGCCTTTGTTTGTTGTACTCAAGTTTTAGATAGTCTATGATATCTCCTGCATTTTCCGTAGCATTTTTCATAGCAATCATTCTTGCTGCTTGTTCTGATGCGTAGCTTTCCAAAAGATATTGATAAAGGGTCATCTCAAGATAATGACGAAGAAGAGCAGGAAGGATCTGGGAAGGGGAAGGCTCAAATAAGGTAAACGAGACTGTTCCCTCTTTATCAACACTTTCCGGGATCTTAATAGGGAGTATAGCTTCAACTTTTGGAATTTGTGAAAATACAGATACAAAGTGACTGTATAGAATTTTAACCTCGGATACTTTCTCCTCTAAAAAATAATCGTCGACTATTTTTGCAAGAGGATAAACCATATCGAATGAAGGAAGCGTTGTGCCAAACTCAAAAGATGCTGCTATTTCTTTTCCCAATTTTGCGACGGTATTTTCGATTTTTTTTCCTACTGTAAGATAGAAAATGGCTTTTGTATTTTTATCTTCATTTAAGAGCTCTTTTGTAATGCTGGTAATCAACCCTCCGCACAGACCTTTATCGGGAGAAAAAACCAACAACAAAGTTTTTTTTGCATCTTTTGAAGCTCTCATATAATCGGTAACCACATCCTCAGGAAGTCTGTCGGCAATATTTTTTGCCAAAAAAACAAGTTTTTCAACATAGGGTCTGGACGAGAGGGCCTGATCTTGACCTCTCTTAAGCTTTGATGTTGCTATCATCTGCATTGCTCTTGTCGTTTTTGAAACATTAAGAGCCGTTTGTATTCTTCTTTTAACCGTTAGAATGTTTGCCATATTAGGAATTAAATGTTTTCTTAAATTCGGTTATTGCTTTTATCATTTTTTTTATTGTTTCTTCTTTTGGCTTTTCTCCATCCTCTAGAGCTTTGATGATATCTTGGTGATTTCTTTGAACAAATTTATGGAACCCTGTCTCAAACTTTTTTATAGATTCAACAGGTATATCATCTAAATACCCATTTGTAACGGTCCAAATGCTTAAAATTTCAAGAGACTCAGGTAGGGGGCTGTATTGGGGTTGTTTTAGAATTTCCGTGATTCTTTTTCCTCTTTCTAGTTGAGTTAGTGTTGTCTGATCAAGTTCTGAGCCAAATTGAGCAAAAACTGCAAGCTCCCTGTACTGAGCAAGATCAAGTCTCATCTTTCCTGAGACTGACTTGATTCCCGAAGTCTGAGCAGCACCCCCAACCCGGGACACTGAATTGCCTACATTAATTGCAGGTCTTACCCCCGCATTAAAAAGGCTTGATTCAAGATAAATCTGCCCGTCTGTGATACTAATAATATTAGTGGGTATATATGCTGAGATATCATTTGCTTGAGTTTCAACAATTGGAAGGGCTGTTATTGATCCCCCTCCGTGCTCTTCATTGAGCTTGACCGCGCGTTCAAGTAACCTTGAATGAAGGTAAAATATATCACCCGGATAAGCTTCTCGGCCGGCAGGGCGTCTTAAAACAAGCGAAATTTGTCTGTATGCCCATGCATGTTTTGAAAGATCGTCATAAACTACAAGACAATCCTGTCCTTTTTCAAGAAAATATTCCGCAACTGCAATTCCTGCATAGGGTGCAAGATACTGAAGGGCAGCAGGATCAGATGCACAAGCAGATACAACTATCGTGTACTCCATAGCTTCGAATTCCTTCAATCTTGCAATTACCTGAGCTACCGTGCTTTGCTTTTGTCCTATCGGGACATAGATACATATAACAGGCTTTAGCTTAGATTCCTTTGTGGGTTTTTGATTGATAATCGCATCAATTGCGATTGCTGTTTTACCAAGCCCCCGGTCGCCTATTATAAGTTCTCTTTGCCCTCTTCCTATGGGTATTACGGCATCTACTAACTTGATGCCGGTTTTAAGAGGAGTATTTACAGGTTCCCTTTCTATAACTCCGGGGGCAATTTTTTCAAGAGGCATTATTTTCCCGGTTTTTAAGGCGGGTTTACCATCAAGCGGTGTTCCCAACGGAGATATTACCCTTCCGATCAGTTTATCTTCAACAACTACGCTTAAAATTTTGCCCGTAGTTCTTATTTTATCTCCCTCTGTTATATCCGTACCTTCCCCTAAAAGAATGATGGATGCAAAATCCTCCTCAAGGCCTAGGATTACCCCCTTTGAGCCGTTATCAAAAGCGACTTGCTCTCCTATGAAAGACTGAGAAAGACCTGAGGCAACTACAACTGCGTCGCTGTTTCTTTCGACTAACCCGACATTTTTAAATCTTTTTTCCTGGGAAAAAGTCGCAAGACTCTTCTCAAGTTCCTTAATAATCTCTTCGTTTTTACTCATAAGTATTTTCTATGTGCATTATAAGATTTTCTAAGGAATCTTTCAGGCTCATTTCGTAGACGATATCGTTGTCTATTATTCTTAATCCCGCAATTAAGTGGGGGCTATAAATGAATTCAATCCTTTTATTTGGGAAAATGCCTCTAAATTGTCTTTCATAAGTTGTTGTTTTCTCAGTTTTTAATGGCGAATAAACTTTAACCGTATTTTTTTGTTCAACATTTTTCAACGTCTTTAAGTAAAACTTCAGCTCTTTTTTTTTAAGTTTTGACGCAACAAGTTTAACCAGATTAGAATCAAGTCGACCACTTACAAAACTTTTTTGTGCAAGTATTTTAATTTTTTTATGCATTTTTAGTCAGACTTTTTTATTTTTTTTATGGCGATTTGCATAAGCTGTTTTTGCTCTTTCTCCCCAAAAAGGTTTTTTAGAGATTTTTCCAAGAAATCTAAGGCCATATCGCTTACTCTCATTGCTATTCTCTTTTCTGTTTCTTTAGACTCCTTTTCCATCTGTTCCTTTGCTGATATCAGCATCAGTTCTGTCTGCTTTTTTGTCTTTTCTTCAGCGCCTTTTATAATTTCTAAAGCCTGGATTTGGGTATCTTCTATTATTTTTTCCGACCTTGATTGAGCTTTTTTAAGAATTTCTTTTTCTTTAATGTAAGCCTCTTCAAGTACCTTTTTGCCTTCTTCTGCCTCCCTCAGTCCCTCCTTTATTGTATTTTCTCGTTTCTTGAGAATATCAAGTATTGG
This sequence comes from Candidatus Levybacteria bacterium RIFCSPHIGHO2_01_FULL_41_15, assembly GCA_001782165.1. GTDB lineage: Bacteria > Patescibacteriota > Microgenomatia > Levybacterales > UBA12049 > 2-01-FULL-38-13. The sequence continues at coordinate 133,127 of MFNV01000002.1, read as the reverse complement.
TTTTAGGGCAAACCTTTTTAATATGTAAAATATTATTAGAAAATTAACTATCTGGGCGATTAAAAGGAGAGGATCTATCCCAAAATTCTTGATGATTTCCATAAATTAAACCTCATTTTATAAAAGCCAATATAAGAGCATAAATAGCGATTGCTTCTGCAAAAGCCATTCCCAAAAGCATTGCCGGCAAAATTCTGCCTGCCGCCTCAGGATTTCTTCCTATCGCTTCCATAGCCTTTGCTCCAATTAGTCCTACTGCCAAAGCAGGAAGCATTCCTCCTATTGCGATTATTATCCCTCCTGTAAAACTAAAACTCATAAAATTCACCTCCTTGCCTTTTGGTACTCCCTATGCGAAGTTGTAAGGATTGACATAAATGCCATCGTAAGCATTGAAAAAACCAGAGCCTGAACTAATCCCACAATAATCTCAAGCATTAAAAACGGCAGAGGAAGAATAAAGGCAAAAATACCCGACACTGTTGAGAGAACTATCTCTCCCGCAAAGATATTTCCAAAAAGACGGAAAGAAAGAGAAATAACTTTGGTTATTTCAGATATAATTTCAAGAACTCCAATAAATAAATTAATAGGATTTAAGGAAAAAAATCGGCTCAAATAATCTGCAATGCCCAATGTTTTTATGCTCATAATATGGGTTGCTATAACAGAAACAAGAGCAAGTCCTAAGGTGGTATTTATGTCACTTGTTGCAACTCTGACAAGCGGAATAAGTTTTTTATGTCCTTCATAAGTTTCAAAAAACCCGATGCTTGAAACACCGGGTAACAATCCGCTCCAGTTTGAAATAAGTATAAAAATAAAAAATCCCATAAGATAGGGAAATATTTTTTTTGCATTTTCTCCAGAAACAGATTGTGTAACTTCGTAGAAAGATTGTATTGTTATTTCAACAACATTTTGAAATAGTCCCGGGATGATCCTAATGTTTTTTGTTATAAAAAGGGATCCGATTAATATTAAAAAGTCAACGAATATGGTGTTTATCAAGGAATTTGTAACCTTAAAAATGCCAATATGAAAAATAGCTTCCGCTGGGAACGAAAACATCGTAATCCTATTTTATGGACAAACTGAGGTTAAGTCAAGAAGCGAAATTACCAACTGTCACAATTTTTTCAGCAATGATAACCGGTCTTTCATTTTTGGTGTCCACTTTTCCTTCAACAATAATTACCGTATCTTTTTGAATATAACTTTTGTACTGTTCGAATACTTTGGGAAATATCACGCATTCAACCACTATGCCTTTCTCATCCCCTATGGTTACAAAAGCCATTTCGCTTCCGCTTTTCTTGGTGAAAATTCTTCTTGTGTGCTCAACTATTCCACCAATTCTTACCCTTACTCCCTCTGGCTCCTCAATCACAAGTCCCATTTCATGAGTAATCTTTGATTTAATAGACATTAATTCGGAAAGCATAGGATGGGAGGTTAAATAAAATCCGAGGAATTCTTTTTCAAAATTCAACTTTTCTTTAGAGGAGAAATCTTCGACATTGGAGTCTTCTATTTCTGTTTCAAATTCTTTAGCTTCAAGGTCTTCTTCAAAAAGAGAGCCTTGACCTTCATTTTCTTTTTTCTTTCGTTTGTTAAGCTTATCGATAATCTGAGGATAATTTATAAGAAGAGAGGTCCTTTTACCAAATAAATCCATAGCCCCTGCTTTTATCAAGCTTTCTATGGTTTTTTTATTGACTGCACCTAGATCCACCCTTTGTAAAAAATCTTCAAAGCTTTTAAAGGGAGCCTTTTCTCTATTTTTAATTATCGTTGATATTGCCGCTTCTCCGATATTCTTTATCGCTGACAAACCGAATCTGATACTTTTACCATTTTCGATCGAAAACTCGCTATCAGACTTGTTTATATCGGGAGGAAAAATTATTATATTAAGCCTTCTACATTCCGCAACACCTTCTGCAATTTTTTCATTTTTCGAAGGCCCGGAAGCTCCCCGAGATTCAGCAGTAAGGAATGCCGTCATAAATTCAACGGGATAATGCGCTTTAAGATATGCGGTTCTGAATGCAATAGTCGCATAGCAGGCAGCGTGTGCTTTGCCAAAACCGTATCCCGCAAAAGGCTCGAAAAGATTCCAGAGATTTTCGGCATTTTTTTTCTGCATTCCGTTATCTATGCATCCTTCTACAAACTTATCATGCTGTTTTTTCATTTCTGAAGGAATTTTTTTGCCAACTGCCTTTCTGAGCTTATCTGTTTCTGCCCAAGAGTACCCTGCAACTTTTATAGCAGTTAGAAGAAGGTCGTCTTGAAATGTTATTATTCCGTAGGATTCCTTAAGAATATCCTTAAGTCGGGGATCAGGATAAGTTATTAAAGATGGGTTGTGTTTTCTTCTAATAAATTCGGGAATATTAGCCATAGGACCCGGCCTGTAAAGTGCTACCATTGCCTGAAGATCAAAAATGGAAGTTGGTCTTAGCTCTTTTATATACCTTCTCATTCCGGCAGATTCAAGCTGAAATATTCCTGTAGTTTCCCCTGATGCTAAAAGCTCGTAAGTTTTCTCATCATCAAACGGAAGTACTGAAAGATCTATTTTTGTCTTCTTGTTTTCTTTTATAAAACGAAGGGTTTCCTGAATAATTGTTAAATTTCTAAGACCCAAAAAGTCGATTTTTAAAAGTCCCACCCCGTCTTCCCCTACGGTGTACATATCGTATTGAGTTATAATTTTGTTTCCGTTGGGTTCTCTTTGCAAAGGCGTATACTCAGTCAAAGGCTTATCTGCTATTACTACACCTGCGGCATGGACTGATGCATGTCTTGCAACGCCTTCTATTTTACGGGCGAGATCAAGAAGTTTTTTTGTTTCCGGTTCTGTTTGATATGAGATTCTGAGATCCGGGCTTTGCTCAAGAGCCCTGTCTATCGTCATTGCGTGTCCTTGCCAGCCTGGAGGAATCATTTTTGAAATTCTGTCGGGATATGAGTAGGGCATTCCAAGAACTCTTCCGGTATCTCTAACCGAACCTCTTGCCTCGATAGTGCCAAATGTTATTATTTGAGCAACTTTGTCTCTACCGTACTTTTCAGTCACATATTTAATTACCTCATCCCGCCTGTTATCAGCAAAATCCAGATCAATGTCAGGGGGCGAAGGTCTCATTGGATTTAGGAACCTTTCGAAGGGGAGTTTGAAAAAAAGCGGATCAACATCTGAAATTTCTAGTGCATAGGACACTATCGACCCCGCATTTGAGCCTCTTCCGGGACCGACTGTTATCCCCACGCTTTTGGCCCAGTTGACAAAGTCAGAAACAATTAGAATATATGTTTCATACCCTTTCTTAATAATTATGGAGAGTTCATATTCTGCTCTTTCTTTTATTTCTTTTATAGTTGTCTTATATCTTTTCCTAAGGCCCTCATCGACCTTCTTTCTTATATATTCAGATGGAGGAATATTTCCCGGAACATCAAAGAAGGGCATTATCCATTGACCCAGCTTTATTTCAAGGTTACACATGTCAGCTATTTTTACGGTATTTTCTACGGCTTCGGGATTCTGAAGAAAAAGACCTACCATTTCTTCCTTGCTTTTGATATAGAAATCTGGAGAGGATATCATTGAAAGTTTCCTTTCTTTATCATTTAAGGTCGTCTGAGTCTGTATGCAAAGGAGGACTTCTTGCGCCTGAGCATCACGAGCATTTATATAGTGATTGTCGTTTGTCGCTACAAGAGGGATTCCAAGTTTTTTAGAGAGACTTATTAGCTTTTCGTTAAGAGAGTCCTGGCTCTCAACATTTATATGTTTTTGAAGCTCCAGATAAAAATTTTCTTCCCCGAAAATCTCAAGAAGCTTTTTTGCTCTTTCTATACCCGTTTCATCTTGGTTTAGGACGAGCGGCTCTGAAACATAGCCATTTACACAAGACGTGAGACATATCAGCCCTTCATGGTATTCCCTAAGAAGGTCAAGGTCACTTCTCGGTTTATAGTAATAGCCTTCAAGGTTTGCTATTGATATTATTTTCATTAAGTTCTTATATCCTGTTTCGTTTTTTACAAGAAGTATTAGGTGATTTGAGTCTGCGTCTATTCCTGCTTCTTTGTCATGCCTTGATCTTTTTGATATGTAAATTTCGCAGCCTATTATTGGTTTTATTCCTGCCAGTTGACATTCTTTGTAAAATTTTATGGCTGCATACATATTTCCATGATCTGTTAAAGCGATCGCTTTCATACCAAGCTCTTTTGCTTTTTTGACCATATCTTCTATCTTGGATAATCCATCCAAAAGAGAATAATCGCTATGATTGTGAAGATGCACGAAATCTGTCATTTTAGTTGTTCATTAATTAGACCAATTATTAACTGTGGCTCTACTTTTTCTTTTAATAATGCTATTGTTTTTCCTATAAGAAACTGTAAAGCTTGTGTTTTACCTTTCCTATAGTCCTCTGCTGCTTGGGGATTTTTCCGGAGAACTTCTTGAACAGATTTTTTTACTTCCTCCTCGTCTGCCTTAACATAGGAAGTTTTGAATTTAATGGTTTTTATGAGTTCCGCCGGAAGCGTATCTTTTTTAATGTCTTGCTTTCTATTGATAATGAAATTCGCAATTAATTGGGGGCCAACATTGTGTTTTTTTCCTACCCGTACAGCTTCCTCAAAATACTCCGCTTCCTCTTTGTTCCTAATAAGTATCTCTGAGTCGTATTTTTTTATTTTATATTCTTTACTAAACCTCTCCATTTTTACTTCTGGGAGTTCAGGTATTTGTTTTTTTATATTTAATAATTGATTCTTAGCCCATCTTAGAGGCGGAATATCAGGTTCTGGGAAATATCTGTAATCGCTTTCCTCCTCTTTAACTCTTTGACTTACGGTTTTTTGTTTATTATCATCCCATCCTCTTGTTTCCTGAATTGGAATTTTTCCCGATTCAATAATCCCTTTTTGCCTTTTTATTTCATAATCTATCGCTTTTTCTACAAACCGGAACGAATTTATATTTTTTACTTCAACTTTGTAACTTGGCAATTGACTCATTTGTTTCTTGGTAGTATTTGTAGTACTGGTATTATTTGAGCGAAGCGATATATTTGGTTCAAGCCTCATATCGCCCTTCTCCATATCAGCATTTGAAATGTTAAGGTATCGAACAATTTGCTGAAGCCTCTGAAGATACTCCTTTACATCTTCTGGATTTTCAAAATCCGGTTCTGTGACAATTTCAACAAGAGGAACGCCTGATCTATTAAAATCAATTAAAGTTATATCCTCTCCGTTTATGGTTTCATGAATAAGTTTTCCCGTATCCTCCTCCATATGAACTCGTCTTATTCTGATTCGTTTAAAATTTTTATTTTTTGATTTTGAATTTATTTGTGATTTGGGATTTGAGATTTTAGAGCTTAGATCAATGTATCCGTTGATCGCGAATGGTTCATCATATTGGCTTATCTGATAGCCTTTTGGAAGATCCGGGTAAAAATAATTTTTTCTGTCAAACTTTGAAAGCAGGGGAATATTACAGTTTAACGCCATACCAAGCATTATGCACCATTCAATCGCAGTTTTATTTGGTACAGGGAGCGCACCGGGAAGGCCTAAGCAAACTGGGCAAGTGTGCGTATTTGGTTTTTGTCCAAAATAATCTGCGGAGCATCCACAAAACATTTTTGATTTTGTTCTAAGCTCAACATGTACTTCAAGTCCAATAACGGGTCTCATAGATTCTCGATTTGCTTTCCTGTCTGAAATAATTTTCCTTCTGAAAATTGCGGTCCTAAAATTTGCATACCAACAGGAAGGCTATCTATAAAACCAATTGGTACAGACAGCCCGGGGATACCTGCCAAATTTGCTGTCACTGTATAAATATCGGAAAGATACATCGATAATGGATCTGCCTTCTCCCCTATTTTCCATGGAAGGGTAGGGGATACAGGAGTTATAATAACATCAACTTTCTTAAAGGCTCCATCAAAATCTCTTTTTATAAGAGTTCTTACTTGCATTGCTTTTTTGTAATATGCTTCATAGTATCCTGAAGATAAAACATAAACTCCAAGCATAGTCCTTCTTTTTGCTTCATCCCCAAAATAGGTTCTGTTGTTGCCGTATCTTACCCCGTCATATCTTGCAAGATTTGATGATACTTCTGCCGGTTGAATTATGTAATAGCAGGCAGTTGCGTATTCTGTATGCGGAAGGGAAATGATTTCAATTTTTGCCCCTAGTTCTTCAAGTTTTTTTACTTTTTGTTCTACTTTTTCTTTTACTCTTTTATCAAGACCTTCTAGAAAATATTCTTTAGGAATTCCAATTCTTACACCTTTTACACCTTTTTCTAAGTAGCCTTCATAATCATCGACCCTCTTGTTTGGCATAGTCGCGTCATTTAAATCTTTACCTGCCGTAATAGATAATATTAAAGCCGAATCTTCCACATCTTTGGTAAAATGCCCAATACTGTCAAGAGATGAAGCCATTGCGACTATTCCATATCTTGAAACTCTTCCGTAGGTTGGCTTCAGTCCTACAACATTGCAAAAGCTGGCCGGAAGTCTTATCGATCCGCCTGTATCAGTCCCCGTTGAGGCAAGACACATGCTGGAAGAAACAGAAACTGCAGAACCCGAGCTTGAGCCGCCCGGAACATATTCTTCACCCCAGGGATTCCTAGTGGGTCCGTAATCAGAATTTTCCCCGCTTGATCCATGTGCCCAAGCATCGCAATTGGTTTTTCCTATAATAATCGCACCATTTTCTTCAAGCTTTTCAATAACTGTTGCGCTATATTGTGGAATATAATCATCAAGGACTTTTGAAGCAGCCGTGGTTCGAATGTTTTTTGTAAGATAAATGTCTTTTACTGAGATCGGAATTCCAAAAAGAGGCAAATCTGTCCCGTCTTTTATTTCTTTATCTGCCTTTCTTGCTTTTTCCAAAGCTTCTTTTTCACAAACTGTAATGAATGCATTTAGTTTTTTTCTTTTTTTTATCTCTGCGAGACAAGATTGAACTATCTCAAAGGACGAAAATTTTCTTTTTCTAAGACCGTCTCTTGCCTGTTTTATTGTAAGCTGATTTATGTTCATCTCAAAATTTTTTTTATTTTAAACATGCCATTGTAGTTGCTTTTGGAATTTGAAGTAGCTTCTTTTTGGGAAAAGGATGAGGCGTTCTTATCTTGTCTTATTACATTCTCGAGTCCAGTTACCTGACTAGTAATTTCAGTATTTATTGTATTTGCTTTTTTTAGTTTATCTACATATGATATGATTTCGGATAGTTGTTTTTCGAACTTTTTTTCTTCATTTTCCGAAAGAGGGAGATTTGAAAGCTTTGCAACATGTTTTACATTAATTTTCATGTTTTAATTATATTCGGCCCGAGCCTTTTTATCAATGGGAAAGGATTGTGAATTATTCGAATGAAGCAATTTTTTGAAGAATATAATCGTGTGCTTTTTTCTCAAGAGAATCTTCTAATTTCTTGATTTTAACCCCTGCTCCATATTTAAGTATCAAAGCCTTACTGATTAAAAAATCTGCTATTTGGGGGTTTTTGGGAAGAATTGGCCCGTGGAGGTATGTTCCGATACTATTTTTGTAAATTGCGCCTTCTGTTTTGTCTCCGCCATTATTGCCAAAGCCCTTAATAACCATGCCAAAAGGTTTTAGGTTATCTCCAAGACATGTTCTTCCTCCGTGATTTTCAAAACCCACTATTGGGCTTGCAAGGTCGGACCTTGTAACGATGTTGCCGATGAATCTTTTAGTGTAAGCTCCGGGGTGTTCAGTATGTAAGTCAAAAATCCCAAGTCCTTTAATTTTTGTCCCACTTGCATCCTTGTAATATTTGCCCAAGAATTGTAAGGCTCCACAAATGTAGAGTCCAGGCGTCCCATCTTCAACCTTCTTTTTTAACGCTTTTATTTTTTGAACTGTAAAGTCTTTGGCAACAATTTGTTGCTGGATATCTTCCGCCCCTCCCATAAATAAAAGATTAATGTTTTTCAAAAGTTTAATGTCAAATCCAACACTTAGATTTAAGATATCGACTCTTATACCGCGCCACTCGCACCGTTTTGTTAAGACATTAATATTGCCTCTGTCTCCATAAGTGCTCATAAGTTCAGGATAAAGCCAGCCAATTGTAAGCTTGTATTTTGTATCTTGTATCATGTATTAAGCTATAGTAATTTTTTTCCCGTTAGTATTTTTCTAAGATCCAGCATGGCAGAATAAGTTGGCAATATATACAGAATTTCCTTTGCTTTTAATTTTTTAGTTTCTTTACCTATTGCTTCTTTCAGATCTTCATAAATTTTTAATTCGTGGTACGTTATTCGTGATTCGTTATTCGCATATTGCAAACGAAGAGCCATGTCATAAACTCTATCGCCCGATACTGAAACAGATCTAAAATTTTTAAAATAATTTTCAAAATCTACATCCCATATCCATGACACATCCAGTCCGTCAGGAATTCTATCATTTAAAACAAATAATACGTTCTTTGCTTTTAGTTCATTTATAGTTTGTAAAGACTGGTTGAAGCTTGCAGGATTTTTTGAAAGAAATATCTGTATATTTTTGCCGTTATACTCGATTGTCTCTTGTCTTCCGAAAGCCGGTTTAAATTTCTTCAAATAATTTTTAATCTTACTCTCCCCAATTTTTAAAACTCTAGCAGTCAGAATTGCAGCGTGAGTATTGTATTTATTATAGATACCGGGCAAGGGATAACTTTCGTAATTTTCAATGTCAGGCTTTTTTCTTTTAAGCCCGCATTTTTTGCATTTCCAATTCCCCAAATGAGAAAACGTGACTCTTTCGTAACTAAGTTTTTCTCCGCACCTTGGACAATATGTGGAGTCCGAGGCATGTTCCTGTATAAACGATTCTCCTTTTACTGAAAAGTAAAAAGAGTTATTTTTATTATTTCCCAAAAAAGCTATTTTAGGGTCGTCTGCATTTAGAATAAGAGAGGTTTTTATATCAATCTTTTCCAAAGATTCTTTCCATTTATTAGCAACAATATTAACCTCACCATACCTATCCAGCTGGTCCCGAAATAAATTTAAAAGAACTAAAGCTCTTGGTTTTAAATTATCCAAAACCAAGGAAAGGGTATTTTCGTCAACTTCAAATATTGCATAATCAAACTTTATATTTCCAACCAAGTTAGAGTTTTTTATCAAAGACGAAGCGATGCCGTTGAGTAAATTAGCACCGGCTTCATTTTGAAAAACTTTATTTCCGTTTTCTTCTAGAATAGTTCGAATGAGTTTTCCAGTCGTTGTTTTTCCATTCGTTCCGGCTATTAATACAATTTTTAAATGTTTATTTCTGGTCAACTCTCTTTTTATAAAATCTTTATATGTCTCAACGGCTATGTGACCTGGCCAAGTGGATCCAGAACCAATATTTAAGGTTTTACTAATGAATATAATTACCTTACCAAGAAGGACGAGCAAGTAAATCATTACATTGAGCGGAGAATTTTAATTCTTTCTTCTATGGGAGGGTGTGTGTTGAATAAACTTGAGAAAGGGTTTTTGCTTTCTTTGTTCTTAAAGGGATTTGAGATGAAAAGGTGAGCAGTTGCATTGTTTGCGTTTTTTAAAGGATATGGGTATTTTGAAATTTTAATAAGCGCAGAGGTTAGTCCTTCTGGGAATCGCGTGAGAAGAACTCCTGAAGCATCAGCCAAGAACTCTCTTTTTCTTGAAACTGCAAGCTGAATGAGTATTGCAACTATTGGGGATAAAATTGCAAAGATTATTCCTATGACCATCAACACCCCCTGGGCGGAGTTTCTTTCATTGTCTCTTGAGCCGCCAAACCATAGACTTCTCATAAAAATATCAGATATTAGCGCAATAAATCCTACCAGAATTGCTACAACAGCCATGAGCCTTATGTCAAAATTTTTGATGTGTGATAATTCATGAGAGATAACTCCTTCAAGTTCGGTTTTTGCCAACATATTCAAAAGCCCTGATGTTACACAGACTACTGCTTTATCAGGACTCCGGCCGGTTGCAAAAGCATTTGGAGAACTATCGCTTATGATGTATATCTTGGGTATAGGCTGACCCGAAGCAATACAGAGGTTTTCAACAGTGTTATAAAGTTGCCTATTGTCTTCTTTTTTTATTTCCTTTGCGCCCGATATCGCAAGCACCATTTTATCCGAGAAATAATAGCTGCCTAAGCTCATTATTCCGGACAGAATAAGCGCGGCTCCTACCAGTGACAGCCCATATCCAAGTGTTTTTGCAAAAATATATATAATTGTCGTTATGAATACGACAAAAAATACCATAATAAGCCAAGTTTTCAGCTTATTGGAGGAAATCTCGGAGTAAATTTTCATAATTAGAACTTGACTTCAACTTTTTTTTTATCTTTCTCGTCGGTTCCAAAAAATTCTGCTTCTTTAAAATTTAATATTCTTGCGAAAAAAACATTCGGGAATATTTGAATTTTGGTATTGTAGTCAAGAACGCTTGAATTGTAAAATTGCCTTGAATAAGCAATTTTATTTTCAGTATCTGATAATTCCCCCTGAAGCTCCAAAAAATTCTGGCTTGCTTTAAGATCTGGATAGTTCTCTGCAACAGCAAATAAAGATTTTAATGTATGAGTTAGTTGATTGTTTACAGAGGCTTTCTCTTCGGGTCCCCTAGCAGTCATTAAAGCTGATCTTTCCGCAGTTATCTTTTCAAATAGTTCCTTTTCATGCTTTGCATACCCTTTTACTGTTTCTACAAGATTCGGGATTAAATCAGCTCTTCTTTTAAGTTGAACGTCAATTTGAGAAAGTGCTTCGTTGATTCTGAGCTTTGAAATAATTAGACTGTTGTAAATGTACCACAGAAATAAAAGTACTAAAACAATGCCTATAAAAAAATAAAAATTCAACCCTTGTCACCTCCTAACTTTTCAGCCATTTGACAAATTCATTATAGCTTAAGTTGTTTAGTATGTCACTTTTTTTCGCCCAGCCTCTTCTTGCTATAGCAACGCCAAACATCATAAGCTCCATTTGCCAAAGAGCATGACTGTCGGTGTTAATTATAAATTTTACCTCTTTCTCGGTTGCCAGCCTAATGATTGGATCGGGAGGGTCAAGCCTTGACGGCCAGCTGTTTATTTCAAGAGCTTTATTATTTTTCTTGCAAAAGTTAAAAATTTTTTCCCAATCGAGCTCGTACCCAGACCTTTCGTTAAGTATTCTACCGGTGGGGTGGGCTAGAATTTTTGCTTTTGGATGTGTTAGGCCTAGGATAACTCTCTTTGTCATTTCATTCTCATCCATATTAAAAGAGCTGTGTATAGAGACGACTGCTCCGTCCAGTAAGTTTAACCCCTCATTTGAAACTGCGAGACTGCCATTGGGAAGCACATCGATTTCGAGCAATTTAAGTATACGAATATTTTTATTACCCGATAAAATTTGATCAATTTCTTTGTTTCGGGCCTTTATTAGGGATAAAATTTGAGTTTTGGTGTGTTTTGAAATACTTGGATTGTGTTCTGAAAAACCAATATACTGGTATCCCATGATTTCCGCCTTTTCTGTTATTTCTTTAATTGTGTTTTTTCCAAGATCGTGGCTTGGTTCAATCGGAAAACTTGAATGTAAATGAAGGTCTCCATTTATATCTTTAAGTTCAACGAGTCTAGGGAGTTTATGTCTTTCAGAAAGCTCTATTTCTCCCGTATTTTCCCTCATCTCGGGAGGAATCCAATCAAGCCCAAGCGCAGTATAGAACTTTTCTTCGCTATCATAATTTTCCATTTTCCATTTTCCATTTTCCATTCTCCTCTTAATCCCGTATTCTGAAAGTGACAACCCCTTTTTGAGAGCAAATTCCCTAAGCGCAATATTATGGTTTTTACTGCCTGTAAAATGCTGAAGAAGCGAACCAAAGGCATGCGGCGGCTGAATCATAAGATCAACCTGTCTTCCTCCTGAAACCAGAATGGATGATGTAATATCTCCTTTTTCAATAACTCTTTCTTTGTAAGGGTACTTCGTAAAGTGTTCTATAACCTCTTTGGGGTGGTTTGACGCAACTGCAATATCAATATCTCCTACTGTTGGCATCATCCGCCTTAAGCTTCCAAGAGGTTCTGCCTTCTGAGCATACTTGCTTTTCTTAACATAAGCCACCATTTTTTTGGCTATATCAAATGCATATGGAAGTACCATGCGCGTGGTCTTTCCTTTTCCAAGCTTAAATTCCTTCAGCGCCCTGAGAATATCTTTTTCCGACTTTTCGCCAAAACCCTCAAGTTTTGAAATTTCCCTTTTCCTTGCTCGTTTTTCAAGGTCATCTATGACTGTTTGCGGATTGTTAAGCTTAAATTCCTTGACAAGCCTGTACGCTCTTTTTGGTCCGAAGGTTGGTACGTCTGTCAAAACAAAAACCGATTTCGGAATTCCTTTCAGAGCCCATTCAAAGTGTGAAACCTTACCCTTTTTAAAAAGTTCTACAAGATGAGACCTTATAGAAACCCCGATGCCGGGAAGTGAATCAAGCTTATCCTCTTTGTAATAATCATAGACCTCAGAAGTTAGATTGCTTACAGCATCGGCTGCCTTCTGGTATGCGATTATCTGAAACCGGAGTTTTTTTTCGTTCTTTATCGTATAGGCGATAGCAATGTTTCGGAGAAGTTTTGCGATTTGCTGATTACTCATTGACAAAAATTATAGCAGAGGATTGACTAGAATTCTATTATTTGCTAGGATACGAACGCTATGGGGTCATAGCTCAGTTTGGTTAGAGCGCTTCCCTGTCACGGAAGAGGTCGCGAGTTCGAGTCTCGTTGGCCCCGCATAAAAGCGGAAGATCGTCCCGTTTGGCGGGATCGAGCCCGCCTATGCATAAGCTTCGACGGGCAAGCCCGATTGAAGGGAAGTGCGTAATCTTTAGGACTAAAAATCTGCCCCGTAAAACAACTGCTCGGAAAGGAGGTTTATGCCAAGAAAAAAAAATATAAACAAAAAAAAAGCTTCGATATTGAATTTAATTCCAAACCTCAATTTAGAAGAATCCTATGTTAGTCTGGCAATTGGCTTGATAGTTGTTGTAATTATTGTGGCCTTGGGAGTTATTTTCGTAAAGAATCAAAAAAAACAGGACACAAGTTCCCTTGAGTTTAAGCCGGATATTGAATCGCAATTGTCCCCAAAACCCGGAGAAAAAGGAGCAAGGAATTACACGATAAAACAAGGAGATACCTTATGGAAAATTTCAGAGGACTTTTTCAAATCGGGGTATAACTGGGTAGATATCGCTTCTGCAAATAAATTGCCTAATCCAGATGTTATATCAGCCGGAACAAAACTTGTTATTCCCGACGTAAAATCCAAGGAAATTACAGTGCTTGCAGAAAAAAGTGGCGAAAAACCGTCAATTTCGGGAAACAGTTATAGGGTACAACAAAACGATAATCTTTGGGAAATCTCCGTAAGGGCCTACGGAGACGGATATTCATGGGTCAAGATTGCAAAGGAAAATAAGCTCACAAATCCGGATCTAATATTCTCAGGTAATGTTTTAAAAATCCCGCGATAGGTGAACGGAGTACGAGAATCGAACTCGCTTCTCCACCTTGCCTGCCCGCCATAATTTGAGCGATGAAAGGGGATCGAACCCTCAGCCTTCTCCTTGGGAAGGAGACGTTCTACCATTGAACTACCATCGCATGGCAAATGCAGGCGGAGGAAGGTAGTATACTGCCGGTGTACTAACTCCGCGCTTAATTATTATAGCAAATCAGAATAATTTTTTATTTTTTAATTATTCCCATTTTCTTAAGAATTTTAAATGAGTGGATCTAGTTGTTTTGGGACCCGGCCGGAACATTAATATGAGTTCTTTTAAAATCTTTAATTTCCTTGTCTGCATTTTTTATCCATCTTCTCATTTTGGGTAAAGCTACGGTTAAGCTGGGTAAATTCAAACCGCCTGAAGTTGCCAACGCAATATTTGCCCATTTAGGAAGAACCTCCAAAACCGAAGAAGGGATGGAAACGGCAATTGCAGTTGTAGAAGCTACGGTAATAAATACATACATCCCGTAAACTAATTTTGCAGTCAAAACATACGATTTGCCACGCTCAAATAGTCTCCTGTTTCTCTCATTCATAGGCGATTATACTACAAAATTTTGTTTCAGTTTTTAATTTTAACACAAATAATATAACTTAAGTTACCCATAGAAAAAAGCGGAGAGAGTTTTACGGAATGAGTTGAAAAATGCCCATTGACGGGGCCTGGATAGTTTTGATAGTATTAATTGTGCCCCTATCAAATAGATTCGACAAGCTCACTACAGGCAAGCTCAGAACTAAGTATATTTTTGTCTCAGGAGGAGTAATTTCGGGAATCGGCAAAGGAACTACAGTAGCCTCTATTGCCTTTCTTCTGAAATCTGCAGGATATAAAGTTTCTCCAATAAAGTTTGAAAACTATTTAAACATTGACGCGGGTACCATAAATCCCATCGAGCATGGGGATCCTTTTCTTTGCGAGGACGGAACTGAAGCGGATATGGATATAGGAAGCTATGAAAAGTTTCTTCATGAGGATATGGGAAGAAATAACTTTGTCACAATGGGTCTTATATACAAAACCGTTATCGATAGAGAAAGAAGATTTGAATACAATGGTGAAGATGTCGAGGCAATTCCATATATTACCGATGAGGTGGTAGAAAAAATTGATAGGTTGGTTAAAAAAAATAATTCGGATATCGCGATAATAGAACTGGGAGGAACAGCAGGAGAGTATCAAAACGTCCTTTACTATGAGGCGGCAAGAATTCTTACTTTGAAAAAGCCCGGCGATGTTGTTCATGTTCATGTAACTTATGTTCCTACCCCCGGCCACTTAGGCGAACCCAAGACAAAGCCAACTCAACTTTCAGTAAAAATGCTCAACTCAATGGGTATTCAACCGGATTTTATTGTTACAAGGTCTGAGAAACTTCTTGATCAAAGAAGAAAAGACAGACTCGCGCTTTTCTGCAACATGCATACAGAAGACATAATTTCAAGCCCCGACATCCCAACGATTTATGAAATTCCAATGATCCTTCATTCCCAGAGCCTTGATGAAAAAATTATGAAAAAATTAAGCCTTAAGATCAGAAAACCCGATCTTGTTAAATGGAGCAATTTACTTGAGAGACTCAAAAAAAAGAAAAAAAAGATCATAGAGATAGCGATTGTGGGAAAATATTTCGGAACAGGAGATTATCAGCTTAAAGACTCATACGCGGCTTTATTTGATGCTATAGACCATGCGGCATGGAATCTTAACACAGATGTTAAAACAAAATGGATTGATGCTGAAAAAATAGAATCCTTCTACGCTAAAACTTCGGAGAACAAGAAGGAAGAAGCTTTGAAACAAATTATAGATAAACCGGACGGCATAATAATTCCTATCGGTTGGGGAAAGCGGGGAGCAGAGGGAATGATAATTGCCGCAGGCTTTGCCAGAAGAAACAAAATTCCCTACCTTGGACTCTGCTACGGAATGCAGCTTGCAGTAGTTTCTTTTGCAAGAGATGTTTTAGGATTCAAAGACGCAAACACTACCGAAAACAACAAGTTTACAAAATATCCGGTTATACACCTTATGCCCAAGCAAAAAAAAAATATGGAAAAAAGGGCCTACGGAGGAACCATGCGGCTTGGAGCATGGGATGCGATAGTCAAAAAAGGCACAAGAGCTTATGAAATATATGACAAATACAATGGGTTTGTTAATAAAAGTAAAAACCTTACATCAGAGCGACATAGACATAGGTATGAGTTTAACGATAAATATACGGGTGATTTTGAAAAAAATGGATTGATGATTTCGGCAAGATCGGTTGTAGAAAAACTTGCTGAGATTATAGAATTGCCCAAAGACAAACACCCATTCTATCTTGGAACACAGGGTCATCCAGAGTATAAAAGCAGACCCTTAACTCCTCATCCAATTTTTCTTGCCTTTATTGAAGCCTGCCTCTCCAGCACTCTCCGGCACAAGGCGAACAAAGCGGGCTTGTAAAAAGACCTAAGCTTAAGCTATAATTGATCCTTATGATAGATTTGAATTTTGCACCAGGGGACATTGTAAAAGTTTATCAAAAAATTAAAGAGGACTCAAAAATAAGGACCCAAATTTTTGAAGGCACTGTTCTTAAGATAAGAGGAAGGGGAGAAGATAAGACATTTACAGTAAGAAAAATTGTCGCAGATGTGGCTGTTGAAAGGATATGGCCGTTAGACTCTCCTTCTTTGGAGAAAGTGGCGGTAAAGTCCCATCCTAAAAAAAGAGTGAGAAGAGCAAAGTTGACGTATCTAAGAAAGTCTTAAAAATGAGGGTTGCAAATCCCATAGCCAAAATAGGCGAAGATTTAGCCTGCAAATATCTTCAAAAAAAGGGCTACAGAATAATAGAAAGGAATTTCCGAAAAGGATACGGAGAGCTGGATATCGTTGCTATTGAAAAAGAGTCCCTGGTTTTTGTTGAAGTGAAAACCAGGATAGGAAATCTATATGGAACCCCCCTTGAGTCAATAACACCTTGGAAACTAAGAAGCATTACAAAAACTGCGGTTTTTTATAAAACTATGAACAAGAATCTTCCTGACAGCCTTCGGATAGATGCTGTTTCGGTAAAACTTTACCATGATAAAAGTTTGGAAAGCATAGAGCTTGTAAAAAATATCAGTCAGTAGTCTTCCTTTAGAATCCTAATTCTATCTCTTATCCTTGCGGCTTTTTCAAAATCAAGTTCTCTTGCCGACTTTCTCATTTCAGATGTGAGTTTGCGGATTAGGATTTCTTTCTCATCCGCAAGCATGACTTCTTTTGAAGACAGAGAAAGAAGGACATCAAGATCCTTATCCTCGACCTCTTCTTTTTCAACAAGTTTTGCCCTAATTTCTTTTTTTATTCCTTTAGGTTTTATGTTATGTTTTTTATTGTAAGCAATTTGAATAGCTCTTCTTCTCTTAACTTCTTTTATTGCTCTACTCATAGAAGAAGTTATATTATCCGCATACAATATAACCTCGGCATTTATGTGTCTTGCCGCTCTTCCCATTGTTTGAATCAAAGACGTTTTGCTCCTTAGGAATCCCTCTTTGTCCGCATCAAGAATTGCTACCAATGAGACTTCGGGAAGATCAAGGCCTTCTCTTAAGAGATTTATTCCGACTATTACATCGTAATCACCGAGGCGAAGTTTATCCAACACATCCTGACGGTCTAAGGTTGCAATATCGGAATGAAGGTACGAAATTTTTAATCCTTTTGCCTCAAGAAACGATGACAAATCTTCTGCCATCCTTTTGGTAAGTGTTGTAACCAAAGTTCTCTCCTTCTTTTTTGCCCTTTTTTTAATTTCTGATATGAGACCATTAATCTGTCCCTTAGCAGGTTTAATGGTGATCTTCGGATCGATGAGTCCGGTCGGCCTTATTAATTGTTGGACTACTCCGTTTTTATATTCTTTTGCCAAAGACAGCTCATAATCTGAGGGGGTTGCGCTTACATAGATAAATTGCGGCATTTTTCGATTGAATTCTTCAAATTTTAGGGGCCTGTTATCAAGAGCTGAGGCAAGCCTAAATCCATAATCTATAAGAACTTCTTTTCTTGCCCTATCGCCTCTATACATTCCCCGGATTTGGGGTAGACTGATATGCGATTCATCTATTATGCAAAGCCAGTCTTTACTGGGGCGTCCTTGATCAAAATAATCAAGAAGGGTATAAGGAGGTTCTCCCGGATTTCTTCCTTCAAAGTACCTTGAATAATTTTCTATTCCGTTTACATATCCTACCTCTCGTATCATCTGAAGATCAAAATTGGTTCTTTGAATAAGTCTATGAGCTTCAAGCTCTTTTCCCTGATTTCGCAATTCTAAAACTCTGTTTTTAAGGTCTTTTTTAATTTCTTTAAAAACTTGCCCGTAAGTCTTAGGGTCTGTCATATAGTGCTTTGCAGGGTATATCACAGAAGCCTGAGGTGATGCGATAGTATTTCCGGTCAGAGGATCAAATTCTTGAATACCTGTCAGAAAGTCTTCTTTGGTTTCCAATCTTAACCCAAAGTCGGAATATGAAGGGAAAAGATCAATGCTGCTGCCTCTTACTCTGAAGACTCCGCGTTTTACAGTGTATTCATTTCTTTCATACTGAAGGTCCGCAAGTCTTAGCACAAGGCTTCTCAATGATGCCCTCATTCCTTTTCTTGCCTCAAGAATAAACTTACCGTATTCAACAGGTGATCCCAAATTATAAATGCAGGAAACGGATGCAACCACAATTACATCGTTTCTTGCTAAAAGATTTGCGGTTGCCGACAATCTAAGCTTATCTATTTCCTCGTTTATTTCTGTTTCTTTTTCAATATATGTATCTGTCTGGGGAATATATGCCTCGGGTTGGTAATAATCATAATAAGAAACGAAGTAACAAACCGCATTATTTGGAAAAAAATCCCTAAATTCTTGATAAAGTTGCGCCGCAAGGGTTTTGTTATGAGAGATAACAAGAGTGGGCTTTTGGACTTTCTCAATCAAATTCGCAAGAGTGAAAGTTTTTCCCGAACCTGTCACGCCAAGAAGAACCTGATGCCTTGTATTGTTTCCAATGTTTTCAGAGAGCTTTTTTATAGCTTGGGGTTGATCTCCTGTCGGAGAAAAGTTTGAAATTAATTTAAATTTCATGGTGATTCATTTTAACATTATTGAGGTATTTTGAGTAGATTTGTCATCTTGATAAGTTTGTGTATTTTTCGTATAAATTTCATATGCTTCGATTTTACTCAACATGCTGAGCGGAGCGGAACGTATGGCCGGTGTTCTATATAAGAAAGAAAGGGAGCTTCTGGAATATCTTGCGCAATTTCAAGCCCAATACGGATATTCTCCGACTCTTTCTGAGCTTGCAAAGGCGACCAATCACAGAAGCAAATCGACAATCCACGCTCTCATAAGATCCTTGGTGGAGAAAGGGTATGTGCAGAAAGTAGAAGGAAATACCAGGGTTCTTAAGATTATTGAAGACAAGGTAAAAATGAATTTTCTGGGAGTTCAGCCTTCTATAGATCTTCCTTTGATGGGCTATATAGCTGCGGGAAAACCTCTGGAGCCCCACACAGATCCGAACGCAACTTTTCAGGTTTCAGCTTCACTTCTTTCCGGAAAAAGAACTGCCTATGTGCTTAAGATAAAAGGTTCGTCTTTAATAGAAGATGGGATACTTGATGGAGATTATGTGGTTATTGAGAAAGAAATTGATATAGCAAATGGGGATATAGTAGTTGCAATAGTCGATGATAACCTCGCAACATTAAAAAAATATTATAAAGAAGACGGAAGAGTAGTATTAAAGCCCGCCAATTCACAGATGGATCCTATATACCCAAACAAACTTATTCTTCAGGGTAAGGTTGTTGGTCTTGTAAGAAAGTTTTAATTGTTTTATTTTTCTAAAATAGATTTAATTACCTCATGGGAATTCTTTATTTAGTGGCAACTCCAATAGGAAATTTGGAAGATATTTCTCTTCGTGCGGTAAAAACTCTGCTTGAGTCTGATTTAATAGCTTGTGAGGACACCAGAAGAGCGGGGATACTGTTAAACTCTATAAAACCTATTTATCAAAAGATTTATGGAGAGAACCGGAAAAGCCCCGAGCTTATTTCATACTATGAACAAATTGAAATGAAAAGAATAAGCCAACTGATAAACGGCCTTAAAAACGGACTGAAGATATCTCTTATCTCTGATGCGGGAACCCCTGCAATTTCGGATCCCGGATTTAAGCTCGTCAGAGAATGCATAAATTGCGGCATAAAAATCATATCAATTCCGGGTCCTTCAGCTTTGATTTCGGCACTTGTTTCTTCAGGTCTTCCGACAGATAAATTTCTCTTTGCAGGTTACCCTCCTCGGAAAAAGGGGAATAGAAGTAGATTTTTTAAAAGTATCCTTAAGGCAAAAAAATATTTAAAATTTACCATAATTTTCTATGAGGCTCCTCATAAGCTACTCAAAACCCTATCCGAAATTAAAGAAATTTTTGGTGATATAGAAATAGTTATAGCTCGTGAAATGACGAAAATCCATGAAGAGACAAAAAAAAGAAAAATATCTGAATTTCTTAATTTCTACGGCAAAAATAATCCCAAGGGAGAATTTACAATTGTGTTAAGTTGATTTAAGGTTTTTAATTTCATCATTTATTGCAAGAAGCCTGTTATATTTTGAAACGTTCTCTCCCCTTGAGGGCGCGCCGAATTTGACATAATCGGCTGATACCGCGACAGAAAAATCTGCAATAAAATCATCTGTAGTCTCCGCACTTGTCGATGAAACAATAATTTTAAGACCGGCTTGACGCGCTACTTCGATTACCGCCAAAGATTCCATAACCGTCCCTACCTGACTGGGTTTTATCACGATACCCGATATTGCCTTCTTGTCTAATGCAGTCTGGAGTCTAAAGGGATTAGTTGATGTTAGGTGATCGCCTACGATTATGGTATTTTGAGAAATTTTCTCAGAAAGCTCAGCCCATCCGTCCCAATCCTCCTCGTATAAGGGGTCTTCAAGATATAATATGCGGAACTTCTTATCTAACTGAGAATAATAGTCAATAAGGTCCTGAGTCGTAAGCTGCATTACGCTGTCCTTAATTTTATATTTCTTTTCCGAATAGAAATTGTTTGCTGATGCGTCAAGTCCTAAGAAAACATCAAAGCCAAGTCTTAGGGAAGTGTTTTCAATTGTTTGCTTTAGAATATTAAAGCCATCCTCATTGCTTGGGAGACTGGGCCCGAATCCCCCTTCATCGCCTATAAGAGTAGGCAAGTTTTTAAACTCTAAGGCTGATTTAATAAGACTGTAAGTGTTTACTCCTATTTGGAGTGCTTCAGGATAGCCCTTTGAAGTTGCCGGAATAAGAAGAAAAGACTGAAAGTCAAGATTCCCCCCCGCAATTCTTCCCCCGTTGAAGATATTAAAACAAGGAGTAGGAATCTTAAGCGCCAAATTTTGTTTGTTAATATGCTCTTTTAAGTAAGCAAAAAGAGGCAGGAGATAGTTTCTGGCCGAAGCCTTAGCAATAGCCATAGAGACCGGAAGAATGCTATTTACTCCAAGTCTTGATTTATTCTGGGTTCCGTCAAGTTCTATCATAATTCTGTCAATTTCCTGCTGTTTATCTGATTCCAGTCCTATAAGTTTTGGTGATATGATATCTACTACATTTGACACAACTTTTTTGACTCCTTTACCGTTGAACCTCTGTGGATCACCGTCTGTTATTTCGGCTGCCTCAAATCCCCCGACCGATGTCCTTCCCGGCACTGATGCAGAAGCTACAACTCCGTTTGACAACGTAACTATTGCTTCTACTGTGGGTATCCCTTTTGAATTCAGTATTTCCCGAGCTGTTATGCTTTTGATTTTTGACATAGACAGGTATATATTATTTTATGTTTAATAAGAGGTAAAATTCAAGCTACTTTTTAGAAAGCTCTGTTTTAAAATAATCAACCCATGGAATAAGACCCGGATCCTGCCCATATAGAAATGACAAATATAGTGCTAGGTATCCACCAAAAAAAAGCAAATCGAGAATCTGGGAAATTTTTTCTCGTCCTTGCGGTTGATACTCCAATACTGGAATGCTGTTTTTTTTGACAACTTCTTTTGTTAGGGTAATTCGCTTTTTCAAATCATCTGAATAAAGATCTGAAGACAAAAAAAGCACAATAAGTTTTTTATCTGTTGGATTTTTTAGCCCTTCCATTAGATGATGGTTAAGATCAGGCAATTCGTTAAATGAAGAAAAACTTTTTGCTGTTTCGTTTATTTGATTGCGTAGTACGTAGGCATTTCCTTTTAGGAACTCCGCAGCAAAAATAACGGGTATACCCTCAAAAATCTTTTTTGCAAATTCTATTGCTTGCGATTTAATCTTTTCTTTTTCTCTTCGCAGTTCATCAATTGTCCGCTGGATAACTCTATCTTCGATCCGCACTAAACCAATTTGATTAAGAATTGCTATAGCACCTAAGATACTATAGCCAGTGCCTAAGCGAGGTTGACCACAAGGGTTGTATCGGGGATCAAAAACAACTCCTGGTAAGCTATCTATGTTTAAGAGCTTCGCTAATGAATTATTACTTGCTATCCATGTTACCTTTGCATCCTTAGCTAATGCTATTTTACCTGCTGAAAGTACCTCTTTTGTTGTGCCGGAATAACTACTAAGTAAAACAAGCGAAGATCTTCCAACATAGGCAGGAAGATTATAATCATCATTGATGTAAACGGGAATTGTTAAAGTTTCTTTAAAAAGATTTTGAATTATTCTTCCGCCATATGATGATCCACCCATTCCGCAAATGACAACGTTTTTAATCTGATTATATTCCTGCGGGTACGTTATATTTTTAACATCTGTCCATATTTGCTCGCATTGATCAACAAACATCTCTGTCGATTCATAGACATTCTTTGGATCCAATTTTTTTATCTCTTCCATGTTTGTAAGATCAATCATAATTAGTGCCCTGAAGTGTCCCAGTTTTTACTAACAACATCGAATCTATCCAGTTTCTTTTTAAACAATAATTTTATTTTGTCCAGTTCTTCCTCTGTCTTTGCCTCAAATCTTAAAACTAAAGTTGGTGTATTAGAGGATGCGCGCACCAGTCCCCATCCACTATTTAAGTAAACTCGTGCCCCGTTTATATCGATAATTTTATATCCCTCCTCTTTAAATTCTTTAGTTATTTTCTCAACAACATTATACTTGTCTTCGTCGGTTGTCTTCACCTGGATTGTTGGAGTCGAGACATAGTAGGGAGTTGAGGAAATAATCTCAGAAAGAGGTTTGTTTTGGGAGGAAAGATATTCAAGAATTTTAAGTGCTGCAAAAAAAGCATCATCAAATCCGTAAAAATCGTCAACAAAGAAAATATGTCCGCTCATCTCTCCTGCCATTGCAGCTTTTTCCTCCGAAAGCTTTGCTTTTATATAAGAGTGGCCTGTTTTCCACATTATTGGAATTCCTCCATGGGCTCTTATATCCTCAGGCAACGCTTCTGATACCTTTACATCAAAAACGATTTTTGCTCCGGGGTGCTTTGATAATACCAAGCGTGAAAGGAGAATAATATATCTGTCCGGCCAGATTATATTTCCTTTTTCATCTACCATACCTAATCTGTCCCCATCGCCGTCAATGGCAAAACCAAGATCACACTTATTTTTTACTGTTTCTCTCCCTGTATCTTCCATCATTGATAAACCGTCTGGGTTGGGGGTGTAGTTTGGGTAGGTCGGATCAACTTTGGTAAAATGTTCAACAACTTCACACCTTGCTTTTCTTAAAAGCTCAGGAGCAAAAAAACCCGCGGTTCCATTCCCTGTGTTTACCAATACTCTAAATTTTTTTGTTATAAATGCTTTTGAAAGTAAATCATTTATATATTTCTCTTTAATATCTTTTTTGGTAGTTTTCCCCTGCCCGTTTACAAAATTTTCTTTTGCTACAATATCATAAAGCTCCGCAAGTTCGTCGGTCAATAAAGTATATGAAAAATCAGTTCCAAATTTAACTCCGTTCCATCCGGCAGGATTATGACTTGCCGTAATCATCACCAAACCCTTTATGCTGAGGAAATACTGGGACCAATAGCTCATAGGCGTAGTAACGGTTCCAATATCAGTAACATTGATTCCCGATTCAATGAGGCCCTTTACCATACTTGCGTGGAAACTTTCCGATGTTGCTCTTGCGTCATGGCCGACAACAGTTTCATTTAAATTTCTTTTTTTAAGAAATGCTCCAAATCCGCGGCCTAGATAATACAAGGAGGTGTCGTTGAGCTCATCGTCTGACTCTCGTCCGCGAAGATCATATTCACGGAACATGGTCCTCTTAAGATGCGGCATACTAAAATATTAAATATCAAGAAGGAGAAAGTCAATGGCTGCCGTTGCGGAATTTACCTTCCCGGTTTTAATAGAAAGATCAACCATAAATATTTCTCTATATAATTTAGTAAGATACTCTCTTGTAAATAAAAACGCTTGTTTCTGGTATTTACTTTTAATCCAAGGTGCCATTGTTTTTACTTCATCAATATCCGATCTATCCGATATAGCTATTAGAATTCTTATTTGGCGGACAAACATATAAATAATCAGCTCAATTGGAGTTTGCTCAATAAGTTTATGAAACAGAAAAATAAGATTTTTTCCGTTTCCAGGCTTTATTGAATCGAGAAAATTAAAAATAATTTGAGGGTACTTAAAAAGAGATACTTTTGCCTTTGAAAAAAGTCCAAGCATTTTTTTACCTACCTCTTTTTCTTCCCATAAAACAATATCTGAAGAATTTTCATTTTTATTCATTATGGAAACAATTTCCTCAAGTTCTTTCGAAAATTTCTTTTTTGAAAGAAGATTTTCTATTATTAAATCCCTGGAGTCATGAAATAAATTTTTGCTGTTGAAAAATTCAATAAGATTAACCGAGCTTAAGCTTTCTCCTTCAAAAAAAACCGGCTCTTTCAGATTTTTTTTGATGTCCTGATAATAGTATCTTGATTCCTCAAGATTGTCTCCATGAATTACAAATATCATATAGAATTTTTATATTCTTTAAAAAGTTTATTTACGATCGAACCAAGGTGTCTTCCCCTTGACCGGTGGGGAAGGAGTGACCCTGAAAAATTCTTTGGTATATGAAGGAGTTCGTGAATAAGAATTTTCTTTTTGTTATCATCGGGCAGCCGGTCATAGTATTTTCCCAAAACTTCAATTACATAAGCAGGCTCAATTGACAAAGCTTTTTGAAAAATCTTCGGCATTGACCATATTCGCGCATAGGACCTGGATTTTGACCCATGGGTTCGGAAACAAAAAATACGGGAGGCCTTTAAGTGGGGAAGCGAAATAGATTTAAGTAATTGCTCTATATCTTTCTCAACATCCTTTGCTTCTTCCCACTCCATAATGTCAATTTAAAATTTTAAATTTGAAATTTCAAATTAGGTTAGGTGTGCTTATCCGCAACATACGACGCGCCATAAGCGTCTGGTTTTGTTTTTGCTACAAATCCATTGCCTGTTACCATACCAACGACTTCTTTTATCATGTCCCTGGTATCTCCGTGCTCTCCTACATCAATGTGAATCTCAAGGTTGTAAGAAGGTACGTTTCCATTCAGTTTTTTCTTAAGAAGAGGGACAAATCCTGATGCAAAGTTTAAAGAACTCATAGTTTCTGCATATATTTTCTCCCTAAGATTGTGGATGTTAAAAGCTGTTGTTCTTTTCCAGAAATATTTCCCCCCAAATCCTTTCCTGTGCACCAGGATAGCAGTTACCAAGCTTATGGTTTTGGTACCGTTAATTTTTCCAGGTTTTTCATGAGAATCTGTACCTATAACCAAGCTATAAGCGGCCTCCGGCTCATTTTCAAGAAACAACCTAATATTATCGATAACCTCATTTATCTCAAGCTGACCGTGAGTCACGCTTTGATAAAGACCGTTTTTGAGTTGATTTACCTCCATATTCTATAGATTATATCATATTTTAGCTTCAAAAAAAGAGGCTAAAACCGGAAACCGAGGGTGCTTGTTACGCTTCCTAAAGTTTCTTGAAAAGCAATTTTATTTTTACCTGCCGTTTTCTTTACCTTCTTTGCAAGTTCCAAGACAAATTTTAGGGTTTCTGGAGTACTTAAGTCATCGTCCATAAGTGCTTCAAATGTTTTCATATCAGATTTAAAGTTTCCAATGGTGCCTTTTTTGTCTTCAAGCGCCTCTTTTACCAATAGCAGTTTTTTTTTGCTCTCCTTAAGATCATATTCGTCATACTCAAACGGCTTTCTGTAGTAATTGCTCAAGAGATACCATCTTATATCATCTCCTGAGTAATACTTGCGAAGCTCATTTATCATGATGAGGTTTCCGAGTGATTTAGACATCTTTTCCCCGTTACACAATATCATTGCTGTATGCATCCAGTACTTTACAAAGGGGGTTTTGTCTGTGTAGCTTTCTGACTGGGCTATCTCACTCTCATGGTGGGGAAAAATAAGATCCTTTCCACCTCCGTGTATGTCAACCCTGTCGCCTAAGAACTGATTAACCATTGCCGAGCATTCAATGTGCCAGCCCGGCCTGCCTGTCCCAAAAGGAGCAATCCATGCCGGTTCATTTTTTTTTGACTTCTGCCAGAGGACAAAGTCAAGGGGATTTTTTTTGTTTGGATCCGACGGATCTCCTCCTCTTTCCCTTGAAAGGGCTATCATTTGATGCCTGCTGTATCTCGAAAGTTTCCCGTAATTTTTAAATGCAGCGATATCAAAATAAATATTTCCACCACTTGAGTATGCGTAATTTTTATCAAGGAGTTTTTGAATTATTTTTTTAATGCGTTTCATTGAACCGGTCGCTTTTACAAAGTGAGTGGGAGGAAGAACGTTTAAGTACTCCATGTCTTGCGTAAATTTTTTTGTCCAAAAATCCCCAAGTTTCTTCCAGTTTTTATTTTCTATCTTGGCAGTCCTCAGAATATCATCATCTACGTCGGTTACATTTTGCGTGTAGTTAACTTTGTATCCACTAAATGCGAGATACCGGACTAATACGTCAAAGAATACATAGGTAAAAGCATGGCCTAGATGGGCGATATCGTATGGAGTCATACCGCAGACGTATATGGAAACTTCTTTGTCTTTAATGGGTTTAAATTTTTCTTTTTTACGACTTTGCGAGTTAAAAATCCGAAGCATAAAAAATCATCATACTACAAACTAAATAAAATAAAGCGTCTCAAAATTGCTATCGGGGGGAATTTAGTACCGCCAAGGGGATTCGAACCCCTGATTCTCTGGCTGAAAACCAGATGTCCTGGGCCACTAGACGATGGCGGCGTTTTCACCACCAATTATATCATTTAATATAAAGGCCAACAATTACCGTCTATTTAAGCTTTCCTCTTATATCTTCGACTATATCCCTTGCGCTGCTCTGGCCGCCCAGCCCAAATGCTATTCCTCCTGCAATCGCAAGCATCGCAACAAATCCCGTGAAGAGTATTTTTATAAGATCCGACGCAACACCAAGCTGATTTAGCGCAGCCAAAATTACAAAAATACTGATTGCCCATCTCGTAATTGAGGCAACCGTTCTTGATGTTTCTGCTGATATTCCTTTTGTTGAAGCGAGGATCACGTCATGCGCAAGTCTTGCCACTACAAATCCTACCAATATAATAATTACCGCTACAAACACGTTCGGTAGGTAGAGAATTACCTGATTTAGTACAACATCGACTCTTGGAAGCCCCCACACGTCTGCTGTCGGCAGTAAAAATATAATTATCACAAACCAGCGAACGATTTCTGCCAGAATACTTGACCATGCAAACTCATCTTTTGCCTCTGGCACCCCGTATTTCTTAAGAAATGATTCAATTCTAAGAGCCTTGAATAATTCAAGAACGACTTGTTTGAGAATTGAAGCTACGATAATACCGATGAGAAGAATTATTAATCCCAGAACAAACTTAGGGACAAAGGCAACAAGAGCTGAAAGACCTATGTTAATAGAGGTTACTAATGTTTCGCCAATGTTTGGCATTTTATCACCTCCTTTCGGACAGTGTCTAAGAAAAGATTATAGAATTTAGATAATCTTGTCAAGTTGTACACACGCTGATATAGTTTTACAAGTGGGTAAGTCCTTTTGCGCCTATTTGTTGTAAAGGGTAGACGATTTTTAAAAACTGGGTTATAATATCATAGCCATTTTGCTTCAGGTGTTAACGGACCCACCCCGCTAACGCCTGAACGTAGCGGTGGCTAGTAGGGCCGTTAGCTCAGCGGTAGAGCAGTTGCCTTTTAAGCAATTGGTCACAGGTTCGAATCCTGTACGGCTCACCAATATCAAATTTTTGGAGATTGAAATAAAAATTCCGGTTGAGCCAAACATAGACCCCGGATTGATTTCTAGATAAACGATTGTCTCGCTTCTTTTTTTCCTCTATAATAAAAGATTGATTTATATGGATAAGATAATTATAAAAGGTGCGAGAGAGCATAATTTAAAGTCTATAAATGTAGAGATTCCCAAAAACAAGCTTGTTGTTTTTACAGGTCTTTCCGGAAGCGGGAAATCTTCTTTGGCTTTTGACACTATTTATGCGGAAGGGCAGAGAAGATATGTAGAAAGCTTATCATCATATGCCCGGCAATTCTTGGGAATTATGAAAAAACCCGATGTAGATTTAATCGAGGGTCTCTCTCCTGCGATATCCATAGATCAAAAATCTACCTCTCATAACCCAAGATCAACTGTTGGAACAGTCACTGAAATTTATGATTACCTAAGGCTTCTTTTTGCGCGAGTAGGCCATCCACATTGCCCAAATTGCGCAAGAGAAATAGCACATTTGTCCAAAGACCAGATAGTTGATTCTATTTTTGAGCTTCTCAAAAAACAAAATTTAAATATAAAGCTTGCCAGGATAAAACTTTTGATCCTTTCCCCGATTGTAAAAGACAGAAAGGGAGAATACTCGCAGCTTTTCCAGGATATTAAAAAAAGAGGATACAAAAAAGTACGAATAGACGGGGAGATTTTCTCCCTTGATGATAATTTTGTTCTCATTAAAACAAACAAGCATACGATTGAAATTGTTATAGATGAACTTGTTCTTACAAAAGACACAGACAGACTTAGGATTTCAGACGATGCTGAAAAAGCACTAAAATTTGGAAACGGCGAGCTCATAGCTTCCATAATAAAAGATCCCGGGTTCAGTCTTCCTGACAAACCAAAGAAAATGGAAGACGAACTTTTCTCGGAAAAATTTGCCTGTCCAACGTGCGGAATATCGCTTCCTGAGATAGAACCTAGAATTTTTTCATTTAATACTCCTCATGGTGCATGTCCTACCTGCAATGGCTTAGGAACTGTTCTTTCTGTTGATAAAGATCTTGTTTTTAATAATAATCTTTCGATATCAGAAGGGGGGATTCTCCCATTCCCAAATATTTACTATCAGGATACTTGGTTTTCAAGAACTTTTATAACCTTCTGCGAGAAAAACGGTATACCTCTTACCAAAAGATTCTCAGAAATTCCGGAGGATAAAAAGAAACTTCTTATAGACGGGACCGGAGATAAAGAATACGAAGTAAAAGGAAAGAACCGTTGGGGAAGATCAACTGTGATATATGAGCCTTTTTCGGGGGTTCTTCATGAAATAAAACAAAAATACACAGCAACAGAATCTCCATTTATGAAATCGCAGATTGAGAGATTTATGAGATACGAGATTTGCTCTTTGTGCCACGGGGGCAGACTTAAAAGGCAGGCACTATCAGTTACAATTGATGGGAAATCTATAGTGGAAGTGTCAGACATGGCAATTTCTGATTCCCTAAACTTCATGAAAACCTTAGTTGGCAAAATTTCAAAAAGAGAAGAAGAAATAGGA
This sequence comes from Candidatus Levybacteria bacterium RIFCSPHIGHO2_01_FULL_41_15, assembly GCA_001782165.1. Classification (GTDB taxonomy): domain Bacteria; phylum Patescibacteriota; class Microgenomatia; order Levybacterales; family UBA12049; genus 2-01-FULL-38-13. Next base: position 103,562 of record MFNV01000002.1, on the reverse strand, counting down.
AAATTAATAATAAAAGAGATTAAAGACAGACTTACCTTCTTAATGGATGTCGGACTTGATTACCTCACATTATCACGGGGTGCACAAACCTTAGCTGGAGGAGAAGCTCAGAGAATAAGACTTGCGTCACAGATAGGATCAGGACTGACCGGAGTCTTATATGTTTTGGACGAACCGTCAATCGGCCTTCATCCTCGGGACAATAATAAACTGATTATGACGCTTAAAAAACTTAGAGATCTTGGGAATACAGTAATCGTAGTTGAGCATGATAAGGAAACTATGGAGAAATCGGATTTTATCTTGGACTTTGGTCCGGGAGCAGGAGAAAAAGGTGGAGAAATTGTATCAAAAGGACCAGTTGAACAAATTAAAAACGACCCGAATTCATTAACCGGCGCTTATCTTTCGGGAAGAAAAAAAATCGATATAAAAACAACAAACGGAATTTCGTCAAACAGGGTCTTAAGAATCTTGAAGGCAAAAGAGCATAATCTTAAAAACATAAATGTAGAATTTCCGCTTAAAAAATTTATCGTAATAACGGGGGTGTCGGGAAGCGGTAAGTCAACTCTCGTCAATGACATTCTCTATCATGGCTTAATGCAGATAAAAAATCCGTTCCACAGAGAAAAGCCCGGAGATTTCCAAGGACTTGAGGGGTATGAGAATATAAAACATGTTTTTCTTATTGATCAATCACCAATAGGAAGGACACCAAGAAGCAACCCCGCAACATATACCGGATGCTTTACTTATATAAGAGACTTATTCTCCAAAACCAAAGAAGCAAAGATAAGAGGCTATAAACAAGGCAGATTTTCTTTTAATGTAAAAGGAGGAAGATGCGAAACTTGTCAGGGAGAAGGACAGATAAAAATAGGAATGCAATTTCTGCCTGATGTTTATATAAAATGCGAACTTTGTGAAGGAAAACAATACAACTTTGAAACCTTAGAAGTACAATTTAGCGGGAAGAATATTGCTGAGGTTCTTTCGATGAGTGTCTCAGAAGCTTTCGAGTTTTTTTCTTTTGTCCCCGGACTTTTTCATAAGCTCTTAACATTAAATGATGTAGGACTTTCCTATATAAAGCTTGGGCAACCTGCTCCAACGCTCTCAGGAGGAGAAGCTCAAAGAGTAAAGCTTGCAACAGAACTTTCAAAAAAAGGGAAAGACAGCCTGTATCTTCTTGATGAACCTACAACGGGTCTTCATTTTGCCGATCTTCAAAAGCTTCTAAATGTATTAAGAAAGCTTGTTGATCAAGGCAATACTGTTATAGTCATTGAACACAACATGGATATTATCAAAAATGCTGACTTTGTAATTGATTTAGGCCCCGAAGGAGGCGAAAAAGGAGGAAAGGTAATTGCAAAAGGAACCCCAAAAGACATTATTAACGTTCCTGATTCATATACTGGACAATTCTTAAAAAGAATTCTGTAGTTTCGTTTTTTTATATCCTGGCTACTTATTTAATTTAAAAAGTTTTAAGCTTTTAGCTTTCAGCTTTCAGTTTTAAGCTTTTAATTATATACTTATTCTAAGTGAAAAAAATATTATTGGTATTCTTGCTTCTATTCCTCCTTTTTCTGCCTGGGAAAACATCGGCATCTTCAAATTTTGATGCGGATTATGACATATCATATGCGGTTTCAGAAAACGGAAATACCCGTGTTGAGATAAAAGTTGCCCTTACGAATAAAACTTCATCATATTATGCATCTTCTTACAAAATAAACGTGGGTTTTGATGATCCTAAAAATCCGAGAGCATCTGACTTAGGAGGCAATATTCTTAAGAGTGTTTCTAAAACCTCCGAAGGACAGGAAATAAATGTTATTTTCAATGACAGGATAACGGGTCTTGGAAACAAGCTAAATTTTACAATTGCTTTTGATACTAATGAAGTTGCCAGAAAAGTAGGCAAAATATGGGAAGTAAATATACCAGGTTTTTTAAGCCAATCTGATTTATCAGACTTTAGTGTTTATGTTTCCGTCCCTTCCTCTTTTGGCTCTCCAAGTTTTGTCAAACCCAGCCTTTCAGATGGACTTAAGAAAAATGAAAACATTTACACCTTTTCAAAAGACCAGCTTGGGAATTCGGGTATTTCAATTACGTTTGGAAATGAGCAGATTTATAAATTAGATTTGACCTATCACCTCTATAATAAAAACCTTTTTCCTATTAAAACAGAAATAGCTCTTCCTCCTAATACAGGGTATCAGGAAGTTGAGATAGACAGCATTAACCCTAAGCCTTCAAACGTAACGATAGATGAGGATGGAAATTGGCTTGCACAATATACTCTTTCCTCCTCTCAAAGGCTTGATGTATCCTTGAAGGCAAAAGTCAAAATCTCTCTTTTTCCTGAAAAGCAAAACTACACCGAAGAACAACTGCAAAGCTACCTAAAGGAAGACAAGTATTGGCAGATATCAAATAACGAAATCAAACAGCTGTCAAGAAACCTTAAAAACCCGAAATCTATATATGAGTACGTTGTTAAAAAATTAAAATACGATTATTCAAGAGTTGAGACTGAAAAACCCAGAATAGGCGCCGCCGGAGTGCTTCAAAAACCTGAATCCGCAGTGTGTCTTGAATTTACAGATCTTTTTATTGCATTGGCAAGAGCTTCAGGAATTCCGGCAAGAGAGGTGGACGGATACGCCTATACTCAAAATACCAGAGAAAGGCCTTTGTCTTTGGTAAAGGATGTTTTGCATGCCTGGCCTGAATACTATGATAGAGAAAAAGCCGCGTGGATTATGGTTGATCCTACTTGGGGGAATACAACCGGCGGAATAGATTATTTTGAGACTCTTGATTTTGACCACATTGCGTTTGTAATAAAAGGGCACGACAGTACCTATCCGGTTCCTGCAGGCGGGTATAAACTGCCGGGGAATGAAAAAGTTAAAGATGTAAGAGTCAGTTTTGCTAATGAATTTGCACACACCAGCCCGACCCTTGAAATTTCAGACAACATCCCCAAAAATCTGACAGCAGGACTTCCCCTTATGGGAAATATTACGCTGGAAAATACGGGAACACTGCTCTCTTTTCCCCAAAAAATTACAGTCAGATCTTATTATCTCAAGCCCAATTTACAAAATATTTACTTAAAACCTATACCTCCATACGGAAATTTAGTCTTGCCTTTATCGTTTGAGGCGGCAAATCCTTTGACAAATAGAACAGATCTTATTAGAATTGGCCTTGGATCAAATTTGTTTGAACGCAGAGTAAGAATTTACCCGATTCTCTTTAGTAAATGGGGGTTGGTTGTAGGAGGAGGAATATTAATTGTCGCAATTTTTATATCAGCACTTGCCTTCAAATCCTGGAATATACCTTTTTTTGGACAAAAAGGGTAGTGTCCTTTATGTCGGAAAAGCAAATAACCTAAAAAAAAGGGTCACAAGTTATTTTGCCAACCGTAAAAGCTTAGGAGAAAAAACCCGAATCCTCATAAAAAAAACACATAAAGTAAAAGCAGTAAAAGCTCACTCCGAAATAGAAGCTCTCCTTCTTGAAGCAAATTACATAAAAAAATATTTACCTTTCTACAATTTACGACTTACAGACGGAAAAGTATATCCCCTTATCAGAATTACCAAAAAAGATAAGTATCCTAAGGTCCTTATAGCAAGAAGACAAGACGACAAAAACTCAATTTATTTTGGTCCTTATCCTAATACAGGGGCTATGAGGCTTGTTTTAAAAACAATCAGGAAAATATTTCCCTTTCAATCTGCTCTAAGCCACCCGAAAAGAATCTGTCTTTATAACCATCTGAGGTTATGTCCATGCCCGCCTGTTTTTGACAGTGAAAATCTTAAAAAGAAATATAGAAAAAACATAAATCATATAATTAACTTTCTATCGGGGGGAACAAAAAAAGTACTAAGAGATTTAGAAAAAGAAAGAGATACGGAAAGCAAAAAGGAAGAATATGAAAAAGCAAATAATCTTCAGGAAAAAATAAACTCGATTCTAATTGCTACAAGTCCTTCTTATCCCTCTTTTGACTCTCAAGTTAATCCCAATCTAAAAGAAGATATAAAAAATGAAGAGCTGTTGGTCTTAAAAAAAGAACTTAAAAACACAGAGTCGCAAGTCTCCTCACTTAAAAGAATCGAATCTTTCGACATATCAAATATCTCAGGAAAGTTTTCCACAGGCTCCATGGTTGTTTTTATAAACGGAGAAAAAGAAACATCACTTTATAGAAGATTTAAGATAAGATTTACAAAAGGAAAACCAAATGACTTTGCGATGATTTCAGAAGTTGTATCGCGCAGACTAAATCATAGGGAATGGCCATTTCCAGATTTGATAATAATAGATGGAGGGAAAGGACAGGTATCTTCTGCTCAAAAAGTATTCAAAAGAAAAAATCTTGATATTCCTCTAATCGGAATTGCAAAAAGAGAAGAAACAATAGTAACATCGGATTTTGCCGTAATTAAATTACCAAAGAACTCCAAAGCTTTACATTTAGTAATGAGAATTCGGGATGAAGCCCACAGGTTTGCCGTTTCATACCACAGAACGATCTTTTCAAAAACAGTTAAGTCCTAGTCTCTGAAAATAGTATAAGTATAGGGAAGATAGAGAAAAGAAGCCGGCGGATCATCAAGAAGATACTTTTCAAAATCAGTGTAAATTTTCTTCCTTTCGTTAATGTCAGAGACTCTTCTGCCGTCTTCAAGAAGCTTATCAATTCTAAGATTCTTGTACCCCGTTATATTACTTGTTTGTTCTGAGTGCCATAAGGTATACTGATCGGGATCTTTGGGCAGGTTGTAATCTCCCAAAAAAAGTTGGAATTGAGATGGAACTGAATCAACTTCCTCAATTTTAAGAATGGCATTAATTTTTTTGAAGTTCTCTTTAATAATATTTGCGGTTTTTCTGTGCTGGGGGAGAGTCTTAAGCGTAAATGTAAGACCTGAGGATTTCGATGCGGATTCCGAGGAAGATATGAGTTCCCTGGCATGCACTAAATCCTGAAGAGAAATTTTGGTTCCCGTACTTGCCCATGAACTTGGGGAAAAGGGGGAAGAATTCCGTTCTCCATCCTCAAAAGCATCGGGCATTGCATAAAAAAAAGCTTCCCGCACCCTTTTATCAGAAAGAGTGGGATCTTTTGTATTATAGAAAACTGTCACCAGTTTTTTCTCATCAAGTGATCTTGAGGATTTTACAGACTTGAATGAAGTTAATTTTTTTCCTTTAAACAAGGGGTCATGAATTCCTAAAGCTCTTGAAACATCACCCACAACAAAGCCCATTTTTAAAGCCTCCTCAGTAGGAAAAAATTGATATCTTATAATATGAGGTGGTTCAAAATTTGACACAAGATCAATAGAGGATACAAAATCTCCATTAAATTTTATATATTTAACCCGATAATCTCCTACACCGACAAATCCCTTTTTAAAAATAGGTCTTGCTACTGTGACAGGAAAAGGCGAGTATGGTTCTTTAAGGACGAAGGTAATCGTATAGTCATCGGGCCTTTTAACCTGCGTATCTTTGAAGTTGTAGTTTATATATTTTGATGTAAAATGAGTTCCGTCTGCAAAGTAGATATTATTTTTTAAATAAAACGTGTACTCCTTTCCATTGTTCCCGATTTTCCAGCTTTTTGCAATATCGGGTCTTACGACGCTACCTTTGTCAACAAATGTAAGCCCTCTTGAAATTTTGTAAAAAATTGAGGGAGGAAGGTCATTAATTGTATATGTACCCGCAATTCCCACAGTTTCTCTTGAAAGAAAAGGAAAAGCCGAAGGTATTATTCTTACAAAATATCTGAGCGCAAAAAATACGAGAAGCCCAAGTATAAAGAAAACAAGAATTGTTTTTCCCCATTTCTTAAAATATGCTCTGATCAGCCAAAAAATCAGGCGCCGTCTGAATACGATCATAAAAACAATTTTATATTATTTAGCGGAAAAAAGCAGAGATATGAGTCCAAACAAAAAAGCAAGAACAACGGTTGCCCAAATCAATATTTTTTCTATACTTTGTTTGCTTCGATAAAATTCTCCGCCTCCGCCGAAAGTCCTTGACAACCCCGATCCCTGAACTTGAAGAAGTATTGTTCCTATTAAAGCAATCGGTATTATAATTTGGATAAATTTTATAAAAAACATAAATAAAATTATATATTCTTTGCAATTGCTTTTGCAAGTTTTTCCGAATCGTGATAGAGAGGAAAACCTTCATAAACCACATCATCTTCGATTACTTTGAAGGGGTACCTATTCTGCCCATTTAAAAGAGGTACATATTTATATTGATGTCGCCACTGTTGTGGGATTTCAGGCTTTTGGTTATTATTTATCAAAAAGGTATTAAAAATGATATCTCCGCAGTGCTTTTTTATAGCCTGCGCAAAGTCTTCTATTGTGTATCTTGGTGTTTCAAACGGCTTATTCGCTACATTTACAACAAATAACTTTTCTGCATTTGATTTTTTGATATCCCCAAGGATGGACGGTACCATAAGAACGGGAAGAATTGTAGTATAAAGATCTCCAGGGCCTGCTATTATTATATCTGCGTTTCTTATAGACTTGCGTACCTTTTCATCTACATCGGGATTCTTGGGTCTTATAAAGAGCTTTTTGATCTGCCCCTTGAATCTGCCAAGATCTATATTCTCTTCCCTTGTTACGATATGGCCTGTGGATGTTTTTGCCCAGATGGATATTGGGGTTGTGGTAGAAGGGTAAATTTTACCTTTTGTCTTAAATATCCTTTGAATCTCCAAAAGCCCTTTGTTGAAATCCTCTTTTATTGAACTCAAGGCGACAAGAATAAGATTTCCAAGTTTTTGTCCGGGCAGTAAATTATCAGGGCCATATCTTCGTCCTTTAAACCTGTACTTAAGAAGATCTATTAATGTACGGTCTGCTTCCGATAGCGCAATCAAACAATTTATAATATCACCCGTGGGAAAAGTTTTGTAATATCGCCTTAATCTTCCCGCAGAGCCTCCGTCATCCGCCATTGAAACGACTACGGTAATATCGTTGAAATACTCCTTAATACCACGGAGGAGATTGGCAGTTCCCACCCCGCCTCCAAGACAAACTATTTTCTTATTAACCATGTCAGGAAAGTAATTATAGCAGATAGAGTAAGTCCTGACACTATAAGGGCAAAAACTTGATTTACTTCTGTTCGGGGAATTATAAATCCTGAATAGGAAAAACCTTTGAATAAAAAGGACGTTACCTTAATTTCGGGAACAAAAAGAGTAAGAAGGTAAAGAATCACAGTATTTGAAAGAAAAGAAAACGTTCCAAGCGTAAGTAAATTAAAAGGCAGAGCAATAAGGTCAAGCACTGGTTTTATTATAAGAAACATTATAGACAATACCGCTCCTCCCAAAACAAAAGTCTCAATTCCTCCTGTAATTTTAACTCCAGAAATAATTTGAGTCAGAGCGAATAAAGAAAATGAATAGAAAACAATGTTTCTTATGATTGTCCTCATGTATTTTTTAGATTAATATTAAAATTGTATAATAACTCTATGAAATTTCCAAATTTTTCTGAGGAAAAAAAGCTGTGGAGAAAAGGAATTGTCTATGTGATAGGGGTGGATGAGGTAGGAAGGGGATGCTTTGCAGGGCCAGTTGTTGCCGCCGCTGTTATATTTAAAAAGGGCTATAAACTTGACGGCGGACTACTTTCAAAGATAAATGATTCAAAGCTTGTTGCCCCAAAACTCCGTAAGATTCTTTCAGAAGAAATAAAAAGAAAGGTTCTCTCATTTGCTATTTCCAAAGTAGGGATATCAACGATAAACAAAATTGGAATCGGAAAAGCAACCCAAAAAGCAATGAGAAAATGTATTATGGCTACCATAAAGCGAACAACAAACCAAGCGAAGAACAGGTCACTTATTTTTGTCTTAGCAGACGGGTTTCATATCCGCTATATCCGCGGGGTAGGGCTTTCCCACCAAAAAGGTATAATTAAAGGTGACCAAAAAAGCATTTCTATTGCCGCCGCATCAATTATTGCAAAGGTTTATAGAGATAAATTAATGAAAAAACTCAATAGAAAATATCCGGGATACGGATTTTCCCGTAACAAAGGTTATGGAACCAAATATCATCAAAAGGCTATGAGAAAATACGGTCTCTCTGATATCCACCGCACCTCATTTAATTTAAATAAGTTCCTATGAAAATCTTTGGAACAGATTATGACGGAGTAATTATTAATATTGAGCCTCAAAAAGCATCGGCATTCGGCGAACTTCTTTATAGAGAATGGGGAGTTGATAAAGATGAAGCATCAAGGTTTTGGATGGAGAAAGGCGGAACCTCAAGGAGATATAAATTTGATCATTTCTATGAAAACCATTCTGGCAAGAAATTAGCAGATGAGACCTACGAAGTTATTGAATCAGAATACAGCAATTTATTGAAGAGTAAATATTATCCGCAAGTTAAGCTATTAGATGGGGCGCTGGAACTTCTCAAATTTGCCCGTACTAACTTTAATTTTACTTTTATATCAAGCGGTATTCCCACAGAAGAAATTAAATATTTAGCAAATCTCAACGGTGTTTCGCACAATTTTGATTTAATATTGGGCACTGGTGGTCGAAACAGCTCAAAAGCTGATCATTTTAGACAGATAATCCAAGAACGAAAACCAAATTTAACTATCTTTGTTGCAGATAGCCCTGCGGATATGAAAATCGCAAAAGAATTTGGCGCTATTCCAATTGGAGTTCTAACTAATCACTCGAGGGAAGAACTTTTAAACGCCGGAGCATCTGTGACATGCGATCTTAATAATGTTATATCAGTGATTAAAAACTACATTAAACTACGAAGGTAAGCTAAACGTTTTATATTCCAACACCTTGAGGTGAAACAGCTTCACTGTCTTAAGTCTCGCTACCCGTGTTTTTGTACAGTAGAACAGTCTACGGTACTAAAATAGCCTCGCTACCTGTTTTGCTCGTCACCTTAAAGGTGAAACAACTTCGCTACCTGATTAACAAAATGATTGTAGTCGGATATGAAGGAAGGTAAATGTTGTTATGATATAGCTCTTATAGTATAATTTAGCGGACGGGCCGCTAGCTCAACTGGCAGAGCAATTCCCTCTTAAGGAATCGGTTCGGCGTTCGACTCGCCGGCGGCTCACACTTCGGCAAGGCTTCGACGATGAGCTCAACCGAATCGCTCAGTGTAAACCGTGCGCCTGTAGCTCAATGGATAGAGCACTTCGCTTCGGACGAAGGGGTTGGGGGTTCGACTCCCTTCAGGCGCGCAAAAAATTTATCATAAACTTCGTATCCCATAGCACTATTATTCCTTCTGTGGTATAATCTTCAGTTACGTTATGAAGAATTTTAGAAAATGGGTTGATTTTGCGATCCAATTTGTAAAAATCCATAAAATAATTTCATTTGTTATTTTACTAGCCCTTATAGTAATTTTATTTGTCTTTAAGCCCGGAGAACAGACTCCGGTTGCCACAGAAAAAGTAAGAAAAGAAAATATTTCTCAAACAATCTCTATTACAGGCAGCGTTGACTCTAGTAACACGGTAAATTTAAGCTTTAGGGTCTCAGGAAAGCTGGTTTATTTGGGGGTTAAAAAGGGGGACTATGTTTATGCCAATCAGACAATCGGAGCGTTGGACGAGCGAACTGTGCAGAAAAATTTAGAAATTGCGCTCATTGATTATTCAAAACAGAGACTTACCTTTGACCAAACAAAAGAAAATAATCAAAATAGAACCATCGAGGGTGCATTAAATGAAAGCATGAGAAGAATTCTTCAAAATAATCAATATGATCTTGATAAATCCGTAAAGTCGGTTGAACTTGCAGATCTTGCTAGAGAAGAGTCTGCTCTTATAACTCCAATATCAGGAGTGATTACAAAAGCAGATGCAGAAACCCAAGGTATAAATATTTCAACAACAACGACATTTATGGTAACAGATTTAAATTCGTTAAATTTTGAGATGGACGTAGACCAGGCGGATATAGGAAAAGTAAAAGTAGGACAATCAGTAAGAGTAGTTCTCGATTCCTATCCCGATGAAACACTTGCTTTAACTATTGATGGCATCGATTACGTATCTCATACCACATCAACGGGAGGTGATGCTTTCACCGTATCGGCAAAGATACCGATACCTCCTGATTACAAAGATTACAAATATCGGGTTGGGATGAATGGAAATGCCGAAATTATCATAAGCGAAAAAAATAATGTTTTATCAGTTCCTTTATCGGCCATTGAAGACGATAATGTATATGTAAAAACAGAATCCGGGTTCTCGCAAAAAAAAGTAAAACTAGGACTTCAGAGCGATACAAGAGCAGAAATTACAGAAGGGCTGTCAGAAAACGACACAATTGCAAGCGATATAAGCTCAATACCAAAACAAGGGGATTTGAGAATCCCATTTTTGAGAAGATTCTTAAGACGTTAAAGTGAGAGATGAAAGATCAAGAGTTAATAAATCTCATAAATATAACCAAAGATTATGTGATAGGTGACGTTGTCACAAAAGTATTGAAGGGGATCTACCTTAAGGTAAAACGGGGAGAGTTTATCGCCATAACAGGAAGGTCGGGATCCGGAAAATCCACCCTCATGAACCTTATCGGACTTTTGGATACTCCAACAAACGGTTCATATATCCTTGAAGAAGCAGATGTTTTAAAGTTTAAAGAAGATGAACTGTCGGATCTAAGAAACAGAAAAATAGGTTTTGTATTTCAATCCTTTAATCTTCTTCCTCGTTCTACGGTTTTAGAAAATGTTATCCTTCCAGGGATTTATGCCGGCGTCGATAAAAAAACAAGGGAAGAAAAAGGAAGAAACTTGCTTTTGAAACTCGACCTTCTTGAACAAGAGAGCAAAAGACCGAATCGGCTTTCAGGAGGACAGCAACAGAGAGTTGCGATTGCAAGAGCCTTAATGAATAATCCCGATTTAATTTTGGCCGACGAACCAACAGGAAACCTGGATATAAAATCAGGACAGGATGTTATGCGCTTGTTAAAAAAATTGAATAGAGAAGGGAAAACAATTATCCTCATAACGCACGAAAGAGATATCGCAAAACACGCAAAAAGAGTTATTGAACTTATTGACGGAAAAATTAGCTAAACATGGACTTAAACGAACTTCTAAAACTGTCATGGAGAGCGCTATTGGCAAATAAGCTTCGAAGTTTTTTAACAACTTTAGGAATTGTAATAGGCGTATTTGCAATTATTCTTCTGGTTTCAATTGCTTCAGGGCTTCAGACGTATATAACAAATCAGATACAGGGATTTGGGTCAAATTTAATATTTATAATTCCCGGAAGACTAGGAGGCGCAAGAACCCCCGGAGGAGTTATGGTAAATAAACTTCTGATCCAAGATTCCCAAAATCTTTCGGTAAAGTTAAAGAATGTGGCCGACATTGCACCTGTCATTCAGCAAATAACAACTGCAAAGTATCAAAACAAAGATGACGAGGAAACATCTATACTTGGGACAACTGCAAATTATACTAAGACTGTCAAGAACGCGGTCGTTGAGCATGGAAGATATTTTTCCCAAAGCCAGGAGTTATCAGGTGCAAAAGTTGCCGTAATAGGACAGACCGTTAAAAATAACCTATTTGAACTTGAGGAACCTGTCGGCAAAAGATTTTTTATAGGAAACAACATTTACACTGTCATCGGTGTTTTAAAGAAACGCGGAGCAATTTTTGGAATCGATCAGGACAATACTGTCATAATTCCTTTATCTTCGGCTAAAAGGCAGTTTGGCGTAAATCAAGTCAATGCTATTTATATCTCGGCAAACAACGAATCTCAAATTCCATTTATAAAAGACCAGATTAGCAGTGTTCTTCTTAAACGGTTGACCAAAGATGAATTCACTATACAAACTGCAGAATCAAGTCTTGAAATTGTCACCAATGTAACTAATATTTTATCGCTTGCTTTGGGCGGCATTGCGGCAATTTCCCTTCTAGTTGGAGGCATCGGTGTTGCAAACATAATGCTTGTTTCAGTTACAGAAAGAACCCGTGAAATAGGTCTTAGAAAAGCACTTGGCGCAAGAAGAGCTGATATATTAAAGCAATTTCTTCTTGAGGCAGTTATTCTTTCCTTAACAGGAGGAGTAATCGGCATAATGCTAGGCATAACAGGATCATTGATCCTTGCAAGACTTTTGGTATCTCAAGTTACAATATGGTCTGTATTTATCGCTTTTGGATTTTCTGTTATAGTAGGAGTTGTATTTGGAATGGCTCCTGCTATAAGAGCCTCGAAACTTTCTCCAATCGAAGCCTTGCGATATGAATAAAAAATCAAGGAAGGAGGTTTTCTTAAAAAGTCTCAAATACCTTTTGGGATGGCCAATTTCAGCTGTCGCATTAGTTTTCTTAACGAATCTAATATTCTCAAATTTTAATGAAGTCTTTCCCTACCTTATAACTCCGAATTTATTCCTTCTTATTCCTTCATTTTTTTTCTTTCTTATATTTTTCTTTCTAAGAGCCCTAACGTGGCAAAAGTTATTAATCTTCAATGGATACAACATCCCCTTTAAGGAAACCTCATATCTCTGGACCATGGCAGAGTTTAGAAGATTTGTTCCGGGATTTATCTGGTCCTATTTAGGCAAAACCGTTTCTTTCTCAAAAAAAGGAGTAGATAAGGAAACGATTGCGAGTATGATTCTTTCGGAGATCAGTCTAATTGCCACAGGTGCTTTTATTATTTCTTTATTCTCGATTCCTTTTGTTTTTCAATATTTAACTCTTGTTAAAAACAGCATCTTTTCTTTTTTAATTATCTTATTGGCCCTTATTCTTACAACTCTCTATATCTTCAACAAAAAAATAATCAGGAAAGTTAATCTTCCCAAGCCGTTTAATTATATTTTTCTTGTTCTTCCCAGATTTAACCCATATGAAAACTTTATTCTTGTTTTCATCTCCTCCGCCTCTTTTTTTGCCTTTTCCTTCGCATCATATCTTGCAGTTTCCTCAATTGTCTATCTTCCGGTTGACAAAAGCCTATACTTAACCGGTTTTTTCGCTCTTTCTTTCCTTGTAAGTTTTTTGTCCGTTATTGCTCCGATGGGCTTGGGAGTAAGGGAAGGGTTTATAACATATGGACTTGCCAAGCTTATTCCTCTTGAAATAGCAGGATTGTCCTCGATATTTGCAAGAATTGTATTAATTATCTCGGAAGTTTTATTTGTTCTGATTGTAGCTGGTTTAAGAAACATAAAAAACAAATTTTTTCTAAAAGCAGAGAATTTTTTAGAAAGAAACTTAAGAGAAGCGATTCTTTGTATTTTAATATTTGGCTATATATTTTATTTCACATCGGTAAGTTTCCTTCGTTACGATAATTTTTTTACGGGAAGATTTGATTTGGGGAATATGGATCAGACGGTCTGGAATACCATAAACGGAAGAATTTTTCAGTTTACAAATCCGGACGGAACGAATATAATTTCACGTCTTTCCTTTCATTCAGATTTTATATTAATCTTAATTTCTCCTCTTTATCTTATCTGGTCGCATCCAAAGATGCTACTTGTGCTTCAATCCATAGTTTTGGCATTTGGAGCACTGTTTATTTTTTTGATATCAAAAGAGGTTTTAAAAAATAAAAATCTTTCACTTATCTTTTCCGTTGCATATCTTTTTAATCCGCACATTCAGCATGCTAACCTCTATGATTTTCATCCGGTAACAATTTCAACGACTCTACTTCTTGGAGCTTTTTATCTTATGGTAAAAAAAAGATTAATTCCATTTTTATCTTTTCTATTTCTTGCTGTTCTTTCTAAAGAGAACGTTTGGCCTATCGCGGGAATCTTTGGAACTTACCTTTTTATAAAAGGGAAAAGAAAGTGGATTGGTGGTCTATTAGCTTTAATCTCTTTTTTGATTTTTTACCTTCTTGTTGCAAGGATAATTCCTGCTGTTAAAGGCTCGGAGCATTTTGCATTATCTTACTATTCAGAGCTGGGGGATTCTCCCTCTAGTATAATCGGCAATTTTATTTTCTCGCCCATAAAAACAGTCTCGCTGATTCTTCAGGGAAATCCATTTTATTATTTATATACATTGACTCTAAACTTGGGATTCTTACCGTTCTTAAGTCCATTTATTCTCTTTGCCCTTCCTGATTTTTTTATAAATCTATTAAGCGCAAATTCCCAGTTAAGAGAAATTTACTATCATTACAATTCAACTATAGTTCCATTCTTATTTATTTCTTCCATCTACAGTGTTAGATTTATTATGAAAAAATTCCAAAAAATTCCCACTCGGATTTTTGGCCTCTATCTTATTTTATTTGCAGTCTATTCTTCTTATCTTTTGGGACCGCTTCCATTTTCCAAAAAAGCAAATATAGCTGTCTTTACAAACCAGCTTACCGAAAGGGACGAGATAGAAAATGTATTGGAAAAAATTCCAAGACAGGCAAGTGTAGCGGCAACCAACAATCTTGGTTCTCATTTGTCCCAAAGGCAAAAAATTTTTACTATTCCAATTGGAGTAGGGGAGGCAGATTATGTAGTTTTTCTTCTTAACGATCCCTTTGCCCAACCCTCTCTTGAGGCGCAAAAAGAATTAGCGGAAAAATTAAAACAAGACACCAGATTTGAGATTTTATACGAAAAAAAAGATTATATTGCTTTCAAGAGAAAGTTAATAAAATAGCACCTCTTGTAAAACTATTCCAAAAACATCTACGATAATAATATGGTTACAGTTCTCAAGGCCTCAGGGGAAAAGGAGCCGTTTTCCGAAGAAAAGGTTCTGAATTCAATTGAAAGAGCAGGAATTCCGTATGATATTCAGGAACAGGTATTAACCCATGTTAAATCAAAATTGTATGAAAATATAACAACAGGAGAAATCTACGACCATATAATCGAATTTCTTGATGCTTCACCATCTCCGTTTCTGGCAACAAAATATAATTTAAAAAAGGGAATTATGGAGCTCGGTCCTACGGGTTATCCGTTTGAGGATTACATTTCTGAAATTCTAAAAACTCAAGGATATGAAACAAAAGTAAGACAAATTCTTGCGGGCAAATGCGTCACTCATGAGATAGATGTAATTGCAGAAAAAGGGGGAAAACGAATTATGGTAGAGGCAAAATTCCACAACGGAGCAGGAATAAAATCCGATGTTCATGTAGCTTTGTATACTAAAGCAAGATTCGATGACTTAAGATATCAGCACCATTTTGACCATGCCTTAATTACCACAAATACCAAAGTCAGCTCTGATGCTCTCAAATATTCACTTTGCTGCGGAATTACGGTAATAAGCTGGGATTATCCAGAAAAGGCAAGCCTAAGAGAACTTGTTGAGGAGGCAAAACTTTATCCTATAACCTCAATAAGATCCTTAACTGCTTCCCAAAAGCAAATGCTTCTTCTTCATGGAATTGTCCTTTGCAAAAACATATGCCTGAACCCATCCCAAATTAGTATTTTGGGATTAAACCCCGATCAGGAAGAAAAAGTTCTCTCCGAGATGAACTTTTTATGCAGGAGCCAAAGTTGACTCCCTTGCGAGCTTGGTCCTTTCGTATTTATCTGCCATGTAGCCGTTGGGGACTGTCGTAAGCTTATCGGAGTAGAGGAGAAAGCCGTTTCGAATTGTATGATCCCCAAAACGTTCATTAATTTTATCAACCGCAGATAAAAGTTTATTATTTTTATAATTTGTATCAAAAAGCGGGAGGGTCAGATTTTTCGCGTCTTCCAAAGAGGAAACCCAAACGCTTATTTGTCTAATATAAGAACCCTTCTTATTAAATATATTTTTATCCTCATCAAAAAGAGAATTGAATAAATTAAAAATCTGCCTAGAATCATCAAAATGGAAATTAAAAGTTTTTCTCTTATGAATATTGATATTTCCGCGCAAAGAAAATCCTATTGTCCTTGCTTTTTTATTCAGTCTTCGAAGCTTAATACAGACTTCTTCCCACAGTTCATAAGTATTTTGTAGAATTTTTCTTTTATTAAATTCATTGGCAGGCAAACAATAATTTCTTCCTACAGATTTTACATCTGGTGCCAATGTGTAGGGAACAACTTGCGAATCGTCAAAACCTATTCCAATGTTCTTGAGAACATTAGAATAAACTTTCCCAAATTCCTTTTCCAGAATATGAATATTTTCATTCCTTAGATCCAAAAGATTATATATCCCTAGTTTATTTAATCTGTCGGCGATTCGCTCACCTATCCCGCAGACGTCTGTAAGTTTTGCATTTTTATAAACTTTATCTAAATTTGCTTTATTAATCTCAAATATTCCATCCGGTTTTTTAAGGCCTGAGGCAAGTTTGGCCAAAAGCCTATTATGAGAAATACCAACGGATACCGTTATAAATTCCCCAATTTCTTCTTTTATCCTTTTTTTAATTTCAAAAATAATTCTGTGGGGATTATCATTAAATAAATGGAGGGTAGGGGTAATATCCATAAATACTTCATCAATTGAAAAGAGTTCAATAAAGGGAGTAAAATCTTGGGAAATCCTAAGAAACTTTTTAGAGACCTCAAAGTATTTGACAAAATCAGCAGGAACAAGAATTAAACTAGGGCAGATTTTAAATGCATCATAGGATCTGCTTCCTGTCTTAATTCCCAATTTTTTTGCCTCACGGCTTGATGCAATAATACAGGTTCTTCCGTTTGTAGCCGTGACCCCTATGGGTTTTCCCCGAAGCTTAGAATTATATTCCTGTTCAACGCTTGCAAAAAACGAATCAAAGTCGATATGAAGAATTACTTGCCTCGCCGAAAGGCAGGTCTGATTCATAATACAAAAGTAGAACAAAATACGAAAAAAAACAATACGACAAAAGGATACTTTTGACATCAAGATTGTTTAAATTTTTTTGTACCTCTTGACTGAAACTCTGGTTCCATGCTACTATCCCCCTAGGGGGGATTATGGGTATTGACAAAACTATCGTAGCTTTTGCATCTTTGATTGGAGCTTTATTTACCTTCTGGTTTTTTTTGATGAAGAAAGATAAGGTCATCAAAGTAACTGAAGATAGTATTGATATTACAATAGACGGAGGTTACTCGCCAGAAGTTATCGAAGTTTCAAAAGGAAAAAAGACAAAGATAAATTTTTTAAGAAAAGACCCTTCAGGTTGTCTGGAGGAAGTTGTACTGCCGGATTTTAATATCAGAAAGTTTCTGCCCTTAAATCAGAAAGTGACGGTTGAGATTAATCCTAAAGAAAAAGGAGAATTTAAATTTTCCTGCGGAATGAATATGTTTCATGGAAAAATTATTGTTGGTGGTTAATTCTTAGCTACTCAGATAATCAAATATGTTAAACAACCAATTGACCAAGCGGAGCTTTTTAATAAAGGGCATGCATTGCGCATCATGCGTGCGGATACTTGAGGAAACATTTAAAAAAATTGAGGGAGTGAGTGATGCTAATGTAAATCTTGCAACTGAAAAGGCAACCGTTACCTATAATCCTAACAAAGCAGGGGACAGAGAGTTTTCTTCAGCAGTAGCAAGTGTAGGATATGAAGCTATTTTAAACCAAGGAGAGGCAATAGAAGATGAAGAAAAAAAAGAAAAACTAAGAGAAATCAGAAAATTAAGAAACAAAGTAAGCTTAAGCCTTATCATAGGCACATTCTTAGTTTGGGGAAGCTTTCCGGCCCTTATAGAAACTGCTCCTTTGATTTTGAAAAATTTTTGGATTCAACTTCTTCTTGCAACGCCTGTACAATTTTGGGCAGGATTTGAATTTTACAGAGCCACGATTCCTGCCCTCAAACACAGAACTGCCAACATGGATACTCTTGTTACCATAGGTACAACCGTTGCTTATTTCTATTCTGCCTTTGTTACTGTCTTTCCGCAGGTTGTTAAAAACATAGGGGTTGAACCTGCTCCTTATTTTGACGTAGCAACTATTATTATTGGTTTAATTTTATTGGGTAGATACTTTGAAGCCAAAGCTAAAGCTGGCACATCTGAAGCAATCAAAAAATTAATTGGGCTGCAAGCTAAAACAGCAAGAGTATTAAGAAAGGGAAAAGAAGTAGATATTCCTATAGAACAAGTAGTTATAGGTGATGTTATCAGGGTAAGACCGGGTGAGAAGATACCGGTTGATGGAGAAATTTTGGAAGGTGATTCCTCAGTTGATGAATCAATGGTAACAGGAGAAAGTATCCCGTCTGATAAAACAAAAGGGGATACTGTGATTGGCTCAACCATCAATAAAACCGGAACTTTTGTTTATAAAGCCACCAAGGTAGGACAGGAAACTATGCTTTCGCAAATTATAAAACTTGTAGAGGAGGCTCAGGGATCTAAGGCTCCGATTCAACGATTGGCAGACTTGGTTTCCTCTTATTTCGTTCCAATTGTAATCATACTCGCAATCATTACGTTTGCCCTCTGGTATATCCTAGGACCCACACCTTCATTTCTGTTTGCAATGCTTAATACTGTCGCAGTTCTTATCATCGCCTGCCCTTGCGCCATGGGCTTGGCAACTCCGACAGCTATTATGGTAGGGACAGGTAGAGGAGCGGAGAACGGAATTCTTATAAAAGATGCAAAAAGCCTTGAAACAGCTCATAAGATAGATACGGTAATTTTTGACAAGACTGGAACCCTTACAAAAGGGAAGCCTGAAGTGACAGACATTGTTTCGACTTCGCAGGTCAAAGGCTTCGGACCTGCTAGGTCGGTGCTGCAACTTGCGGCATCTTTGGAAAAAGGGTCAGAACATTCGCTTGCCGAAGCAATCGTAAAAAAGAGCGAGGAGCAAAACATGAAACTTGAAAAAGTTTCACAGTTTAAGGCAATTCCGGGATTTGGCGTAAGGGGAACTATCGAAAGACAAAACATTCTTTTAGGCAATCGGAAACTAATGGAAAAAGAAAATATCTCAATTAAAGGACAGGAAGATAAAGTAGAGGCGCTTGAAAATGGGGGAAAAACAGTTATGATACTTGCCGTTAACAAGGAACTAAAGGGTCTTATTGCTGTAGCTGATACCCTGAAAGAAACTGCATCAGAAGGAGTCAAAGCACTTTATAAAAGAGGCATTGAAGTTGTAATGATTACAGGAGACAATCAAAGAACCGCAAGTGCGATAGCTCAAAAAGTCGGAATAAAAAGAGTGCTCTCGGAAGTTCTACCGGAGGATAAAGAAAAAGAGGTGAGGAACATTCAAAAAGAGGGAAAGACAGTTGCAATGGTAGGAGACGGGATAAACGATGCTCCCGCACTTGCCGCATCAGATGTGGGAATTGCTATTGGCTCGGGGACAGATGTAGCAATTGAAGCGGCGGATATAACGCTTGTAAATAAAGACTTAAGATCTGTAGCAAAAGCAATTGAACTTTCTAAAAAAACCATGAGAACAATAAAATTAAATCTATTCTGGGCTTTTGGTTATAATATAAGTTTAATTCCTGTTGCTATGGGTGCTTTGTATCCCTTTTTTGGGATTCTTCTTAATCCGATATTTGCATCTTTGGCAATGGCAACATCCTCGATTTCAGTTGTCCTGAATTCCTTACTTCTTAAAAGAACAAACTTTGATTGACATATTTTTCAGAGGGGTTAATTTTAACTATAGAATCTTTGGGGTGACCGACCGGACTCGAACCGGCAACCGCTAGGTCCACAACCTAGTGCTCTAACCATTGAGCTACGATCACCATTTACTACTGTTGACTTGTCCGCCAAAGCCTTGGCGTCGGCGGAGCTACATCCACCATGTAAGATTTTTCTTATTATAGCATTTTGGAGAAAAAAAACGGGCGGGTTAATCGGGTGAATTATATTTTGCTGAAATGTGTTTAACTACTAAATTTATACGATTAAGCTGGCGGGGGCTTGGCTTGGTTTCCGAACCCGATAAAACAGCTCTTAAGGAAAGGTCTGGTCTTATGCTCGCGACAATTCTTGAGGGCGATCTTTCATTTTCTGCATACTCCAAATAAACTATTCGATTTTCCAAATTTGGCCCTTCTCCTTCAACAAGCCAGTAATATCCGGCTGGAGTATTATTCATATCAAGACCGACCATAACTGTAGAACGAAGCCCTGGAATGCGCGATTTTCCCTCCTGACTCCATCTTGCTTTTCCAACATTCCTGATCAGACTTCTGCCTTCCTGAGCAATTCTTTCCTCAAAAGTTAGGGACTGAGGTTGTTCGGAGGGTGCAGTTCCGGGTTTTGATTCTGCTGCCATTTTAATCAGCTTATTGTACCACTAAGTTTATAAAAATCAATAACTAATTTAAAAATGTCAAGTTTTGTATTTTATCTCTTCCTTAACTTTCTTCCTAAACATTAGTCCAAATATAACTCCCATCAAAAATCCTCCCACGTGCGCCCAGAATGCAATTCCTCCAGTATCAGAAGAAACTCCTATAGAGCCTGCCCCTGAAATAATTTGGAGAATAAACCAGTATCCGAGCATAAAACCTGCCGATACATTTATTATTGCAGGAAACCCAAATACAGGGATGAAAGTCCGTATTTGAGAATGCGGAAAAAGCACATAATACGCGCCCAAAACACCCGCTATTGCTCCTGATGCACCAAGCATGGGGATCGTGGAGTCGGGCATAAAAATATACTGGGCGAAATTCCCGGCGATTCCCGAGACAAAATAAACCAGAGGATAAAAGAAAAATCCCGTATAACCTTCCACATTATCTCCAAATACCCAAAGGAACCACATATTTGAAACTATATGAAGAAATCCTCCGTGTAAAAATATTGCAGTTACGAAAGGTGTAAGAGTTGCGAAATCGGAAAAGTTTACCAGAGAAGGGATAAGAGCATATTTTTCTATCAAAAAATCGGGGAGGGGAGAAGTAATCTGCTGAAAAAAAACATAAACGGTTACCGCAATGAAAAGGATATTTAAAAACGGGAATCTTCTTGCTTTTATTTCATCGGAGATCGGAAACATGATGTTAAGTTTAAAATCTAGAATTCAAAATTCAAAATTAAAAAAATTAATAAAATTAGGTCTAAATTCTGAATTATAAACTATGAACTCTAAATTCTAGTGCGCGCCTGAAGGGAGTCGAACCCCCAACCTTGTCGTTAGAACCGACCTGCTCTATCCGTTGAGCTACAGGCGCAAAGCACAAACCAAATACATTTTACCAAAATTTTAAAATAAAGCAAAAAACTTCTTGTTAGAATTTTGCTATAATAGGTTTGTGAAGGGTTTTATTTCTTATTTATCAAGAAATCAATTTATTGCAGCCCTTTTTTTAATTGTCCTGGGGTGGTTTTTGATTAGAATAAAAGAGATTTTGATTGTTCTTTTTATTTCATATATCCTCATGACATCTCTCCAGCCGGCAGTCATATTTTTAAAAAAGAAAAATATTTCACACGCACTTTCCGCAACTATAACTTACCTTTTGCTTCTTGCCTTTATTCTTCTTCTAGTTCTTCCTATCCTGCCTTTTTTTGTTTCTCAAATTCAGTCTCTTGCAGTAAACTTCCCGAAGCTTCTTCATAATGCTTCAAAAACCATAGGAATAGGAATTGACTATTCTGTAATTAACGATTCAATTTCCTCATTTCTGGGAGTCTTAGGCAAAAATATAATCTTTATTACCGGCAAAGTTTTCGGGGGGTTTTTATCCGTATTGACTGTCTTGGTAGTAAGCTTCTATTTGCTTTTGTATCATGACAGGTTTGAAAAATTAATTGTAAATCTTTTTCCGAAAGAGGAGAGGGAAAAGACTCAGGAAGTCTTTGAAAGAATCGAGTTAAAACTGGGTCATTGGGTAAGAGGACAACTGGTGCTTTCATTATTTATAGGAGTTATTACTTGGGTTTTTTTAACTTTGGTCGGGATAAAATTCGCTCTTCCTCTTGCATTTCTTGCCGGTCTTTTGGAAATCATCCCTACAATCGGTCCTATTATATCTTCGATTCCGGCAATCATCGTCGCCCTTACGGTTTCACCGGCTCTTGCAATAGCCGTTGCAGCAGGTTACATAGTAATACAAGCGATTGAAAATAATATTTTGGTTCCCAAGGTCATGCAGGCCGCAGTCGGTCTTAACCCTGTTGTTATAATTGCCGCAATCCTAATCGGAGGAAATTTGCTGGGAATCTTAGGAGCGCTTCTTTCCATCCCATTCCTAACGGTTCTTACTATAATCTTCCGCGCCCTCCAGGAATAATGTATTTAAAAAGAAGAAGATGAAGCTAGTTAGAAAAACTTTTAAAATTCCAATTCCTGAAAAATCTCAGCCTTATAATTTTGATTATTTTCTCACTCATTATGTTTTTCAACCTTGGGTCATTGAAGGAAAGGAACTGGTTAGACTTTTTAAACTTGCTTCCGGCAAGTTTGTTTTAGTCAGGGTTGGTTTTAAGGAAAAAACACAACCCACTCTTGTAATTTCTCTTATTTCAAAAGGGAAATTAATTACAAAAGAAGAAAGGTGGGTTATCGATATGATTTCCTGGAACTTCGCAGTTAATGAAGAAGTTAAATATTTTTATGAGG
The DNA here is from genome assembly GCA_001782165.1 of Candidatus Levybacteria bacterium RIFCSPHIGHO2_01_FULL_41_15. GTDB lineage: Bacteria > Patescibacteriota > Microgenomatia > Levybacterales > UBA12049 > 2-01-FULL-38-13. The sequence goes on along the minus strand of MFNV01000002.1, from coordinate 80,956 downwards.
GAATTTGTCAAAAAGACCCGGTTCTAAAAGCGGCAAGTGAGGAGATTTACGGTGCACATCTGAGAACCGATCCTTATGTTTTCGAATCTGTAATTGGAGTAATCGTAGCTCAAAATGTTTTTTTCAAAAGGATTTATGAAATGACAAGATTGCTTTGTGAGAAATTTGGCGAAAAACAAGAATTTAACGGAAAAGCATATTACACTTTTCCCACTCCAGAGCGTTTAGCAAGGTCCGATCTTGCAAAAATCCGAGCTTGCAAAGTTGGCTACAGGGATAAATACATAAAAGGAGTTTCGCAAAAGTTAGTTAAAGAAAAAATCAATTTGGATGATTTAAGAAAGATTGATAATGTCAAACTGATTAAACAAAAACTCATGGAATTGCCGGGTGTTGGTCCTTATACTGCTGATTTAGCAATCGCCATCGGATTCAGACTTCCTTCATTTCATCTGGATTTGTTCAGCAAAGAAGCGATGTATCAATTTTATTTTGAAGGAAGAAAAGTTAAGGACGAAACTATTAGAAAATTTGTTGCTAAAAGATGGGGTAAGTGGAAACATTATGCAATGCTTCTTCTAACCACTAATACCGATACTTGGGCAAAAAAACTTGGTAAACCTTTCCGTCTTAAATCAGGAGCAAAAAAACAGTTAAATTTTAAAATGAGCGGGTGAAGGGAATCGAACCCTCGTATCCACTTTGGAAAAGTGGTGTTCTACCATTGAACTACACCCGCAAACTAGCAATTAGTTTTTAGTCTCTAGTCATTAGTCGTTAGTCATGTCTAAAGACTAACAGTCAACAACCAAAGACCAAATTTGTCGGGGACAGAGGACTTGGTTCGACTTTGCTCACCATAAACTTCTCGTCCTCTGTCTCTTCACCAAATCCAGTGCTAGACACTGAGCTTGTCGAAGTGTCGGGGACAGAGGACTCGAACCTCCGACCTCACGGTCCCAAACCGCGCGCTCTAACCAACTGAGCTAGTCCCCGCTTCGTCGCTCCGCTTCTCAGCGCAAGCTTTCAATTAAGTTTTCTTTTTTCTCTCTCCTTAAGCCTTTAATTTGCCTTTCTCTTTTTGCCGCCCCGAATCTTGTTTGAAATTTTTCCCAATAAACCAATTTAACTGGCCGCCTACTTTGCTGAACAAAGGTTTTTATTCCTCGGTTGTGCTGCAAAATTCTTTTCTTAAGATTCCAGGTAATTCCTGTATACAGCACACTATCTCTGCACTTTACTATATAAACAAAGTATGCCATCAGATAGTTTACCCTGAGCAAAGCGAAAGGGTGCCGCGGGAGAGAGTCGAACTCTCACGCCGTTTCCGACAAGGGCTCTTAAGGCCCTCATGTCTACCATTCCACCACCGCGGCTTGCCTGCCAAACTCGGCGAGCCTGTCTTCTATTTTACTTTAACTTCAGGTTATATTCAACTGTGCTCGGGCGGCTCAGCTCCCAAAGACTTCAGGGAATAATCGAGCAAATCTTTCATTTCCTGCCTCCTGTTATCGCTTCCAAGAATAATTCCTATAATTTTATGCCCCTTGTAATCCAAATAAGTAATCAAGCAAAGTCCAGCTTCATCTGTATAGCCCGTTTTGACTCCCTTGACGCCAGGGTAACTTGTGAGAAGGTTTGTCTCATTTTCTAAATAGAACTCCTTATGGCTGGAGGTTTGAGGAATACGATACGAAACAGTAGACACTACTTTGCGAAAAACTGGAAGGCTTGAAAGAGCAAAGCGCGTTATAACCAAAAGATCCTTTGCTGTTGAATATTGATTGCCATCTCCCTCAAGCCCGGAAGGGTTTGTAAAGTTCGTGTCTGAAAGCCCCAGAGCCTTTGCTTTATCATTCATTGCCTTAATAAAATTCTCCCGACTATAAGTGTGGTTGCTTGCTAAAACCTCTGATGAATCATTACCGGAAGAGAGTATGAGTCCGTAGGCAAGTTCCTCAAGACTTAAAACTTCTCCTTCCGAAAGCCCCATGCTGTTTTCTCCTACAAGATTTTCTTTTAAAACTTTATATCTGTCATTATCTTTTGGATTTTCCAATGCGACAATTGCCGTCATAACTTTGGTGAGGGAGGCAATCGGCAGTCTCTGTGTGCTATTTTTTTCATAAGTTATTTTATTTTCTGTCAAATCATAAACAAGAACAGATTTTGCTGTTACTTCAGGGATTTCGTTGGAATTCCCCGCTATAAAATCAAAAAGAGGTTGCCAAAGGTCAATAGTTGAAACTTGTTCATTTACAGCTGCTGTAAGAAAGTCAGGAAGAGGGGACTGGAGTTTATAATTTTGACCACTTCCATACCTTATGAATCCTACCAGTAATAAACTTATAATGAAAATGCCAAAAAGAAAAAGGCGGACCCTTCGCATTCTAAGAATTGTACCAAACAAATACAGTGAATAAAAGCGAACTTATTAAGATTTTTTAAACTGGCAATTTAATTAGACTGGTCAATTTTATATAATAAAAGGCATGGAGATTTTATTTTTGATCTTTATAGTTTTGGGATTATCTCTTTTTGAAGTAATCACAAGTGTCGATAATGCAATTATAAATGCCGAGGTTCTGTCGGGAATGAGCAAAAAAGCTCAGGGATGGTTTCTTTTATGGGGCATTCTTTTTGCAGTTTTTATCGTCCGGGGTCTTTTGCCATTTCTTATCATTTGGCTTTCAAACCCAAGCCTTGGACCTTTGGGAGTTATTTTTGCCTCATTCTCCAAAGATCCGAGAGCGATTCACGCAATAGAACAGTCTTCACCGCTTCTTCTTCTGTCAGGGGGAGTATTTCTTATCTTTCTTTTTTTCAATTGGCTGTTTTTGGAACCCAAGCATTTTGGACTCCGGGGAGAAGGATTCTTTCAAAGACAAGGAGCCTGGTTTTTTGCTATTGTATCTATTCTTCTTATGGTAATCGTATGGTTTGCGCTTTTGAAAAATCCAATGCTTGCTTTTGCAGCTGTTGTGGGATCTACTGCTTTTTTTATTATTCATGGATTTAGAGGCTTTGCAGAACAGCAAGAAAAAAGACTTATGAAAGGCAGCATGTCTGATGTAAGTAAAATTGCATATCTTGAAGTTTTGGACTCAACTTTTTCGATAGACGGGGTAATAGGAGCATTTGCTTTCACATTCTCTGTTCCATTAATTCTTCTTGGAAACGGGCTGGGAGCCCTTGTTCTTCGAAAACTCACGGTTTCAAATATCGAAAGGATTAAAAAATATAAGTATCTCAAAAACGGTGCAATGTACTCGATACTTTTCCTTGGAATAGCAATGCTCCTGGATGCCTTTGGATTTGAGGTTCCTCCATATGTTTCCCCAATTGTGACTTTTGCTTCGGTCGGATACTTTTTCCAAAAATCAAGAACAGAAATTGGCAAAGAACCCATTTCATGACAGACAATAGACTATTTTCAAAAAATAAAGTATAATTGTTTTAGCATAGACTTCTTTTGATAACTGATTGCTGACTAAACCAACAAATAGTTTCGTCAGTCAAGTTTGTCAGAGAAAGTTAAAGTTAAAAGAATGGAGGTGACAAACATACATGGCTAAAAAACTATTTGTTGGGAATCTTTCGTGGGATACCAACGACGCAAGTCTTTCCGAGCTTTTCTCAAAAGCAGGTACGGTAGTTTCTGCAAATGTCATCATGGATAAATATTCTGGACGGTCCAAAGGATTTGGTTTCGTCGAGATGTCATCAGATGAAGAGGCAGATAAAGCAAAGCAGGAACTAAACGGACAGACTCTTGACGGAAGGCAGATCGCAGTAAGCGAGGCAAGACCATTCCAGCCAAGAGACAACAATCAAAGAGGCTTTGGAGGCGGAGGACGAGATAACGGCAGGGATCGAAGAACCAACCGCCCAAAATATTAAATTTTTCAATAAATAATAACCAGTAAACCTTCCCTCTATTTTAAGAGTGGGAGATTGTTTTTATTGAACTTAAATTAGTCTTCTGATATCATGTAGGCGTATTGCCGGGTCGTCTAATGGTAGGACAACGGACTTTGGATCCGTTTATCTTGGTTCGAATCCAAGCCCGGCAGCAAACTCGGACTATAACCCTAAAGCTGGGATTCAGCTATAAGGATCAAACGGGTCTAGACCGGCACGCTCAGCCAGATGACAAATTTGTGAATACGATGATTGAGAGGCTGATGACGCAAAGACCTGAGCGCGGAGGTCCGCTTATGACAGTAGGTAATTGGCTTGAGATATAACGATTAGACGGGTCTTGGCCGGCGTGCTCAGATGGGATGTGATAAATCGTGTAATTTTTTCTCCTCAACATTTTGGTCGTAAATAGGACTACAATGTATTTATGGATGGCAATACCCAGCAAAGTTTAATTCTTCTGACATATAAAAATAAAGTTCTTCTTATGCATAAAAGCGACAGTTCAATTGATAAAGAAAAACACCCGTGGTGCCTTATCGGCGGAATTAAAGAGAAGGAAGAATCTTTTGAAAAAGCGCTTGAAAGACGTGTACACGAAGAGATGGGTGTAAAAGTTGACAACGTTGAATATGTATCGGAATCTTGCTATCATGTCAGACTAACTGACGACAACGTAAATAAGATTCAAAGAGCAGAAAACCAACTGCTTGATTTTTTTACTCTTGGAGAAGTGAAAAAGCTTTTTCTCTCAAACACAACAGCGCAATTTATATCAAAGCATAGCGCTCTTATATAGGAGACAAATATTTTCAAACTATAATCTTTTTGACGTATTTTGTAACGTATTTCAAGAAATATCTTTTCAAAATTGATTTAATTTTTTTATTTTTAATTTCTCCTATTTTTGTTATTAAACTCTCAAAAGTATCCACATGTACAAGATTTTCTAGTTGTTTTAGGTCGCTTATTGAGTTGATTTCAATTCGTCCTGATTCCTGAAGTACACCAATTACTGAAAGTAAACCTTGTTTTAGAGCAAGAGATGAAGACCATTTACTTCCTTTGAACGGCTTTTTTAATCCTATTAATGGAACAATTTTATTTCTTTTCTCCTAAATAAAGTGTTTAGATAAACTTCGCTGCCTCCTACCCCCTTAGTTCTAGAAAGTTTGGAGACGTGAGGAAGTAAAGCGTCTCTTGGATAAATTCTTTCACCAGCAAGGAATACTTCATGTCTCCAATATTTCCCAGTTTTATTTTGAGTAGGGACGGCAAAAACAACACGTGCTTCTCCTTCCAAAATTGGACTGATCATTTTTTCGATATGCCCAGATGTGAGGTTTATCAAATCGCTGTCACAAAAGAATAAAAAATCTCCTCTTGCTTCTTCAATTCCCTCTGCGACCGCTGTACCTTTACCTTGATTTTTTTAAAGTTTATCAATTTTATCTTATTGCCGAATCCTTTTAAAATCTTAAGACTCCCATCAGATGATCCGTCGTTTATGCAGATAACTTCATCAATCAAGTCAGATTTAAGTAGGGTGTCAATAACTTTTCCGACTCTTCCCCCTTCATTAAAAACAGGAACAATTGCGGAAACTTGAGGTTTTTTATTATTTTTCATGAGTAATCGCTGATGTAAAACAGTTTCATATTATATTATTTATCTCACATACTTTTGAAAATCAAGTTTAGTCCCAAAAACGAGACACCGCTATAGTGATATAATGGGTCCTGACCGGTATGCTCAGCTACGGAATAGAAATTAAGCGGGGTAGACGAGTGTTCCTTCGGGTGTTTTTTGATCGACCTTAATACCTATTTCTTGCCCCTTTTTACCTTCATCAATTTGCTTATGTTGAAGTTGCATTGATTCTGCGACCTGTTTAAATTCACTATCACCCTTAGCAAATTTTAATTTGCTTCCGGCTTTCAATTTTCCTCCAAGCCTTACTATTGCAACTCCTATCTTATCGTAATAATGTACAACTTTTCCGATCGGTTTATCACTCACGTTGCCTCACCTCCATTCTTTTAATTTGTCGCGGTGAGGCGACAATAAATTATTTTCTGCTATAAAGTCCGACTAATTCCGCCTCATCCGCTACTAATCCATCCATTTTCTCAAGAATTTGTTGTTTGGCAAGTCCCTCTGGCACATCAAGCATTCTATCCAGAGCATAAAGTTTAAAAAAATATCTGTGGGTTCCTGACTCGTCTCGATTCTGCAAAGCAGGTGGGGGACATGGGCCGCCGTATCCTTCCTCTCCAAAATCAGTCATACCTTGAATTCCACTTTGAGGAACCGAATTTTCTTCAACTTTTTTTGTTGACGGATCTATATTGTAAACTATCCAATGGACCCAGGTTTTTGAAGGCGCATCAGGATCATCAGCTATCAAAACAAGGCTTTGTGCATTTTTTGGAATATCGGAAAATTCAAGAGGCGGACTTATATTTTCTCCGTCACAAGTGTACTTGCCTGGAATTTTTTGATTGTTGCCAAAAGCCGGACTTGTTATGGTCATAGATTTTTCTTTTTTCTCTATCTTTGTCTTGCTCTCAGTTTCCTTAGCTTCTCTGTTACCTTGAAAAAATGCAAAGCCCGCAACAAATACTATTAAAATTAAGACGAGAAGAAATATCAACCATTTCTTCACGAATATATAATCTTATATTCGGGGAAAATTGTCAACTCCGAGGCTTTTTGGTAAAATTAAGATAATCGCCGAATATGCTCTGGTGTTGGAATCGGCAGACCCGCCTGCCATGCCAGGATGGCGAAACCGGTAGACGCGTACGGTTCAGAACCGTATGGGGTAACCCTTGGAGGTTCGAGTCCTCTTCCTGGCACTATGGCGGGCAGGCAGACTAGCTTCAGAAGTTAGTGCCCGCAGGGCGTGAGAGTTTGATTCGCTGCCAGAGAGAGTAGAGGATTAATTGAGTAGATGATATAATATCTATCCACGCCGAGGTGGTGAAACTGGTATACACGCAAGATTGAGGTTCTTGTGCCCTTAAAAAAGGCGTGCAGGTTCAAGTCCTGTCCTCGGCACCCGTTCGGTTCGCTTCGCTCGCTCAGGGCAAGCAATCGGACTCCTAGCTCAGTTGGAGCGGAGGCGTTAGCTGAGCTCGCCTGCTTGACAGGCGTGGAAAGAGCGTCTCGTTTACACGCGTCCGCCAGAGCCTGGATTCGTAGCTCAGTTGGCTAGAGCGGTCGCCTCAGGCGACAGGTCAGATATAATGTGGTACGTTTACATATTAAAAAGCTTAAGAAATGATAGGCTTTATACTGGATCAACTAATAATATTGAAAGGCGGCTACATGAACATAATTCTGGACATGGTAAGTATACAAGTTTAACAAAACCTTTCAAGTTGATCTACAAAGAAGAATATCGGACTAGATTAGAAGCACGAAAAAGAGAATTATTCTTAAAAACTGGTAAAGGGAGAGATAAGTTAAAAAAATTAATTATGGGTACTTAGCTCAGTTGGTAGAGCGTTGCGTTTACATCGCAAATGTCGGGGGTTCGAGCCCCTCAGTACCCACATTGCCGAAGTTGCCAACGTGGTCAAGGCGCGTGTCTGAAGAACACGTTATCGGTGTTCGATTCACCGCTTCGGCACCCTTTGCCTGCGCTCAGGGCAAGCTAGAAAGTTTACACTGAGGAGCAAAGCGACGAAGTGCGGCGGTAATTCAGCGGTAGAATGCTTCCTTGCCAAGGAAGATGTCGGGGGTTCAACTCCCCTCCGCCGCTCAAAATCTCACCCGACTAAACTTGACAACTGAATCTAAAGTATGCCAAGATAAGGTATTAATGAAGAAGTTAATTCTGTCCACAACCTTCTTTCTGATGACTCCATTCGTACTCTTTCTAGCCTTGGCTTACCTTTCTTATTTTTCATACACAAAAAGCGCAAACAATGATCTTTTATCAAGGGTAAACAAATCTGTTGCATTTGCAGCTTTACCGAGCTCGGATAATCTTCTTGAAGACCAGATTTTATCAAGGGACGGACGGACAGAGAATCTTCGAGATTTCTTTGCCCGCTACAACTCTCCCCTTGAGCCTTTTTCAAACAAACTGATAGAAGCTTCTGAAAAATATGATCTCGATTATAGACTCCTACCTGCGATAGCAATGCAGGAATCAAATCTTTGTAAGAAAGCCCCTTCAAATTCTTACAATTGCTGGGGCTTTGGAATTTATGGAAAGAAGGTAATAAGCTTCTCAGGCTTTGAGGAAGCCATAGAGGCGGTAGCAAAAACGCTCTCCAAAGATTACAAGGCTATCGGGCTTGTTACTCCTGAGCAGATAATGACAAAATACACACCTTCAAACAACGGTTCCTGGGCGTATGCGGTCAGCCACTTCATGAATCAGCTTTAATAAACCCCTATGTAAACCTATAGTTTGGGACTTGACAAACCTATAGTTATGTACTATAATTCCCCCAGATCCTAAGGTATGCCATTTCCAAATGCATACGTTAGGATTTTTTAATGGCTTTTAACGTCATATCTTTTTCCGCGTAAACCCGTGTTCTATTTGTGTTCTAGAAGAATCCAATATGAAAACAAAAATATTTATTTTAGTTATTCTTTTTATTTTATTCTCTCTTTTCACCGGAGAAGCTTACGCTTTTGAGAAATCTTCTGGCTCATCTGCCATGCTTGCAAAAGCAGGGGAAATAAATAGTGAGGATAATCGTGTAAAAACCTTAAGATCTTTCTTTGAATATTATAATTCTCCTCTCTCATCTTATGCTCAAGTTTTTATTGACAGAGCAGATGAATATAATCTTGACTGGAGATTGGTTGCAGCTATATCAGGAGTTGAGTCTACATTTGGTCTTGAGATTCCCTATGGAACATATAACGCTTGGGGATGGGGAATTTATGGAAATAATGTAACGTACTTTAAGTCCTGGGAGGACGGAATCACAACGATTTCAAAGGGTCTTAGAGAAAATTATATAGACAGATGGGGAGCAACTAATATTTACGAGATTGGAGCAATTTATGCGGCCTCACCCACATGGGCTGTGCGAGTTGAAAGTTTTATGGAAAGAATTGGAAGTTTTGTTCTTCTTGATCCTCAGGACAGTCTTTCTATTTCGCTATAAACTTTGTATAATCTGAGATGCGCGGACCAGAGCGATGAAATTGGTTACGGGCGGGAATAATAAAGAAATTGTAAATTTAAATGCGGGCGTGGTGAAACGGCCCGCTTCGCAAAATCGTCAGCGAGGCGAGCAGACCTGCCTCGCCGATTTGCCAAGGTGGTGAAACGGTAGACACGCATGGTTTAGGACCATGTGCCGAAAGGCATGGAGGTTCGATTCCTCTCCTTGGCACCGGCTTTGGTAAGGCGGGCAGGACCTATTGACCGTAAGGTCATGGGGATTCAAATCCCTCCGTCCGCACCCTTTTTATGGAAAATAAAGTAGCAAGAGAAGAAGACGGAACTATAATACTTAGCATCGCTATACCTCAAGGTCTTATTAAGAAAACGGTGAATGAGATCATTGAGGAGACTGCGAAATCGGCAAGTATTCCCGGATTTAGGAAAGGAAAAGCTCCTCGGAAATTAATCGAGCAAAAAGTTGACAAAGAAAAAATAAAAGAAGAAGTTCTAAAAAAACTTCTGCCCCAGGCTTATGCTGATGCTGTCAAGAATAACGACATAAAACCCATCATTAATCCAAGAATTCACGTTGAGAAACTTGAGGATGGCGGGATCTGGACATTTACAGCAACAACATGTGAAGCTCCGCAAGTTGATCTTGGTAAATACAAAGAAGAATTAAAAACTCTAAACGCAAAAGGAAAAATTATAATACCTGGAAAAGACCAAAAGCAGACTAGCATTGAGGAAATTATTAGGACTCTTTTGGAAAATATAGAAATTAAGGTTTCTCGGATAATAGTAGAGCAGGAGACAGAGAGACTTCTTGCTCAAACTCTTGACGAGATAAAAAGATTGGGCATTACTTTAGATCAATATTTAGTCTCAACCAGAAAAACCGTTGATGATCTTAAAAGAGACTACGGAAAAAAAGCTCTGGATGATATCAGGCTTGAATTCGCACTTGCAAAAATTGCAGAGGTTGAAAAAATAACAGTTTCAGAGAGCGAGATCGATGATGCTATAAAGAATGCAAAAGATGAAAACGAAAGAAAAAGTCTTAAGGACAATAAGTACCTTCTGGCAGGTGTCTTAAGACAGCAGAAAACACTTGATTTTCTAAGGAATTTGTGATAAGTTTAAGCCTTATGAAAGGTAAAACAACTAGGAAAACGCATCAAGGCTTTGTAGATCAAAACCCTATTGAGGTCATTAAGGGGATAGGATCAGGCATTGCCGACTCTGCCTTAAATAACTTGGGAAGACAAGGTATAAACCAGCTTTGGGAACAGATGCTCGGCGCAGATACTTCGAAAGACGAAACCTCGGGGGATCTAAAAGAAGGGGAAGAGATAATCTTAAAATCCAAAAAAGAAACACCATTCAAAGAATCAGGACTAAATTATAGAAGGGAAATTATAGACGCTGAGAGGGTATCTACGAGAGAAAACCAAAGAGTAATTCAGTCAAAAATCCAGGAAATTCTCGTTGAACTTAAAAAGCTTTCTCAGACATCTGCCGAGATTGCAATGGAGTTTAAGGAAATAACCGTAGAGCAGCGAATCGAGAAGCCCGGCGAATATCATATTTCATTCTTTCAATGGATGTTATCATTAGTAAAGGCGGCAAGAGTAAAAATAGAAGATTCGGGAGCATGGCTTAAGGTTATGAGAAGCAAAAAAGCACAGAGAAACTACTGGGCAATGTTTAGAAAACACGGTACAACTTTTGGCCTCTCAAACGAACGCGTGGTTGCAACTCAGACGGGATAAAATTCCTCTATTTGAAGAGTGGATGAGCGAATAAATATCATCAAATATCAACGGTGGATCCGACTGGACTCGAACCAGTGACCTTTGCAATGTCAATGCAACGCTCTAACCAACTGAGCTACGGATCCGCGCTTTAAGATTTTATCAAAACCTATGGCTAATTACAATTTCTCTGCTATACTATATTTATGGCAAGATTTGAACAAGCTGCAAAAACCTTAAAAGAAATTCTTCTCAATAATTTCCTAGGCGGACTTGCCTGGGCTATTGGAGCAACTGTGGGGATTTCTATAATCATTTTCCTTTTAACGAATGTTTTCAGAAACGTTGGATGGATTCCGTTTATTGGTGATTTTATCTCCAATCTAACTAGTTATGTTCTTACGAATTTACAAAGCAACCCTCAATTGGTAAAATAGCGCAATAATGAAAACCTCAGGGATTAAAGATCATAGACAAATCGGACAGGAACTGGACCTGTTTTCTTTTCACGAATATGCTCCCGGAGCAATATTTTGGCATCCAAAAGGCTGGATTATATATCGGACATTACAGGAATTTTTAAGAAACACTACTTTATTGGAAGGGTATTTGGAGATATCAACCCCCGTTCTGATAAAAACGGGTATCTTTAAAAAATCTGGGCATTTGGAACACTTTAGAGAAAATATGTTTAATTTTCAAATAGAAGACCAGGCTTATTCTCTAAAGCCAATGAACTGCCCAGAGTCAGCCATTGTCTACGGTTCGCAAATTAGAAGCTATATTGATCTTCCCATAAAACTTTCAGAATACGGCATTCTTCACAGGAATGAATTAACGGGAGTTCTGGGAGGAGCTTTTAGAGTAAGGCAATTTACTATCGATGACGCCCACTTGTTTGTGCGTCCGGATCAAATAGGGAAAGAGATAAGTAAGCTCTTAAGACTTGTAATTGAGGTTTACAAATCATTGGGATTTAAACCTAGGTTTTACCTGGCAACAAGACCCGATAAGGCAATGGGGGATGTCAAAACTTGGAAGGAAGCTGAAAAGGATTTAGAAATTGCATTAAAAAATGCCAAGGTAAATTTTGGTATAAAACACAAAGACGGAGCTTTTTACGGACCGAAGATTGATATTCATATTAAAGACTCACATGGCCGGGATTGGCAGCTTGCAACCATTCAGTTGGATTTTCAAATTCCGCAAAAAATGGAAATATTTTATGTTGATAAAGACGGAAAGAAGAAACAGCCTGTTATGATCCACTGTGGAATAACAGGTTCAATCGAAAGATTCATAGGGATACTGCTTGAACATACACAGGGGAATCTGCCTTTCTGGCTTTCTCCTGTTCAGATTTCAATACTTCCTATAACAGAGCGGCAAAATAGAGAGGCTAGGAAAATTTATGAGAAACTTTTAAAATCAGGGATACGGGCAGAATTTGATAACAGGGGAAAAACTCTTCAATCCAAAATACGGGACGCTACTTTGCAAAAAGTTCCATACATGGGTATAATAGGAGACAAAGAAATAGGAAGCGAATCTATCTCGGTAAGAACAAGGGAGGGAAAAGATCTAGGACTTATAAAAATACCCGAGTTCCTAAAAAAACTAAAAGAAGAAATTGATAAAAAGATTTAGAAGAAAACAGGAAAATAAAAGACGCTACAGAACAAATGAGTTTATTTTCTCAAACACGTTGCGTGTTATTGATAGTTCAGGAAAACAGATAGGTATACTCTCCAAGCTGGAAGCTCTTTCAAAAGCAAGAATGTTAGGTCTTGATCTTGTAGAAATTGCTCCAAATGCAAATCCTCCTGTTGTAAAAATAATAGATTTTAAAAAATTTCTTTATCAGGAAGAAAAGAAAAAAAGAGAAGAAAAAAGAAAATCAAAAACCTCTGAAACCAAAGAATTAAGACTGGGTCCCTTCATGAATGAGCATGACCTGATGGTTATTATTAAAAAAGCCAGGGAATTTATTGGGGATGGAAATAAAGTTAAATTTGTAGTAAAATTCGCAGGAAGACAAATAGCACATCCTGAATTTGGGGAGAATGTACTTACTAAAGCCATAAATTCTCTTTCGGATGTTTCTAGGATTGAAAGAGAAAAACACTTCGAAGGAAGACAGCTTATTGCTATAATTTCTCCAGACAGAAAAGGAGGATTAAGTCCAAGCCATGCCAAAGCAGAAAATAAAAAAATCGGTAAGTAAAAGGTTTAAGATTACCAAAAAGGGGAAGGTTCTTTTTTCCCATCAGTATCAAAGCCATCACAAGCTTATAAAATCCAAGAGAAGACAAAGAAGACAAAAGGAACCAGGACAGCTGAAGGGTAAATTTGCAAAAAAAGTTAAACATATGCTTGGAAAAGCATAATACCAGCTACTAGTAATTAGTAGCTGGCAACTAGTTTATGACCAGAGTAAAAAGAGGGATCATCTCAAGAAGAAAACATAAAAAAATTCTTAAGGCAACCAAAGGATACAGGGGAACTAAGTCAAGACTCATTAAAGTTGCCAAGGAAGCAGAGCTTCATGCCGGAGCATATGCCTTTCATGGAAGAAAGCTTAGGAAGAGAGACTTTAGATCCTTATGGATAACCAGAATAGGCGAGGCTGTAAAAAAAGAAGGCCTTCCTTATAGCAAGTTTATCAGTAAACTTAAAAAAACAAACATCGAGCTTGATAGAAAAATATTAAGCGACCTTATCGTAAATGATCCTGAGGTTTTTAAAAAAGTAGTTGAATCGGTTAAAAATGTATAAAATTTTTTCTTTCAGATTCTTTTTTAACTCCTGACCGGGGAGCAAGATTTTAAGTGACGCTCCCCGTCTCCCAAAAGGATGACAAAGGGAGTTTTTTATTGTTTTTAAAAATGGCAGATTGTGATATTTTATAAATATGGAGGAGGAACTTATTCAAATTAAAAACTCGGCTGTTTCTCTTATTCTTGAGACAAAAGATCAAAAAGAATTAGAGGAACTTAAAATTCGGTTCATTGGAAGGGGAGGTAGATTAACTTTGGCAATAAAGGAAATCCCTAAACTTACTTTGGAGAAAAGGCCTGATATAGGAAGACTTGCAAATGAAGTCAAAAAATCAATTGAAGATGCAATCTCTTCCCAGGAATACAGACTTAGAGAAACAAAAACCAAAAAAATCAGGGAGGAAATAGATAGAACGGAACCAGGAATAAAACCAAATATAGGTCACCTTCACCCCCTAAGCCAAGTTCTATATGATGTAGTTGATGTGTTTAAAAGTCTTGGATTTCAAGCTGCAGACGGACCTGAGATAGAAACAGACTATTATAATTTTGAGGCGTTAAACATTCCAAAAGATCATCCTGCTAGGGATACTCAACAGACTTTCTATCTTGATACAAGAAACAGTAAAGTTGAACCTGGAGAAATAATTTTACGCACTCAAACATCAGCAATGCAAGCTCGAGTAATGGAAAAAGCTAAACCTCCGGTAAGAGTAATCGTCCCCGGAAAAAATTTTAGATATGAGCAAGTAGATGCATCTCACGGATTTGAATTCTGGCATTGCGAAGGGTTTCTAGTCGATACAAATGTAAAATTGACAGACCTTTTTGGAACAATTGATTATGTTTTAAAAAAACTCATGGGAGAAAATATAAAAATAAAATTTGCGACTACCAACTTTCCTTTTGTCGAGCCGGGAGTTGATACCTATGTCCAATGTACGGTTTGCCAAGGAAAAGCTCGCCTGCCGAACGGGCAGGGGTGCGGTTTCTGTAAAATGTCAGGATGGAGCGAAATAATGCCTGCAGGAATGATACACCCGAATGTTCTAAAGGCTGTTAAATATAATCCAAAAGAAGTATCAGGTTTTGCCTTTGCGATAGGATTATCAAGACTCGCAACTTTGCGCTATCAAATGAACGATTTGAGACTCTTGACAAATCCAGACCTACGAATTCTTGAACAATTCTAATGAAAATAAAATTCATAATTCTTAATTCATAATTCTTAATTCTTATGCTGGCGCCTTTATCTTGGCTCAAGGAATATGTTGATACGAAACTTTCTCCAAGAGAACTGGGAGATCGTCTTACTGAAGTAGGATTAAGTACTGAAAAGATAATAAAAGATAAAGATGATATTATTTTTGAATTTGAAATAACACCGAATCGCCCTGATCTTCTTTCTATACTTGGGATCGCTCAAGAGATTGCGGCAATTGAAGGCAAGAGCATTAAACACTTCAAGGGCGTAAATATAAACTTAAGTCTCAAGAAAATTTTGCCTCTTAAAATACAAACTGATCCCAAAATAAATCCAAGATTTACCGGAATAATAATAGACGGCATAACTGTAAAAGAATCTCCGAAATGGCTTTCGGAAAGATTAATTAAAATCGGACAACGTCCCATAAGCAATATAGTTGATATTACAAATTATGTAATGCTTGAGCTTGGAAATCCTATTCATGCATTTGACTACAACAAAATTAAAGGCGCGGCAATGAGGGTGCATCAGACAAAAGGAGAGGAAAGATTTACAAGCGTGGACGGAATTTCATACCATTTGCCAAAAAATGCTGTGGTAATTTCTGATGATGAAAAAATTATTGATCTATGCGGCATAAAAGGAGGAGAGAATACGGGAATTTATGAAAAAACTAAAACTATTTTTATAAGAGTCCCTGTTGAAGTTCCTTCGCTGATAAGAAGAGCTTCCTTGTCTTTGGGTCTTCGCTCCGAAGCTTCCTCCATATTCGAAAGAGGAGTAAATGCGGGCGGGACACTGAATGCCCTGCAAAGATGCGTCAATCTTGTGCTTGAAATTGCAGGAGGAAAAATAGCAAGTAACATTTACGATATTAAAAAAGAAGAATTTAATCCATGGAGACTTGATTTAAGTTTAGAAAAACTTAAAAATGTTCTTGGGATTTCTATTGCGGAAAGCAAAATCTTAAAGATTTTAGAAAACTTAAATCTTTCGCCCGAAAAAATCTCAAAAGGTACAATAAGAACAGAAATACCTACATATAGAAATGACCTTAAGGCAGAAGAAGATCTTATAGAAGAAGTTGCGAGAATCTATGGATACAACAATTTCCCAAAAACCATACCATCCGGACAGACTCCCGTAAAACCTCCGCCTTATTATAGAGATTATAGATTAGAAGAAAAAGTTAAAAATATATTTAAAGAGGCCGGTTTTTCAGAAATCTATACGTACAGTCTGATTTCTGAAAAAGATTTAACCGATAACGAAATGGATCCGGACAAAACTTTGCGAGTTGACAATCCCGTAAGTAGAGAATTTGAGTACTTAAGGCCAACTCTTATGATCAATCTCAAAAAAGCCGTAGCTCTTAATAAACCCAATTTTGAGGATATAAATTTATTTGAATTGGGTAAGGTGTATAGAGGAGCTAACTTAGATAAAAAAGAAGAATCATATTTTCTCTCGGGAATTTCAACAAAAATGAATTTTGTGAAAGTAAAAGGGGTGATTGAGAGATTATTTGAAGAGCTGGGAATCAAAGAAGATCCATCGCAGTACGTAGAAGCAATTGAAGAAGGAATATTTTTTGAATTAAATTACGATGAGTTTTCTGAAAAAATAAATCTTAATAAAACCTTCAAGCCTATCCCCAAGTATCCTCCAATCAAAGAAGACCTAGCACTAATGATGGCTGATAAAATTAAAACTGGAGATATTATAAGAGAGATAAAAGATCAAAGTCCTTTGATAAGAGAAGTAAGTCTTCTTGAAAAATTCCAAAATATTAGAACCTTTCATATTGTTTATCAAAATCCACGAAGAAATTTAACATCCGGGGAAGTAGAGAAGATAAGAGAAAGGATTCTTGTCCGCCTCAAGACTAAGCTCAAAATAAAACCTAAGGACTAGGTATCGGTGTTAGGGTCGGAGATGGTGTCGGAGTTAGGTTTTCTTCTTTTTTAGAATCTGTGTCTGAAGATCCCTGATAATCTGAGGTTTCGGTCGGAGGATGGTATTTTTCATCTCCTGGGTATTGACTAGAAAGCCAATCATTTATCCCTTCTTGCCATCTGTTCTTCCCATCAGTTGAAACAGGATCCTCCTCATGGAAAATAATATAATCTTTGGTATCGTAATCCCGATTATCTACTTCCCACTTACTTGCAAGTTTCGAAGACTCATGTTTTGAAAGTTTTACCTTTTGATAAATACTGCCCGGACCTGTAGGCTCTGTCCCCTTTACAAAATATTCAGAACGAGTGCCCTGACCGTCAACAGGAAGACCGCCGCCCAGAGCATCTATCTGAAGCGCTATAACATTATCCGGCTTTCTCGGCGGCTCATCAGCCTTTTCTCGAAGCACGTATCTCATAATCCTGTTCCAAACAGGTGAGGCTCCTGTTGCACCCGATGCTATAGCCGGATTCATGGGACTGTTATCATTATTCCCAACCCATACACCTACAACAAAAGATGGGGTGAAACCCACTGTCCAGTTATCACGTTTTTCATCAGTGGTTCCTGTTTTAACAGAAACTGTTTTTCCGGGGATAACTAGATATGAATTCGGACCGAAAGCCAAGGTCCTTGCATTATTATCAAGTAAAATATGGGATAAGATAAATGCAATTTCGGGCGATAGAACTTTTTCTCCAGATCTTTTTTTATTTTCAAATAATTTATTTCCTTTAAGATCTGTAACCTTTAAAATTGCAATCGGATCTTGCTTTACACCTTGATTTGCAAAAGTAGAATAGGCAATCACTTCGTTTAAAAGACTTGTTTCTCTCCCTCCTAAAACAAGAGAGAGTCCTACGCTTGCGAGGTTTTCTGATGTAGGCTTCCAGTTTTCAATACCCATAGAATATGCTCTTTCCATCACATCTTTTACTCCGATCCTTGCCAGTGTTTTAACAGCAGGAATATTTATAGAATTTCCCAATGTAAATCTTATCTGCATGGGGCCATGAAATTTTCCGTCATAATTTACAGGCGTATATATAGGATGAGCTTCCTCGCCTGTGGGGAAATCCGTTTCAACATCCATTATCATAGACGAGGCGGTGTATCCTTTCTCAAAAGCAGTTGCGTAAATAATTGGCTTAAGAGAAGACCCCGGCTGTCTGTTTGCAAGAGCGGTGTTAAAGTTTCCGTCGTTTTCGGTATCAAAATAATCCTTGCTTCCTACCATTGCCAAGATCTCACCCGTCCCAGGATCCATAACAACTGCTGATCCATTTCCCACATTATAGCCCTTTAATTTCTCAAGTTCTTCTTTGATAATTTTTTCCGCTTCTTTCTGAATTTCATAATCAAGCGATGTTGTAACCTGGAGACCGCCTTGTTCAACCGCCTGCTCACCGAATTGTTTTGCAAGAAGCTGTTTTACGAAAATAACGAAATGGGGAGCCTTTATTGACAAATCTTTTGAAGAAAATGTCTTCTTTTCAATTTCGCTCAAGGCTTTCTCTTTTTCTTTTCTGGTTATATATTTCTCAGAAACCATTTGCGTTAAGACATCTTCTGTTCTTTTTATATAGAATTTTTTTCCACTGCCACCATAAGGAGAATAGACGCTCGGTGCCTGGGGAAGACCGGCAAGAAAAGCACTTTCCGAAAGATCAAGATCCTTTACCTTTTTGCCAAAATAACTTTGGGCTGCAGCTTCAACTCCGATATTGGCTCCGCCATACGAAACGTCGTTTAGATACATTTCAAGAATCTGATCTTTTGAATATTTTTGGTCAACTTGAATTGCAAGCATAAGCTCTTTTATCTTTCGGGGTATCGTTCGTTCAGAAGATAAAAGGACATTTTTAACAAGCTGCTGAGTAATTGTAGACCCGCCTGAAAGACCCTTAAGAAGCAGTATATTTCTTATTGCCCGAAGATACCCAATCACTGAAAACCCTTGATTTCTGTAAAAATCTTTATCTTCTATTGCAATTGTTGCCTCCTGTACTGTTTTTGGGATATCGGAGAGCTTTACATAGGTTCTATTTCTGGTTTGGTAAACAGAATATAAAAGAATCCCTTTCCTGTCATATATTCTTGTAGACTGACCAAGGGGGGCTTCTATTAGTTTTCCAGGAGCAGGAAGAGCTCTTCCATACCAAAGAAAAAGAACCACCATAAGAATTACGAAACCAATTAATCCGAAGAGGGAATATCTTGAAAGCTTACTATAAAGAAGAACCTTAGAGTTTGTATTTGCAAATCTTCTCCGCCGGCTCCTCCTTGCGTAATCAACCATAGTAATTAGTATATCAAATACTGGTAACTAGTGGCTAGTTACCAGCGGCTAAGTCGTGATATACTTAAGTCATGGATAAGATTGGTGAACTTTTAACAAGAGGGGTTGCAAACATCATCCCTTCCAAAGAAGAACTGGAAAAATTACTTCGAAGCGGAAAAAAATTAAATGTCTATTTAGGAATTGATCCAACAGCTACGAAAATTCATTTAGGTCATGCAGTATCTCTTAGAAAACTTCAACAATTCGCAGATTTAGGACATAACGTTACATTTTTAATTGGGGATTTTACTGCTCTAATAGGAGATACTTCTGATAAAGACTCTGAGCGTCCTGTTCTAACATCCACGCAGATTGAAGATAATTTTAAAACCTATAAAAAACAGGCAGAAAAATTTTTAGATTTCTCAAAAATTAAGGTGAGATATAATAGCGAGTGGCTTGATAAAATTACGTCCAGAGATTTTATAAAGCTTGCCCAACAATTTTCTTTTGGAGATTTTGGATCAAGAGAACTCATCAAAAAAAGACTACAAAGTGGGCGCCGCGTGGGTCTTCATGAAGGGCTTTATCCTGCAATGCAGGGATATGATAGTTATTTTATGGACACTGATATACAAATTGGGGGAACCGACCAAACATTCAACATGCAGGCAGGACGAATCCTACAGAAGAGCTGGAGGAACAAGGAATCATTTATTCTTGCCAATGAATTTCTTGCGGGAACTGACGGGCGAAAAATGAGTAAGACCTGGAATAATACGATCTGGCTTGAGGACAAGCCTTTTGACATGTACGCTAAGGTTATGGCGATAAACGACGATTTTATTATTCAATATTTTTTGCTTGCAACTAATTTACCTGCGTCTAAAATCGGCGATAACGAAAATGAATTGAAGAATAAACTCAATCCTATAAATGTCAAAAGGGGTTTAGCAAGACAAATCGTTAAGGAACTTCACGGGGAAAAAGAAGCAGAACAAGCGGAAAATAATTTTGAAAAAACCGTGCAAAAAAAAGAGGCGCCAAAGGACCTTAATGTTTTTGTTCTTGAAAAAGTTATGGCAATAGATGATGTTCTTGTTCTTACTGGGCTTGCGGGAAGTAAGTCTAAAGCGAGAAGACTAGTGGAACAAGGTGGTGTTTCTGTTGACGGAGAAATTATTAGAAATGCAAATGAAAAAATAAAAACTGGAATAATAAAAGTCGGAAAACATAGATTCATAAAAATAAAAATCAAAAAAAACTAATCAGAATACAATCTAATAATCTAAATCATTAGACTTTAAATATATGGAGATTTTTAGGAAACACCAGTGGATTTGGAAAATAATCGTAATTATAGCCACGGTTGCTCTGATCGCGACATCTGTTCTTCCCTTTTTTAGTTTTTAGTCTTCACGAATATGGATCTCAAGACACCTGTGGGAAAAGCTTCTGGCATTTACAAGAAATATGCCGGAAGACTTGAAAAATTGGGTATAAAAACTTTTGAGGATTTTATTTATTATTTTCCTTTTCGATATGAAAATTATTCCTTAGTTTCAAAGATAGAAAAAGTTCAACCGGGTGAAATTGTAACCATAAGAGGGAAAGTTTCGGATATAAAAAACGAATATACAAAAAGATGGAAAAACCTTCAAAAAGCAAAGATAGAAGATGAAACGGGAACAATAGGGGTGATATGGTTTAACCAGCCTTTTATTCCCAAAATAATGAATAAGGGCGACAATGTTTCGCTATCCGGAAAAATAGATCTTTTTAAAAATAAATTGGTAATGCAATCACCTGAATATGAGGTTATATATAAAAATGCCGGAACTATTCATACGGGAAGATTAGTTCCGATTTACAATGAAACTAAAGGAATTTCATCAAAGTGGATTAGGCGGCAAATATACAAAATCCTTGAAGAACACAAACAAAATTTACTCGAATATATTCCTTATCCAATTCTAGAAGAGAATAACCTAATTGGAATAAAAGATGCCATTGAAAATATTCACTTTCCAAAAAATTTAGATACAGCAGAGGATGCAAGAAAAAGATTTTCATATGATGAATTTTTCTTGCTCCATTTAAGAGGCATCATCAGGAAGAATGAATGGGGGAAGAAAACGGTCTCAAATATTTTTTCGATTAACAAATTTAAAAAAGAGATCGGGGAATTTTTATCCAAACTTCCATTTGATCTTACGACCTCCCAGAAAAAGGCAGTAAGAGAAATTTTCCAGGATCTTGCGTCAAAAAAACCTATGAATAGGCTTTTGGAAGGAGAAGTTGGATCGGGAAAGACAGTTGTCGCAACAATTGTTATGTATTTGTCATATCTTAACGGTTTTCAATCAGTTCTTATGGCTCCGACAGAGATTCTCGCGCAGCAACACTACAAAACAATCTCTGAACTACTTACTCCTTTTGGAGTACGAACTGATTTAATAACTGGTTCGAAAAAATGGAAAATGAAAAATGCTCGCCCCGCGAAGCTTGGGCGAAGTGGGGAAAAATGGAAAATGGATATTATGGTTGGTACACATGCTGTTTTATCCGAAAAAATAAATTTTAAAAATTTAGGACTTGTTGTAATAGACGAGCAGCAGAAATTTGGAGTAGAGCAGCGAGCGATTATCCGGAAAAAAGGAAAAAATCCTCATCTCCTTACAATGACCGCAACTCCAATCCCAAGAACTGTTGCCCTTGTCTTATATGGAAACCTAGATCTATCTCTTCTTTCGGATATGCCAAAAGGCCGAAGAATTGTAAAAACATGGCTTGTCCCCCCCGAAAAAAGAATAGATGCATACAAGTGGATAGAAAATCAAATTAAAAGGCAGAAAAGTCAGGCTTTTATCATCTGTCCCTTTATAGAAGAGTCTGAAAGTATGGCAACAGTCAAGGCGGCAGTAAAAGAATTTGAAAAACTCAAGAATATTTTTAGAGATTTTAAGCTTGACCTTCTTCATGGAAAAATAAGGGCTGATCTTAAAGAAAAAATATTAAAAGAATTTAGGGAAGAAAAAACTAACATATTGGTTTCGACTCCTGTTGTTGAAGTTGGGATAGACATACCGAATGCAACGATAATTATGATTGAAACCGCAGAAAGATTTGGCCTTGCCCAACTTCATCAGTTGAGGGGAAGAGTAGGAAGGGGAAATAAGCAATCTTATTGTCTGCTTTTTACGGATTCCAAAAACGATAGGACAATCCGAAGATTAAAAAGTCTTGAAACTATTTATAATGGCGCGGAACTTGCCGAACTTGATCTTAAGTTAAGAGGACCGGGGGAAATTTATGGAACAGCCCAACACGGTTTGCCTGCGCTTAAAATTGCATCATTCTCGGACTTTGAATTAATAGAAAAAACAAAAAAGGAAGCTGAGAAAATTTTCCCAGAATTATCAAAGTTTCCCGATTTACTTAAAAAAATAAACAGTCTGACTCTATCCCAAGTCTCTCCCGATTGAAATAAAAAAAATCCTTCTTTTAAGAAACATCTTGCAGGAAAAATAGAATTAAAGTAAAATACGTAAATGCCGCAAGAACCCAAGAGAAGACATTCAAGACAAAGAAAAGGAAAAAGACGAGCGAGTATAAGCTTATTAATACCGAAAGGTGTAATTTGCTCCAATTGTAATGCAATAAATGTGCCTCACACAGTATGTCGAAAATGCGGATATTATCAGGGAAGACAAGTGATTAAAATTGAAGAAAAACAAAAGACAAATGAAAAATCCTCTTGACCCGAGACACAAAAAAAGACAAAAAATTATCGAAGATCTTTTTAGAAAAAGCTTTCATAACCAGCCACTAGGACACGAGGTAAGAGAAATAATTCCTCACCTTAAAACAATTGATGAAAATATCAAAAAGGCGGCTCCTGAGTTTCCGATAGAAAAAGTGAATAAAATTGATCTTGCAATCCTAAGGCTTGCTATTTATGAACTTCTTATTAAAAGAGGTCAACCGCCGAAGGTAATTATTGATGAGGCAATCGAACTTGCCAAAGAATACGGCGGTGAAACAAGTCCTTCCTTTATTAATGGTGCGCTTGGGAACATTGTTCAAGATTTAAAATGAAGCTTCCAAAATTTAAAAATAGAAAATTTTTCGAACAAGCTTTTATACATAGGTCCTATCTTAATGAAACAAAAGAAAAATTATCCTCAAATGAAAGGCTGGAGTTTCTTGGTGACAGCGTTCTTTCGTTTGTGGTCTCACAACATCTCCATGAAAATTATCCTAAATTTGACGAGGGGACATTGACTAATCTTCGGTCTTTGCTTGTAAATACACGAACTCTTGCAGAAGTTGCAAAGGAACTTAATTTTGGAGATCTTCTTAAGTTATCCAAGGGGGAAGAGGAATCCAAAGGGAGGGAAAACATAAGTCTTCTTGCCAATTGTTTCGAGGCATTTGTGGGAGCCTTGTTCCTTGATCAAGGCGTAACAAAAGTATCTGATTTTCTCAAGGACGTCCTTCTTTCAAAAACTGAGATGCTTTTGGCACAGAAAGTTTTAAAAGACCCAAAAAGCCTTCTCCAGGAAAAGATTCAGGCAAAAAAACAAATTTCTCCTTCATATAAGGTTCTTGGAGAAGAGGGACCGGCCCATCGGAAGGTATTTACCGTAGGGGTATATGTTGAGAAATCTCTTCTGGGGAAAGGAACGGGTAAATCTAAGCAGGAAGCTGAAAAAAATTCCGCAAGGGAAGCTTTGTTAAAATTAAGAGAATCGGGTTAACCCCGATTCAATCGGGGTTGAGAATAAAAAAAATTAGTGCTAAAATAGCATTCTATGTCAGTCGTAATCAGGTTAACAAAAGTGGGAAGAAAGGGAGAAAGTAGATTCAGAATCGTTGTAAAAGAAAAGAGAAGCAAAAGAGACGGAAAGTTTATTGAAGCACTCGGCCACTATCAAAAAAAGGAAACGGGAGTCGTTAAAAATATAAATATGCAAAGGTATAAGTACTGGATTTCTGTCGGAGCAAAACCAACAGAAAAAGTAGCAAATCTCTTAAAATAATGAAAAATGCCCTATCCCATATAGTATCCTCACTAGCAGAAAAAAGAGATAAAGTAAAGATAGAGGAAGAGTCGGACGGAGAAATTATTACTTTTAAAATTTTTGTTGATAAAAACGACATGGGAAGAATTATCGGAAAAAACGGCAAGATAATAAGAGCAATAAGAAACGTCATGAAAATTCCAGCAATAAAACAAAACAAAAAAATTAACATTCTTCTTGAAGAGCAAAACTAAACCTTTATGACTATCTCGATACTCACGCTTTTCCCCGAGATGTTTGAAGGTCCTTTTGACCATTCTATAATCAAAAACGCTGTGAATAAGGGACTCGTTAAGATAAATTATATTAATATAAGAGATTTTGGGATTGGAAGGCATAAAACTGTTGATGATAAACCATATGGGGGAGGTAAAGGGATGATTCTCAGGGTAGACGTCCTTGAGAAGGCGATTGAGAATACAAAAAAAAGTTTTAAAGAAAAAGGGAGGGAAAAGGTAATACTTTTTGATCCAGCCGGAAAAAAATACCATCAAAAAACAGCATATAGGTTATCAAGTTTGGAACATCTTATCCTTGTCTGCGGACATTATGAAGGGTTTGATGCAAGAATCAAAGAATTTATTGATGAAGAAATCTCTTTAGGCGATTTTATTCTGACAGGTGGGGAGATACCGGCAATTGCAGTCGTTGACAGCGTCGTAAGGCTCATAAAGGGGGTCCTTCATGATAATGTTACAGACGAGGAATCATTCTCAAGAAAAGAACAAGGAGGGCTTCTTGAATATTTTCAGTATACGAGGCCTGCGGAATACAAAAAGCTTAAAGTTCCTCAAGTACTTCTTTCAGGCAATCACGAAAAAATTAGAAAATGGAAAGAAAGAAATGCAAGGAGAATAACGATACTTAAAAGACCCGATCTTTTGAAATCTAAAAAGGCGAGCTAGCAGAGGGAGAGGACGGAGAAGAAACTTCTAATAAAGCGACTATAGGTCTGTTCCATTCAGATATTTTAGAGACTAAGTTTTGTTCCTTCTTCGATAAATTAACTAGCTTCTCGTCTTCCTTAGGCTGAAAAGGAGAAAAAGGCTTATAATAAAAAAGGGTTGTTACTGAAGCCGAATTACCTTCATGGACAACATCGGAAACATTAGACAAGGGAAGAGTTTTTGACAATTCCCGCAAAAATTTCTGAGTGCCTGAAAGATTTGTTTTTAAATTTAAAATCAATCTTAAAGACGGGTATCCTTGTGTCCTTTCGGTTATTTCAGATATTTTTCCAATCTGCAACTGGTAATCACTCAGGGACACCCCAGATTTTCCCGCAGCATCAGAAATTGCGCTTAGTATTCCATCGTAATCTTTTGTCTCCGGCAAAGCGGATAATAGAGCCTGAAGATCATTGTCTAAAGAGGAGTCATCTTGGGATAACAAAGTTTCCATATTACCCTTTAGAGTTCTAAGTTTTTGGGTTTCCTCCTGTCTTTTTTTATTAATACTCCCCAAATCCAAAACTCTTGGCAGAATAAAGCCCAAAGACAGAATAAGACAAACGATTAAAACAGTAATGTACACTAGATGACTTCTGTATTTTGAATATATTATTCTTATTGTTTCAATATCAATATTGACTTTTTCTCTCATAATCTATCTGCCTTAATTGCCAACGAATAAGTACCTGATCTAGAATCAAAAGCAATATTGTCAATTGTCATGCTTTTAATCTCTTTTCCGTTTTTAACTAAATCCGTTATGTTTTTAACGAAAGCATTAAGATCTAAAAGAGAATCGGATCTTGCTGTAAGCGCAATCTCAGTTTTCCCTATCTCAAACGAACCAATCGAAACTCCCGAAGGCACATTTGATAAGAAAACTTCTATTGTTTTTTCGTAATTAGATCTCCCTTTTAAAATTTCCCCAACTGCCCCTATTCTGTCGTTTAGAGCCAGGATTTTGGTTTCCCGGTTTCTGAGAAGTTTGATTCTTCCGATTATGGAAGTTTGTTCCTTCACTATGGAAGAAGGAGAAATTCTGCTCGTTAGAATAAATACCAAAATTGAAAGAAAAAGAACCAAGAGTAAAAAACCAATAGACAAAATCCGAAGAAATTTCAAAAATGAGTCTTCTTTTACGGTTTCGATTTGAGAAACGGCAAGAAGATTGATGTCACTCTTCATAATCTTTTAAGGCAAGACCCACTGCGATAGTATAATCAGACGCATTTTCTACAATTTCTTTGGGAAAATCTTTTACATTAGTTAAAATTTTAAACGGATTTGCGATAACTGTTTCTATATTAGAATTTTGGGCAAAATAAAGATCAATATCGGGAAGCTTAGCCGTTCCTCCTGTTAAGATTATCTGTCTTATGGGCTTGTCGTCTTTATATTTCTCTTTGTAAAAAACCAAAGCCTTTCTGACTTCACCCAGTATCGAATTTAAAATAGGCTCGGTTGCCTTGCCAATTTTCCCTCCAAAAGCCTCTTTCGATATTCCGTAAGTTCTTTTATACTCTTCTGCTTGATCAGGAGTAAACTCAAAGTCTGTCTCTATTGCTCTGTTAATTGCCATTCCTCCTGTGGGCACAGGGTAGGTAAAAACTACAATTCCCTCCCTTATTAGAGTTATAGTTGTGCTTACTGAGCCTAAATCTATAATTATTGAGGATGGAAAGTCTTCTCCTGTAATAAGCGCTCTTACCATAGACAATATTTCTGTTTCAAGAACATTTATCCTAAATCCTGCCATTGATAAGACTTTTTGGTATTTATTGATAAGGCTTACGGGGGCTCCGACCATAAGAACCTGCATCTTCTCAGAACTAGTTGTCCTTGGGGGTCTTTTGAGAACACTCCAGGCAAGTGTTATTGAAGATAAGGGAACTGGTATATGTTGTTCTGCCTCCCAATAAATGGCAGAGGAGAGCTCCTTATCGGATAAGACCGGCATGTCTACAACCTTTGTATAAACCTGACTCTCAGGAAGCGCTACATTCACAAATTTGGTTGTTATTTTTGCATCCTCAACGGTTTTTTTTATTACTCCTGCCATTTCCTCTTCATCAAGCGGAGATTCAGAAGTCATGCCCTTTAGGGATGAAGGTGAAGTAATAGAAGCCTCAAGAGTAAAACCATCTTTTGTTTTAGAAAGCCAGACTGCTTTTATTGTCCTAAGACCTATGTCAAGACCGAAAGATTTTTTTTCCATTAGTTTTTGGGAACTAGAAGACCATAAAGGAAAAATTCATTAGGCAGAGAGGGATAGGGCTGAAAGATGTTAATTTTTCTTTTTATATCTGAGCCTGTCACTTGTCCTTCCGAAGATACCAAAATTCCCTGGGACGGAAGAGATGGGCTTCCCTCAACTGCTATAACTGCATCTTTATAAAGGGGGACTACCCGAACGATAAGCCCGTCTTTAATATTAACAGGATAGGAGAAATGGAAGGTTTTTCCTCCAATATTTTTTGCTGAGGCAACGCCGGTAAGAAAATTATTCTCTCTGGAAGAGCAACCACCATGGACTGCGTTTCTTGAAGCCTTCATATTGGAAAAATTAAAGGGAGGATCACCGCCTAATGCGTAGATCTCCAAATCAGCCTCATTGCAGGGATCGCTGGTCTCTCCCCAATAAAAAGTTAGGTCTCCTTCCCATGTCTCAGACCAATTGGGGCTGGTGGGGCTTGAATGCGACACGAGCCAAACGTTTATTCCCTCATCCTTTAAAGCTGGGTTTCCTCCGTTTAGAATAAGGCTTATCCCGCTTTCTTGGGAAACAGTGGCGTTAAAGCTTGTGTTATTTGCAAAACTCCCCGAAGGAATTGAGGTTCCTTGCTGAAGCGCTTGCTGTACCCCTGCCTCTGCCGCAGTCAGAGCCTTGGCTGATTCTGCTTCTTCTGTTGAAGTTCTAAGACTTACTATACTTTTTGAAACAAGAGATAAGCCTATTGTCGTAGAAACAACCATTATCAAAACGACTATGAGAAGGGTTTGCCCGCGCTCCTTTTCTTTTTTTTTATAAGACATGTCTTAAGAGTATCAATCAAGGGCAAGAGTGTCAACCCCGATTCAATCTGGATTCCCACACCATTTCCAATGAATCGCCTCAATCTTTGATATCAGAAAAAGGAAGACGCTTTGTAAACTGTGATGGGAAAACAAACGATTTTCTTGGAAGTGGTGCGAATTAGTAGTTTCTTATGCCGACTGATGTCTGAAAGGGGATAGCAGTTTTTTGCTCAAAAAACTGGCTTGTTGTTTTTTTGGAAAGCGTAAAAGATATATTTATAAGAGGGGGGGATGATAAGCCCTCTTGGGTACAATAGATAGAGCAATTATCCACCCTTACAGAATTTGTATCTATAAGTGACTGCTTAAGCTCTCCGCTTTCTGAAGCGATTTCTCCTGGATCCCCCGAAAGACAGGAAAAAACCGTAGTTCCACCGTCAAATCCGGTTACTTTTACGAAATTGTATGAGATAGGGGTTGGAGTAGGCCCTGATGTGGGAGTTGGGGTGGGGGTAGGTGTAGGGGTGGGTGTGGGTGTAGGCGTAGGAGTTGGGGTGGGGGTAGGTGATGGAGCAATATAGTCAACTTCAGCCCAAACTTGAGCTACTCTAACTGTTGAAACTTCTCCAGCTTGAATGCCAATTTGGATGGGAAATCTACTGACAGCTGGCAAACTAGTTGTCCAACTGGCATAAGGAACTGTTGATGCCCAACTTGTAGTTAATGCTACGCCTGGGTCTTTAAAGGTGAAACTGCCGTCAGATTTGCGATATCCAAGAAGCAAATAGGTAGTATCAGCATCAGTCTTGCGGGCTTGGGCAAAGACGCGAATTGCAGTAATGGTCGAACCAGCAGGAGGGGTGAAACTGGTTGCGTACCAGTCAATAGTACTGCCAGATGATGGGGCTTGGACATAATCTGAAGTATTTAAGGTTTCCTCATCAACACATTGCCAATTAGCTGTACAGCCAGTCCTAGTCCATCTACTTTCAGCCCAAGGGCCAGTTGGTCTTAAAGTAGCAGACGTTGCGGGGGCAACTTGACGCGTAACAAATGTTTTTGGGCTATCAAGCATTGGGATTAGGCTTGCAAGTTTTGAAAATACGGAGGAAATTTCTTTCTTGCCCAGATCGCCAAATCCTTGAATTAAATTTGCAATTCTTGAAAAAAATCCCAAACGAGGCGAGGGAACAGAAACCACCGCAGGTGTGGAAATGACAATTGGGGAACTGCAATTTGCGGTATAAACAACGCCATCTGTGCTTACTCCATTGAACTCTTCGGCGTATTTTATCATTCTGGACATCTGGGATATAGCGTAATTTCCGTTTGTGCGTACAACATCCATAGATTTAGCCTTGTCGGCTATGCGCAAAGACGAAACAATAGTTCCCATAATTACAGCTCCCACAACAAAGATAACTATTATTACTACCAATAGCTCCAAAAGTGTAAACCCCGCACCACTTCCAGAAAATCGTTCGTTTTCCCCATCACGACTTGCCAAATGCCTCCGGCTTCCTAATATTAAATTTTGAAGCAATTCGTGGGAAGTGATGCGAGATGAACCCACTCCAATTTTCTTTTCTGTTATTTTCTTCATACTTTATGATCCTGATTTAAATAGACACGATATTAATTGTACTTTATGGCAAAAAGGTGTCCCGGCAGGACATTTGCTGTCAGACCAGTAAACAGTCGCCGTAACTTTTGTCCTGTCCACAGTGGTAGGCAGACAATCAGTATTTCCATCATTTGCAACATAGTGACTGAATAATATTTCTCTTGAGAATGTCCCTAAGTTGGAACCGCATGATGTGCCCAGAGGAGGTGAGATAGTTTGGTCTTGTCCAAGACAAGAGTAAGGAAGATAGGATCGAAAAGTAGTCCAATCTGATTGAGCCTTGTTTTTCACAATCTCAAGCCCTTCCTGTGCATATTGGTTCGCCTGATTTTGACTGGTTGAAAACTGTCCACCCTTCAAGGATGAGATTACTATTACAACTATTGCAGATATCACTATAGTCGCGACTCCAAGTGCAACCAAAACCTCAAGTAAGGTTTGCCCGCTAAGATATCCTGCTGTAGGAAATTTTTTCATTTTACATTGCCCTGGGAATCAACCGTAAGGGTCTTTTCTTTTCCATAACCCTTCAGCCTAATTGTTCCTCCGCTATGAACTCCTCCTGTTAAAACAGGGAAAGAATATGTCGTTGGATTGGTTGCAGGAGAATCCAAAAAAATTATGTTTGAAGGAAGCTTTTTATTGAGAACAACGAATGTTGCTGAGCTGCTACAAACAGCCTCTAAGCTATACTGGGCATTTGTTGTATCTAGGGAAATTCGGTATCCGGCAAGGCTGCCCGAACATGAAGAAGGTTTTATTTGCGAGTAGGCTCTTGATCTTGCGAGATTGAATAAGCTGATAATATCGCTTGAAGCGCTGTTTAAGGCTTGGGATTGGCTGTATGTTACAAAGGCCGAAACTCCTACAACAGATATTACAGCTGAAGCACCTATCACAATAAGAAGTTCAATAAGGGTAAATCCCAAGTTTCTGGACGACAGGGATTTTATGATTTTGATGTAAAAGAGGGGCATATTAAGGACTGGTTAAAACATACCATTTGCCGGATGAACAAGTTCCACTGCCGCCAGGGGATGTTTCTTGGATATCGGATCCTGATTCTTGAGCATTTTCCATACAAGAGGCAAGGGTATATGTGGAACCGCTCGGAAGGTAATAATAAATTCCTCCATTCCAGTAGGTTGCGCCGCTTGGATCACAGGGTACTTTTTGCATATAAGTTGTGGCAGGGGATCCTGCTGTAAGAGAAGATCCGCAGGAGGGGAGAGATCCGGGATAGCTTCCGGTATCTGATCTTATTAGCTCAATTGCTGATTGAATTTGTCTTACATCTGATTTTCTCTGAGAATCCCTTGCTCTTTTTCTTACTTCTGCAAAATTCGCAATTACAAGGGTGGAGAGTACCCCGACTATAGCGATGACAATAAGAAGCTCAACAAGAGTAAATCCCCGTAATAATTTAAAATTTGCCGTGCGTCGCCAGAGGCTATGCCGGCGGCGCGAAATTCTTGCCCTGAGTTTACCGAATGGATGAAATTTGAAATTTATTCTCATGGTGTGGTATTTGGGCTTGAAAGTCCGAAATTACAAGGTTTATCATTGCTTGTCCCACAAGACTTAACCGTATAGCCTGTTATATTGGTCCCAATGCTTGGACATTCTTTGTTTGTAACATCTAAATTTGGACAAAGCTGAGGATCATCTGTTTTTTCCAAAGAAGCATAAAGCCAATATGACTGCCCATCTGAAGGAGTATAGTAAATATACTTTCTTGTACTGGATGGGTCTTGGGGTAAAGTCGGCAGATAAGGACCCCAGGGGTTTCCCCAATTAAGATTTAAGATTTTATAACTTGTTTGGGATGGATAGATACCATAATCTTGATAGTAAAGCTCCAGAGCCTTCTGAAGTTCTTTGAGATCAGATTTCCTCTCTGCATCTCTTGATTTTTGAAGTTGTCCAACTGGATCAATAACAGAAAAAAGCCCGACCGCCATAATCCCAATAATTCCAACAACAACTAAAAGTTCAACCAGGGTAAAACCAGACGAATTATGAATTCTCCGAAAAAAAGGCTTAACGCGGCTCCGAGGATTAGAAAAGGACCAAAAGGGATCGTAGTACCTCTTAACTTCTTTTTTCCCCATATAATCAGTATGGAGCCTATAATTGCTCCTGTCAAGAATGCTGTATACAAAGCTATAATAATTTTGGGAAATCCTAAGAAAAGTCCCAGAAGAAAGGAAAGTTTCACATCCCCAAAGCCCATACCTTTCCCGTGGGTTATAAAGTACAAAAGAAAGAAGAATAAAAAAGCACCCATTCCAGAGAATATATTATTTATAATTGATGGTTGATGATTGAGGATTGGAGAATAAATGGTAAATGGTAAATGGTAAATGGTAAATATTAGTACGGCGGGGTATAAAATCTTATCTGGGATAATCCCATATTTAAGATCCGTAAAAAAAATTACTATGAAGGAGGAAAGAATAAATAAATAATAAATGTAATTTATTGCTAAATTGTTAAATTGCTCTATTATTATATTGTTAAACTGATTGCTGGTTGCTAGTTGCTGATTGCTTAAATATAGAAATGTCAAAACAAACATTAAACCTGTCACTAACTCTACCAGAGGATAATAAGATGAGATAGACAACTTGCAGTATCTGCATTTTCCTTTTAGAAAAACGGAAGAGAAAAGGGGAACCATGTCATACCAGGCAAGAGACTTCCTGCAATGGTCGCAATATGATCTTCCTTTAAGGGGGGACTGCCCCTGTGGAATTCTATCAATCAAGACATTTAAAAAGCTCCCCACGCATATTCCAATGATAAAAAGAAAAAATAAAAGAGCTATAACCATATCTTTACAATAACACAAACCGATTCTTGACAAGGTCGGACATTGTCAGTTATCCACAAATACGATAATGTTCACCATTTACTAAAAACGTAGGTCTGCCTGGCATATATTTAAAATATCAGACCGGCTGAAGTCTTATCAACCGATGTAGCAAGACTAACTCATTCCCGGTGTGACGAAGAGGTGACGAAGCGATGCGACGAAGAATGCTTTATATTTTCAGGAGAATTATTCGACGAAGGTTGGATTTAAAGTTGGAGCTGTTAATGCATCTGCTGTACAGGTAAATCCTCCTCTACCATTTTGGGTTGAGAATACCCACCATACAGTTTGTCCGGTTGCACACTTACTATCATTTAGCTGAGACTCAAGACCCGTGAATACTATAGTTTCAGTAAGATCTGTTGGATCATCTACTACATAGCACCATCCACTCTGGTTTCCCTGCTGTGTAAGTGGATCATGCGGACCCGTCACAGCAGTACAGTCACCCCAAGTTGTTCCACTTCCGGCAGGGTTGGTAGGAATAGTTTTAAGATCTTGAGACGTTTGAAGTGTGGTAAGATAGCTTGCTGGTGCAGGATATTTGCCGTTATGGGCAGTGTAATAGGACTGAAGAGAGCGACCAATCTGCGTAACTGCGGAAACTCTGTTTGTGTCTCTTGCCCGGGCTAACTGTTCACCTGGGTTAACTGCCAGAAGAACAATTGCTGCCAAAACTCCCAAGACTGCGATGACGACTAAAAGTTCGATAAGTGTAAATCCGCGGGATACTTTTTCTCTAAGAAGTTTGGACAGGTAACCTTTCATTTTTTAGTATATTATAAGTATGAACAGATTTTTTATGGCTTGTCAAGTGGCAAAATAAGGCTACTTAATTGTTGAAATCAAACTATATATTGGTGTTATTACGGAAATTAGAAGAAAAGCAACCCCAAGTCCTAAGGTTACCATTATAAGAGGCTCAAAAGCAGTTGTAAGAGTTTTTATAACCTGATCTGTTTCTTCCTCAAAATACTCCGATGCTTTCATAAGAGTTTCATCAAGTTTTCCTGTCTGCTCTCCAATCTTTACGAGTTGGATGAGAACTCCGGGAAAAAGACTGTATGATGATATAGCATCACCTATGCCAACTCCGTTTTCAACCTTCTTGGCAATGTCAACAACTGCATTTTTGTAATGTATATTCCCCAGAGTATCTGATGTTTGCATAAGAGAATCAACCACCAAAGTTCCTGATCCTATCAGAAGACTTAGTGTCCTTGAAAACTCCGTAAGTATAATCTTTGCAATAAGATTACCAAAAACAGGAATTTTTAAAAGGAGATTGTCTATAACCAATTTACCCGCCTCTGTTTTATGCCACCGTCTGAAGATAAATATACTGATAATGAAAATGCCTATCAAAAAAGGCCAGAAGATGAGAAAAAAATTGGAAAAGGCAATAACTATTTGAGTCGGAAGAGGGAGTTTTACATCAAGGCTTTTATAAACGGCCGAGAGCTGGGGTATAACTACAGTCATCATTATAAATACAACAGCGATCATAAGAATAATAATTATTAAAGGGTACAGAAGGGCACCTTTAATGGTGTTTTCCAGTTTGACCTGTTTTTCAAGATTATCTGCAAGACGAAGCAGTGCCTTATCCAAAAGCCCTGAGGTTTCCGCCGATTTTATAATCGAAAAATAGATTTGCGAAAATACATCTGGATTCCTTGAAATGGCATAAGAAAAAGTTTTTCCCTCTTCTGTATCAGTAACTATCCTGTTGATAACATCAAGCATCAAGTTATTTCCTGTCTGTTCTTTTAGGATATGGAGAGAATTTGAAAGAGTGAGACCTGAATTAAGCATTACCGCAAGTTGCCTTGTAAACAGAACTAAATCTCCCTGCCCGACTTTGCCAAAAAAGGGAATATATGTAATCAGCCTATATTTTGTGTCCAAAGTAACTGTTATGGGGATTAGGTCTTTTGACCGAAGGTATGAAACAGCTTCTTTCTCGTCCTTTGCCTCAATAATTCCTCTTATTATTTTATTGTCTTTAGTTATTGCTTTGTATTTAAGTTTCACATGTAACCTATAAGTCTTAAGAGTTCATCTTGGCGAAGAGCATAACTTTTAGCTATTTCAAGACTTATTGCTCCTGAAAGAACCAGAGAGGAAAGCGAAGATTCAAGAGGAATCATTCCGATATCTTGAGAGTTTTGAATAATCGAATCGATAAGATAAGTTTTCCCTTCCCTAATATTGCTTGCAACAGCAGGAGTCCCAAGCATTAGCTCAACAGCAGGGATTCTTCCGCCCGATATTTGGGGGAGGAGTCTTTGAGAAACAATTCCCTTAAGAACTGCCGAAAGCTGTGTTTTTATTTGTGATTGTTGATTTGAGGGAAACACATCTATAATTCTATCAATGCTTTGAGAAGCAGAATTTGTATGAAGAGTCGATAACACCAAATGTCCGGTTTCTGCTATTGTCATGGCTGATGCAATTGTTTCAGGATCTCTCATTTCACCGATCAAAACGACATCGGGATCTTCTCTAAGTGCTGCTTTTAAAGCCGCTTCCCAGGAATTTGTATCCAAACCCATTTCTCTTTGTGAGATCAAACTCCTACCTTTGGGATAAACATATTCAACAGGATCCTCTATTGTAAGTATGTGGACAGATCTGCCTAAATTTATTTCATTTATAATTGCTGCAAGCGTTGTTGATTTTCCATGCCCCGTAGGACCGGTCACCAAAACAAATCCCTGCTTAAGAGACGCGAAGTTGTGAAGAATTTTGGGAAGATTTAACTCCTCAATAGTTCTTATTCTAGGCTCAAGAAACCTGAACTCAGCACACATCAATCTTTTTTGAAAGTATAGATTGGCTCTAAATCTCCCCAGATTCCCCTGAGTTTCCCCACCGAAATCAAAAGAAAAATCAAGCTCTTTCTCTTTGAGAAATTTATCTTTTTGAAAGGAATTTATTAGAGAAAAAATCATTGTTTCAACTTCCTCCTTGGAAAGAGGAGGGGAGTTGGAGAGATAATTCAATGATCCATCAACTCTCATAGCAGGAGGCGAACCTGGGACAAGATGAAGATCAGAAGCTTTATTTGTAACCGTCAAATGTAAAAGATTTTGAATATCCATACCCTATAAAATTTCAAATTTTAAATTTTAAATTTCAAATTATTTTTATTCCTGTGCTACTCTTATAACTTCCTCGGGAGTCGTAATTCCCGCAAGAACCTTAAGATAACCATCTTGCTTCATTGTTATCATTCCTTCCAAAACCGCTTCCTTCTCAACTGTCGCACTATCCGGATGTTCAAGTATTAGGCTTGAGATTTTGTTTGACACGGGAAGGACTTCAAATATTCCTATCCTTCCCAAATACCCGAATCCTCCGCATTTTTCACATCCTTTTCCTCTATAAATTTTTATCTCTTGTCCGTTTGAGGAAGGAAACAGTTTTCCCAAAACATTTCTTATTTCTTCAATTATCGGTCTTAGGGGAACATTTGCTTCCTTGCAATAGAGACAGATTTTTCTTATTATTCTCTGTCCCACGATTGCATTCATGGTGGATGAAAGAAGAAAAGTTTCTGCTCCCAGATCGACAAGGCGAGGAAGGGCTCCTGAGGCATTTGAAGTATGAAGAGTGGAAAAAACCAGATGACCGGTAAGTGCCGCTTGAATAGCAAGTTCTGTTGTTTCCTTGTCTCTTATTTCTCCGACCAGTATTATATTCGGATCTTGCCTGAGGAATGACCTAAGTCCTGTTGCGAAAGTAAGACCAACTGCGGGATTTATCTGAACTTGATTAACCCCTGTCATTTGATACTCAATAGGATCCTCAAGTGTCATTATATTAACGCGGGAAGTATTTAGTTTCTCTAAAACTGAATAAAGAGTAGTAGTTTTCCCCGATCCCGTCGGACCGCAGACTATTATTATTCCATGGGGTCTTAAAGTAGCTGTTTCCAAATTCTTAAGAGAAATCCCGGAAAGCCCAAGATCAGGAAGAGTCGGCACTCCTCCTGACTTCCTAAGAAGTCTCATTACAATTTTTTCACCAAAAGCTGTCGGCATTACTGAAATACGAAGATCAACCTCATTGTTCTCTGCTTTAAAGTTAAATCTCCCGTCTTGCGGAATCCTATGTTCGTCAATTTTCATATTTGAAAGAATTTTGGTACGTGATATTACTGCTTCTTGTACTGTTTTTGGGAGGCTTAACCGGTCGTACAAAATTCCGTCTATTCTGTATCTTACTCTGATTCTGTCTTCCTGAGGTTCTATGTGAACATCGGAAGCTCTGCTTGAAACTGCATACTCAAGAATGGTTGAAACAATCTTGGCAATAGGCGCCTCTTTAATAATCTCTGCTATTTCCCTGCTGTCTATAGTGCGGGGCTTAGTTAATTCTGTAGTCTCCTTTATAGCTTTTCCGACTTCTCCAACAATTCCCTGTTTATATTGTTGATCTATCACTTTTTTTAATTCATCTTCGGAAGTGGCAAAAATTTTTATATCAAGACCAGTTTTCTGTCTTACAAACTCAAGTGCTTCAAGGTCAACAGGATTTGCCATGGCGATTGACAAGGTTCTTGTTTTTTCATCAAACAGAAATGGAATAAGACGGAATCTCTCTGCAACAGCTCGAGGAATCATACTCAAAGCCAAAGGAGAAAAAGAAAAAGAGGCAAGAGAGATAAAGGGAACGCCGTAAAGCTTGGCCTTTACTTCTGCCAGCTTCTCAGAAGAAACCAAACCTAAGGAAACAAGAGTATCTTCATACGGTTTATTAAGGCTCGCACTCTTTACTTTTATCTCATCTGCTTGCGCAGGTGTAATAAGATGGTCTGAAAGAAGAACATCAAGAAGACTTCCTGATGATAGATTTCCTGATGATAAAGATGCATTTGTGTCCTGGTTGGGCATTACTTCTATACTAAGGAAAATTAAGCTATAATGTCAAGGCAACGCCGAGGCGAGGTTGCCGCAGACCCCGCTTTCACACGCCACGAAGCGTTCCGCCAGCTGGCGGATGAAAAAGCGAAGTGGCAAGAGCTTACGGGGTCAAGAAACCATAATCTATGCAATCCGTTTTAATAGCCTCAAAAAATAAAGAAAAAGGAGTCACAAAGGCTTTTGATATTTGCAGAGAACTTAAGATCGAAGAGTTAGACATCACAAGAGAAGAATTTGAAAAAACCGCAGGAATAGAAGATGTAAGAAATATTCACAAAAAAATATTCCTAAAACCCATAAGAGGAAGGTCAAAAGCCGTAATTCTTGCATCTTCAAATGGTTTTACAATTGAAGCTCAAAACGCACTTTTAAAGATTCTCGAAGAACCCCCTGAAAACACTATTATAATTCTGGTTGTTCAAAGTACTAATTTGTTGCCCACAGTTTTATCAAGATGCAAAATAATAGAACTGAAAAGTGAAATAAAAATAGAAGAACAGGATCTTGGGGATTTCTTGGAAATATTAAACTTGGATAGGGCAGGGAAAAGGCTTAAGATAGCGCAGGATTTTGGGAAAACTAGAGACGAGGGAGCTTTGTGGCTTGAAAAAATGATACTGGGAGGTCGAAAAAAACTTCTTGAGGAGATTGCAAAAAATAAACCTTTTGAAAAAACGGCAAAAGTCATTAAAAAGCTTCAGGAAGCACACACTATTATAAAGACTACCAATGTCAGTCCCCGCCTCATCCTTGAAAACACCCTCATTTCTCTCTAAATTTTCGATCTTTTCTGTCTTTTTTGATAGAATTAGAGTTATCATTCATGCTTTCAAAGCTTAAAAATTTTTTTTACTTTCCGGGAGCTCATTACTTCCGATTTCTTGCAAAGCTAAAATTATTGCGATGGAAACCTTATATAATAGTAGTGACAGGCTCAAGCGGCAAAACTACTCTTCTTCATCTTATAGAATCCCAGATGGGGAATAAGGCAAAGTATTCGCACCTTGCAAACAGCTCTTATGGCGTTCCCTTTGATATTCTAGGTCTTAAAAGAAAAACTTTAATGGTCTATGAATGGCTGTTTTTGTTTATTCTTGCTCCCTTTATGCTTTTTAAGAAAAATCCGAGTGAAAAATTTTATGTTGTCGAGACGGATTGCGACAGGCCAGGAGAAGGAAAATTCTTGGCAACGCTTCTTAAACCCAAAATAACCCTTTGGACAGGGGTAAGCCGAACGCATACTGCAAACTTTAACTCGGAAGCTACAAAGGGGAAATTTAGGAAAGTTGAGAAGGCTATTGCATTTGAATATGGTTTTTTTATAGAAAAAACTTCAGAACTTGCTGTTGTAAATGGGGACTTAAATTTTATTGCCGAAGAACTGAAAAGAGCAAAAGGGAAAGTCGTAAAAATAAGCATTAAGAATCTTAAAGAGTATAAGGTAGGGTACAGCGGTACGGTTTACCGTACGGAAGACAAAACTTTTGAATTTAAATTTCTCCTTCCCAAAGAATTTTTTTACTCTCTTCAAATGATGTTCGTAGTTCTTGATAAACTGAATATAAAAGCTGACCTTAGTTTTAAAAATTTTTCAATTCCGCCTGGCAGAAGCAAAATCTTTAATGGAATTAAAAACACTACTATTATAGACAGCACTTACAATGCAACTCCTGAAGCTGTTAGTGCTGTGCTAAATATGTTTTCCACCTATCCCTCAAAAGATAAGTGGCTGGTTCTAGGAGACATGATTGAACTTGGAAATGAGGAGAGAGAGGAGCATGAGAACCTTTCTGAAAAAATTGCAAAGATAAAAGCAAGAAAAATCATTTTGGTTGGTCCAAGACTCTCTAAGTATACGTATACAAAACTAAGAACTAAGAACGAAAAACTAAGAACTAATGACAAAAAAGTCGTGAGTTTTATAATGCCCAAGGAAGCTCTTTCATATATTGAAAAGAATCTAAGAGGGGGAGAGACAATTTTATTTAAAGGGGCAAGATTTCTAGAAGGCGTTATAGAAAATCTCCTTGAGGATAAAAGAAATATAGATAAATTGCCCCGGAGAGAAAAAGTGTGGGAGAAAAGAAGAAAAAAATTCGGCTTATGAGAAAATCATCAATCCTCAATCATCAACCATCAATATACATACTCCATGGCTGGACTTATTCGCTTGAAAAGTGGAGCCCTTTTATTGCTCATCTTAAACAGAGTAAGCTAAATCCTGTACTCCTTAAGATTCCGGGCTTGACTAAAAAAATAGAAAATCCATGGACGCTTGAAGACTATGTAGATTGGCTTTTTAATATAGTTAAAAATGAAACAGGAAGCATTAATCTGATCGGGCATTCAAATGGAGGACGTATTGCCATGGCTTTTGCCCTAAAATATCAAGATAAGATCTCAAAACTAGTTTTAATTGACAGTGCCGGAGTTTTTCATGACAAACTGCCCCTAAAAGTTAAAAGAGTGGTGTTTAAAGCAATTGCAAAAACCGGAAGAAAATTTTTATCATCAAAAACAGCGAAAAACCTTTTATATTTTCTGGCAAGAGAGACCGACTACAAAGATGCCTCCGAAAACATGAAAAAAACAATGATAAATCTAATGGAGGCAGACAAAACTCTTGAAATAGAAAAAATACTTGCTTCTACTATTATAATATGGGGAAGAAAAGATTCTATTACTCCTTTATCTGATGCGAAAATATTAAATCAAAAAATAATCAATAGCAAATTATATATAATCAATAATGCCCGCCATTCCCCTCAATTCACAAATCCCGAAGAAACTGCAGGAATTATTTCAAATTTTCTATGAGCATATTTAATTCTCTTGGCTCAAATTATGATTTTAATTTTGTTCTAAAATCTCTTTTTTCCCATGATTTAAGAAATGAATTAATAAAGTTTCTTGAGAAAAAATATCAAGGCGAGGCTATTTTGTTATTCAAAGGAAGACAAGCAATAACGCTTGCTTTAAAACTTTCTAACCTCCCCCCAAACTCTCTTGTTGCAATAAATGGGCTTACCTGTTATGCAGTATATGATGGGATTAAAAAAGCAGGATATGAAACAGAGTACATTGATTTACCACTAGGAAAATTAAATTTCGATGCCGCAAATTTGAGGAAAAAAATTCAAAAAAATCCGAATATTAAAGCGGTGATTGTCCAAAATACCCTAGGTTACCCTTGTGATATTGAAAACATTTCAAAATTATGCAAAGAGGAAAGCATTATTCTTATTGAAGATCTTGCCCACTCAATCGGAACAATTTACAAGAATGGAAGGGAAGCGGGAACAGTTGGCGATTTTACAGTACTTTCTTTCAGCCAGGACAAAATCGTTGACGGGGTATCAGGCGGTGCATTGATAATAAGACATAAGAAATTTCAAAAAACTCTACAAAGCTTTAAGAATCCTCCTTTTTACAAACAGCTTACTGATACTCTTTATCCCTTACTCACTTTCGTTATTAGAAAAACGTACGATTTAAGATTGGGGAAAATCATACATTTTGTTTTGAGGAAAACAAATTTACTGTCAGTCCCCATGGATAGAACCAATTATAGTCTTTTAAGTCTTCCCGGTTTTTACTCAGGCTTAATTTTAAAATCTTTTAAAAATTTGGGAGGAGACCTTAATCATAGAAGAAAAATTTCAGAGATTTACAGCAAAAACCTTAATTCCCAAATTTTATCAAAAGAAATAGCAAACAATACAAGAAAATCTTCTAGTCTTAGATTTCCAATATTTATAGAAAAACGGGATGAACTTATAAAAATTTTAAAAAGGGAGGGCTTTTACCTATCCGATATTTGGTATGACTATCCGATCGCTCCAAAAAAATTTGCTAAACTTACAAATTATAAAGGGGACTGTTCAAGGGCTGAGAAAATCTCAGGGAAGATTTTTAATCTTCCGACCCACAGAAATATTTCAGAAATTCAAGCTCTTTATTTGGCAAAACTTATTAATGAATGGGTAAAATAACAACCAAAAAAATTGAAGACAAAAAAGAATGGGAAGATTTTATAGCCTTTCATGAGGAAGCCAATTTTCTTCATTCATGGCATTGGGGACAGTTTTATGAAAATCTCGGACAGAAAATTGAAAGGATAGGGTTTTTCAGAAATAATAAGCTTGATGGCGTACTGCTCTCAATAGTTGAGGACGCCAAGAGAGGCAAGCATCTGATAGTGCCCGGGGGTCCCATTATTGATTGGAAAGATGATGAAATTGTCGATACTTTTATCAAAGAAATTAAAAAAATCGCATATCTTAATGACTGTGGTTTCATAAGAGTAAGGCCACAACTCTTATCTTCCGATTTTTCAAAAAATATCTTCAAGAAATATGGGTTTATTGATGCACCAATGCACCTTCATGCAGAATTAACATCCCAACTTGATATCAAAAAGCCAGAAGAAGAACTTTTAAAACAGATGAGAAAAACCACGCGCTATGAAATAAAAAAGGCAGAAAAAGAAGGACTAAGAATTGTAACTTCTCAAGATCCCAAAGAAATAAAAAAATTTTATGATCTTCAGATTCAAACATCGAAGAGACAAAAATTTATTCCCTTCTCTCATAGATATTTGCATGAACAGTTCAAGACGTTTTCACAAATAAACGCGGCTTTAATATATAAAGCATTTTTTAAAAATAAACTTTTAGCTGTGGCTTTTATCATCTTTTATGGAAATGAGGCAGTTTATCACTATGGAGCATCGACAGAGGAGGGAAGAGATCATCCAGGATCATATCTTATTCAATGGGAGGCGATTTTAGAAGCCAAAAAACGAGACATGAGCCGTTATAATTTATGGGGGGTATCACCTGAAAACAATCAACGCCACAGATTTTTTGGACTTTCTCTTTTTAAAAGAGGCTTTGGGGGAGAAGAAATAGAATATCTTCATGCCCAAGACCTTATACTTAATTACCCAAAATATGCTATTAATTTTGCAATAGAAACAATCAGAAAAATCACAAGAAATGTATAACTATTCTACGCTCAACCCCAGGGGTTGGAAGTTGAACGGGGTTTGGAAGTTGGAGAAACACAGAGATCGGGGCAGTTTTCCCTAGAAATTTAGCTTGAATTCCTGTATAATTATTTTATGGCTTTATCCAAAACCAAACTTCAAAAAGGATCACCCCCTGATTATTCTGCAAAAACTATACAGGTATTAGAAGGCCTTGAGCCGGTCCGGAAAAGACCGGGGATGTATATAGGTTCAACCGATATCACAGGTCTTCATGAAACATTGCGGGAAATAATTGATAATGCTGTTGACGAGGCATTGGCAGGTCACGCCAAAAACGTTTGGATAACCCTTAATCCCGATAACTCGGCGACAGTTATAGACGATGGACGAGGAATTCCGGTTGAGATAATGCCCCAGTATAAAAAATCCGCGCTTGAAATTGTCATGACCAAACTCCATGCAGGCGGAAAGTTCGGAGGATCTGCTTACAAAATATCGGGCGGCCTCCACGGAGTGGGAAGCTCGGTTGTAAATGCGCTTTCCTCCTGGATGTGGGTTGAAGTAAAAAGAAATGGAAAAACCTTCAGACAAGAATATCAAAGAGGAGCACCCAAAACCAAAGTTTTAGAAGTTAAAAAATCAAATGGCCCTCTTCCCAATGTAAGCTTGGGTCTTAAAACCGGTACAATCGTAACATTTTTACCGGATGGGAAGGTCTTTTCAACTTTGGAGTTTGATTTCGATATTATAAAAAAGGCCATAAGAGAAAGAGCTTATCTTGTACCAAGTCTTTACTTTCATCTTTATGATCTTCGAGAAGGAAAGAAAAATGAGGTCCACTATTATTTTGAAGGCGGAATTACCTCTCTTGTCGCAAGACTCAATGACAACAAAGATCCGCTTCATAGGGTTATTTTTATAAAAAAACAGGAAAAAGAAGTAGAAGTTGAAACAGCTCTTCAATACAATAACGGTTATTCTGAAAATGTTGAGAGTTACGTAAATGTAATTAATACGGTAAATGGAGGAACTCATCTGACGGGTTTTAGGATGGCTCTAACTCGGGCAATAAATGATTATGGAAAGAAAATCGGAGCCTTTAAATCCGAGGAAGATTCGATAACCGGAGATGATACTCGAGAGGGTCTAACTGCTGTCGTCTTTATAAAAATGCCCCAGGATAAGATCCAGTTTGAAGGCCAAACCAAAGGGAAGCTCGGAAATGCCGAAATCCAACCATTGGTTTCGACAATTATAAAAGAAGGTTTAAGTACTTATTTTGAAGAAAACCCGTCTGATGGACGAAAAATTCTTGAGAAAGTTTATTTGGCTGCCAAAGCAAGGCTTGCGGCAAAAGCAGCAAAAGAAGCAATCTTGCGAAAGGGAGCTTTGGAGGGCTCATCTCTTCCGGGAAAACTTGCGGACTGTCAGGAAAAAGACCCGGCCGTCTCGGAACTATATATAGTAGAGGGGGACAGTGCAGGCGGATCGGCAAAACAGGGAAGAGACAGGAAGTTTCAGGCAATTTTGCCTATCGGAGGAAAGATTTTAAATACCGAACGCGCAAGACTTGATAAAATTATTGAACATGAGGAACTTAAAAATCTAATAATTGCTCTTGGAATGGGAATAGGGGAAAGCATCAGGTTTGAAAAACTTCGATACCATAGAATAATCATAATGACTGACGCAGATGTGGATGGAGAACATATAGAGACATTGATACTGACATTTTTCTACAGACACTTACCTGATATTATAAAAGAAGGATTTCTCTATATTGCACAACCTCCGCTTTATAAAATCCAATCAGGAAAAGAAATACAGTACGCATACTCGGATGATGAAAAAGACAAAACTATAAAAGAAATAAAAGCAAAAAATGGAAAGCTAAATATCGTTATTCAAAGATATAAGGGTCTTGGAGAGATGAACCCCGAACAACTTTGGGAGACCACAATGAATCCTCAAAACAGAATTTTAAAACAGGTAACAATAGATGATGCTGAAGAAGCAGATGCAACATTTACAATGCTTATGGGCGAGGAAGTCCCGCCCCGCAAACACTTTATCCAGTCAAACGCAAAACTCGCAACGCTTGATTTATGATAGACGCAACACCACCAGAAGGCCAACCAAGAGAAAGAGTAATAGAACTAAATGAATGGTTCACGCCTTTTGAGAACTATGACAGTATTTCAT
The DNA here is from genome assembly GCA_001782165.1 of Candidatus Levybacteria bacterium RIFCSPHIGHO2_01_FULL_41_15. Taxonomy (GTDB): domain Bacteria; phylum Patescibacteriota; class Microgenomatia; order Levybacterales; family UBA12049; genus 2-01-FULL-38-13. Next base: position 36,252 of record MFNV01000002.1, on the reverse strand, counting down.
ATGATGAACCAGAGCCAGAAGAGGATCCTTGGACCCCAGATGAAGCAAGGTTTAAGACAAAAGAATTTCAGCTTGCAAATGTTGGTAAATTTAGCGCTTTATTATTGTGGGAACAACAGGGGACAAGAGATGCAAGTTCATTAACCAGCAATTATCTTCTTGTACTTCCGGCATCTGAACGACTTATTAGAGGAAAAGAATTCCAAGTTGAGCAGGAAAAAATGGAGACAAGACCAATGTTGTTTGATATTAAATTTATGGACGAGAAGCTTATGGGTCAAGCTATGCCCTTTGGTATTGAAATGGAATTACCATCTGGACAAATAACTGAAGGAAGAATTACTCCTATGGAAGAGGTTGGAGATGATAATGATAATATACCAAGTGCTTTCAAGAACTGGAATCTAAATGGAGAGAAATTTGCTGCTCCTATGATTCCCGAAACAGCAAATATTATAAATAGGTGTAGGATTCGTTTCGTGCCTAGATGAAGTATGGATGTTAAAAAAATTCCCGTCGGGGACAATCCGCCGGAAGAGATAAACCCCTAGGTGCCGCTATGAATCCACCTCCCAGGTGAATTAATCTATAAGAAGATGTTTGATCGCATTAAGCTCTCTTTGGTATCCTGCCTGATCTTTTAGAAAAGCCTCATACTCTCCTGAGTCTTTGAAGAATCCCAGGATCGTGCTGGTCTCGCAAAACGATTCTTTTTGCGCAACATATTCAGGCAACGACGACCATGAGTAATTAACCAACGAGTCAAAATTTTTTACCAGATATGAAGTCATGGGATTAAGATGGATATACCTTGAAACATGTATTAATTGCTCATCCGTTTCAACTAAAACCGCCTTAAACTGGTCTAAGAAAAGCGGCCCGTCTCTTTCATTTTTAATATTGAAGTACCTTGTATAACTATTTTGAAAATTAGATAGAAATTTTGATATCCCCTTATCATAAACTTGTCTTAAAAGTAGGTGAAAATGATTTGGCATCAGACAAAAACTTAGAATATCTATTAATTTAGGTCCGGCTTTTATTTTGGTTTGAAGTCTATTTCTTTCCTCAATGGGAAGTTTAAGAAATTTGGAAAATCTGACTAGGGGAGTAACAAATCTGTAATGATCAATAACAGCTTTGGCTCTTTTCAACTCTAACTTATCGGTAAATGTAGGACGATGATCTATTCCCCGATTAAAGACATGATAAATTTGACCTTCAACTAGTGGGAGCAAACGTCCTGGCATATACCTCTTATTTTTAATTAAAAATCCCTAGGTGTCAATAGCAATCCACCTCCCAGGTGGATAGGAGAAAATGAGACTTGTGAGCTGGGGAATATTCGAATATAATATTTTTATGGATCTATCGAAGATAAAGGTGGGGAAGAATCCGCCGGAGGATGTAAATGTTTTTATAGAAATACCGCAGGGTGTTTCGGTTAAGTACGAGCTTGACAAAGACTCGGGTGTAATTTTCGTTGACAGATTTCTTTATACAGAGATGAATTATCCCTTTAATTACGGATTTATTCCCAACACTTTAGCAGATGATGGTGATCCGGTGGACGTGTTGGTTTTAAGTAGTAAACCTGTGGTGTCGGGCGTTGTAATTCCATCAAGACCAATAGGGATGCTTGAAATGGAAGATGAGGCAGGAGTGGACAATAAAATAATTGCAGTGCCATTACCCAAGATTGATCCAAAGTTTAAAGACTATAATGACGTATCGGATATTCCGCAAAAGACAAAAGATGATCTTAAGTATTTTTTCGAAAACTACAAAAAAACCGAACCGGGAAAGTGGGTCAAAATCAGAAATTGGATGGATAAATCTGTTGCCTTAGAAGATATTCAAAAATCCATCACCAACTACTCTAAGAAGTAATTCAGAATCTAGAATTCAGAGTTCAGAATTGAAATTCTAAATTATAAATCATTCTGCATTCTGAATTTTAAATTTTAAATTCTTATGGCTGATATTGGCAAAGTAAACAAAACAGAAATAACGAGGGAAATGAAGAAAGCGTATCTTGACTACGCGATGTCTGTTATTGTCCAGCGCGCACTTCCTGATGTAAGAGATGGTCTAAAACCGGTACACAGAAGAATTCTTTTTGCAATGCACGAAATGGGACTTTCTCATTCTGCAAAATACTCAAAAAGCGCTAAGATTGTCGGAGAAGTAATGGGAAAATATCATCCGCATGGAGATATGCCTATTTATGATGCGCTGGTTCGTCTTGCCCAGGATTTTTCTCTTCGTTATCCTTTAATTGACGGACAGGGAAACTTCGGCTCAATGGATGGAGATCCGCCCGCTGCAATGAGGTATACGGAAGCAAGAATGGCAGGGATAACCTCCGAAATGCTTTTTGATTTGGATAAAGAAACGGTCGATTACCTTGAAAATTTTGATGCAACACTTAAAGAACCTGTATTTCTTCCAGCAAAATTACCAAACCTTCTTCTCATGGGATCTGAGGGAATTGCTGTGGGAATGGCGACCAAGATTCCGCCTCATAACATCTCCGAGGTCATAGATGCAATCGTATTTACTATTGACAGGACAAAAGTATCAAAAGATGAAAAAGTATCAAAGATATCAGAAACCTATTTCTCAAGTAATGTAACCATAGATGAGCTTCTGGAGTTCATAAAAGGCCCTGATTTTCCGACGGCTGGTGCGATTTACGACATTACCGAAATAAAAAACGTTTATACAGTGGGTCGGGGAAGAATTTTGATAAGGGGAAGAGCAGAAATTGAAGACATAGGTCAGGGAAAATCGGCAATTATAATAACCGAACTTCCTTATCAGGTAAATAAGGCGCTTTTAGTCGCCCGAGTCGCAGAGCTTGCCAAAGAAAGGAAAATAGATGGAATCTCAGATCTTCGGGATGAATCCGACAGACACGGAATGAGAGTGGTTGTGGAGTTAAAGCGCGATGCAGCACCAAGAAAAGTACTTAATAACTTATTCAAACATACTAGTCTTCAAACAACCTTCCCGGCAAATATTGTTGCTCTAGTCAACGGAACTCCCCAAACCCTAAATCTTAAGACAATACTTGAGGAATACCTAAAGCACCGATTTCTTGTCGTTACGAGAAGATCTGAATTTGAATTACGGGAAGCAAAAGCAAGACTTCATATCCTCGAGGGGCTTAAGATTGCAGTTGACAATATTGATGCGGTAATTGAAACCATCAAAAAATCCAAAGATCAGGAAGAAGCCAAGCAGAATCTTATTAGAAAATTCAAACTTTCGGAAATTCAAGCAACGGCAATTTTGGACATGCAGCTTCGACGTCTTGCAGCACTTGAAAGGCAGAAAATTGAAGACGAGTATATCATGGTCAAAGAAACAATTGCCTATCTTGAAGACCTTCTTGCAAATCCGCCCAAAATTCTTAAAGTAGTTAAGGACGAGCTCCTCAAACTTAAAGAAAAATACCAAGACCCAAGACGAACCAAAGTTTTCAAAAGCAAAGTCGGAGAATTTTCGGACGAGGATCTTATCCCAAACGAACCGACAGTGATCACACTTACAGAAACAGGTTACATAAAAAGACAGAGCTTAACTTCCTTTAAAACTCAGCATCGGGGAGGAAAAGGAATAAAAGGTATGACTACAAAAGAAGAGGATACCATATCGCATATCCGTTATGCAGAAACTCACGACAATCTTTTTTTCTTTACAAACAAAGGTAAGGTTTATCAAATAAAAGCCTATGATATCTCAGAATCTCAAAGAACAAGCAAGGGCACGGCAATAGTCAATTTATTAAATATTGAGCAGGGAGAGAAAGTCGAATCTTTTATAAGCTCGGGAAAAGATGAAAGAGGAGAATATGTATTTTTAACAACACGGAAAGGCACGGTTAAAAAATCAAAAATAAAAGATTTTGAAAATATAAGGCGAAACGGAATAGTTGCTATAAAGCTTGATAGAGGAGACGAGCTCACATGGAGTGAGTTGTCAAGCGGTGAGAATGATATTATTTTGGCAACTAAAAACGGTAAAGCGATTAGATTTTCCGAAAAGGGAGTAAGGCCTACAGGAAGAGCAACTAGGGGAGTTCGGGGAATAAGACTTGAGGGGGAAGATATTGTAATTGGTATGGATGTTATAAATAAAGCGGGGGACGATGATCTTCTGACAATTATGGAAAACGGTCTCGGCAAAAAAACAGCGTGTAAATTATTCAGGGGCCAGGTAAGGGGAGGAAAGGGAGTAAAAGTTGCAAAGGTAACTTCAAAAACCGGAAAAGTAGGTTTTGCTCAAGTCATTCCGACAAACTGTGAGGAAATTATTATTACATCCAAAAGGGGTCAGGTCGTAAAGCTTGAGATTAAATCAATTCCCAGACTTTCCCGGGACACCCAGGGAGTTATCTTGATGAGGTATTCAAATCCAAACGACCACGTCGCATCCGCCACTTTTATTGGGAGGGGATAATGAAAGCTGATGGGGCGGACGAGCAAATGCGAAGGAGCCCGCTTGCGAGCGAAACCAAGTCAGACTTGGTAAGCAAGACAAGGGCGGAGGTGCTTTTAAGATGCGAGTTGACGGTCAAGAGATAGCACAGAAGATTTTCAATGATCTCAAACAAAGAGTAGATAAACTTAAAGGAAAGGGAATTACTCCTCATCTTCACATAATTACACTGACGAGTAATTTTGCGTCAAAGGTTTATGTTTCTCAGAAAAAATTAAAGGGAAAGAGAATCGGCGCAAAAATAACAGTTGAGAATTTGGATCCGCAAATCACAACCCAAGATCTTTTGAAAAAAATTCATAAACTAAATAATGACTCATCTATTCATGGGGTCATCGTCCAAAGACCACTACCTTTTCAAATTGATGAAAAGAAAACTGCCGAAGCTATAAATCCCAGAAAAGATGTTGATGGCTTTCATCAATATTCTGATTTTTCCCCGCCGGTCGGAATTTCGGTTCTAAAAATACTTGAGAAGATTTACAACTCTTTTGAAGAAAATTTAAACTTTGAAGGCTGGCTGAAATCAAAAAAAATCACAGTGGTCGGTGGGGGGATAACAGCTGGAAAGCCTATTATAAAAACTTTGGTAAGAATAGGAGTTAAACCCCTAACTGTCGCGAGTCAAACACAAAACAGAGCTGAAATTTTGAAAAATTCAGATATTATAATTTGCGCAGTCGGAAAACCAAATATTCTAACAAAATCAGATATCAAAAAGGGGGCAATACTTGTTGGAGTAGGAATGTTCATGGGAAAAGATGGTAAGTTCCACAGCGACTATGAAGAAGAAGATATAAAAGATACTGCTTCTTTTTATACTCCGACCCCGGGTGGCGTGGGTCCCGTAAATGTAGCAGAACTTTTATCAAATCTCCTAAACGCCACCGAAAATTAATTATTGGAAGATAATACATCTTAAACCCCACAATTGATTTTAATTATCCTGTAGTATATAATTCGTATTCAGTAAAATGAACAGCGTTGAAGTAAATTATCCATTTAATTTAGAGGCGAGGAGAGAACCTGCCCCGAATTTTGCGGTTCTTACACCATTTGAGTTTCTTGCCGACTTTAGACTCGAAACACAAAGAGCAAAAGAAAGAGTGTGGGGACAGGCAATGGATATGCAGACAGGCCATCCGGGTAGTGCATTTTTTCATATTTTTGAAGAAGCTGTTAAGAAAGGTCTTGATACAAGACTCAACATTGACTGGTTTTCAAGGCTTTCATCTGAACCGGGAATAAATATCAAAAAAGACTTTCCGCTTTTGGGAAACGGATACCATAGATTCTGTGCAAATCGTAATGACCAAACTTATAGAAGGCTTTCCGAAGTGGGGGTAAAAGTAAATTTTCTAAACTCTCCTGCTTCTCTTCAGAGAGTTCTTCCGTTCTTCGGCCGAAACCATATAAAAATGTACATTGTTGATAATATTGCATGGATTGGAGGAGTAAATATAAGCGATGCATCATTTAAGGGAATAGATTTCGTGGTGAAGGTTACTGATCAAGAAATTGTCGAGGCTCTTATAGCTCAGTTTGCCAGAGTAAATGAAAATAAACCCAAAAAAGATTATAAGGTTGATTTCTCAGACGGCAGTAGTCTTATTATAGACAGAGGAAAACCTGGTGAATCCTTGGTACTTGATACTGCCGCAAATCTAGTTGATAGTGCCCGGCAAAGTGTAAGAAATATTTCTTTTTTTACTCCGGATGGAAAATTTCTTAGGACTCTTAAAAAAGCCCAGAATAGGGGAGTGGACGTTGAAGTATTAATGCCGACAGTTGTAGAGGGTGTATACAAGTTAATTAATCTATGGAATAGATTTTTTATGGGCGTTAAAAGACAACGAATTCCTTTTAAAAAATTTGATGGCAGACTCCATGCAAAGCTTTTGATTGTGGATGGGCAAATCGTAATGTTTGGCTCTCATAATCTTATGCAAAGTGGAGTTCGGGCAGGAACAGAGGAAATTGCCCTTCTGTCAGGGAACCCTGAGCTTGTTACAAGCCTAGTTGAATTTTATGAGACAGCAAGAAAAGGAGTGTAAATCTAAGGCGTTTAAGTAAATTTTGTAAATTTTCATTTTATACTATACTAAACTAAATGAAACCTGCCCAGCTGCAAGTTATTAATTGTCAGAAAAAGCGCAATAAATCTCAAGTAAAAACCCCGGGCCGACAGGGATTTACCCTAATTGAACTTTTAATCGTCATCGCTGTTTTAGGAGTCTTAGCAGCTATGGTATTGGTTGTTGTTAATCCGGGAAAACGGATGGCACAAACAAGGGATGCCCAAAGAAAAACTCAGCTCTCCCAAGTAAAAAGGGCCCTTGAAGCCTACATGGCAGTAAACGGCAATTATCCTTTGACCGGCGTTAACAACGAAGTTTTTGGTGATGCTGTTGATTACGGCAATATGGGTTACGAAGGACCAAATGGTTATATCCCTAACTTGGCACCGAATCATATAAAAAGGCTACCGCAGGATCCGCGACTACATACACCGGGCAGCAAAAATAACAACTGCAATTCAGATCATGCTGGTTTTCTCTACAAATCAGACGGGGTTGAGTATAAAATAATCCTCCACTGTACCCCAGAAAATTATGATGATGCTGACAAAAACTTTATTGATCCCACACGCGATGGCGATTCTGTCTGGGGTGAGATCGTCACTCCCGAAAATTGTGCAAGCCAAGTTACCGGCTCCGGAGATCCCTGGGCTTATGCCGTCTGGTCCTCGGAAACTTCCAAGTGCTGGTAACCTTTATTTATTCCTAAAATGGAAAACCTCGTGGATCCTTCGATGAACTCCCTCCAAAGGCGGGCAGGGAACAGGATAAATTCTCACTTATTACCACTATGAAATGCCTCATGCACATCCCTGAGTTGCTTATTTGTTACATGGGTGTAGATTTGGGTTGTTGAGATATTTTTGTGGCCCAACATTTCCTGAACCGAGCGAAGGTCAGCGCCGTTTGTGAGAAGATCCGTTGCAAAAGAATGGCGAAGAGTATGAACTGTTGCATCCACCGGCAAACGCGCCACTCTCACATATTTTTTAACAATTCTTTCAATTGATCGGGCGGTAAGTCTCATTTTTTCTCCCCGGTTTTCGGGAATTTCTTTTCCGGAATAACGAATGAAAAGGGGATCGTAGATATCCTCGCGAGTTTTAAAATATTCCGAAAGCCATTGAGCCGCCCTATCGGAAATAAAAACAACCCGAGCCCTTCCTCCTTTGCCAATAACTCCAAATTCTCGACGGTCTAAATTTATTTTGTCCCGATTAAGAGAAACCAATTCTGAAACACGAAGACCGGTGGAGAAGAGAAGTTCCAAAATCGCTCTGTTTCTCTTGCCCTCAGGTTCTGAAGTATCTATGGATATCACAAGCCTGTCTATTTGGTCTCTGTCTAAAAACTTTAAGCTTCTGCTTTCTGCTTTTGGCAGATCTATTTTTGATGGTTCTAAAGTTTTTATGTCGTTTTTTATAAGGTATCTTAGAAAAGAGCGAAGGGCTATCACATAATAATTTTGTGTTATTCTTTTAAGAGTTGATCCTTTCTTATCAATTTTATTTGAAAGATAAACCCTGTATTTTCGAACTGTCTGAAGATCTAAATTTTTTATCGACTGGCCTGAAGAGTTTTTAGAAAACCAGTCATTGAAAACCTCAAGATAATGCCTGTAATCTCTTATAGTAAGTTTGCTGCAGTTTCTTTCAATCTCAAGATATTCTAGGAATTCGTCGATCAAATCGGGCAACAATTTCATGGTTAGTCTGTTATTCGTTATTGGTTATTCGTAATGAAGTTTTTAATTTGCTTATCATGCGGGCAAGTTTATTAACCCAATCATAATGTGAATCAAAATCCTCTTGATTGATATATTTCCTGCTTCTAGGAATTGATAAGATTGCAGCGCACTCAAAACACGATCCCTTAGATAGATCCAGAAAATGCCTAAAGTTCCTCTTGGTACGACTAGTCCCTTCAGCTATGTTTAACGCAATCGATACTGAAGCCCTACGAAATTGATTTGTTAATCCAAAAATTTCATCTTTTGGCCATTTGGAAGTCAAAGAGTATATGCTGTCTACAAATCTCAACGCTTCTTGATATACGTTTAAGTCTTCAAATCTAAATTTGTTATCCATCGAAAAACTAAGAACTAACTAACCAATAACTAAATTGTGCGACATGGAAACATGAATGTCAAATTGCGAACAACAAGGAACTAACTAACCAACTAACTATGTCAAACATTGACGCCGATTAAATCGGAGTTTATCGGCGTTGACAACAAATCTTATTTACTGATAATATCAAAATATGACAGAGATAGGAACTAGCGGACAACCTTATAGAAAGAACCTTGATGTTCCAAGGTTTCAAAGAGAACACTCCCCAAAGTCCCAGAATAAAATTTCTTTTAAAGGTGCTCTTATTCGCGCCGCAGCTCTTTTGGGATTTGTGGGAACAGGTGTTGCAATTGAGCAGAATTTACCGGAAAAAGCCGCAGAGAAGATTGAAGATGCTGTAACTGCGGGTGCTGAAAGTGTTCAAAAAGCTGGAGAGACAGTTGTAAGTTTTTATAATGAGAACGAAGAAATAAGAAGGTTCAATGAAGAAACCGCAGGAAAATTAAACGGCACAATTCCTCTTGGAGAAGGAGAGAAAATTTTTGAGAGGGTAAAGGTAGTTCCGGCAGGCGCAACCTATGAAGAACTTTTAAAAATGCAGCAAGAGGGAACTCCTGTAAACGTACGGGATCATCCGGGAACAAGTACTCCAACCGGTCAGTTTACTCGAATTATCGGAACTCTTCCCCAAGGAGCAATTATTGAACACGTTGTTATTGTAAAAGGTACCAAACCTCATCCGGGAGTATCGAATGACCCTGCTGAATGGGCTGCATTCGTATACAGAAAGCCAGGATTAGATCCCAATGAGCCCGGGGAAATTGGTTATATTTTCGGTATTTTTGTAAAACCGCAACCTCAAGAGGCTGCAATACTTAATCATCCCTCTCAATAATCTTATACAGCTGGGCTGTTAAATCTAGAACTTCAAGTATACTTAGCGAAGATATACTAGTATACCTGTAGTTAAAGCTCTTTAGGTTTTAAACTTAAACTCTATTTTCTTCGTAAGGGCGGACTCGTCTCGCCGAAGTCTCTTGACGTAGGCGGATTTATCTCGCCGCCAGACGGACCAGATTTCTCCCCTTTATATTCGTGAACAAAAACCCCCTCCAAACCCTATCAACCTCAAGCGGAGGCAAAAAATTTTCATACAATTTTTCTTTCGCCCAATGACCCATTATTCTTCCGACTAGATTGTTAAAAAGATTTAAATTAAAATATAGAGGTATATCAACCCAATTAAAAGATTCAAGGGTAACAATATGAACAACTGATATACTCATAACGGGCATGGCGGAAAAAAAATTCTTGTATCGAAATGCGGATTTTTGGGAGTAAGTTTTTCTTTTATGATTAATTCACTTAGGGCTTGTCTCAACTGCTGATTAATTTTTGCAATAAATCTCTCACCCATTGGTGTTTTGCTTTTTTTTCTTGAGAGTTCTTCCATCATTTCTTGCCCGGGGATTTCGATTCTCCAACCCTCAGGAATTGATCTTACTAAAGATTGTGAGCCATTTTCTTCCTGAACTTTTTCTCCCCAGAATAATCTTCTTCGTCCCGTAACAGATCCATCCGTATTAACACCAGCTATCGATCTTGATCTATCCATTGGCAAATCGGCAATTATAACTTTTCCTTCAATTCCTGCAGCTTGCAAGAGTCTCTCGGCATTTGTTCTGTTGAGCTCCATTTGCTGGGAAAACGGACCACCATATAGATTTACAAAATTCTGTGATTGATGCGGATCTAAATTAAACGGCTCCCAATCTCCATTTACAGGAACCGGGATTGGCTCACCGTCTTGATTTGCCTCTGGCGCTTGATTCGAAGCCTCGACATCTTTTTCCTCATCAATTCTAGAAAATAGAATTCCTTCTCTTGATATAGGAATTGGCTCTAGCCGGATTGGTTGAAGTTCGACAGAACTTCCTACCAGCTGTATAGCCCTAAATGAGGAAACTTCTACCGGTGGTTGACCAAAAGACCTTTCTACGCTCATAAGTTTGAACATTTTAACAATTAAACAAAAAAAGTCAAGAAAAAATTTCCTAGGTGAATCCTATAGTAGGGGAGCGCACAGGAATATCAAATATTAAATAGTAAATATAAAATAGAGGATGGACAATAGGATATTACAATTTTTAATATTTAACCTTTGATTTTTTATCTGGTTTAAGCCACTTCCCCCAAGAAGCAAGCACGAGAGACGTCGTAAAAGTATTATTGTACGACATAATCAGTTCTCGCTTCCCGGCATGCCTTACTCGCCATTTTCTGAAAAACTATTTATGGAGGAACTAAAAAAAGGGAGATAGAACAAGAAAGGTACGTACTCCTCCCACAGAGAACTGTTTTTGTCTTTTATCTCTTACTTTCTATTTTAATTTAAAAATCTTCCTCACTCCCTGTCTTCGTATAGGAGTCTTATTTAGATTGCAAAATCAAGCTAAATATCAATTTTCAGCCTCAAATTTGTGCGTTTTGGCAAACATTATTTATTCACCATAAGAGAGTAAAGAAGGAGCCGTTCGACTTTTTTTCATTTGCCTTTGGGTTGAAATCTATTGCAAGAAACACACAAAAAAAGAGAATCGCTAGGTAAAACTGTGAAAACTTATATCGGTTTAGCATGAAAACAAAATCTGACAAATAATTTTCGGAAAAAAATATCCTATAATTTAATCTGCATCAAACTGTATCATCATATTATGGGACGCTTTGGGGGCCTCCATGAGGTTGACCTTCTCCCCTCTTCCCCAGTCTTAGGGGGTAAAAATTTATCCAGCACCACTTTTTTTCAAAAGTCATACTGGATTTAGCCGCGCCACGAAGTAAAAATTAATAAAGTTACTAGCACTACGCAGGCAACCCAAATATATTCCCACATGATACTCTTAAACAGTCTTCTGTCAATCCAAACTTGAGAAAGACCTACTACAGTATAAAAAACCCCGGTCAAAAAAATAGCAAGAACAGTCGGTGTGCTTGGCCATAACCAAAGCATACCGCCAACCTCAAGAAAAAGAAGCGTTAAAAGCAGGGACCAGTGAAGATTTAAGTTCAAGTTTTTTTCAAGAGTATGAATCCAGACAGAATAGATAACAAGAGGAAACGTATAAAGAAAAAGGGATGAAATAAAAGGGAAAAAATTAAGATGAAGGGAAAAAAGTACATTAGATAAGAAGAAATAAGAAACTATAGTTATTACAAAAGAAACGGTTCGAGCAGATGATAAAAGAGCAATGGTCCTGATAGATGAAACAGTGAAAATATTTTGACTAAGATATAGAGAATAAAGACCAATAGCATAAAGAGACGTCGTGAAGATTCGGGTTAAATACCGCGCGGGGGCAAGAAAGAAGAAAAGACCAAATGCGAGACTAAAGAAAAAGGGGAGAATAAAAACTTGCCAGTAAAAATTTTCTTTAAGGTCATTATATAAAGCTATAAATAAGAAGATGTCAGCAAATACTGCCAGAGTAAAAACCGTATAAATTCCCGATTTCCCCAAAAGATGTTCGGCAATAAAGAGACCTACGGAAAGGATTATTACAGAGAATATAAATTTCTCTCTTTTGGTAAGCTTGACAAGCGTCTTTACCACTCTATTCCCTTTCATTCTCGCTTTTCTTCTAAAATTCATGCTATTGTTTTAAATTAGAATAAACTTTTTGTACATCATCTAAGCTATTTATTGTTTCTAGGAAATTTTTTATCTTACCTAATTGTTCTCCTCCAACCTCAACTTGAACATTAGGCTTTCTTATGAGACGCGCATCTTCTACGTTTAATTTTTTTTCCAAGAGATTATCCCTTACTCTTGATAAATCCTCAACTTTTGTATAAACAATAACTTTTTTCTCTGTCTCCCCTATATCCTCTGCTCCAAGATCTAAGGCCATTTCAAAAATCTCCTCAAACGATTTTCCATTTTTATTAATTACTATCTGTCCCATTTGCGCAAATTGATAAGAAACAGATCCTGGCTGGCCGAAGCTTGCACCAGCTTTATTAAAAATACTTTTTATTTCCGAGATTGTCCTTTGGGGATTATCTGTCGCAGCCTCTATTATTAACAAAACCCCTCCCGGAGCAAAACCCTCATAGACAACTTCCTGTATGTCCCCTTCCCCCTTTTTAACTCCCCTCTGGATTGCCCTATCAATATTCACTTTTGGCATATTTGAGGCTCTTGCCATATCAATAGCAAGTCTGAGTCTGAAGTTTTGAGAAGGATCCGTTATTTCCCCACCCTGCCTCACTGCAATTGTAATTGCATTAGCAAGTTTGGTAAAAGTAAGTCCTCTTTTTATATCGGTTTTTTCTTTCTGTCTTTTAATCTGAGACCATTTAGAATGTCCGCTCATAAACTAGTTACTAGTCACTAGTTGCTAGTAGCTATTATTATAATATTTCTATCTTGACATTTGCAAAAAACAATAGTAAACTTTTCGTCATATTTTAAACCTTTTTCGATGGCATCTCTTAAAACTCAAGCAATTCATACGGCACTCTCTGGAAACTGGCAGAAAGCTATCGAAATCAATAAGGTTCTTATAAAACAAGACCCCCAAGATATTGATGCTCTAAACCGGCTTGCATTTGCGTTAAGCACTATGGGGAAGACAAAAGATGCACGTCTTACCTATAAAAAGGTCCTTAAAATTGACTCCTTAAATCCTCTTGCGCTCCGGAATCTTAAGAAATTAGGAGACGGAAAACTTTCCGTCTCCCCCATCTTTACCTCACAAATAAAAAATACTTTCATAGAAGAGCAAGGTAAAACTAAAGTAGTTGAGCTGGTAAATGTTGCTCAGCCTTTTGTTATCAATAACTTAAGAACTGGACAGCTTCTAGAGCTTGTTGTGAAAAGATCAAAAATTTTTATACTTACCGAGGAGAAAAAATATATAGGAGTTCTTCCCGACAATATTGGAAAAAGGCTTATAAAATTTACAAAGGCAGGGAATAAATATGAAGCCTATGTTAAATCTTCCTTTGAAAAACATGTGATAATTTTTATAAAAGAGGTAAAACGTGCGGCAAAGCTTAAAGACCAACCCTCATTCGTAAGCTCGCTTGATAAATCTCTTAGTTTTGAAAAGGATTTTGAAAAGAAATTTAAGGATCAGGATGGTTCATTCGAAGACGAATGATCACTTAAGAACACTATTCTTCCTTTCTTAAGATCCTCCGCCGCTTTTTTGATCTCCCTTTTACCTGTTTGGGATCTTAATGAAAAAATCGCCCAGATCAATGAGAGTATAAAAATAATTATTAAAACCCAAAAAAACATCCTTAATAAGGAGAACTTATTTTGTAATCCTCGCCTATTACTAAAGTTATGTCAGCAATTTTACTGACCTTCTTCTTTCTCAAAGTAAATTTTAGCACATCCGAAAGCTTTTCTATAGTATAATTTTTTTTACCTTCGTAATAAATACCTGATTCTTTTGATCTTTCTCCTGTTGAAACAAGGACAACATTTCCGCCCATATTTGTCACAAGACGGGCATGTCTTTCCCCCACTCCCTGTTCCTGTGTCGCATTTACAACTTCTATCGTGGGCCTTTCCGAGGTAATTTCAGAATCTTGGAAAAGAAGATTTAAAATTTTCTCAAGTGATGACTTGTCTATCTTGGGGGAAATTTCCCTGACAAGGATATTTTGGGGACTTACGGTTTTTGAAAATAAGAACATTTTTAAAAGATCTACAAGATTTAGACTTTTTTTCGTGGTTTTTTTAAAAATGATGTCAGAGGTTATTTCGGATACGGTTTTATTCAAATCAAGATTCTTTACTTGGATACCTGCGTCTATGGGAATCTCAAAATATCTGTAAGGGTTTCCTGTCACGCCTTTTACTTTAAGAATTGAGACAGAATGATTCTCTCTTACAAATGAAATTAATTCTCCCTGTTTCAGGTCCGTTATAAAAACCGTAAATCTGCTTCCTCTTTCAAACCTACTGTCTTTGATTACTAAAAAAGCCTTAAAAACAAAGGATAAAATAATTGCCCCTATTATTAGGGCAAAAAATATAATTGCAGGAAGAGTTCTGTGGGATGAATTCTTTTTTCTCCTCATTTATTAGTCCTTTTTCTTTTTGGAGACTATTTCGGGCATAACAAATGTGGGAGAGGACGAAAAGCCGGAAATGAATTTTGAAGATTCCTTCTTTTTCTTTTTCTTTTCTCCTTTATAAAATCCTCCAAATCGTCCCATCTAAATCACCGACTTTGTCAAAAATACAATATATAAAAATACTAGCAGCTTCTGGCTTTAAAAATCAACTACAGAATGTTCGTTCCTAGAAATTAAAATGTTCAAAATTTTCTCTACTATTTCTTCGTTTGGCGCATCCAGATCGGGAATAAGTATTGGGATGTCGGGATGGGCTCTTTTAAATTTACGTATATTCGCTTTTCCAGATTTAACCTGAAGATAAAAAGAATCACCTTCGTTGGTAAAAATCTCTTCCTGCTTTATCTGGCTCTGATCCACGAAAGAATGTTGTAAAACCTGCAATTAGTTCTCTCTCCATCAGAATACTCAGAGCAAGGCCAACCCTAAATTCTGCTCTATGACCTCTCTTCCTAGGGTTTTCTCTAGGATACCTCATGTAGGATTCGTTCCCCATTCCCCCTCTTTCGTTTTTCATATGGCAGATTATCATATAAAAGTATCTAAAAGGCAAGTGGAGTTGAGCTTTGAAGTGTATTTAAGAGCTTAGCAACTCAAAAAACTTTTTTAAATCACCAGACAGCTGGTTTTAAAAATCAACCCTTTATCTTTTTAGTCTGGGGGCTTCAGGTGGACTAACTTGTATTCCGTTTCTACTAAGGAATCTGTATGCCAATCCTTTATGCTCTAATAAACGACCGTTGGAACGGTCTCCTGCTCCCTGATCACATTCCCGTCTTAGTTGACGGGCTAAACCCCCGGCCATTTCATAATCTCTTGAATCTTCCCGCAGGACTTTGGTCTGTAGCCTTTCTAACCCCTCTTGATATTGTTCGCAACTCATTTCGGAATTATATAAATCTTTATCTTCAAAGTCAAATTGCTCTTAAATAGTCCCACCTGGGAGGTGGATTTATATTGACACCTCGGAAGGAGTCGATAAAAAATTAACTAGTTCCTGTGGGAGCGGGCTTTCAAGAAAAATTATCTTGTTTGTTTTAGGATGTTGAAAAGAGATTTTTGAAGCGTGGAGAAAAAGACGGGGGAGAATTTGGCGATCTTTTCTTGCTGTTTTTCTGCCGGCATAGAGAGGATCCGAAAAAACCGGATGATTAATGTATTTTAGGTGAACTCTTATCTGATGTGTCCTCCCAGTCTTGGGATAGAGTTCAAGAAGTGTGAATCTTTCATTGGAAATTGGAAATTGGAAATTGGAAATTACTCTGTAACTTGTTACAGAGTCTCTGCCTCCTACGACTATTCCGAATCTTGTTCTGTTGTAAGGAAGTCTTCCAACCGGCACATTTATCTCTCCTCTATCCGGCCTCACTTCCCCATGAACAAGAGCCAGGTATACTTTTTCAACTTTCCTTTGTTTAAATTGTTTCTGAAGAGCCAAAAAAGACTTCGGATTTTTTGCAATAAGCAAAAGCCCTGAAGTTTCCTTATCCAGCCTATGCACCACCCCCGCCCTTATGGCAAATTCCAAATCCAAAGCACCAAATTCCAATTTTTTTTTATTGTTTGAATCTTGTAATTTACTTGGAGTTTGTAATTTGGGATTTGTGATTTTAAGATAATGTTCTGCCCAATCCTGTATTGTTTCCTCTTTTTCTGTATCTGCCCTATTTACTGTAATTCCTGAGGGTTTATCAATAACCAAAATATCCTCATCCTCATAGATTATTTTTATATTCATCTTCTCGCAAACCTTATGATTCTCTCCTGCCTGATAAACAAAACGAGCGAAACCAACAGCGTTAAACTTAAGAGAAAATTATTTGGATCTTTCAAAAAAATCATATTCTTAAAACTCAAAAAGATATTTGCAATAAGAGAAACTGAGGAAAATAAGACAAGAAAAATAAGACCCGCACTTCCGTCCTTTATGACTCCCTTCTGAATATACCTATACAAAAACTTAAAAAAAACATAAACAAGAACAACGTAGCTTAAAACAATGAAAACGGGAACAAAAGACATAAGAGTTTTCCCCGATAAAATGAAATATCCCAAGTATCCTATGGGAAGAGAACAGAGTGTGCTTATTGAAAAATAATCAAAAATCCTGCCTAGGGGAAGGTTTTTAAGGCGGGAATAAAAGACCAGAAACAAAGATCCTCCGACTATACCGCCTGAAAATACAAGTCCGGGAAAATAAGGGAATAAAAAAAACACCAGAGGATTCGTAAACATTTTGAGAGAATAAAAAGCCGCATAGAAAAGTCTTGAGAAAAAAAGCCCCGCAAAAAAAGCTAAAAAAGCTATGTTAAAAATCTTTTCCGTTGAAAGATCCTTTCTAAGAAAAATCAGATCATCACGCGAAAGATAGTAAATAACAAATAAACTTATAAAAAGGCAAATTGCAATAAAAATTAGAAAAAAATTCATAGTCAGTCAAATGCCCAGAAAATAAAACCCAGGATAAGCATTATGATACCAAATCCTATTATAACTGTGGCGACTCCCAAAAGATCCGCAAGTCCTCCCGCTAAAATTACAGGAAGAAAAGAAACGGCTCCAATCAGCGCATTTAAAAATCCATAGATTCTCCCTCTCATTGATTCATTTGTTTCAAGTTGAATTGTGGTATTTGAAGGAACAAAGACCAGGGAAATAGCAAAACCCATAACAGAAGCCATGACTACCACAATATGAAGCATGGTAATTTCAAAAGGAAAAAATCCTAATATGCTATTAATAAATCCGTCCGATACCGCATTTTTTACAAAGGGGAAGAAAATAAAAGAAACGCCTGCGATCATAAAACCCAGACTTGAAAGCCACCTTCTATTAAATCTTTTCCCGATACTTCCTAAGATAAAAGCACCAATCCCCATACCTACTGCAGCAGGGGCAATAAGAATCCAGGACAGACTTTCAAGTTGAATTTTAAGAATAGTTGTTGCGTATCCCGGAGCAAGAACAGCAAACATAAAGATAACCGCCTGTGCAATAGTAAGCATCATAAGGGCGTACATAACTTTTCGGGTTTTTCTTATAAAAAGAAGGACTTCTCTAGTTTCTGAGGCAAACGAGGGAACCTTATTTGATCTAAAGAAGGTTATCTTTCTGTTCCTATGGATCCTCATAGGAAGTATGAGGAAAGCGCTTATAAAAAAGAGCGCTGACAGAAAAATAAAAGTATTAGTCTTTCCCAGAAGAAGAATGACGGGCCCTGAGAGAATATAGCCAAGAAGTGTAGTTATATAGATTCCGAAGGAAAAAACAGCATTGGCAGGAAAAAGAAGGCTTCTTGAAACCAAATTCGGAATAATTGCGCCTTCTGCGGGAATAAAAAATTGAGTTGCAACAGCGATTAAAAATGTAAAAGCATAAATAAGTCCGACATGAAGATCCGCAAGAAAAAAGGGTATAAGAAAAACTCCGCGAAGCAAATTTGTCATAAATAAGACTCTTTTTTTGTTCCATCTGTCAACATACACGCCACCGATAAGCGAAAAGAGAATAGCCGGTATTGTAAAAGAAAGAATTACTCCTGAAACTGCTGTATTTGATAAGGTAAGCTCGTATATAACGAATATCAAAACAAAATGCTGCATGTTAAAAGCAAGCTGGGAAAAAAATTCGGAGATCATCATGAAGGAAAAGGAGCGAATCGCAAGGACGCGGACAATATCATTGCCCCTTAAGGTTTTTTTGAAAACTTCCATAATTAGGCTTTCTCGGTGTAGGCTCCGGTTTTGGTATCGATACTTATTGAATCCCCCGTCTTAATAAAAAGGGGAACTTTCGTTTTTATTCCATTTTCCAAAATAGCGTCCTTGAAAACGTTCGTTGCTGTATTTCCGCGAACAGACGGACCTGTTTCCAATACTTTAAACTTAATCTTGGAAGGTAAATTCAGGGAAAGAGGTTCATTGTTATAAAAGCTGAGTGAGAAATTATCTCCTTCTTTTAAAAATTCGTGGCCGGAGAGCTTGCTTAAAGAAATACTAACTTGCTCAAAATTACCAGGGTCCATAAAATAAGCCAAGCCTTGCCCTGAGGACATTCGGCTGAGCTCAGTCGAAGCCCTTGCTGAAGGGTCTTTATATAAAAATTGCAGATCTTTTTTAATAAGATCTATGTTGTTTACACGGGCGCCGCTTATAAAGCTTTTGTTGATAGTTGCGCCCGAGAGAAGATTTTTAACTTTTACTTTAATATTGGCGCTTCCCCGGCCCATTTTGATATGTTCATAAGAAAGGACTTGATAAATTTGTCCTTTTTCTTCAAAAACAATACCGGCCCGAAGTTCTGTAACAGAAATCATAACATTTAAATTCTAATTTAAAAATTCCAAATTCTAAATAAATTACAAATTCAAAATTCCAATTTCAAATGTTTAGGATTTTGATTATTTGAATTTAGATATTATTTGGAACTTAGGATTTTGAATTTAGGATTTTCTCTTTATTCTTATAAGCCCTGAGCAAGGAATTACATTTACTCCTCTTCTTTCTAGCTCATCCAAGAATATATTTGCTCCGATTGAATCCGACGCCATATGCCCGGTGTTAATAAAATTTATATGTAATTTCCTCAACTCTTGAACTACGTCTTCAGGCACATGCATCTCAATAATGGTTCCTACTCCTGCTTTTGCTAACTCAACGTAAAGTTCCTTTGATGCATTTGTTCCTCCTGTAAACGAAACAAAGATTTTCCCGGTTCTATTTTTTTCAGACCCCGAAACAAGGCTTGGTCCTGCTTTTCCTTTTGTCGCTTCTACAAATTCAGGAATTTTATTTATCTCATCCATTAATTCTCCTACTGTAGTAAATTTCTTACCTCCTAAGTATTTTTTGATGAACTGATGTCCTAAATTATCCCAAATAGTATGGAGGGCAAGAAACGGAACATTTAACAGCCTTGCTGCATCTGTTGCTTGCGTATGATTCCTTGGATCTATCCTTCTTTTTACCTGAGACATTCTCTCTTGAAAAAGTACATGTGCTACATTTGCAGGGACTCCTGCTTCCTCAAACATATCTATCTGCATATCCATTACTTCATGCAAAGAAGCAAGCGCATGGCCTGATGGATGATGGGAAATTAGAAGATCAAATCCCCCTTGTCCTGAGCCTGTCGAAGGATGCCCTTTTTGACCCCGATCTAATCGTGGTTGATTTAGGCGATCCAAAAGAAGAACTTCTGCGACTCCGGCATCTATTCCTGCCATAAGTTTTTTTACTTGAGTCCTAGGGTCACCGTATAAAATTCGGGAATCGGAGTAAGGATTCTTCAAAGATTCTCTATCGAAAAACTCCTTTTTCTTGGCGGGCAATTCCTCATAATCTTTTTTTGTTCTTTCCAAAAATCTTTTAACACCATTTGCTCCTCTGGGATCTGTCTTAATCCCCATCCCAATTGCCAAATCATAAATTTCTTGAAGTGTCATGGTTCGAGTTCCCTCACCATGATACGCAACGGAGTTGAATGTATCATAAGGGAAAGTATATAATATATAAGCTCAAAATTCAAAGGTCAAAACTCAAAAGTAATCGAATTGCTAAATTGCTGAATTGTTTTTAATTTTGAATTTGAGTTTTGACTTTTTTCGGGGCGGGTGGCGGAACGGTATACGCGATAGTCTCAAAAACTATTGACCGCAAGGTCTTGAGAGTTCGAATCTCTCCTCGCCCACTTTGAAAACTGTCAAGTATGCTTGAAAAAATCAGATCATTTTTTATAAGAGAAAAGCCACCTTCCCAAGCTGAAGGTTTTACCATCAAGGATCAGATGGTTTTATCAACGCTTAACTTGGAAGGTGAATCTAAAGAGTCTTGGCTTTGGGCAGCGACAACTAAGTGGAATGTTCAAAAGAAAGGCCAAATGATTCTTCTTACTCCGACTGATGTAATGGAGATTGTTCGGCTATCGATCCAAAGAGGTCTTGTTAAGGAAGCCGAATCTGCGGATTCTTCGCCTGTATTGACTGTCGATTTAACAAAAAGAGGTCGGGCTTGCGCCAACAAGATGGTAAAACATCCTTTGTTTTTAAGACAGGATCTGACTATAGAATTTCCAGCTTGACTTTCCCAGAAGTACACCCCGGGGGTGAATTAACTTCTTCACCTGAAAAGGGAAATCATGTCTTATTCTCTTCTGATATAATTGTCTTCATAATATTATGAAAAATAATAGGCCGTTGGTTGGCGTTTCGGTAATTGTTAAAAAAGGTAATAAAGTTTTAATTGGAAAACGCAAAAATATTTTAGGACATGGAGAATGGGGTTTTCCCGGAGGACATTTAGAATTTAAGGAAAGCTTAGAAGAATGCGTAAAAAGAGAGGTAAGAGAAGAAGCAGGAATTAAAATTAAAAATATTAAATTCCAAGCCGCAACAAATGATATAAGACCGGGGATAGAAACGCACTATGTGACACTTTTCTTTACATGTGGCTATAAATCTGGAAAAGTAAAAAATATGGAACCTGAAAAATGTGAAGGCTGGAAATGGGTCTCTTGGAATAAACTCCCTCGTCCCCTTTTTCTCCCAATAAAAAATTTCCTCAAACAAAAATTTCGACCTTGAAAAAATTTTTTCAACGTATATAATAAGCTACAAGCTATCGATATGAAAGAAGTAGTAATTAGACTTAGCTATGGACTACGTCCTAAGCATTTTCTAGAAGAAGACGCTACTCCCCAAGATTTATTTTCGTACTTACGAGAGTTTTATCAGAACTTTGCCGGCGGTATTGACAATGCTTATGATATCGAAACAACGGGTGAAAGAATAAATTCTGTATACGTGGGTCTTATCAGAAATTATATTGGAACAGAACATTATCTTCTTCACTTTCATCAATGGCTTAACGGTCGTAAGCTATCTCGGAGCTATAAAGTATACCCAAATAAATTAATACTTTCTTCTCCCGAAGAAGATAGTCCGGGTTTTGAAGAGATTCCTCAGAAAACTGACGGTGAGCATGCATGGTTCATAACTTCGCATCTTAAAGTAGCAGGAATTATCAGATTACAAAGACAAGGTCTTCTCGAAAGCTCTCGTAACTGAATATTCCTTCCAAGAATTTCAACCCCTTTAATTCTGAATTCTAAACTCTGAATTCTTTTATCCTACTCCTCCGCCCGTATTTCCTTGATTATCACCTGTTCCCTGATCGCTCCCCGGAACAGATCCTGGAGTTGGTGCCGATGGGCCAAAAGGAGCAGTTGGTTCTGATACTGGTCCTTGTGCTCCTGGTTGAGGAGTCGTCGGCTCAGAAGGCGCGCCCGGCGTGGGAGTTTGATTTCCTCCCGGCACTTGATCACCCTGATTAGGCCAACCCTGATTTGGCTGATTTGGGCCTTGTCCCGGTGTTTGATTTTGATTATTATCCATTAATTATCACCCCCCTCTGTAGAAAAATACGAAATCCGAAATTCTAAATCCTAAATAAACTCCAATTCTTAAATCTCCAAATTTTCAAAACGTTTTGAATTTTGATTATTGTGATTTTAATATTATTTAGAACTTAGAAATTAGTGCTTAGAATTTTTCTCCTATTCTTCTCTTTTTTTCTCTACATTGTAAAATTTTATCCTATCTCCTCGGAAAAGTAAATCTATTTCTCCTGTCGGTCCGTTTCTGTGCTTTGCAATAAGAAGTTTTGTCGGAATAACATTTCCGACAGATTCCTCAATGCGATACAAAAACATTACGACATCCGCATCCTGCTCGATTGCGCCTGATTCTCTAAGATCTGCAAGCTGCGGTTTTTTCTCTCCTCTATGTTCAACTGCACGGGACAGTTGTGATACGGCAAGCACAGGAATCTTAAGTTCCCTAGCCAAATTTTTCAAAGATTGGGAAACAATTGAAACTTCCTGAACTCTGTTATCGTAGTGTCTTCCCGGATCAACAAGCTGAAGATAATCAACGATCAAAAGTTTGATTTGATGCTCAAGCTGAAGTCTTCTTGCTCTTGTTCTTATTTCCGAAACAGAAATTCCCGGAGTATCATCTATGAAGATGGGTGCATCTGCCAAAACCCCCATTGCCTCGGATAATTTGGCAAAATCGGTTTCTGAAAGTTTGCCTGTTTTAAGTCTCCATGCATCAACATCTGCCTGCCCTATCAAAAGCCTGTCCACCATCTCCTCCTGACTCATCTCAAGGGAAAAAATTCCGACAGGATTATTTTCGGATGCTGCTACGAATTGCGCAATATTTGCAACCATCGCAGTCTTTCCCTGCCCAGGACGTGCAGCAAGTATCAAAAGATTTGATGCCTGCATTCCCGAAAGAATATTATCAAGATCTACAAAACCAGTTTTTGCTCCCCTAAGTCCGCCGCCTCCTTTGTGAAGCTCATCGATTCTGTCAAAACTTTCAGCAAGCATTTCTTTAAGAGGGACAAAACCCCGAAGGCCATGACCCTGGGAAATTGCAAAGATTGAGGACTCAGCTTTGTCCAAAAGTTCATCTGTTTCTTTTTCCTCCGCAAACCCCATTTCTGCAATCTGTCCTCCAAGTCTTATCAAAGATCTTTTTGTAGAAGCTTCCTTAATAAGTTTGGCATAATGCTCAACATTTGCTGCGGTCGGAACAACATTTACCAAATTGGTAAGATAAGAGGCGTCAATTGAATCTTTTTTGTTTTTCTTAAGCTGGGTAATTAGGGTAAGGATATCAATAGGTTTTCTTCCTTCATAAAGTAGGAGCATGGCGCTATAAATAGTCCCATTTATTTCATTGTAAAAATCCTCGGGTTTCACAATCTCAGAAACTATACTGATCGCATCCTTATCAATAAATATAGCTCCCAAAGCACTCTCTTCTGCCTCTTCATTATGGGGTGGGACCTTCATGTTTGCCATAAACAACTATTTCAATAAAACTATTTGGGTTTCAGTCGGCAATTTATCTGAAGTTATAACAAACTTTGAGGAAGTCTCATGATCCTTTGCAAGAAGATTTACGGCTTGCTCAGCCCGGTTTCCCAAAAGAAGAATAACGTTTGGCTCATAAGCTGTTACCATAGATTCCTTAAAATCTGAATCAACATTTAGAATTAGAAGATTGCAGATTGTCCCCTCTTGTGTCTTTTCAATCCCGCTTGTCCTTCCTATAAAAACATTTACATTATCGACATTGAAAAAATAATTAAAGTGCCCATTGACTTTTGTTCCTGAAATTCTCACGCCTCCCACTTCGTACTCTCCCCCTCCTTTTATAATTACCCGTGCGTCTTGGGCTCTTATTGCGGCCTGTCCAGAATCTTCAAACTCCTTAAGAAAGATCACCGCATCAGCTCCTGTTTTTGGGGTTTTTAGGACAGGGTCCACCAAAAAACTTGCGCTTT
Organism: Candidatus Levybacteria bacterium RIFCSPHIGHO2_01_FULL_41_15; assembly: GCA_001782165.1. GTDB lineage: Bacteria > Patescibacteriota > Microgenomatia > Levybacterales > UBA12049 > 2-01-FULL-38-13. The sequence goes on along the minus strand of MFNV01000002.1, from coordinate 12,096 downwards.
TTCCTTTTATTTTTATGGTGTTTTGATTAAGTAGTGCTACTTCCACCAAACCATCCTATCACAGAAGTATTTTTCTTGACAAGTAGTTCTTTTTATCCTATCATTCCTTTATTCAAAAATGAAAACCGAAAAGGTAGTTCTTTCTTTTATTGCGGTACTTTTGGGAATTTTAGTAACTGGAGTTGCATTTTATCTATATCAGGCAACAAAAAAATCTCCCAACACAAAAACAAAAATTATTACAACTTCAGTGTCAACTCCAACACCCAAACCCTCTGTCTTTCTTTCTGTTAAAGATCCCCAGAATGAAATCGTAGTAGATAAAAAAGTTGTTACTGTATCCGGCACTTCCTCAAAAGATGCCGTGATTGTAATTCTTACGCCCATCGATCAGAAAGTTCTAACGCCCTCCTCAAATGGAGATTTTTCTACAACCTTGAATATTGACGACGGGCAAAACTATATTGAATTGACTGCAATTGCACCCAATGGAGAGGAAACGAAAACAACAAGAACAGTAAGTTTCTCCAAAGAGGAATTCTAAATGAAAAAACTTAATATCTTTATATCAAGTATCTTAATATCTGTTTTTTTAATATCTTTTCTCTTAATATCCAAGACCTATGCTCAAACTCCCTCCCCATCAAAAAGTCTTATTGATAATCTGACTTCCAAAATCGCTTCCCGCGTTGCACAACTTAAACTTGTCGAAAAAAGAGGAATAATAGGAAAAGTAACGGATGCTTCAAGCACTCAAATTACCACAGTCGATCTTTTGGGAAATACAAGATTCGTAGATGTTGATGAATTTACAAAATTCGCCTCTTCCTCCTCTAAGACTTTTGGAATTTCGGATATTGAAAAGGGGTCAAAACTTGGAGTACTCGGACTTTATAATAAGGACTCAAGAAGAATTCTTGCAAGATTTGTGGAAGTTCTTAATCTTCCCGAAATTCTTCACGGGGTTATCTCCGAGATTGACAGCGAGAATTTTGCGCTTTCTATAAAAACAGAGAAGAACAACTTTTCCATTGATGTTGAAACCTCAACACGAACATTTTCTTTTGATTCAAAAGAGGGCGAACTGGTAAGATCCGGCTTCTCCCGTCTTAAGATCGGACAAAATATAATAGTGGTGGGTTTTCCTGATCTTAAGGAGGAAAGCAAAATTTCAGCAACGCGAATTATAATTTTTCCTGACATTCCAGGAAATCCCAAAATAAAACTCTCTTCCTCCGGTAAAAATTCCGAAAACGAGTAATTCCAAATGGGCATACAAAAACTTCCAAAGCTTCTTGAGGATTACAAAATTGACGGAATTCTTATTTCTTCTGTCCCAAACATAATATATCTGACTGGATACTCCGGTTTTTCGTATCTTGAAAGAGAAGCTTTCTTACTGGTGACACAAAAACAAAAATTTTTGATAACAGACGGGAGATACAAAGAGGCGGTTTCTAAGATTCCCGGATTTAAATTGATTGAGATATCTTTCAAAAACCCTCTTGATAAAATTTTTGAAAACTTATCTAAGAAAATCAAAAGACTTGCGATGGAAGAATACGATTTGAGCGTAAACGAATACCGAAAGTTAAAAAAATATTTTTTACTTAAGAGCTTGGAGGAGCTTAAAAATTTAAGAATAATAAAAAACAAAGATGAAATCTTAAAAATTGAAAAAGCGGCAAGAATCGGTGATCTTGCTTTTAATTTTATTCTGAAGAAAATTAAAGCGGGGGTTTCAGAAAAAAAAATTGCATACGAGCTTGAAATATTTATCAAAAGAAAAGGCGCTGACATTGCCTTTCCGCCGATTGTGGCCTTCGGCAGAAACTCCGCGATCCCCCACCACAAAACGAATAACGAAAAACTAAGAACCAATAACATAGTTCTCCTTGATTTCGGGGTCAAATTAGAGAATTACTGCTCGGACATGACCCGAACCGTATTCTTCGGCAAAGCGAATGATAAATTTAAAAAGATGTATCAAACAGTTTTGACTGCCCAAAAATTAACAATTGAACAATTGAACAATTTAACAATGAATGGAAAATGGAAAATTAGAAAATGGAACATTAAGGCATTTGATATTGACAAAATCGCAAGAAACTATATCATCAAGCAGGGTTTCCCCACCATCCCCCACTCCCTCGGCCACGGAATCGGTATCGAAGTTCATGAAGGCCCGCGACTTTCACCCAAAAGCAAAGACATCTTAAAACCCAGCATGGTTTTTTCTATCGAGCCGGGCATTTATATTCCCGGCTACGGCGGCGTCCGAATCGAAGATTTAGTTGTCCTTGAGAAAAATGGTTTGCGCCTCCTCACCCATTCCCCGAAGAATCTTATCGAAATTTAATTTCTTCAATGAGATTGACATTTTAATCTTTGTTAGGTAAAATCAGCCCAAATTACACATGAAGTAGTAAGACCAACAGAAGTCTCACGTCAAAACGGATTGGAACAAGCAATTGATCGTTATAAAAAATCCGACTCCTTTTTGGTTCTCTCAGAAAATACTCGTTCTGGCTATACAGCAGATCTTGTTCAATTTCAAGAGTACTGCAGGACTCAAGATATTTCATCAGTTAGACAAGTCGAATCAGAAGATATAAGAAATTGGCACCATCAATTAAGACAGACTGGCAGAGCTCCTGCCACAATTAATAGAAAACGCGCAAGTTTATCGGGATTCTTGGACTGGGCTCAGGCTGAAGGAATAATTCGACCAGATTTTAAAAAAAGTCTTCCTAAATATGAACCTATAGGGAAAAAGCGACCAGGAATTTTGTCCGCCGAACAAGTAGGTAAATTAATTTCAAACGCAAGAGATTTGCGAGACGCTTCTTTAATTTTGATTACTTTGGCAACAGACGCAAGAATATCGGAAATTCTCGATTTGAATGCAGAAGACGTTTTTAGTACAAAAGAGGGGAATCATGTAGTTAGCTTTAAGAGAAGAAAATCTCCAAGAACGCTTGCAATAGACAAAAAAATTGGAGATGTAATTACTGAATATAAAAAGAATAACGGGTTAAAACATGGAGACCCTTTATTTCAGGGTTATTATACCCGTAATCGCGGAAGATTAACAGGCTGCAGATTAACTCGTCAAGCTGTTGATTTAATGTTAAAAAGATACTATGGTCCTATGATTGGAGTTGTGGATCTGAATCACAGGATGTTACGAAATGGCTTTTATAAGCAGACTTTCCGGAACTCCGCGTCAACTTCATGAAGCACTCGGAAGACCTTAGATTTACCTCACCCATTCCCCAAACCACCTTATTGAGATATAATACAAGAATGGGAAATATCAAGACTCAAGCCTTAAAAGGTTTTCGGGACCCTTCGATAAACTCAAGGCAAGTTTTCTTGCCGGAGGGAATTTATTATGACTAAGGTTGAACCAAGAACTCTCAAAGGATTTAGAGACTTTTTGCCGAAAGAAGCAAAAAAACGTCAGTGGCTGATTGAAAAACTCCGATCGGTCTTTGAGTCTTATGGCTTTGAACCTCTCGAAACTCCGACTCTAGAATATGCGGAAGTTCTTAAGGGAAAATACGGCGAGGAAGAAAAATTAATTTATGAATTTGAAACAAAAGGCAAAGATAAAGTAGCTCTTCGCTATGATCAAACAGTTCCGTTGTCACGCGTAATTACTCAATATAAAAGTCAGCTTGTCTTCCCTTTTAAGCGCTATCAAATCCAAAGTGTTTTCCGAGGAGAAAATCCTCAAAAGGGAAGACATCGTGAATTTGTTCAGTGTGACGCAGACATTATCGGTTCTCCCTCCCCCATTGCTGATGCGGAAATTCTAAAACTGGTTCTGGATATTTATAAAAAGTTGGGGATTTCCGTAACTATAAAAATTAATGACAAGGAAAATTTCAAAAACATTCCGAAGAAATATGTTTCGGCAATTGATAAGCTTGAGAAAATCGGCGAAAGCGAAGTGCTGTCAGAAATGATTGGTAAAGGAATGGCAAGTGAAGATGCAAAAAAAGCATTATCAGGTCTTCAAAATAAACCTAAAACAGAAACAGTTGAAAGAATTCTATTGACACTTAAGCAAATGGGTGAGGATATGGACAGAATTGTTTACGAACCTACACTAGCCCGAGGACTTGATTATTATACGGGGATGATTTTTGAAACGGTTGTTAAAGAAAGTTCCGGATCCTTATGCTCGGGAGGACGATGGGATAACCTGATAGGACAATTTTCAGGGATTAATGTTCCCGCTGTTGGTTTTGGACTTGGATTTGACAGAACTCTTGAGATTTTGGAGGAGCAAAATCTTCTCCCGATGATTGATTCTTCTTCGAAAATCTTAGTTACAATTTTCAATGAAGGCTTAAGGGAAAGGTCACTTAAGATTTATAAAAAATTAAGAGATGAAAACATAAGCTGCGAGATTTACCTTGATGAGAATGCAAATTTGGATAAGCAGTTAAAATATGCCGACAAAAAGGGCATTCCGTATGTTTTGATAATCGGCCCCAAAGAAGCAAGAGAAAATAAATTGACGATTAAAAACATGAAAACAAAAGAGCAGGAACTATTGTCGTTGGAAGAAACAGTCAAAATAATCAAGAAAAACTAGGAATCCGAAGATACAATGACTCCGGCTTCTCTTAAAAATCCGAACGCATTGTTCAATCTTTGTCCATCACCATCACGACCATTTCCCGGATAAATTACTCCATTTCTGGGTAATCTTGATCCAGATAACTCCCGCATAATAAAATGCCGATCATCAACCATTTTTTGACTTGTAAACCAATCTCGGTCAAGACTCCTCCCCATCTCAACATATCTTTCAATCATTGACCTATCACCATTATCCACCATGACTCTTGCCGCCAAAAAAACTTCAAGAATTAGTCTATCCGAGAATTCATTCGGTAGAGTTCTACCCTGTCCTTTGTAGATAAAGACCATTCTTTTCCAATACAATAAGTCGTCGGTCACCATACCTTGACTTACCAATTTCCTTGCAAACTCCAAACTTTTCCTTTCATCCTCTCCCAGCCCGCCATTTTCTCTTCTTTTTTTTCTTAATAAATCTGCTTTTCTTCTCTTTTCAGATGCTGAGGGAAGCTCGTACATATCTTTTTGAACTCTAAACCATACCCTTTCAGATTTTTCAATTGCCCACTTAACTTTTTTACGATCTATACCCGTAATTTCTGAAATCTCTTGATTAATCGCACCTCTTAAGTATAGCGGCCTGACGTTCGTCCATACAGTGCTTCTTTGTAGAACATATTCAACCGACCTGGGTTTTCCAAGCTTATTACGTTTGATAGTCCTTCTTTCTTCTATTGTCCTTTTTAATCCTTTAGTTGTCGGTAATTTTCTTCCATCTGGTAAGATTCTACTTGTTGGTCTTTTTTCCGGATTGTCCATATTAATTCTTGCCTATAGATCAAAAACAAGATATAATTATAGCATATGAAAACCGGAGTTCATCCGCAGTATTTTGATAATGCACAGGTAATTTGTGCCTGCGGCAATAGGATTGTCATAGGCTCGACCAAAGAAACCCTTCGTGTTGAGCTTTGCAACAAATGCCACCCTTTCTATACAGGTGAGCAAAAGTTTGTTGATTCAGCATCAAGAATTCAAAAGTTTCAGGATAGAGAGAAAAAAGCCCGGCAGTATGTGGTCACCAAAGTAAAAAAGAAAGAAGAAAAAACAAAAAAGCAGGAAGGCCCCAAGACTCTTCGAGAAATGCTCATGGCAGTAAAATAACCAAGAAAAAATTATAATTTCTAAGCACCGAATCCTAAATAAATTATAATATTTAAAATTCAAAAATATTAAACCTTTTAAGTTTTCGATATTATTTGGAACTTATAATTTTGAATTTGTAATTTACACAATATGGATTATCGTAAACAACAGCTTGAAGAAATTGTAAGGAAAATTAAGGAGGCAAAACTTCTCCTCAGTGATCCCTCTATGGCCCCCTTGGCCTTAAAAGAGATTGAAGATCTTGAAAGGGAGAAGAAAACTTTGGAAATTAGTTTCCTTCAGGAGGAAAACTCTCATGAAGAATCTCTTAATAACAGGGACGTAATTATGGAAATTAAGGGGGCTGCTGGAGGCGAAGAAGCAAAGCTTTGGGGGGAAGAATTACTTAGAATGTATATTAAATTTGCTCAAAAAAACGGATTTAAGGTTGAAAAAATTGACGACGATATAATTAGAATATCCGGTAATCCGTCAGCGGACGGAGCTTTTGGTTTTTTCAAATTTGAAGCAGGAGTTCATAGAGTCCAAAGAATTCCGCAGACTGAAAAAAGAGGAAGGGTTCATACCTCAACTGCAATTGTTTCTGTGCTTCCCGAACTTGAGGACATAGATCTTCATATAAACCCTGATGATATAGAATTTGAAGCATTCAGAGCCGGCGGACACGGAGGACAAAATGTTAATAAAGTCTCAACAGCTGTAAGACTTAAACATAAACCGTCAGGGATAATTGTAACCTGTCAGACAGAAAGGTCTCAAATTCAGAATAGAGAAAACGCCATGAAAATGCTTCGTGCCAAACTTTGGGAGGAAGAGGTTGAGAAGCAGAACAAAATTGTCTCGGAGCTTAAGTCAACCCAAGTCGGAAAAGGAATGAGAGCAGAAAAGATTAGAACCTATAACTTTCCGCAAAACCGCCTTACAGACCACAGGATAAATAAATCTTGGCACAACCTTGAAAAAATAATGGACGGAGATCTTGATGAGGTACTGAATACCATTCGGAAAAGAATTTAAAGCTATCATTAAAAATTAAAAATTAGAAAAATGGTCTATTTATTCCCTATTTTGATCTAAAAAATCCTAGTTGACAGAATTAAATTTTAATAATATTATGGTTGCGGCAGGATGAAGTAGGAAGTTTTATTGAAAGATGAAATTTTCGAAACATTCTGCTTTTTCTTTGGCTTTTAAAACGCCTCAATCAGTCAATCCCAAAAACTTCACATCCTTATTCCTAAGACTCTCAATTTTATCAAGGTTATTGTCTTCAATCAGCTTTGCGATTTGTCTTCCCCCTGCCAGATGCGGGAGGACGACATAATCAGCGCCTGCTTTATAAAGTTGCCTTGCCTCTTCTGTGTCAAGGGCCATAACAACAATTTTTGCCCTGCGGTTTTCATGCTTTAGCTCTTTAAGAATCAAAAAATTGTCCTCAACATCAGGAATCGTTGAGATGACAAGGCGCGCGGAATCAAGGCTTGCTCTTTCCTGAATATCCAAGTCCGCAATATCGCCAAAAAGCTTGTGAGCTTTCCCCTCAAACCTTCTTACTATATCAGGGTCAAGATCTACAAGAACCACGTCTATATTCATTTCATCAAGGGCGGAAAGAACACTTTGCCCCATTTGATCCCCTCCTATTACAACAACATGATTTTTAAGATTGGGAATTCCGTCCTCATCCTCCGGGATTACCCTTTTCCCGCCTCTCATCTCAAGAGAACCAAGATATGGACTCAAAAATTTATAAAGATCCCGTGCTCCCAATATCATATATGTGGACAGTGTAAAAGTAATAACTCCGACAACAGTAACCAACGAAACTATTTCGCTTGTTAAATGACCGATTCTATTTCCCAAGAAAACAAGAATAAGAGAAAACTCTGATATTTGCGCAACTGTAAGACCTGCCATAAAAGAGGTTCTGCTTCGATAACCCATTACTCCCATTATTACCATTACGATGATTGGATTTCCTATTAAAACAAAAACGGAAAGAACGATTGCAGCGGTCAAGACGTTTGCTATATCCCCAAACGTCATGCTCATTCCTAAAATTACAAAAAAAATCGTTACAAAAAAATCACGAAGTGCGCGCGTTCTTGCTTGAATCTGGAAATGCTCAGAAGAATTGGCAAGGGCTAAACCTGCCAAAAATCCTCCTATTTCTATGGAAAAACCGATTGTTGAAACTAATGCCGACATGCTTAATGCAAAAGCTATGCTAAATAAAAATAGAGTCTCTGAAGACTTTGCCACTAAATCAATAAGTTTGGGCAAGAAACTTTTACTCAAATAAATTACAAGAGCAAATAACAAAACCGCCTTAAGAAAGACAACTATAAAATCGGAAGGCAAAACTCCGCCATTTGCAAATCCGGAAAGGAACATAAGAATTAAAATTGCAAAGAAATCCTGAACAAGCAAGAACCCAACCGATATTTTTCCGTATAAACTGTTCAGATCCTTTTTATCCGAAAGAAGCTTTACGATAATAACGGTGCTTGAGAAAGTCAGGGCAATTGAAATATACAAAGACTCTATGCCGGAAAATCCCAACGCCCCTGCGATGAAAAAACCGATTACCGAAGTGAAGATTATTTGAGCAATTCCTGTCAGAAGAGAAATTTTCCCAACGCTTTTAAGGTCTTTGAACCGCAGTTCCATACCAAGCATAAATAACAAAAACGTTATGCCGAACTCTGCCATTGCCTGAAGAAAATCCAGACTCTGAAGCTGGAGTCTTCCAAATGGGCCAATAATAATTCCTGCCAGTATGTAAGCTAAGATCGCCGGCTGTTTAAAGACTCTGAAAAGCAAAGACAATAGTGCGGCTAAGGAAATAATTAAGGTGATCTCAAAAAAAATAGGTCCCACAGATTTATAATAACAGAAAAATTTGACAGTTGACAATTATATATAATAGTTATGAGTTATGGGTTATGAGTTTATAGTATCTGTGAACAATGAACCATGAACTCAGAACAAATGAGCTATGATACTGACTCTTTTTGAAAAACGAAAAGAAGCAGAAGGTGTTTATTCTTTTAAGTTTAGGGCTGAGGAGGAGTTTTCTTGGAAACCCGGACAATATATGTTTTACACCTTACCAAATTTAAACCCTGACGAGAGAGGAGTTACGCGATATTTTACAATTTCCTCAACACCCTTTGAAAAAAACATAATGCTGACAACCAGAATCAGTTCAAATGGAAGCAGTTTCAAGAAAAGTTTGAACAAAATGCAGAAGGAAGATACTATAGAAGTAGCAGGTCCTGATGGAAATTTTGTCATAACAAGCCCAAACCGGAGCTACATATTTATTGCAGGCGGAATTGGAATCACTCCTTTTCGCTCAATTCTACTTGATTTGGACTATAATAAACTTCCAATTAATGTTCACCTTTTGTATGCAAATAGAGATAATAATATTGTTTTTAAGGACGAAATTGAATCGCTGACCGCCAGAAATTCTAATTTTAAGATCCAATACTTCATAAGCCCTATTCGAATTGATGAAATAGTTCTCCGATCTCTGAACTCTGAGCTCCGATCTCCGAACTTTTTTGTCTCCGGTCCCAAACTCTTCGTGCAAAATTATTCTGATGTTCTCAAGAACATTGGAATAGAGAAAGACAGAATCAAGCTCGACTTCTTCCCCGGGTATACCTCCGAGTAATTAAGGGTTCGTAAATAATAAGTTGTACTTTTGTACTCAAATATGCTATAAACTCAGCGATGCCTAATATTATGCCTGGAAGAAAAGAAAAAATAGTCGATCAAGCTAATCTCACCTCATCTGCATATAAAAGTGGGGAAAATTTAACCTTAAGAGCGGCTCTTTATGAAAATACACGGCCTAGATATATTGTTTGGGAAGAAGTTGTAAAAGGATTAGATCTTAAAGGAGATGAATCTGTACTTGATGTTGGATGTGGAAACGGAACTCTTCTTATACAACTTCGTAAAGAAAAAGGGCACTCCGGAACTCTTTCTGGCATGGATATTTCTTCTGGAATTCTTAAGCGCCCAATAAATCTTGCAGACTCTCAAATACTAAATATAGATTTCATTGTGGCAGATGCTCAATATATTCCTTTTCCCGACAACAGTTTTCATGTTGTTACCGCATGTCATATGATTTATCATGTTCCAAACATTGACAGAGCCCTCTTAGAAATGGCACGCGTATTAAAACCAGAAGGAAAATTTGCGTTAAGTGCAAACAGTCAGAAAAGCAAAAGTGAAGTACTCAAGCCTTTAAAAGAAGCTGTCGCAAAACACTTTGGTCTTTCGATGTTTCCTGATGCGACAAGGAGATTTAGCATCGAGGAGAGCGGAGAATTAATTAGAAAACATTTTAAAAACTTAACTCTTAAAAAATATCGAAGTTTAATCTCTTTAAATTCTCCTGATCCATATGTTGCTTATTTTAATACGCTTAGGTCTTTGTGGGATGATAATTTTTCTGACTCAAAATGGAGTGAAATATTAAAGTTTGTAGAAAAGGAGCTTAAAGAAATCTTGGAGAGAGAAGGCCGCATTGAAGAAACCAATATTTTTGGAATATTTTATGCTACGAAATAAACATGGGTAAAGAAGTTGATGCGGTTATATTAGCAGGAGGGCGAGGAAGCCGAATGGGCGAACTTACTGATTCAACTCAAAAATGTTTATTGCCCTTTAAAGACAGGCCAATACTCTTACATATTTTGGACACGATAAACGGTGCATTCGGATCAGCGAATGTGGTAATAGCAACTGGGTATCGCGGAGAACAAATTAGAGAGATCATAGGAGAAAAATACGGCAATATTTCTGTAAATTATGTGCATAGCGCTGAATCCCTTGAAACGTGCAGAAGATTGCTACTTGCAAAAAAACTACTGCGAGGACCATTTCTTATATCGCCAGGCGATGTAATTTGTGACCCACAACTTATGAGAAAACTGGCAGAATCTTACGAGAAAAATAGAAGCGATACCATGATTGGCTCAATATCTATCAGCAGCCTTCATGAAAAAGCACCCACTCATGCATTGGTATCAATATCGGATTCTCAAGTTATAGAGATTACATATCCTCCAACGCCCAATTGGGCTCTCGGTCAATTTAGGGAAATAGGCATTGCTTTTTATGATCATGAATTTTTAAACATAGCAGAGAGAGTTCCTTCAGATTTAAAATTTCTAAGCCAAGTATTGGTAGAAGCACTAAGGCAAGGAAAGGAATTTCGAGCGGAGCGCTACTTCTCCAACTGGTACCATTTTGCAACCCCAGAGGATTTAGCAAAATCTTGAAGATAGATAACTTAAGCTCGACTTCTTCCCCGGGTATAACAATTCAACAATCTGACAATTTGACAATTTCTTTCTTCTCCCATACCATAAAAGAATGGATGTTAATCAGCCTCCTCAAACTCCGCAAGAAAAAAAATTCAATGGGTTTCTATTTTTTGAGGTTGGTTTAATAGAAGTATTCTCCGTTATTTTTGCACTGCTTGTGATTTTCGGAGCCCTAAACTACTTTAATATCCTTCCTGTCTCCGACTCCCTCCCCTTCTTCTCCTTTCTGCCAAAACAAAAGATAATATCTGAGAACAAAACCCAAGCAAAACCAGTATTAAGTCAAGAGGAAATCAACAGAAGATTAAGAACAACGCTTCCTTTTTTAGGATGCCCGGTTGAAAAAGATCTTTGCGCAAAGGGAATTGCAATAAATGAACCGAGAAGCAAAATTGCCTCGTTCTCGGCAGTTGCGTTTGCCGATTTGGCCCAAGATGAACCCATCTTGGCAGCAATTGACGGCGATATTAAATTCTCAGGCGGAGAATCTACTCAAGCTTCAACTTTAATAACCATAGAAAACCAAGGAAGAAATATAATAGCAACTTACGAACTGCCGAAAGGTTCATTTAAAGTTGCCACTTCGTCTGCATCCGTCAAACAGGGAGACGAAATTGGAAGCCTGACAGATAATAAACCTGCGATCGCCGAATTTGGAAAAAAACTCAATCTAATTTTATACGCGCAGGTGATAAGTTCCAAAACGTATATTAAATTAAAACCTGCCCCCTCAGGAACAAGCCTTCTAAACCCCGGCCCCTAACTTGTAATCGAAAACCACATTACACTCCAAGGATGTCATCGAAAGATACCGATGTCCCCTGCCAGTTCAGCTCCTTGACTGACACAACAAACGTGCTACAATAAAAATATGAAAAATATTATTGTTAATTCTAAAATTCGCTTTGGGAAACCAATAATTGCCGGCACAAGACTAACTGTTGAGGAAGTACTTGGTGCACTTGCTGGCGGAATGGAATTTAAGGAA
>MFNV01000001.1 GCA_001782165.1 Candidatus Levybacteria bacterium RIFCSPHIGHO2_01_FULL_41_15 | reverse complement strand
GTGAGGAGGTTAAGTTCCTTGGCAAGCTTCCCTTCGACTTCGCTCAGGGCGAGTTGGCTAATGAGGTTTCCGTTCTCAATATTTTTCTTGAATTTCTCAAGTATCGCCAGTTCGACAACGCCTTCCTTATCACCCGCACGAGCCAGCTTCACTGTCTTTTCAATTCGCTTTGACACCGTATCAAGGTCGGCCAGAATCAATTCGGTGTTGATGATCCCTATGTCGTGGGTCGGGTCTACTCGATTATGGACATGGGTGATGTTCGAGTCGTCAAAGGCTCTCACAACCTGGGCTATCGCATCCGCTTCTCGGATATTGGCAAGAAATTTATTGCCAAGACCTTCACCATGCGAGGCGCCTTTGACGAGGCCGGCAATATCAATAAACTCGATGGTGGTATAAACTTTCTTGTTTGATTTTGAAAACTCTGCCAGTTTATCGACGCGCTCATCGGGTACGGCAACAACACCGACATTTGGGTCGATGGTCGTAAACGGATAATTCTGAATGTCGATCTGCTTGTTGGTCAGCGCCTTAAAGAGGGTAGACTTTCCCACGTTTGGCAGACCGACGATGCCGATACTTAGCACTTAATGCGACATGGCTAGGGGTTATGGGCAGATGTCCGTAGACCTCTAACCTTTCCTGCGAGCCAATAACTTTAGTTAAAATCTGCGTAATTATGCCTCTTTTTGTCTCAAAATTCAACTTAGCCAACTTCGCTGTTACGATTTTTGAAAAGGCCAAGATCTCCATCTTGTTAGGTAAGGCAGAAGAATTGATATGATCTTCTTCTCGTTGAGCATTGGTTACCTGAGCTTCTAATAGAACAAGACGGTTCCGAAGGGGAGCTGTGTAGTCTTTCAGTTTGTCGAGCGTAAATAAGCCAGCCCCGTAAGCTTTATTAAAACGTTCCTCTTGGTCTTTGAGTTTACCGATGTCTTTTTCAATAGATTTAATATCTCCAATAGAGGATCGCATCTTGGATTGCCGTGTGTTGGTCCAACGTTTAGCCTGAGCCTCCATCTTTTCGGGTGAACTCATAAGTTCTGCTATCTTGGTCCAGACCATATCATCGGCTACCTTGGCGTTTACACCCTTATCCATACAAGTTCGAGGCATTGGGAAGCAATAGATCCTGTCATTACAGCGATAATAGAGATGTTTTCCTTTTTGTTGAGCGGCTCCGCTTCGAGTTCTGCCACAATCACAGAAGACCTTACCGCTTAAAAGGTATTCATACTTCTTATTGCGAGCAGAAAATACGGAGTTCTTTTTGAGCTGTGCCCGGGTTCGGTCAAATAAGTCTCCATCCATAATGGCTGGAACAGGGATTTTGGAAGCGATCCATTCTTCTTCTGGTCTCATTCGGCGACTGCTCTTTCGTAGCTTCTTATATTTTTCTATCTTGATAGGATTTTCAGGCACAACAGAGTAGGAAGCACCCCAATGCCCCTCTCCGATATAGGTTTTATTCCGAAGCATGTTGTGTAACGAGCTTGTATTCCAAACACCTCGTTTGCTCTTGCGAGGAGCAATTCCTCTTTGTTGTAACTGACGGACGACTTCTCGGATAGCCATATGCTGGTTAGCTATCCAGCTGAATATCATTCTGACAATTTTGGCTTCCTCCTCGTTTATTACATAGTAGCCGTGAAGCCTCTTTTCTCGATCTCCCCGGATATAAGTATATCCATAGGGAGCTTCTGTGGTAAGGATATGACCCTCTTTTACTTTACGAAGTTTACCTAAGCGAAAACGTTCAGTGATCTTTACACGTTCATATTCTGCAAATAGACCCCGGACACCGTGAAGGATTTTATCTTCGGGATTTTTAGGTGCTGATATAGTTACGAAGATAACTTCAATACCAGCTTCTCGGAGCTCGTCCATAACCAACTCCTGATATGAATATCGGCGGGCTAAACGATCTGGGTCATAGATTAGAACAGCTTCCCATTTCTTCTCTTTGGCTTCTTGGCGAAGCTGATCAAGCGATGGGCGAGCGAGGATATCTCCGCTCCAACCCTCATCAATATAAGACTGAACGATTGTGTAGTCGTTCTTTTTAGAAAACTCCTCAAGAGTATTGAGCTGAGTTTTGATCGTCTGCTCCTCCTCCTGTTTTGAGGTTGAGACTCGGGCGTATGTTGCGATTAGTTTCATATTCGATTTGTCGGAGCACTTCCTCAAAGAGGATATCGTATGCCCGATCTATGGCTTGGAGGTCTGGTTCAGCGACCTGCTCATAACACAAAGGGGGACAACGATGTGATGCTTTGTTACTACACAAAAGCTCTCGTTGCCCCTCTTTATGTTCGAGTTTTTGGGCATCATTATTTAAACTTTTGTGTAGTATGTCCATTATAACGTTTACTTGGTCAATAGTGAACTCTCGACCATACCCTTGTATCTCTGCTTCCTGTAGCTCAAATTCAGGCACACACGGCAACCGATCGTGCCATTTAGGGTATTGAACAGTGTGCCGGACCGTCGTAAGCAGGCAGGACATTTAAACCAATATCGGGTTCCTCCATTTCCAGTCTTGGATGTAGTAAGTTCGATATTTTTACCTGATATTTCAATTGAGTTTTCAAACACTGATTTCTTAATTTTCAATAACAAATCAGAGATTCTTATTTTCTGACTCTGTTCCACAGTTTTTCCTAAATTATTGAGGGTCATTGGTTTTAATCTCTTGGGTAGCATTGAATTGCTGATTTTGACCCACGAAAGCAGTCTTGGCTTTTACATTGATTTCAATAGGTGGATTTTTGAGCTGTTTAAGTGTAGAGATAGTTGCAAGATACTGTCTGCTTGCTCGCTCTATTTCTTTTCCAAAGGCGCTGTATAGGCCATTTCTTTCATGTGTTATTGGATTACTTCCTGTTTGAGAGTTAGCACTAAGCATTATTGAATATGAAAGCATCCGACCGTAATGAATGGCGGCCATTTCAGCCAATAAGATTTCACTTACAGTTTTGCAGTCGTGTTCTTTTATTAACTCTCGGGTTATAGATAGAAGCAGTGGCTGTCTCCGTTCTGCTGTCGTCTCCGCAACATGATAGTGATTAAGGAGACCAACACTCATCGCATATTGGTATGATTTTTTGGAAAATTCATCCAACCATTTTTTTCTTTCCTTCTTATCTTCACTTCTTATGCCCGGAAGAACCTCTTTTCTAAAATTATCTATAAGATCGTTCGGATCTACGGGAGCGCTTATGCACTTATTCAACTTAGCAGTAGCTTCTTCTCTTGTGAGAATCTCAACTGGCTTTGTATCCTGTTTTTGAACCTGTTTATCAGTATGATTTTTAGTAGCCATATTAGTTGTCTGACATTTCGGGTAAGGTGTCCTGAATCGGTGCTTCAAACAGAGCTTCAGCTTCTGCTAACAAGTCGTCCGACGTTTCGGGTAAACTTTCTGGAATGTTAAGTTTTGTTAAGGTATCTCTTAGGGTGGGTGGCAGTGCCCTATCTAACAATTCTCGAGCGTGTTCACTGATTTGCCACTTGTCAGCATGGCCTTGGCCTTCGTGCTCACGATCAGCCAATTTCAAGCCGTGCAGGTCTTCAAGGACCCTTCGAGTCGTGTTGGTCGGGTAACCTATTTTGGTAGCCACTTCAGCGGTCTCAAGTTTCCTGTCGGCAGTGATAAGCATCTCCAATACTCGACGACGTTTCTGAGGCACACTATCCATGGCAACCTTCCAAATCAGCTCGTAGTTTGATTCAGGAGGCTGACCATCAATAAGTGAGACGGCTATCAGGAGGGTTATGAGTTGTTTGGCTAACCGAGTTGGTAACTCAGCTTCAGGAATAAGTTCGATTTCACGAGTAGAATAACCATCACGGATAACTCCGCTTCGAGCTCTTACACAAAGTGCAGCCATGTAGGCAATCCTTTCTTGCAGGTCATCAGGCAGGGCGACCTTTTCAGTCGGTAGATGAATGCTGGATAGGAAATCAGCGGTGGCATTCTGAATATCTTCTCGCATTGCTTTCTCTTGGCCACTGTTCTTGATAGCTCGGATTGCCATATCTACATCCTTCGCTTGGATAGGCCGGTATTGAATAAAGCGTTCACCTAAGACTGAATAGATTTCGTAGTGCCGATCAATGACCGAAGTTACTCCGGCAATAAAGCCGAGCTTGCCTTCCCATGTCTTTGTCTCACCAGTGCCAAACTCTTTACGGTAGTAGCCGTCAAAGATTTCTCGGAGCTGGGAAATAATCGCTTGCTGTTTGTCTCGGTGCATTGAGAGAACAGTCGTGAAATCCTTGTAGGTCAGGATAGTGCCATAGGGGAGACGAAGAAGTAAGCTACCAGTCTTGCCTCGCTCACCACTCAAAAATGTCTGTGGAGTGAGATCAGAGATAGAGTAGATACCCTCGATCTTGGCCAACCCTCGGATAAGCTCCGTCTTGGTCCCACCCGGGGCGGCCACGATGAACATCCATACTGGGTCACCCTCTAGTTTATTCGCCACTACAGCCCCCAAAATGACCTTCAGGAGGCCTTTGTCTTGGATAAGGAGCCATCTATTGACCCTACGCTCTAACTCCTCAAAACTGATAGGAGTTCGAGGTTCGGGGATGCTCTTTTCAATCTCCTGTATTTTATTTTCTAACGCTTGGTCAGTATTCATATTCATTGTTATTTTTGTCCGAGGAGATACTTTACAGCCTCTCGAAATGAGTAACCGTGAAGTAGTCTCACGAACTTTATTGCATCTCCACCGTCATTACATTGTCCGTAGCACCAAAAGCGATTGGTGTTCGGATAAACGCAGAACGATGGATGTTTCTCTTTATGAAATGGGCACAACCCAATCCACGTTTTTCCATGTTTTTTAATAGGTCCGTCTATAAACTTATCTAAAGGGACTAGTCGTGCTTGCTGTATCTGTTCTTCCGAAATTCGATGCTTTGATTTCGGCTGATCCCGGATGAGATAGAGCAATCGTTTCAATCGGGAGACATGGACATCAGCTTCGACCAGCTTCTCGCCGTCATTGAGTTTGATCCATTCTCGCCAAAAGAATTGCGTGCCTTCGTCGGCCCCAGATCGCTTTATAATGGTTAGTTTTTTCTTGATGCTGGTAGTGATCTCGTCTCGGATCGATTGCCATTCTTGTAGCTTTTCTGGAATGACTGGCTTGGCTTCAGGGAAAATGGTCAGCAGTTCTTTGTCGGAGAGCCTCACTTGCGAGTTCTCCCAATCTCGTTCGAGGCCAATCAACTGCTGGTACAACTCGTCGCTAATTGGTGGGTTTTGATTAATTTTCATAGTCATTTTTGGTTATGATTATTCGGCCCCGTAAAGACGGGATTTTATTATTCGCAACTGGTTAAAATATGTTTGTGGCTCGACCCTGAGTTCGCCACGCCAATAATTTTCGATAAGGGTGTCCAGTCCGTCATCTCGCTTAAATATAAACTCTGCCTTTCTTGGATTGAGTCGGTCTATAGCTTCGATAGGATAGGAAAGCGAGATGACCGTTGCTAAGGCCAGATCAGAACATTTATAAGAATTGTTTTGCTCGGTTGTCATGGTAATTGTTATTTTTATTACCATTAGACAACAACCTCTTGCCCCATCATTTAGAGGAGATCAGAGGAAACAAAAAAGAGCATTGTTCAATGCCCCAAAAACTCACTCTTTATTTTTCCTCCTCTGGGCTACTCTTTAACCCTCTGGTAAGGGTTCAGCCACGAGTTTTTTCTCCAATTCAATCCATATAATCCTCAGACCACATCTCTTAAGCTTCTTATTCTTTTGAAGTTCCTTTATTGCATACTTTATCAGCTCGACTTTTTTCCGATGATCCAAAGTTTCAGTGTAGGTACCACGTTTGCTCTTGTTCTTTATTTTCTCTCGTATAGCCTCAAAAACTGTTTCAGTGCTCTTGGCTACTCCAACCGGCTCAGTTAATGACCTTAGCAAGCGAAATGGCTGATCTTCAACTCCTCCAATTTCGATTCTCCCTGAGGCAGATGTGCGATAGTAGCCAATACCAGCTTCGCTTTCAACACCGATCCGTGTCTTCATTACATCCGGGACAGGTATAATTTTTTTATCAATCTCATTCTTCCAGTTTTTCAGTGTCTCTATGGGGTTCTGACCCATTTTTGAGAACTCTAACACAAGTTTGTTTTTCAAATCATCTTCAGAAACCCCCTTAAATTTACCCTCTCTATTTAACCACTTGTGTAACGCCTTTTCTTTTCTAATTTCCTCAATACGCTTGCTATCATCAGACCAAATACTCCGTGGAAAAACGGGCTGTTCAACCTCTTCGTAAGGTCGTTCATTCAGAATGGCAAAAAATTTTTCATTTCTAATTTTGTTTATACTGCCTAAAATTGACCTCATTTCTTGGTAACCAAATCCCGACCTTTCCAGTGTCACGAACGGTATTTTGACAACATTTGTCAGCCTATTCCAGCCATCAAGTTCAATTTGATTTGAAATTAAAGTTATTATTTTGCTAAACCTTTGCAGATTTTCTTCTGAATATTCATTAACCCCCAACACCAGAGGATCGGCATTTTTGGATACCTTATTCGAGTACCCCTTTAATACTACAAGCGGTGTTTTCTGGGGAGGAACAGCCCGTTGTTCTAAATCGGCTACCAGCTCTTCGTATTTCTTATAAATCTCATTAAATTTTGGTTGTAAAACCTCAACTATGTGAACAAAATCTACGCCATAAGTACTGTCATATGACTTACTGTCAATAATTTTTATGCCTCCTAACTCCTGAACCTTGAATAACATTTTTTGCCTGACCTCAATGGGGGGTATCCCAGTTCCTATAATGGGTCTTACCTCAAAAACAATCTCAAAGGGTTTGCCTGTTGGCTGTCGGAGTTCTTCCGTTTTGATTTTCTGCAAAGCCCAACATATTTCTCTATAAAATCGTTCTTCGGGAGCGGTAATTATTGGTTTCCCTGCTTTCTGTTTAGATTCAATGGCCAAAATAAAATCCTGACACCGTTTTTTGAAATCTAATGGAATTTGTATTTTAAGGGTTCCCATAAGTTAGATAGTGTCGGATAAGTGCTCAAAATCTTCAATAATTCCTTCCTGTTTGAGTTTTTTGAGTATATTTTCAACCTGATGATATTCTAAATCGCAGTGTTGCTTTAAGTTGTAAAAAAGCATCTCTAACTCACGGGTGCCGTCGGGACAAAGTTCATACTCCTCAAGGAGTTTTGCAATAACACAAAGTATTTTTTGTTGTGGGCCTTGAGTCATTTTAATTTTTGGTAATAGTAATTTATGCCTTTAAAATTACATTTTTTCCTATCTTTTTCAAGGTTTACCCGAGATGTCGCTTGTTTGCTTCATAAACTGCTTTGGAGTATATTAAAACCATAACAATTCGTGCCTAAACCCTAGATTCTATGGCATGGCAACAGGACGATCAAGCACAGAGACCCCGTCATAGGGTTGCTTGATCGCCATACTGGGAAACCGGTATGTCCGGCGTAAGCTGGGGACCTGTGGCGGGCTTTGTGTTTATGTGGTTTCTTATACTGATTTTAATAGGTTTATTTATCTCGTTAGCGGTTATGTTTCCTTGGATTTGGATTGTTTATGCAATTATAATTATTGTTTGGATACTTGGTACCTTCTATAGCGATTAACTTTATGAAAAAAATTATTACATCACTTATTATCCTCTTCACAATATTAGTGTCTTTTAATTTTGCAGATGCCGCAGTTCGTGTAGACGGATATTTTAGAAAGAATGGGACTTATGTCCAACCACATTATCGTTCCAGCCCTGATGGTAATCCCTATAATAATTACAGCTTCCCTGGTAACACTAATCCATATACAGGCAAAGTAGCTCCGGGCAATCCAGACACTTATTTAAATAACTATTACAAAAACTCTGGGTCTACCGGATCGGTGCCCTCCTACACAGTCCCAGTGGCAACTACTACTCCAAAAATAGTTGCCCCGCCCAACTCAACTATTTATGGTTCATCTTGGTATTGCAATGATGGATATAAAAAAATTGGTAGTGGTTGCGAAAAGGTAGTTGCTCCATTGAATGCAACCATTTATGGATCGAGTTGGTATTGCAACGATGGTTTCAGGAAAATTAGTAATTACTGTGAGCAAGTAATTGCTCCGGCAAATGCCACCGTATATGGTTCGTCATGGTATTGCAATGATGGATACAGAAAAAATGGAAATTCTTGCGATAAAGTAGTCGCTCCAGCGAACGCTACTATCTATGGCTCAAGTTGGTATTGTAATGATGGTTTTAGAAAATCTGGCAACACGTGTCAGCAGGTAGTCGCTCCAGCGAACGCCACAATTTACGGCTCCTCATGGTATTGCAACGACGGTTTTAGGCGGGTTAATAACTCGTGTCAACAAGTGATAGCTCCTGCCAATGCGACTATTTACGGTTCTTCTTGGTATTGCAACTCAGGCTATAAGCGGGTTAGGAACTCTTGCATAGCTAATTAAATAAGTGACAACTAAATCTGAAAACTTAGACGAGGATTATGCCGATGAGCTTGATGATGACTCAGATGAGGTACATGAGTTGATGGACGAGTATGATTTAGATGCAGAAGAAGCCGAAGATGTAAAAAGTATTATGGATGAAGAAGGTGTAGATGCCGAGGAAGCCGTAGAGTTAAGGGAAATGGGATATGGGACAAGTGACGGAGGATTCAGCTGGGTCGGTTTCATTGTTTTGATTTTTATAATTTGGGGTGCCTATTCATTGTTTAAGGGAGATGATAGTTCCACACAAATAATGCAGGAACATCCAAGCTACGAAACTTACGAAGAATCTCGTGACTGTGGCGATTTAGAGCCATCAAATCCTTACGGTTACGGATCAGGACACTATGCTGGCTTCGAATGGGCTGAACAAAACGGCGGCGGTTATTGTGATGGTGATTCTGATTCATTTAACGAAGGCTGTGAGGAATATTCATCTCAAGAAGATGCCTATGACATTTGCCTAAACCAATGAAATGGATAAAAGAAAACTGGTTTGTTGTTTGCACTTGCTTTGTTATTTATTTGGCTTTTTTCTTGCCATCAAACTCGCAAGCTTATGGCGAGTGCTCAGACTATGGTATTTGGGCAACCTATGATTACCTTTCCGGAAACTGTAAGTGCATGAGCGGTTATGTATTTGGAAAGGATATTTTTGGTGAAACAACTTGTGTTTACGGAAACACTGTTTGTCATGATAAATACGGCTACAACTCCAGATATAATTCTACAAGTAATTCCTGTGAGTGTTCGTACGGCTATCTCTTCGGTAAAGATTCTATCGGTAGAACTCAATGTATTTCAGAAGATCAATCTTGTAAGGACCAATATGGGTACAATGCTAGGAGTACTTATGGTGGTAAGTGTGAGTGTTCGTACGGCTATGTAATTAGTGGTGGCAAATGCACAAATGGAGACATTCTTTGCCGTTCTAGGCACGGCCTGTATTCTAGCTATAACGATTCAGGCAATACTTGTGAATGTGATAGCGGATACACTCTTAATGATTCCAGTCAGTGCGTTAAAAAACAGAATAATGTTTACTTTACTCTTAAGGAATTAGACACTGACGCCAGAAAGGCGATTATCAAAAGCGATTATGACTATAGGTATTATCTAATCTCGTATAATTCAGGATGTTATTCATCTTCATTTAGAAGGTATCTGAATCAGAGAATAGTATTAAATCTTGGTACAGATTTCGATCTAGACAAGTGGGATAAAATTGTACTTCAAGATGATAATGAGACATGCGATATAACTTCTAGAGAACGAGTGGATTCGAACTTCTCTTTCAAAGAAGAGGATGATATTTATGTTCCTGTATACATGCCGACTCCTTATAGTACTCCGCAATCAACGAAAATACTCATCCCCAAATTACAACCAACCCCCATGCCTACTTTAAAAGTTAATCTTAAATGTGACCTTGGGCATATGCTTTATAAAAATAAATGCATAAAAATTCCCACAAATTCACACCCCGCCAATGATGGTAAAAATGCTTGGTTATGTGATGAAGGATACATAGAAAAAGGAAACTTGTGTTTTCTCGATGCTTCTGCCTCAACAACGCTAACCCCAACTCCCACACCAACAGCTACCCCCAAAGTTAATAAAAGTTTCTGGAATAAATTAAAGTTTTGGTAATTATGAAAGATACTTTTGTTGGATTAATAGTCTGGGGACTGATAATCGGAGGTGGAATTTGGATATTTAGTGGTGACTCGGAAGATTCTATAGAAAACTATAAACGTTTTGATGATCCGTCGACGAAGCGTTCCTATGAAGAATATGGAGACAGAGATTGTGGAGATTTCTCATCTCAAGCCGAGGCACAAGAATTTTTTGAGGACGAGGGTGGCCCAGATTCCGACTACCATGACCTAGATCGCGATAGTGATGGTATCGCCTGCGAAAGCATATGAGCGAAAAATATCAAATTCTAATAGGACTTTTGATTCTTGGTTTAGCAATATTTATAGGGATGAGTAGAGGTGAACCAGAAAATGTTTGCAGGTGCCTTGAGTTGGTTGGTGATGAAAATAACTTCGTTTGTTACACGTCTCTAGGTGAACTTGATACGGAGGGAGAATGTGTTGGTCCAAAGGCGTATAAATAATTATGAATTTGATAAAAGAAAATTGGGGGAAGATTGTTTTGGCCGCCTGTGCAGTGTCCTTGTCTTATTTGCAATCAGACTCATTTTGGATAGCGTCGCTTATCTACGGACTGGTAATTTGGCTCCTTGTAACCAAGAAGCTACCCGAGAGGCTTAGGTTGGGCATATCAATAACCATTTGGTCGACTTTTGTTATAGTATTCGGGCTCGGCTACTATGTTAATCACTACATGCCCCACGGCCCCATGATTGATACTGGAGACATTGTGTGCCAAAACGATGATAGGGGGCCTTGTGGCGAGAAGTATATTGAAGATACGAGAGGCTTGGATATACCTAATTGGGCAAAGGTTCTTAGAGAGTCCGGTGTGATGTTATTATTTGGCCTAGCCTTTGCAGGAATATGTGCCGGTAGAAAGAATGACGACATCGAATAAAATAAATATGATTTGGCTAAAACAAAACTGGAGTAAAGCGGTATTTTCTTTAGTTGTCTTTGCTTCTTTGATAATTACTCTTACTTATTTGGGGACAGAATATCCTCCTCAAGACAACAATCAGGCAATTATTTACCCATCAGTTAAAGAATCTGTCGCTACCAAATCTTTTGACTTTGACACTTATAAAAACGCTGCTCCCCAAAAAATTGAAACAAAGGAAAAGATCGGAAATTACGACATAGCAGTAACCACATATCACGATAAGCAGGACTTTGAATATGCTATAGACATAAAAATTTTAAAAAACGGAGTGCAATTATATAGCGGAACCGATGTGCATTTTTACACGGCATTGGATGAATTTTTGAAGAATAAAGATGACTTTGGCCGACTATACAATGCCCATGATTTTATTGAATTTGCCTTTAAAGATATAACGAATAACGGCATACCTGAGCTTGTTTTTAGGGGTTGGTCTGGCGGTGCACATTGTTGCGACACGATACGCATTATAGAGCTAGGAGAAAAACTGTCTGTATTGTGGAACTTTGATGTTGAGGATGCCGATATTAGTTTGTCCGATTTAAATGGTGATGGTGTTAGGGAAATTATAACCTGGGATGCTGGCTTCTATTTTGCTGATTGGGGAGGAGCTAGAGGCTCTCCAAAAGTTATTTTAAGCCTAAACAGAAAAACCAATACCTACGAGGTTGATCCCAATTTAATGCGCAAGCCCACACCTTCTAGGGCAGAGTTGAAGGAAATGGCTTCCAAAGTTTTTTGGCCTGCAATTGATAACTATCCTAGGTATAATGACAAAGTTATGCCTTGGATTCTGTCAGATGTGTTAGATCTCATTTACTCAGGTAATAAGAACTCAGTATCTCAATACTTAGATTATGTTTGGCAAGGGCACGAAGACCCAAGTAAATTCGTGACGAGAGAAGAATTTATGACAGATTTTAAAACTCTTATTCGCGATAGCAACTTTTATAATGACATCTTTCCAAAGTTGTTTTGGGAATAAATCAGCCATGAACTGGTTAAAACAAAACAAGGCTAAAGTTATTTTAGGAGTGCTGATTTTAGTTGCGGTCTTCTATTTTAAGCAAGCAGGGAATAGTCAGTCTGGTGCCGCGTTGATAAGTGATAGTCAATCAACTCCAACATCTACTCCAAATATATCCGAGGATCCAAGATATATTGCTCTTATGGAATCTCTCCCCAAATTTGAAGATTACCCAGCCAAAGTTTATCCGATTCCACCAAAACCCAAATTAGTTCATGAAAGCAATCCTTATGGTATGCGATATTGGACGCTTACAGAAAATTGGGTAAATAAGGCAACCACCTATGATATGGGAGGACACTACTTAATGAGTGGGTATGGGACTGGAAATCCAGGCACACTTATTATTGATGGCCTTACAGGTAAAGTTTTTCATGAGCATGGAGCGCGATATTATTCTGATTACCTTGAAAGTAGTTTTCTTGTTATCTTTGATCCAATAGACCCACAGTGTTTTTCTTCAGATGGTGATTATACCCCTTGTTATGGAAGAGACAGTTCAGGAGACAGTCCACGCTATGTGATATGGAACGGTAGCAAGTTTAAAACTATCTGCGAGCCAGTAATAAAAGCGTGGAAATTAATATCTTGCGGCAAAGGACATTGAGGAATAGTGAGTAGCAGGGTGGGGTAAAATCTGCTATAAAGTATTTGGAATAGTGAGAGTCGGTATTCTTTGATTTTCAATCAAAGACGGGGGTTGTGTAATAGTCGGCGTATGCCGTAAAAAGCAATCAATGGTCTACTGGATATACCGAGAGCTGTGCCGAGCATTATGGGAGCATCTAGGAGGGCACAGGAGCGAACGAAGACCAATACAAGCGACGAAATCTTGTCTTACTTCAAGTAACTCGCTATTCTCGCAAAGAACTTCCAATTGGGGAGTTTTTTGTTTTGCACGGATAGATACTCTATGGTATCCTGAATGTAACAATGCAATCCCAATCGTTTAGACAATAATCCGCCTTAAGAAGAACCACCTAACCGTGGGGCTTCTGGGCGGATTTTTGTTTTTGCCTTTGTAGCTCAATGGTAGAGCACTCCTCTGAAAAGGGAGAGAAGAAGGTCCGACTCCTTCCAAAGGCACACGCCCTCGTAGCTTAATGGATAAAGCTGGACGCTTCTATCGTCAAGATTGCAGGTTCAACTCCTGCCGAGGGTACACTCTTTTACTTTACCCGAGTTGTCGCTCTAACGATTACGAGGAGGAACTGATCTTAGTATTCGGCCTTGATGGTCCCGGCTTATGATGTCCCTTTCATAACAAGGTGGAGGGAGTTTTATCGTGAAGTGGAATGGTATGTATTTAATGCTATTGCTATCTAACCCATGTCGCATTGTGTTCATACCATACCAATACTTAGCATAAGGCCTAAATATTAACAAATGTAAGCCATTTTTGCACTTGACGATTTAAGATAAAACATGCTATAATATTCGTATTGGAGGTGAGTGATGGTACAGGCAGCAGCGATGTCAGGGAAGTTCTGGCACGGCAACGAGGGTTTCCCGATCCTTTTCGAGGACGGGAACTTGCGGGTTTACAAGAACCCGACCAACGAGGTCTTTGTCGAAGAGGTGGCCAGCGGTGTGACGATCCGCATCAACGCGTATCCGTACGCGAGTGGTTGCGGACTTCAGTTCACAACCGATTCACTGGTTGAGCCGACGGTTGTCAACGGCACCATCGGCTGGTCAGTCAGGCGACGCTAGGCCGGATTCACGGCCGTCCTCCGGACGGCCCCCTTTCAAAGTTTTCGAAGAATCGAAGATTCTGAAAGGGGACCCGCTTCGATGAGCGAAGCGAGGCAAGATGGTTTCTTGCCCGCCTCTGGCGGGCCGAGTTCTTTGAGAGGTAAACATGAACGTTCAAGAAGTGGATGCGCTCTACCAGAGACGTCTTCAAATGTTCCGGACTACTTCTCGATCTGAGAAGGCTGAGATTCTTTCCGAGTTGTTGAATAGGTTGGAGATTTCACCAGCATCCATCAGGAATGTCCAGCATGCCCGTGCAGTGATTGAGCAGCGACTGCAAGTTGAAATGAGGATTGCTCAAGCCACTGAAGGAGGATACTGGAAAGACGTTCGAGTCGAGGTTTTAGGCCGCGGTCCTGGAACCATTCAAGACATCCAGAAGGACGGTGCCGTCCGCGTCAAACTGGATTCAGGACGGACCCAGGCATATGGTGCCTCAAGACTCAAGAAGATCTAAGGCCGTCCTCCGGACGGCCCCCTTTCAAAGTTCTGAACTTGATTCAGGATTCTGAAAGGGATAGTATACACATATAATCCAATGAAGATTACTTT